>NZ_VAUW01000020.1 GCF_005771495.1 Maribacter sp. ACAM166
TCGAGATGATTTGGGAAAACAAGGTTATATTTAACATAAGAGAAAGGTGTGGTTTTGAGTGCACCACAAAGGTAACTTTGAGGAACAGAATTCCCTTTCTCTTTTTTAATCGTTTAGGACGCTATTGGTAATGAACCTTTAATTTATTTGTTGATGTATCTAACATTACTTGCCGTTTTTATTGTTGGTTATGTTTTTATTGCCTTGGAGCATAATGTCAAAGTTGATAAGGCTGCGACGGCATTACTCACAGGTACACTTTGTTGGGTTGTTTTTATTTTTGGACGAGACTCTTTTTTAACGGATATACCTGGGGAGGATTCCATTTCGTTCGTTACCGAAAGTCTTCGGGAGAATTTAGGGGAAATATCTGAAATCTTATTTTTTCTTTTGGGTGCCATGACCATCGTAGAAATCATTGATGCTCATGAAGGTTTTTCTGTTATTACGGATAAAATAACTACCACCAATCGGGTAAAATTGTTATGGATTCTCTGCGTATTGACGTTCTTTCTTTCTGCAGCTTTAGATAATTTAACCACGGCAATCGTAATGTCGGCATTACTTCGAAAACTGATTCATGAGAAAAAGGATTTATGGATGTTTGCCGGATTATTGATTATTGCTGCTAATGCGGGTGGTGCATGGTCACCCATTGGCGATGTTACGACTATCATGTTATGGATTGGTGGTCAAATTACCGCATTGCATATTATCAAAGAAATCTTCTTACCTAGCCTGGTCTGTTTGCTGGTGCCTTTGGTCATCACTTCGTTTAGGTTTAAAGGGGATATTTCTAAAATTCCTGAGCAGTATACTATAGTTTCGCATCACGTTCAAATAAGCACATTTGAAAAAAATGTTGTTTTTGCTATTGGTATTGGAGCATTATTATTTGTGCCAATTTTCAAGACCATCACGCATTTACCACCCTTCATGGGTATTTTATTAGGCTTGAGTGTGGTGTGGATTTCGACTGAACTTATGCATCGAAATAAAACGTTGGAGGAAAAGAAGATGTTGTCTATTTCTAATGTATTACGTAGGATTGATACGCCAAGTATTTTGTTCTTTCTTGGTATTCTGGTAGCGGTAGGTGCTTTGCAGTCTGCAGGTCATTTGGCAGATATGTCACGTTTGCTCGATTCAAATTTTGATAGTATTTACGTGGTAAATGCAATTATCGGGGTGTTGTCTTCTATTGTAGATAATGTACCCTTGGTTGCGGGTACCATGGGCATGTACAGCTTAGAGACGTATCCGGTTGATTCAGATTTCTGGGAATTGTTAGCCTTTTGTGCAGGTACAGGTGGTAGTATACTCATCATAGGTTCTGCTGCAGGAGTTGCCATTATGGGAATTCTTAAAATTGATTTTATGTGGTATCTAAAACATATATCCTTGTTGGCGATAATAGGATATGCCGCTGGTATCTTAACTTTTATGCTGATAAATTAAAATCCTATTAATTTTCTAATTGCTCGATGAGGTTGGCTACTAAGGCAGTCCATCCGGTTTGGTGTGATGCTCCTAAACCTCTGCCATTTTCTCCGTGAAAATATTCATAGAATAAGATGAGGTCTTTAAAGTTCGCATCTTTATACTGTTGCTGATAATTTTGGTTTACGGGTCGGTTGCCTTCAGCATCTTTTTCGAACATAGTAATCAGGCGTTTGCTTAATGCATCGCTTACCTGTTTTAGATTTAATAATTTAGAACTGCCTGTAGGGTATTCAAATAGAAAATCATTTCCACTATAGGTATGGTATTCCCGTAAGGCTTGAATGAACAAATAGTTCATGGGCATCCAAATAGGGCCGCGCCAATTCGAGTTTCCACCAAAGAGCGAAACTGTTGATTCTGCGGGTTCATAATCTATCGAATAGTCAATGCCATCAATCTGAATTTTGTAAGCTGTCTCATGTATTTTTGATAAGGAACGGATACCATACGGACTCAAAAACTCCTTTTCGTCCAACAAGCTAGTGACTAGTTTTTGCATCCGGTCTTTGGGTACTAATGATAACAACAAATCATCCCCATCATTGAACTGTTGAATCACATCATACTTTAAATTATCGGCCCTATATTTTTGAAACCAAAGAATGCTATCCTTGAACTTAGGGAATTTTTCTAAGGTGCTTTTCTTAATGGTAAGCACAGCAGCAAGAGAAAGCATACCTGCAATGGATCGTACTTTTATGGTCGTAGACCTACCATCGGGCAAGATTAACCGGTCATAAAAAAATCCTTCAATATCGTCCCAAGTGTTTGCCTTATCCGTATCCATTTTGTTCAAAGCTTCTGCTATGAATATAAAATGTCCGAAATATTTGGTGGCCATATCCTCGTAAGCGTCATCTTCTTCTGCGATTTGCAAACTCATTTCAAGCATGTTCAGGCTATATAAAGCCATCCATGCGGTACCATCAACTTGATCCAGAAATCCATTACCCGGTACACCATGGCTACGGTCAAAGACGCCAATATTATCGAGACCAAGAAATCCTCCTTGAAAGACGTTATTATCATTTCTGTCTAATCGGTTCACCCACCAGGTGAAGTTTAATGACAGTTTGTTGAACATGCGTTTTAGAAACTTTATATCTCCTTTACCGTTCTTTTCTTTGTCCGTTTTGAAAATTTGTAGAGTGGCCCATGCCTGTACAGGCGGATTCACATCACTAAAATTCCATTCGTAGGCAGGTATTTGTCCGTTAGGTGACATGTACCATTCTTTGGTAAATAGCAATAATTGCTCTTTAGCGAAGTCAGGGTCAATTAAAGCAAAAGAGGCACAATGAAAAGCAGAATCCCATGCAGCATACCAAGGATATTCCCATGCATCTGGCATAGAGAGGATATCATGGTTACGCAACGTTTTCCAATTACTGTTACGACCACTTAGGCGTTCTTGTGGAGGTCTTGAGGTTTTTGAATCTCCATCCAACCACTTTTCAACTTCGTAGTTGTAGTATTGTTTTGACCATAGTAAGCCGGCGAATGCTTGCTTCAAAATGGCTTTACGCTCGTCAGTAGCCTTTGGGGTAATTTCATTGTAAAACACAGTACACTCTTGCTGTCTCTTTGAGAAGATGTCGTTAAAATCAGCAAAAGGTTCTTTAAGTTTTTGCTCTGTCAATCTTAGTTGAAAGATCTTCGATTCACCACCTTTCAGCTGCATTTCATATAAGGGCGCAAATTTAGTTCCCGAATCGTTTTGGGTGGCTAAATCAAAATCGTTGTTACATACGGCATAATGAAACAAATCTTTTTTAAAGGGATGTTGATTATTTTCGTTGTAAACAGCTTCTCGATTTGTTTCGTTTTCAGTGAACAATAATTTATCCGCTGGCTGAAAATACAAGTTGTAGTTCCCAACATAAGGGTGGTCAATGTTTACAAAAGCATTGGCATCTTTACCTTGTTTTGTGATGACCGGCTTTTTAGACATTTCTTTAAACGTCCAATGATTACGCATAATCAATTGCGGTAAAAGCGCTATTGGTGCAGGTTTGTCATTTCTATTGGTAATAGTAATTTGAATAAGGATATCGCTTTCATCTGCCTTGGCATATTCGGTAGCTACATCAAAGTAGGCGTTGTCATCAAAAATACCAGTATCCAACAATTCAAATTCCAATGCTTTTCTATCGCGGTTTTGGTTTTCACTGACCAACTGCTCATACGGATACCTGCTTTGAGGATATTTGTACAGATACTTCATATACGAATGAGAAGGCGTATTCTCTACATAGTAATAGAGTTCTTTTACATCTTCACCGTGATTACCTTGCGGACCCGTTAAACCAAAAAGGCGCTCTTTTAAAATAGGGTCTTGCCCATTCCAAAGGGCAATGCTAAAACACATATTGCAATAGCGGTCGCTAATACCCGCAATACCATCTTCACCCCATCGAAAAACCCTACTTCTGGCTTGCTCATGTGGAAAATAATTCCAAGCATCTCCAACAGCGCTATAATCTTCCCGTACCGTTCCCCATTGGCGCTCACTTAAATAAGGACCCCATTTTAACCAATCTTTTTCTTCTTTTTGGTGTTGGGCTAAACGTTCTTTTTCGGGGTTCTTCATAGGAAGCTTATTTTTCGCTTTTCGCTATTTAAATTGTTTATTTTGCGTTTGCAATACGCTTTTATATTTTTTCTTTTAAATTTCTAACAACTAACAACTAACAACTAACAACTAACAACTAACAACTAACAACTAACAACTAACAACTAACAACTAACAACTAACAACTAACAACTAACAACTAACAACTAACAACTAACAACTAACAACTATTTTAAGTCGTATCGTTTACTTTAAACTAAAGCTTACTAACATCAATTTTGAAGAGTTCAGCTGCATTTTTCCAAAGAATTAATTCCTTCTTTTCGTCCGCTAAATCTAATTGATTCATGAATTTTAAATAGGATTTCATATTAGAAATGGGCCAATCTGTACCGTATAGTAAATAGTTGGGGTCACCAGCATAGGTTATCATTTCTTCGATTTCCTTTTTCATGTAGCGTTCAAACTTATCTGAAAAATCACCGAGTACTAACCCTGATATATCTGCGTATACGTTTTTGTTCTTATAAACGATTTCCATACAATCCTTAATCCACGGATTACCCACATGACAAATCACAATTTTTAAATCGGGATAATCAACGGCTAAATCATCAATATGAATAGGGTGTGAATATTTTATTTTCCCAGTAGGGGCATAGGTGTCCCCAGAATGAAACATCACTGGCACATCATATTCAATCGCCATTTCGTACATCAATTTAAAACGAATATCATTCGGATAAAAAGGCTCGTAACCAGGATAAAATTTCAAGCCCTTAATAAACCCCTTTTCAAGGTATTCACTAATTTCCCGTACATCTCTGTGGTTATAGTGGTGATAACTAACGCCAGAAACAACACCCAAATTTTTATAGCCTTTTATAGCTTCTACCACTTGCCTGGTACTAGGTCGATGTTCATTCACTTTGTATGAGGTAAGCACCAACGAATAATCAATATTATTCTCAGCCATGTTTTGCGAAAGCTTATCTAAACTTTCGTTTAAGGAGACCACTTTATCTTCATGATAGTTGTTGATGTGGGTGTGTACGTCTATAATCATGTTTGTTATTTTGTATTGACTTTTTATAGTTATTAGGTTTTTTAAAAAAAAACTGCTTATCACGGGGTTTCTCAATTGGGTGATTTTCTCTCGTGAAAGTTGTAAAATTTATTAATTATCTTGGATTTCAATAAAAGATAAAAATTTCTTTCCAAACTCAGTTGTTCTAGAAGATTTTAACCCATTTAAATTAACACCTACCTTTAATTCACTGGTATTTATTAATCCTGAACTATATAAGTCAGACCATATTAAATCACAAAATTCCTTTCTACTTTTAAGCGCTGAATAGGCTTTAAAAAGTATCTTAGATAAAGGTGCTGTGGCATATTCAGGAAAATCTATTTCATTCTCGATAAACCACTTGATTGGGTTATCAAAAACCTTTAAGATTTTAATATGCCATACAGTGAAATCCGTTATGAATCGAGTGAAAAAGTTAATTTCAGATGAGTCAAGGTTCTCGTGTATTGCAGTATTTAAGAGAGCATTTTTGAAATAATCTAATTTTTCTTTCTCACTTGTTTTTAGGGCTTCGGTTGAAATGTTTATAACCGTATCAATAAAAATATCATTATTAGCTAATTCGTTTAGTTCAATTTTATTCTTTACTTCAAGAACCTTTAGTTTTTCCCCTACTTCTTGCATCCAAATCTCTCGTCTTTTTTCAATGGGGTTTTTTAAAAGAAGAGGTAATATTTCAGAAGCTGTACTACCAATTATAGGTATAGATGCTATTCCTGCTTTTAAAATTGAATATAAAACTTCCTTTTTATCCTTGGACATGTATGGATATATATTAAGGTAGCCGATTTTAAATTATTTATCCATAAAAACCTCTACACCGCCCTTTGCACCACTTCAAAGACCTTATTGGCATCGCACTTAAGGGTTTTGGAGGGGTATTTAAGAATCAAGGCATAATCGTGGGTGGCCATTAGAATAGTTCGTCCAGCTTTATTGATTTCTTGTAGTACTTTCATGACCTCTACACTGGTCTGTGGATCGAGGTTTCCGGTAGGTTCATCTGCAAGAATAAGTTCTGGGTCGTTCAAAAGGGCACGTGCAATCGCAATACGCTGTTGTTCACCACCAGAAAGTTCATGTGGAAATTTAAAGCCTTTGGTTTTCATACCTACTTTTTCAAGTACCGATAGCACTTGAGCATCGATTTTTGCATTGTCTGTCCAGCCAGTTGCTTTCAAAACAAAAAGCATATTCTGGTTGATATTTCGGTCTGGAAGCAGTTTGAAATCCTGAAAAACGATTCCTAATTTTCTACGTAGAAACGGAATTTCACTTTCTTTTAGCGTCTTTAAGTTGAACTCAACAATATGACCTTCACCTTTTTGCAACGGCAAATCGCCGTAAAGCGTTTTCATGAAGCTACTTTTACCGCTTCCCGTTTTACCAATAAGGTATACAAATTCTCCTTTTTCAACTTTTAAACTCACTTCGCTCAAAACCAAACTGTCTTTTTGAAAAATCGAAGCATCCTTAAGTTCTAAAACAATCTCTTTCATAGCGCTAATGTTGATATAAAAGTAATAAGTTCTTATTGATATTAAAGAACCCTTTTTTAAATTCTTTTCTTTTGCACTGGTAATGCACATACTTAGGAACAATTTTCGCCGTTATCCCATGTGATAACCGGTATATTTAAATAGTAACAGAACACTATGCTTAAAAAAATCACCGCTTTTATTCCGATGGTATTGGGATTGGTCGTTTTGACCAGTGCCCAGGAATCTAAGATTTACACCCACGAACAGAAAGCTTTTCAAGACGCCTTGGCGCTTTACAACAACGAACAGTATCAAGCGGCACAGACCATTTTTGACAAGGTCAACGTGACCACAAAAGACGAGGAGACCGCTGCCAATAGTGCTTACTATGCAGCCAATGCTGCCGTGCGGTTAAACCAAATCGGAGCCGATCGTTTAATGGAGGATTTTGTGGAAAAATACCCCACCTCTACGAAGCGGAATTCTGCCTTTGCAGATGTGGCCGAATACTATTTTCAGACAGGTAAATATCCGTATGCCTTAAAGTGGTATGACAAGGTGGACCAAAAATCATTGTCTCGTGGCGAGATGGACAGGTTCAACTTTAATTATGGTTATTCTTTATTCTCATCACGTAAAACAGCGCAGGCAGAGAACTATTTAGAAAAGGTAACTACATCACCTATATACGGTTCACAGGCTAAGTATTATTTAGGTTATATATCGTATCAGCAAGATGATTACGAAACTGCCAACGAACGTTTTGACCAGATTACGGATCAAGATGTGCTCGAAGAAAAGTTGAGTTACTACCAAGCTGATATGAATTTTAAGCTAGGTAAGTTTGAAGAATCCATTGCCTTGGCTAAAAAACAATTACCTAAGTCTGATAGAAAAGAAGTTTCTGAACTGAATAAAATTATTGGAGAGAGTTATTTCAACTTAAAGCAATATGAAAATGCGGTTCCTTATTTGACAGCGTATAATGGAAAGGGCGGTAAATGGAGCAACACCGATTATTACTACCTAGGTTATGCCTATTACAAGGGAGGCGATTATGCAAATGCCATAGCCCAGTTCAATAAAATTATTGGCGGCACAAATAGCGTTGCACAGAATGCTTACTATCATTTGGCGGAGTGTTATTTGAAGTTGGATAAAAAGCAGGAGGCTTTGAATGCGTTTAGGAATGCTTCTCAAATGGATTATAGTGTAGAGATACAAAAGGATGCATTTTTGAATTATGCCCGTTTGAGCTATGAAGTGGGTAATGCCTACGAAGCGGTACCTGCGGTGATCACTAATTATCTAAAGACGTATCCGAACGATGAGCACCAAGAGGAGATGCAAACCCTATTGGTAGATTCGTATATCACTTCAAAGAATTTTGCTGGAGCGATGAAATTGCTTGAGGAGAATAAAAATTACGCCAGTAAAACCGTTTACCAAATGGTAGCGTATTATAGAGGTATCGAGCTTTTTATGGAAGGAGACTATACTGCTGCTTCAGAGAATTTCGGTAAATCACTTTCAAGTGCAGAAAATATGCTATTCAAAGCACGTGCGAATTACTGGAAAGCAGAGGCCGATTATATCTCGAATCGTTTTGATGATGCGGTAAAAGGCTATGTTGCTTTTAAAAATAATCAGTCAGCTAAGAATACGGAGATGTACCGTGAAATCGATTATAGTCTGGCCTATGCCTATTTTAAACAGAAAAATTATTCTGATGCAATTACATACTTTGATTCCTTTACGAAAAACGGAAACGCGGAAGTTGAGAAATTACACGATGGTTTTTTACGCTTGGGTGATAGCTATTATGCTACTAGTAAATATTGGCCAGCAATAGAAACGTATAATAAGGCTTTGGCCTTAACCGGACCAGAGAAAGACTATGCTTCGTACCAAAAAGCAATGAGTTATGGCTATGTGGACAGAGGGGACAGCAAAATCGAAAATTTAGAATTATTCGTCAGCCAGTATCCAAGATCAAGTTTCAAGGATGATGCGCTTTTTGAATTAGGGAATACGTTTGTATCCCAAGGTCAAGAAAATAAAGGATTGCAAGCGTATGACCGTTTGATTGAAGAATACAAAGGCAGTTCATTGGTGCCACAAGCATTGATGAGACAAGGTTTGGTCAATTATAACGCAAATAGAAACGAAGCGGCCTTAGTGAAATTTAAGACTGTAGTTCGTGATTATCCGAAGACTCAAGAAGCGATACAAGCAGTTGCTACCGCGAAATTGGTCTATATAGATTTGGGACAGGTAAATGAATATGCTGAATGGGTACGTGGTTTAGATTTTGTAGAGGTAACCGATACAGAACTAGATAATGCCAGTTTTGATGCCGCCCAAAAGCAGAACATGGAAGGTAAAGTCGAGGCGGCCATACGAGCCTATGAAAATTACATCCAACAATTTTCGAATGGATTGCATGCGGTTGATGCTAATTTCAGTTTGGCTCAATTGTACTTTGGTAAAGGAGAAAAGGAATCGGCTTTACCGTATTATAAATACGTTGCCGATAGAAGTACCAGTGAGTATGCCGAGCAAGCGTTGACACGAGTTTGTGAAGTCTATATAGGAAAGGATGATTACACTACGGCGTTACCCTACTTATTGAAATTAGAGCGTCAGGCTAACATTATGCAGAATAGAACATTCGCCAGGTCTAACTTGATGAAAGGATACTATGGTCAGAATAACTATTCAAAAACATTAGAATATGCGGATAAGGTATTGTCTACGAAAAATATCGATAACCGTATAAAGAGTGATGCCCATATTATGATAGCACGTTCGGCCATTGCTACTAATGATGAGCAAAAAGCAAAATCTGCCTATGGAGAGGTATTGAAGATAGCATCTGGTGCTACGGCTGCCGAAGCCCTTTACTACGATGCCTATTTTGAACATAAAGATGGGTCGTTTGCAAACTCTAATGTTGCCGTTCAGAAATTGGCAAAGGATTATGCTACCTATAAAGAATGGGGAGGTAAAGGCTTGGTCTTAATGGCCAAGAACTATTATGCCTTAAATGATGCCTATCAGGCAACGTATATTCTAGAAAGCGTCACCACTAATTTTAGTCAGTATCCAGAAATTGTTTCAGAGGCTAAGGCAGAATTGGCCATTATCAAATCAAAAGAAGCAGAAAGTAATTCATCAGTTAATCCAAATTAAACTAATGTACACCAGTAAAAGAACACCTATGTACAACAAACATAGTATTACATTCATTTTTTTAGCACTAGGCCTGCACATCAGTTTTGCCCAAGACGATAAAAAAGATGATTTAGGCACGGAAACAGTGACTGTTACCAAGGCCTATACACCTACGGTATCAGACGCCTTTAAAATTAAGTCGGTTCCTGATTTGAATGACTCGATCGTATTGCAGAAAAAACCGATTACCTACAGTATTTTTTCTGTTCCGGTTGCATCAACATTTACGCCTTCAAAAGGAATAGCTTCAACGGTTGAAAAACTTCCACCACCGCAGTTATATAATTCGTATGCTTCTTTTGGGGCAGGTAATTATGGCAATGTGTTGGGAGAATTTTATACAAGTAGAACCATCAATAGAGATGAGAATTTAGATGTAGGCTTTAATCATTTATCTTCTCGAGGAGGTATAAAAGGGGTAGATTTAAATAATACGTTCTATGACACCAAACTAGATGCTTCTTATTCAAAACGAGATCGCGATTTAAATTGGGGTGCAGCACTAGGGCTTCAACATCAATTGTATAACTGGTATGGCTTGCCAGAAGGTGTTTACGATCAAACTACAATTGGTAGTATTGATGAAAGTCAAAACTACTTTATGGGAGAAGCTGGTGCACATATTAATGTGGAGGATGCATTCTTTAAAAGAGCCGATATAAAGTACCGTCGATTTTTTGATGCGGTAAGTTCTGGTGAAAATAGAGCCATTTTTAATACCGGTTTTGAATTCCCAATGAACGAGGAAATCTTCGGGGTAAATGTAAAGGTGGATTATGTAGGCGGAACTTTTGAAAATGCGAATGTAAATAGTACTACCAATGATGCAGGAATAGCCTATGGGAATTTGCAAGCAGGTATCAATCCGTCATTACAAATGCTTCGTGATGACCTTTCGCTAAATTTGGGAGTGAACTTGGTTTATGGAATGGATTTAGAAAATAGCGAAAGCAATTTTTATATCTATCCAGCAGTAACTGCATCCTATAGGTTATTGGATGAATCTGTTATTGCATACGGTGGTGTAACCGGGGAACTGAAACAGAATTCGTATTATGATTTTGTGGAGGCTAATCCTTTCGTTTCTCCTACTTTATCTGTTGCACCTACCGATAGTCAATACAATGCCTATATTGGTTTTAAAGGTCAATTATCACCTAACCTTAGTTATAATATTAAGGGTTCGTATGCTGCCGAGAATAGAAAGCCATTATATCGATTGAACCCTCAAAATAATTTTAGATCAGATGAAAAAGGATACTATTATGGAAATTCTTTCGATGTATTTTATGATGATATAAAGACGTTAGGAATTTTTGGGGAATTGAATGTAGATGTGAATCGTAATTTCACCTTGGGTGTTAATGTCGAGGTATATGATTATAGTACAGAAACAGGTAACCCTGCTTGGAACTTGCCAAATTTGAAAGGTTCTCTTTTTATGGATTATCAAATTGGAGAAAAGTGGTTTATGGGCGCTAATCTATTTTATATGGGTGAACGAGAAGATTTTGCTTCTGTTGTTGTAGAAAATATACAGCCTGGTGGATTTCCGGCGACCATGATTACCTTAGATGGTTATTTTGATGCCAATGCACATGTGGGATACCGATTAAATAATCAGCTTTCCTTTTTTGTAAAAGGCGCCAATCTTTCTAATAATGAATATCAGCGTTGGGCCAATTTTCAGGTACAAGGTATTCAAGTGTTAGGTGGTGCAACGTATAAATTCGATTTTTAAGAATACACTTATATAAAATTTCAGAATGTTTAAATGCCCTTCTCAATGATTAGAAGGGCATTTTTTTGCCTTCTTCCAAATGCTATGGTATTATAGGTTTTCAGTACTTTAGGGAGAGATAAGTTTATTATGGTGTTCAAAAACCTACAAAACGCAATTATATTTTTACTGTTGCTCGGTATGCATAGTTTTGGTTTTAGTCAAAATCTAGTGGTGAATCCAAGCTTTGAAATCTTTGTACAGTGCCCCGTTAAACTTGGCAACTTAGAGCAAGATGTAGAAAACTGGAAAATACCGACCCTTGGTTCTACAGATTATTTCAATGGATGTAGTACTTCGATGGGAACTCCAGAGAACTTTAATGGCCAACAACCTGCTAATTTCGGTGTTGGGTATGTAGGTTTTTATATGTTTGCGCCTGATGATTATAGGGAATATATACAGGGGGCTTTATCGACCACGTTACAAAAGGGAGGGCGCTACACGATTTCCTTTTATGTGAGTTTAGCAGAACGTTCAGATTTTGCAGTAAAGGAATTTGGAATCCGTTTTTCAGAATTTCCGGTTAAGGTGGAAACCAGCAAAGTGCTTTCTAATATCCATTTTTCAAAATTGCAGGGTGATACTTCCAATCAAATTGAGATTACGTATTCAAAATTTTATTCCGATGAAAAAGAATGGATAAAGCTTACGCAAGAGTTTGTCGCCAACGGAACGGAAAATTATATACTCATCGGCAATTTTAAGAATAATAGAAGAACACAAAAATTTCAGACCAAAAGAAAAATCACCAAAGGGTCTTATTATTATGTAGACATGATTTCAGTGGTCAAAACTGATTCAAAGAAAATTGATAGTCCACCAATACATAATTTTAAATTGGATAGTGTACATGTTTTTAAAGATGTGCTGTTCGGTTTTAATAAAGCAATCCTCAAAGATGTATACCAACAGGAGTTGACATCGATCTTAAACTATTTGAAGCTTCATACCGAAGTGAAAATAAAAATTAGTGGTCATACAGATACTATGGGCTCAGATAGGTTTAATCAGTTGCTATCTGAAAAGCGGGCCAAATCTGCGGCTGATTATTTTTTGTTGAAAGGTGTGGAGCAGAGTAGGATCTATTTTGATGGTTTTGGAAGTTCAAAACCCATAGCATCAAATAAAACAAAAGCCGGTAGATTACTCAACCGGCGTGTAGAATTTGTGTTGTTGCAGTGATTTAATAATCAGAATACGCTGTTGGGTAAAGTAAATGAATGTCTGCATTACTAACGGTATTAACATATTTTTCCATGACCGATATTTCCTTCCATCTATCAGAATCTACAAAATTTTCCCATAAGGCATTTCTTTTGTCCATGTCCGTAAAGGTGGTCATATACATTAAATTAGGCATTTTATCACCTGAAATCACTTCGGCATAAAATACCGCATTAAAGCCTAAATTTTTAAAAAGATCAACTTCTCCACCTTCATTAAACATAGCTACCTTTCTGCGATACATGGCCTCGGTAGGCCCTTCATAACTACGTAGTTCATAAACCCTATCGGTTCGTGGACCTGCTACATCAGTCGGTTTCATTTTGGGCATGTCAGGAAAGGCGCGCATCAAAACAGAGCTAACCCGCTCATAAGGTGCATTGTCATGATACGCATTGATGTAATCTGCACCAGCTGTAAGATGCGTTTTATCCAAAGCAAGCATCGACTCCAATTGGTCAAATGCACTCAACGATTTAAAAGGAATCAAAACATAGATTTTATCACTCATTTTAAAATTATCTTGACGCACTTTAAAAACGCCAACATGTTCAATACCCATTCTTTTTAGAGCAGGTACATAGGCATTTTCCAAGTAAGTATCAACCCTTTTTTCCTGATCACTATTTTTGATAGTATAGGTTTTTAGTTGGTAGTATTCTTTATCTTGAGCATAGCTTGAAATGGATGAAAAAATCATTAGAACGACAAAAATAAAAGGCAATAAAAATCTATTTTTCATGAGTTGAATAGTATGTTTGTTAAGGATAGAAAGTTAGGAATAAAAATAGAATCGTTGGTCGAGTTTAGCTAAAACCTATTTCATGATGAGTTTTTAAGATTTTTAAATCTAGTTTTTCGAAAGTCACACAAGTGAGCATTATAAAAAAGGCATCCTACATAATGATTTTTATTTTACCGTTAGAGATAATTCCTGTGGGTGTAAATAGGAGTGCACGAAGTGCGCAATCGTGCATATAATTTTAGTGAGTGAAGGCTAAGGCGTATTTTTGCGGCTAGCAACTTTTGTATGTCCAACCTTTTTCAGAAACCACTTATTGACCCGGCCAAAAGCCCAATTTTTTATGGGTATGTAATTCTTGTAATTGGTACGATAGGTATTTACTTCAGTATACCTGGTCAGACTATTGGGGTTTCAGTATTTACAGACCCTGTAAAAGATGCATTGGGTTTAACTAGAAATCAATTTAGTAATGCCTACATGATAGGTACCATAGCAAGTTCATTGGTGATTGGTAGGGCAGGGGTTTGGTTTGATATATACGGAGCTAGATATGTGGCTTTTTTCGCTGCGTTATCGCTAGCGGTGACCTTGTTTTTATGCTCATGGTCAGTAACGATGAGCTCTTATATAAAAGAAGTATTATCGGTTGATACTTGGATGGTGCCTTTTGTATTAATGACCGTATTATTTTTTCTATTACGTTTTGCAGGTCAGGGAGTGCTTACGATGGCTTCCAGAAATGTGATAATGATTTGGTTCGATAAGAATAGAGGCAAGGTAAATTCATTTAGTAGTGTGGCACTTTCATTTGGGTTTTCATCTTCACCTTTGTGGGTCAACGCATTAATAGAAGGATATGGTTGGCAACAAACATGGCAATTTCTAGCAATAGGCTTGTTAATTTTCAGTGTTTTCATTTTCATTTTTTATAAAATATCGCCTGAGAAACATGGCCTTCTGCCAGATGGTGCCAAGTCACCGACAAAGGAGGAGGAAGAGATCACAGTTGTTCCAAAACAGTTTACCCTATCGGAAGCAAAAAAGGAAAGAGCATTTTGGATGTACGGACTTACATTGGCATTCAATAGTTTTTTTATCACCGGACTTACTTTTCATGTCGTGTCAATTTTCACACATGAAGGATTTGTGAAAGAGGATGCTATTGCCATTTTTTTACCGAGTTCGGTTGTGGCGGTAACCGTTTCTACCCTGTTTAATTTTTTAAGTGATTACCTGCCATTAAAATTGTATTTGTACTTAATGTTGATAGGAGGGTTTTTGGCATCGTTAGGTTTTTTGTTTTTATCCACCCCTGCGGGTATACCAATGTTAATTGCCGGATTTGGTATTTTAGGCGGATTCTTTGCAGTGCTAAATGCGGTAGCATGGCCTCGGTTTTTCGGTAGAAAACATTTAGGTGGTATTACGGGTAAAATCATGAGCTTGTTAATTCTAGCAAGTGCCTTGGCGCCAAGTGTTTTTAGTCTTTGCCTATCCACGTTTGGTTCTTATAAAATGGTAGGATTTTTAGGGTTGGCTTTTTTGCTTTTTTTGGTAATAGGTTCCATCAAGGCTAATAATCCTCAATAATGTTCTATTTAAAAGGATAACATCTTGCAGTTCAAGTTGAAAACTAATTATCTTTATAAAAAATCAGTTTTATGGATTTAAATTTAGCAGTATTGATAGATGGTGATAATATTCCATCTGCTTACGTAAAGGAAATGATGGAGGAGATTGCTAAATATGGTAATCCTACAATAAAACGTATCTATGGCGATTGGACCAACCCGCGTTTAGGTAAATGGAAGAATGTTTTGTTGGAAAATGCCATAACACCTATTCAACAGTATGGTTATACTCAAGGAAAAAATGCGACAGATTCTGCAATGATTATTGATGCCATGGATGTGCTTTATGCTGGTAAAGTCAATGGTTTCTGTATCGTTAGTAGTGATAGTGATTTCACACGTTTGGCTACTAGATTGAGAGAAGCAGGGATGCAAGTTTTTGGTATTGGCGAGCGTAAAACTCCCAATCCTTTTATTGTGGCGTGTGATAAATTTATATACATAGAGATTCTTAAAAGCAGGACTGAGGAAGATACTTCTGATACCGTAAATGAAACACCTGCCGTTAAAAATACTGTTGATAAGATAACCCCAAAGGCATTACGTTTTATAGCTACGACTATTGATGATGTTGCGGATGATGACGGATGGGCATTTTTAGGTGACGTAGGTAGTTTATTGCAAAAAAAGCAACCTAATTTTGATTCGCGTAATTATGGTTTTCAAAAATTGACCCCATTAATTAATTCAATTCCTCATTTTGAAATTGAACGAAGAGAAGATTCCAAAGGACGTAAGAAACTTATTTACGTAAAAATTAAGGAAAAGAATAATTCCAAATTAAAGAAATAACTAGTTAAGAGCAACCCCCCTTCGTTTAAAAGCTCTAATTTTTATATTCTATCGTTAGAGGTCTAAAGCATATCGTTAGTTTTTGTATTTTCATTTCAAATACTAAAACTATGATTCGTGCGCTTTCCTTCTTTTCTTTTATTCTTTTATTTATTTCTTGCGAGCAATCGGAAAAGAAAAAAGCACCTATCGTCGAGAAGCCAGTAGCTGAGGTGTTTACAGAATTCTACGAATTCAAAAAAAGCATAAATCCTATAGAAGCGACAAAGGCGGGTTATTCGAAATATAATGACACCATTGCTAACTACATTTCAGATGATTATATTTTTCACCTAAAAGAGCGCTACACGTATTTTTTGGAGGAGCTCGACCGGTATGATTCTACTACTGTAACTGCGGCAGATTGGATGAGTCTACGGGTTATGAAGTGGGATTGTTCATTGAAACTGCAAGGTGTTATGAACCCAATCGTAACTGTAGCCTCCCCGATATATGACTTGCCCAGTTTTGAATTAATGCCAATTTTTCAAATTCAATCCTTACATTTATATGTAGCTCAATTGGCCAGTGGAGCAAGTGTGCAACCATTTAAAACCGTAGAAGATTACACTAATTGGTTACATCGGTTAGAAGATTATGTGACTTTTTTGGATACTTCGATCGATAAAATGAGGATAGGGATGACTAAAGGTATTGTTTTGCCAAAGGCCTTAACCTTAAAAATGTTGCCTCAGGTGAGATCGTTTATAGATATTCCACTTGAAGAGAATTTATTTTACCAGCCAATAAATAATCTACCTGATAGTTTTTCAGATGCTGAGAAAGAAACATTGAAAAGGAGTTACACTAACTTGATTCAAAATAAACTGACTCCTAAATATGTTGCGTTGAATATATTTTTAACTGAAGAATATTTGCCGGCTTCTAGAGAAACAAGTGGACTTGGTGATTTGCCAGATGGGAAGGAGACGTATGATTATCTTATTAAATTACACACTACAACGACCATGAGTGCTGATGAGATTCATGCATTAGGGTTGTCTGAAGTGAAACGTATTTCTGGTGAAATGATTACTGTTAAGAACCAGTTAGGATTTAAAGGTGATTTAAAATCCTTCTTTAAATCCTTACGGAATAAGAAATCTTTAATGCCTTTCTCTAAGCCGGAAGATGTTATTTCTAACTTTAATAGTATTCATGAACGTATCGATAATCATATTGATTCTTTATTCGAACTTACTCCTAAAGCTGGGTTTAACGTACGTAGAACAGAAGCGTTTAGAGAAGCATCTGCAAGTGCTGAATATACGCCAGGGTCAAAAGATGGATCAAGAGCAGGTATTTTTTACGTGCCAATTCCAAATGTAAAAACATACAATACGATTCATGATGAAGCCTTATTCTTGCATGAGGCTATTCCAGGGCATCATTTTCAGCTATCCCTACAACAAGAGAATAGCAACCTCCCAGAGTTTTTACATCCAGAAAGTATGGGTGTATTTGTTGAGGGTTGGGCACTTTATGCAGAATCTTTGGGTAAGGAATTGGGAATCTATACAGACCCATATCAGTATTTTGGAATGTTGAGTATGGAAATGCACAGGGCTATTCGTTTGGTTGTGGATACCGGTTTACATGCTAAAGGTTGGACGAGGGATGAGGCAATACAATTTTCTTTGGATAATGAGGCAGAGTCTGAAGAGAGTATTATCTCAGAAGTAGAGCGTTATATGGCTACGCCTGGCCAAGCCCTTTCCTATAAAATTGGTCAATTGAAAATTCGCGAGTTGCGAACAAAGGCAGAAAAGGAACTTGGTGCTAAATTTAATATACGCTCATTTCATAGTCAAATTTTGAACTCTGGTAGTTTGCCATTAGTCCTTTTGGAGGAAAAAATAAATGGTTGGATAAGCAGTCAAAAGAACCCTTAAAGGAAAAAGGTTAATTAATTATTTAAGCTTAACAGATTAAACACGTTTGAGATAAATCGTTTGCAACAAGCAGGAGAATTATCGACTAGGGTGTATGTCATTATTAGTAATAATAAAGAGTACGTTAATTATTTCATTTATAAAGGTCCGGCTAAAAGTGACCGGTTAAATGTTCGTTCCGTAGAAGATGTGAGTCCGTTCTTAATTTTTTACGTTGCAAACTCTAGTTTTGAGAAAAATGAAGTATTGAACCTGTTAAGTTTGCTGGCTATGTAATTTACGATTAGGATATGATGACGGTTCCTCTAGAAGAAATACCTATTGTCTACGCTGAATAAACTTTTGTAAATGAGGTGATTCATTAAAAAGAAAAACCTCGGTTATGTACCGAGGTTTTTGCTATATATTTTTTCTAAACTTACATTGTAATTGGAACGGCAACTCTTGTTTTATCCCATCCCATTACTAAATGAGCTCCGCCTTCAGCGTCTTTGAAGGCGATAGAGAATTCTTCAAGTGGTGTAATATCAGAACCATTAGGTACCGCTACGCGAGCAACATCAGAAGCTTCATCATAAAAGTAAGAACCCCATTGGTTTAAATTTTTATTTAATATAACAGTCCATTCTTTTTCGCCAGGTATGGTAAATAGTGAATAGGTGCCGGCTTTGACATCTTTTCCTCCAAATTTTACATCTTTGTAAAATGTAATTTCAGGAGCTTCATTTGCTCCAGTTCTCCAAACTTTACCTGTTGGAGCCAATTCTTCCATAGAACGACCTTTCAATTGTGGTCTTCCATAAATGATACGGACTGTTTTTTCGGAAACCTTATAATCCGTAGGGTATGCTGCCATATCCATCGGACTTTTATCGATCCCTGAAAAATCTTGTGCAGTAGCAATAGTGGTTAAAATCAAGGCAAATAGTAATGTTGCCAAGGTAGATACTCTTTTCATAAAAATTATTTTTCATAAAATTAAGCAGATCCTGTGAGTATATTTGGTAAAATGGCGTTAAATTTTGACTCATTACAGTATAGCATGCGCTAAGGATTATTTGATAAGTCTTACTTCGAATTATAAGTGTAAATTCAATTTAAACTTATAATATGTAAGTAAAATGATTATTTATGTTTCGTAATTGGAAGTATAAATCGATATTTGTATTCAAATTGATATAATAATAAGATTATGTGTGGAATAGTATGTGCATTTGATGTTAAGGAAAGTACAGAGTCTCTTAGACCTCAACTACTGGAAATGTCGAAGAAAATAAGACATAGAGGTCCGGATTGGAGTGGTATCTATGCTGATGATAAAGCGATTTTAGCGCATGAAAGATTAGCGATTGTTGATCCAGCTTCTGGAAAACAACCGTTGTTGAGTCCGAACGGTAAATTGGTATTAGCTGCCAATGGAGAAATATACAACCATAGAGAGTTGCGTAAGCAGTTTGAAGGTAAATATGAATTTCAGACAGAATCTGATTGTGAAGTTATATTGGCTTTATATCAAGAAAAAGGAGTTGACTTTTTAGATGATATGAATGGCATATTTGGGTTTGCTATATATGATGCTGAGAAGGATGAATACTTTGTAGCACGTGACCATATGGGGGTTATTCCATTATATATGGGTTGGGACAAGAACGGAACATTCTATGTAGCTTCAGAATTAAAAGCATTAGAAGGTACGTGTACTAAAATCGAATTATTTCCTCCAGGTCATTACTTACATAGTTCAGATGGACAGTTGAAAAAGTGGTATTCTAGAGATTGGATGGAGTATGATGCAGTAAAGGATAATGAAACTAGTATTCAGGAGATTAAGGAAGCGTTAGAGGCTGCGGTGCATCGTCAATTGATGTCCGATGTACCTTATGGTGTATTGCTTTCTGGAGGATTGGATTCTTCTGTTACATCTGCAATTGCTAAAAAATATGCACAGAAGAGAATAGAATCAGGAGATACGACAGATGCTTGGTGGCCACAATTACACTCTTTTTCAGTAGGACTTGATGGCTCACCAGATTTGGCAGCTGCCCAAATAGTTGCAGATCATATAGGAACGGTTCACCACGAAATCAAGTTTACCATACAAGAGGGGCTTGATGCAATAAAGGATGTGGTTTACAACTTGGAAACTTATGATGTTACCACCATTCGTGCTTCTACGCCTATGTATTTAATGGCACGTGTCATCAAATCTATGGGTATCAAAATGGTATTGTCGGGTGAAGGTGCAGATGAATTGTTTGGAGGGTATTTATATTTTCATAAAGCTCCTAATGCTAAAGAATTTCATGAAGAGACGGTACGTAAACTAAGTAAACTGCATATGTACGATTGTTTGCGAGCAAACAAATCATTGGCATCTTGGGGTATTGAAGGAAGAGTGCCATTTTTGGATAAGGAATTTATTGATGTTGCCATGCGTATTAACCCACAAGATAAAATGATTAATGGTGAACGTATGGAGAAATGGGTAGTGAGAAAAGCCTTTGAAGAAATGTTACCTGAAAGTGTAGCTTGGAGACAAAAAGAACAATTCTCTGATGGTGTTGGTTATAGTTGGATCGATACGTTGAAGGTGGTTGTAAATGACGAAGTAAGTGATGAACAATTAGCGAACGCCAAATTCAGATTCCCGCTTCAGACACCAACTTCAAAAGAAGAATTTTACTATCGTTCAATATTTCAAGAGCATTTCCCATCAGATGCGGCAGCATTATGTGTGCCACAAGAAGCTTCTGTAGCCTGTAGCACTCAAATTGCTTTAGAGTGGGATGAAGCGTTTAAAAATATGAACGATCCTTCTGGTAGAGCAGTTGCAAACGTACATAGTGATGCATACGTTAAACAATAGGTTGAGTTTGAATTAGTCAATGTTTCTATTGTAAAAAGCCCGTCTAATTTTAGACGGGCTTACTTTTTAATTTAGATAGACTACAATTCGTTAATCATTTTCTTTAATTTTTCTTTAGACTCACCAGTCTTCTCTTGTATTCTACCTAGTAGCTCATCAGATTTTCCTTCTGCGTAAGTCAGGTCGTCATCTGTTAAGTCAGCATATTTTTGTTTAAGCTTCCCTTTTGCAATGTTCCATTTTCCTTTAAATTGCTCTTCATTCATGATACTTTAATTTTAGGATTAGAATGCTAAATTAACATCAATAAATAAAGGAAATCTTAATATTCATCCCATTTTTCGGATAGCGTTCAGATTATTTTTAATACAGTCAATTCTCGGCTTTTATTATTAAAAAATTAACTTTTAGAATCACTGTTTTTAGGGTGAATAAAAGCTAATTTAAATGTAGGGCTCTATTTTGTAAATTCAATTGTAGTTGCAAATCTAAGATTAACGATAAAAATGAATAGAACATTTATTATAAAGTAAGTTTTAAGGTCTAATTTTCCACAATGATTGTTGATAACTTGCTCTTGCCTAGTGACTAGGAACGTCATAGTTCATAGGGTATTCCGTATATTTGTAAGATTGCAAAATTTGAAGTAAAACAACCTTAATTTTATGAGCGAAGAAGCAAATAATAAAGATTATTCGGCAGATAGTATTCAGGCCTTAGAGGGTATGGAGCATGTACGTATGCGTCCATCCATGTATATTGGTGATGTTGGGGTGCGTGGTTTGCATCATTTGGTGTATGAAGTAGTCGATAATTCTATTGATGAAGCAATGGGTGGCTATTGCGATACGATTAGTGTTGTTATTAATGAGGATAATTCCGTAACTACAGTTGATAATGGTCGGGGTATTCCTGTTGATTTGCACAAGAAAGAAGGAGTTTCTGCGCTACAAGTAGTAATGACCAAAATTGGTGCAGGTGGGAAGTTCGATAAGGACTCCTATAAAGTTTCCGGTGGTTTGCATGGTGTTGGGGTGTCTTGTGTGAATGCATTGTCGGATCATTTAACGGCTACCGTTTATAGAGAAGGTGTTGTTTGGCAACAGGAATATCAAAGAGGTAAGGCTCTTTATCCGGTAAAACGAGTTGGTGAAACTACTGAGCGAGGTACGATGGTTACCTTTCATCCAGATGAAAGCATTTTTAAACAGACAATTGAATTTAGTTATGAGACTTTAGCGAATAGAATGCGTGAGCTTTCTTTTTTGAATAAGGGAGTAACGATTAGTATTACCGACAAGCGTCAGAAAGATGATAAAGGGGAGTATATAAGCGAAACCTTTTATTCTGATGAAGGGCTTAAAGAGTTTGTTAGATTTTTAGACACTAATCGTGAATCATTGATAAAAGGTGTTATCTCTATGGAAGGGGAAAAGAATGACATTCCAGTAGAAGTAGCCATGATTTATAATACGAGCTACACCGAAAACCTTCATTCGTATGTGAATAATATTAATACCCACGAAGGTGGAACTCATTTATCCGGTTTTAGAAGGGGGCTTACATCAACGTTAAAGAAATATGCCGACGCTTCCGGTATGTTGGATAAATTGAAATTTGAAATTCAAGGGGATGATTTCCGTGAAGGATTGACCGCTATTGTATCTGTAAAAGTGCAAGAGCCTCAGTTTGAAGGTCAGACCAAGACAAAATTAGGTAACCGTGAGGTTTCTGCAGCAGTGAGTCAGGCTGTTTCTGAAATGTTGACCAATTACTTAGAAGAGAATCCTGATGATGCCAAGATTATTGTTCAAAAAGTAATTCTTGCGGGTCAGGCAAGACATGCGGCTTCTAAGGCTCGTGAAATGGTACAGCGTAAGAATGTAATGAGCGGAGGTGGGTTACCTGGTAAACTATCGGATTGTTCTGAACAAGATCCTGTAAAATCTGAAATATTTTTAGTTGAGGGTGATTCTGCAGGTGGTACGGCCAAAATGGGTCGTGACCGTAAGTTTCAAGCTATTTTGCCTTTAAGGGGTAAAATTTTGAATGTTGAAAAAGCCATGCAGCACAAGGTTTTTGAAAATGAGGAAATCAAGAATATGTATACCGCGTTAGGGGTTACAATAGGAACAGAAGAGGATAGCAAGGCTTTGAATCTTGCTAAATTGAGATATCATAAGGTGGTCATTATGTGTGATGCTGATGTCGATGGTAGTCATATTGAAACACTTATTTTAACGTTCTTCTTCCGTTATATGAGGGAGCTTATTGAAAGTGGACACGTTTATATCGCAACACCGCCATTATACTTGGTGAAAAAAGGACAAAGAAAGCAATATGCTTGGAGTGATAAAGAGCGAGATGCAATCGCTGATACGTATAGTGGAGGCGTAAGTATTCAGCGCTACAAAGGTCTAGGTGAAATGAACGCTATTCAATTATGGGATACTACAATGAATCCAGAATTCAGGACTTTGAGACAGATAGTGATTGATAATGCAACGGAAACGGATCGTGTGTTTTCAATGTTAATGGGTGATGAAGTTCCTCCAAGAAGGGAATTTATTGAGAAGAATGCCGCTTATGCGAACATTGACACATAGAAATCACTACTTACACAACAAAAACCTGCGCCTACAGCGCAGGTTTTTTAGTTTTGTATAAAATTTTAAAGATGAAGAATTTACTTGTATTTGTTTTTATAGGGAGTTGCTTGAACGCTAGCGCTCAATCAGATTTTAATAATGTATTTGCTGCAGGTGTTGAAGATGCTGAACGATTTACAACAGATTATTTGAATCCACTCTCAGAAAGTGTGGTTTACAGTATATCAACTGGATGGTACAACACTGCTGATGCAAAACCATTAGGCGGATTTGAAATTTCAATTATTGGAAACATTACCGGATTTAAAAATAAGTCGGATAAAAAAACATTTATTCTTGATCCTAATGATTACGAAAATCTTGATTTTGAGGATAACCCAGGTGTTGCAAGAGAAGTATCTACTGCATTGGGAGATATTGCTGGGGTAAACGTACTTGTGGAAGGTGAAGTTGCTGGTCTTACTGTTAGAGAAACTTTTGAATTACCATCAGGACTTTCAGGTGAAGGTATTGATTTTGTTCCTTCAGGATATATCCAAGCTAGTGTTGGTCTAATTAAGGGTACGGAAATCAAAGCAAGGTTTCTTCCTAAGATGGAGTATGAAGATGCATCCATTGGTTTAATAGGGTTCGGGATTCAACACGATTTCACTAAGCTATTACCGGCGGATAAAGTACTACCGGTAGCTATTTCAGCAGTAATTGGATATACCAGTATTTCGGGAGATTATGATTTGACCAATGCAGCGTTAATAGAAGGAGAAAATCAACGAATTGAAGCGAGGATAAACAGTTGGGCTTTTAGTGGTGTCGTATCTACCAAATTGCCAATTATTAACTTTTACGGTGGTTTAGGGTATGTTTCGGGAAAGTCTGTGACAAATGTTTTAGGAACATATAGGGTTACTGAAGGTCCATTTATATCAGAAACGTATGTTGACCCATTCTCAATCACCAAAAAGGTAAGTGGTGTGACTGGAACAATAGGAACGAAACTTAAGGTAGGTTTCTTTAGGTTAAACGCAGAATATAATTTAGGCGAGTTTAATACTGCAACAGTTGGTGTTAATTTCGGTTTCAGATAAATAATACGGGGCTATTAAAAAAAATATTTAAACGTATTGAAATAGAAAAATATCGATAAAATTGTCCTCAATCTTGTCGATATTTTTCTATTAATTCTCTGATAAAATGTACTTTATCAACTATCAACTATCAACTATCAACTATCAACTATCAACTATCAACTATCAACTATCAACTATCAACTATCAACTATCAACTATCAACTATCAACTATCAACCCTTTTGCTTAGTGTAGTCTAAGGGGTCAATAAATGAGTATATAAAAAAGCCTGCCTAGATTGCTCTAGACAGACTTTTTCCCATGGCCCTGTTAAAATCGTTCATTCCCTGGTTGCCAATGTGCCACCTTCACTGTTTGTAAGGTATATGCCATCTTCAACGTTTAAAATAGAGAAAACATGAGTAGGTTTGCCTTCAAGACCTCTATACTCTATGGTATATGTATCGTCTTGTCTAGACCATTTAAAATCTGTTTTGAGGGTTGTTGTTGCGCCGCTTATTTCGTGATATCTACCTAAATATACATCGTTGAAAATCCATTCTTTTCGAACAGCCTGTTTTGATGATTTTTCTGAAGCCACAATTTTTGATTGTGACCATATCCCGATAATAGGGTCATTGTTCTGTTCTATCCTAGAACAGTTGGCTAGAAATATAATGGCGCATATAGCCATTAAAGAGAGAAGCTTTTTAGTCATAAGTAGGTTACTATTTTTTTTAGGATTTGGGATCCATAGTTTATAACGTGACGAATGTCGCGTTATTATTAAAATTCGATGTACGGTATCAATTTTCCGATATCTTCGTTGAATAGTCTTTTTTTTTAACACGACCTGCATTTTATCGATGATTTTATAGTAACTGAGAGGTAATTAAATGGGCCGTTCTAGACTATTTTTCATCAATAAATACCTATTTTTGAAATGAAAAATCAATATAATAAGGTGGAACAAGTCCATTTTATAAATAATAATTCATAAAACAGATTTACATGAAAGTTACAGTAGTTGGTGCAGGCGCAGTTGGTGCTAGTTGTGCAGAATACATTGCTATTAAAGATTTTGCTTCTGAAGTGGTTGTTTTGGACATTAAAGAAGGATATGCGGAAGGAAAAGCCATGGACTTGATGCAAACCGCATCGTTGAATGGATTTGATACTAAAATTACAGGTAGTACCAATGATTATGCTAAAACTGCTGATAGTCATATAGCTGTGATTACTTCTGGTATTCCAAGAAAACCAGGTATGACCAGAGAAGAATTGATTGGTATAAATGCTGGTATTGTGAAAACAGTTTCTAGGAACCTTATAGAACATTCACCAAATGTTATCATTATTGTAGTTAGCAATCCTATGGATACGATGACTTATTTGGTACATAAAACTACAGGTTTACCTAAGAATAGAATTATTGGAATGGGTGGTGCGTTAGATAGTGCTCGGTTTAAATATCGTTTAGCAGAAGCCATGGAAGCTCCAATTTCAGATATCGACGGTATGGTAATTGGTGGTCATAGTGATACGGGTATGGTGCCATTAACTTCGCATGCTACCAGAAACAGTATTCGAGTTTCTGAATTTTTATCGGAAGATAGACTGCAACAAGTTGCTGATGATACTAAAGTTGGTGGAGCAACATTGACAAAACTTTTAGGTACAAGTGCTTGGTATGCACCGGGTGCTGCAGTGTCTTCAATGGTACAAGCTATTGCGTGTGACCAGAGAAAAATGTTCCCTTGTTCAACAATGTTAGAAGGTGAATACGGTTTAAACGACATATGTATAGGGGTTCCTGTTATATTAGGAAAAAATGGAATTGAAAGAATAGTCGAAATTCCACTTAGTGACGCAGAGAAAAACAAAATGAAAGAAAGTGCAGAAGGTGTAACAAAAACCAACGGCCTGCTTGATTTTTAAATTCATAATCAAAGTGTTAGTACAAGTAAAGCCATCTGGTTTCCATGGAATTAGGTGCTAGATGGCTTCCTTTTTACAATTACTTCTAAATATATTGCCAAATCTTAGGGTAAATCATATATTTGCACGCTGTTATAAAAAGCGTTCATAAAATTCTCATAACCAATGCAAAATAAAGGACTTATAAAGCTTTTTGCTTTATTATTCGGGTTAGTAAGTATCTATCAGCTATCCTATACTTTCATAACGAGTAAAGTAGAAAAAGAAGCTACTGTCTTCGCCACAAGCCGTATACCGCAGGCAGAAGAGGGTCATGTAGCAAAAAGAGAGGTCGTATATAATAACTATCTCGATTCAATTGGCAACAATACTATTCTTGGGTACACCAGTTATCATGAGGCCAAAGAGAAAGAATTGAACAAAGGTCTTGACCTTAAAGGTGGTATCAACGTAACACTTCAAATTTCAGTTAAGGACATCCTTAAAGGGTTAGCTAACAATACCAAGAGCCCTGTTTTCAATAAAGCCTTGGCTGATGCCGATACCGCAACAAAAGATAGTGATGATACCTACATTGAATTGTTTTTCGAATCATTTGATAAAATTAAAGGCGAAGCAAAACTAGCTTCTCCAGAAATCTTCGCAAACAAAGGTCTTAGTGATGAGGTTAACTTTCAAATGTCAGATGATGATGTTAAACCTATTATTAGAAGAAAGATTGATGAGTCGATTGTTTCTGCTTTTGAAGTATTGAGAGAACGTATCGATGGATTTGGTGTTACGCAACCTAATATTCAAAGAGAGGGAAATTCTGGTCGTATTTTAGTTGAATTGCCAGGAGCTAGAGATATTGCCCGTGCTCAAGACTTATTGTCAAGTACTGCACAATTAGAGTTCTGGGAAACGTATAAGCAAAATAATACGAGTTTTAGTACGTTCTTGATTCAGGCGAACGAGAAACTGAAGGGTATTGTAGAGGTGGAGGCTCCTAAGCAAATCAAGGAAGAATCAGAGTTAGATTCGTTGTTATCTGATGTTTCAGCAGATTCATTGGATTTGGTTACACAGGTAAATCCATTATATGAGTTATTGATTCCTGCTAATCCAGGAAGTAATGCAATGTTCCGTGCGGCTATTAAGGATTCCGCAACAATTGGTTCTTATTTAAGAATGCCAGAGATTAGAAGATTATTACCTGCAGATATTCAATTCACCAAATTTGTTTGGGAAAGACCTTCAACGGAAGATACTGAAGTAATTGATTTATATGCTTTAAAATCTAACCGTGAGGGTACGCCTAGAATAAGTGGAGATGTAGTTAGTGATGCAAGAGCAGATTTCGATCAGTTTAGTAAGCCTGCTGTTTCAATGACCATGAACACCAAAGGTGCTAAGGAATGGGAAAAATTAACAGGCGATGCATATACCAATCAAACAGGTATTGCTATCGTTTTAGATAATAAGGTATATACTGCTCCAGGTGTTTCATCTGGTCCTATATCAGGTGGACGTTCTGAAATTACAGGAAACTTCACCGTTAATGAAACAAAAGATATTTCGAATGTTCTTAGAGCTGGTAAACTTCCAGCTTCTGCAGAAATTATTCAATCAGAGATTGTTGGTCCTTCTTTAGGTCAAGAAGCTATTGATAGTGGTTTTATGTCTTTCTTAATCGCAATGGCTATTGTGTTGTTGTGGATGATTGCTTATTATGGTAAAGCAGGTGCTTTCGCAGATATCGCTTTGCTCTTGAACATCATGTTGATTTTCGGTGTATTGACCAGCTTAAATGCAGTGTTGACCTTACCTGGTATTGCAGGTATCGTTTTAACCATTGGTATGTCTGTGGATGCTAACGTACTTATCTTTGAGCGTATCAAAGAAGAGTTAGCAAAAGGAAAAGGAAAGAGCCAAGCCGTTGCAGATGGTTTTGGAAATGCACTATCCTCTATTTTAGATGCGAACATTACTACAGGCCTAACAGCGATTATATTATTCATTTTTGGTTCAGGCCCTATTAAGGGATTTGCAACTACATTATTAATTGGTATTATCACTTCGCTTTTCACAGCTATATTTATTACGCGTTTACTGGCAGATTGGTATATAAGTGGAAAAGGAAGAAGTTTAGATTTCTCTACAGGATTAACTAAAAATCTTTTTAAGAATGTCAGTATTGATTTCTTGATTAAAAGAAAGATAGCTTACATTTTGTCTACTATTCTAGTTGCAATAGGATTGTTCTCTTTATTATTCGGACAAGGATTGCAGCAGGGTGTTGATTTTATTGGTGGACGTTCTTATATTGTTCGTTTTGAACAAGCTGTCAATCCTTCTGAAATTACATCTGAATTGAATACCGTTTTTGGAAGTGGTACTAATGTGAAAACTTATGGTGAGTCTAACCAGGTTAAAATAACAACTCCTTATAAAGTTGATGTTGAAGGAATTGAAGTTGACGCAGAAATTCAGGATAAACTATACACAAGTCTTCAAAAATACTTACCAGATGGAATGAGCAAAGATGCCTTTACATTAGGTGGCGTGCACGAGGAAGCTATAGGTATTTTGCAAGCTGTAAAAGTTGGACCAACCATTGCCGATGATATCAAGAATAATGCTTTCTTGGCTATTTTAGGATCTCTAGCAGTAGTGTTCCTTTATATCTTATTCAGATTTAGAAGATGGCAATTCTCATTAGGTGCAGTAGTTGCTGTATTCCACGATGTATTGATTGTACTTGGAATTTTCTCTATATTCGGTAAACTAATGCCTTTTAATATGGAAATTGATCAGGCTTTTATTGCAGCGATATTAACGGTAATTGGTTATTCATTGAACGATACCGTGGTTGTGTTTGACCGTATACGTGAAACATTGGCAGAACGCGGCTGGAAAGGTGGTGAGAATATTAACTACGCTATAAACAGTACGTTAAGTAGAACATTGAATACGTCTTTGACCACGTTGGTCGTTCTATTGACCATCTTTATATTTGGAGGTGAATCTTTACGAGGATTCATGTTTGCAATGATTATTGGTGTTGTTGTAGGAACCTACTCATCGGTGTTTATTGCTACTCCTGTAATGTTTGATGCTTTAAGTAAAAAGATTACATCTGGAAGTGAAAAATAATATATACTAACTCAATGCTAAAATCGCTATCTCAAAAGGATAGCGATTTTTTTATGCCGTAGTGCTAACGCCAATTGAGCCTGTAGCTGATTTAAGTAATGTGTATATGCTCTTTGGTTCTAAGTAGGGTTCTTTTCTGTGGGATACAAAAATTATCGCTGTATCCGTTTCTTTTGCAATTTTATTAACCAATGCTACCAGCAATGCAGCAGATGCATCATCCATACCTGTAGTGGGTTCATCTAGAATAAGTACTGGAGGATGCTTTACCATCGCTCTTGCAGTCATTATCAATCGTTGCTTACCTGTGGATAATTGGTTGAAATAGGTGTCTTTTAATTCGTAGAGATCCAACAGTAGTAGCCATTGTTTTATTAACCGCTTTTGCATCTCTGTCGGCATGGTATAAAGACCAACGGAATCTGTTAGGCCTGAGATTAACATGTGTTCTACCGAATGTCTGCCCTTAAACCTATTGGTCATTGCAGGGGAATAGTAGCCTACCTTCTTTTTAATATCCCACACACTTTCTCCACTACCTTTTTTTGAGCCGAACAGGTAAATTTCTTGTCCAAATGCTTTGGGGTTGTCCCCTATTATCATTGAGAGTATTGAAGTCTTTCCAGTTCCATTCGCTCCAGTAAGTTGCCAGAAATCACCTTTATTTACTTTCCAATTGATATCTCTAAGTATTGTTTTATTTCCATGAGAAATAGAAACATTTTTGAATTGAATTAAAGGATTATTACAATAACCTATAGTTGCTAAAGGTGTAGGTATGCTGTCGGTATTAAATGGGTCAGTTGTTTTGGCTTCAAGAGTTTTTAGATTAGATATTTCTGTAAACGTACTATGGTCCAGTTTTCCGAATTTATTGATAAAAAGTAAAGTGTCAGCCTTACGGCTCGCCAGTTGTATAAAAGTTATGGATGTCGAATGTTCTTGTAGTATAGTTTTTAGCTCTTCTTGAAAGTGGGTATCTAAGTTGTCAAAGGGATTGTCTAAGATGATATAATCAGGACGTTGTTGAAGCAAGTAATATAACAACGCTTTTTTTTGTTCACCACTTGACATGGTTTCTAAGGCTTGTTCTTTTGAGCTAATAATCTTATGGTCGTGTTTGTCTTCTTCTTCGATGAGTTTCTCTAATGTAATTTGAGAGTACAAACTTCCAGTTTTATCTTTGTATTCTTGGAGCTCAGTAGGTACTTTGCCTTTTGAAAAAAGCTCAATAAATTCCTTTTTCTTGGAATTGTTATCTATATAAATTACCCAATGGTTCATTTACCTATTAATTCTAAATATATAAACAGGATTGTCTCTATATGTGTTCTCATAATCTATGCACATTCCATTTTTTAATGCTGTTTTTTGTGATGGAATGTTATCAACTTGTATAATTGAAATTAAGCTTTCTGCCCATTGCTTCTGAAACGCAACGTACTTGCATTTCTCCGTGGCTTCAAAGGCAAAACCTTGACGCCAATACTCAGGTAGAATAGAATACCCGATTTCTAATTCTTCATTACCATTTACATTTTGAACTAGAATTCCGGCAAGCCCTATAAGTTTATGTGTCTTCTTTGAAATTAAGGCATTCATGCCGCCAGACCCTTCACAATAGCGCTCAAATAATCTAGAAAACTGTTCTTCACAGGCGGCTACTGGTTCATTGGGTAGCCCAGACCAATATTGGTTGCTAAGTGGTTCTTCATGAAAAGGTAGCCAATCTTGAAAATCGGTTGCGATTACTTCTCTAAAAAGTAACCGCTCAGATTCTTCGTTGAATAATGAATAGTCTGGCATATTGTTCCTTAATGACTACCTAATAAAATGGTATTTTAATTTTTGGTAAAACTTATGCTGTCTCCAACTTTTATTCCCAATTCTTCCGTTAATCCTCCATTAATTTCCAGTACGTATTTAACGGCTACTAGAGAGGATAATCCGCCTTCATTTAAGGGTTGTGCATTTTCTTGCGTGCTGGCAATTTTCAAATCCTTATCGATATAAAGAATGTCCAATGAAAATTCAGTATTCTTCATATAAAACGAATGCACAGCTTCCTCTGGAAAAATAAAGAGCATGGCCTGATTTTTCGCCATACCCTTTCGGTACATTAATCCTGTTTGCGTTTCATATTCTGTTTGTGCAAATTCTATGTTGAATTTAGTTCGTAAAGTATCGCTGGTCTTTTTAAAGATAGATAAATCACCCTCGTATGTAAAGTCTACCTGTTGCGTGGTGATGGTCTTTTTAGCGTCTTCCTGACAAGAGGTTAATAACACTGTCAAGACCACTATTAATACCCAATATTTGCTTCGAAAATTGAACATTTAGGCGGTCTTACTTTTTCTAAACATGAAAAATAGGCCAATAAGAATAAAAGGAATACTCAACCATTGACCAGTTGATAAAACACCTAACGATTCTTCAAATCCTCCTTGGCTTTTCTTGACAAACTCAACAAAGAATCTAACTGTCCAAAGCAGTACAAAAAACAGTCCGAACAAGTAACCCGCCTTATTCTTTTTATCAGTTTTCCAATACAGAAAGTAAAGAAGTATAAATATAAAAATGTAACCTATACCTTCGTACAATTGGGCCGGATGACGGTAAGGGATTTCTGCTAAATATTGGGAAAATTGTGGATTGTTCTCAAGGGCATCATAAGCAGCATTCAATGTTTTTTCTTGGGTGATACCCAGGGCTTTTGACGGGTGAAGGTCATCTGAGTCACGTATAAATTTGGTAGCGAAAATGAAATTTTCGTTTACTACTTTGCCATTGATTTCAGAGTTGAAAAAGTTGCCTAAACGGACACAAAAGGCACCAATTGAAATCGGTAGTACAATTCTGTCAAATATCCAGAGCATATTAAACTCGGGAAACTTTCTAGTATACAGCCATGTGCCTACAATAATACCAAGAGTTGCACCATGACTAGCTAAACCGGCGAATCCTGTAAATACATAACCGTTAATTAATCCAAATAAAAGGCTCCCCGAATCACTCTCACGAATAGGTAAAAGAATTTCTACCAAGTGAGTGGAATAATACGCCCAATCATAGAAAATTACATGACCTAATCGTGCGCCCAACATTGTTCCTAAAACGGTATAGATAAAGAGGGAATCTAACTGTTCTATTGATTTTTTTTCATTTACGAAAATCTTTTTCATGATGAACCAACCTAAAGCGAAAGAGGTGATCCAAAGTAAATTGTAATACTTAATTTGTATAAATCCTATATTGAATAGGGTTTCATTGGGATTCCAGATTATTCCTAAGAAATGCATGTGTCGTATTTTGAATGGCTAAGATAATAAATAGCCAACAGACCAATTCGGTTTTAGAAAATAGAGTTTGGCTAAAGAGTAATACGTGAAAGAAGTTTTCAATTTATTAGAATTAACCAATTCAAGGAACCGGGTCATATCCCTTCCCGCCCCAAGGATTGCAGCTGAAAATACGTTTTGTTGCCAACCATCCTCCTTTGAACAAACCATGTTTTTTCAATGCCTCTACCGAATATTGGGAGCAGGTAGGGGAGTATCTGCATGTGGCAGGGGTATACGGTGATATGGCCAATTGATAAAAACGGACCAATAGTATAAATGGGGCAATCAGAATTTTTTTAATCGAGATGTTCAAAATAAAAAATTAATATTGCAAAGCTAGTATAAAAGTGTGAATTCTTAAAAACGAATAAGTCCTGATGTTTTGTATCTTGATTTGTCTAAGAAACTTGTATTAATCACGTACGATTTTTGTTTTCTAAGAATCATTCTTCAAAATATATGTTTGTAGATAACATGTTGATGGGTTGAGTAAAATACCCTGTATGTGTCCGGGGTATTTTTACAGAATGTTTAAATCAGAATTAGGTATTTCGCCAGTTGAATTTATTAATAACGAAAGAATCAAATTGGCAGTTGGCTTGTTCAGGACCCAAAACGGAATATCAAAGATGAATATCTTGATTGTGGCTTTGAACGTAGGTCCTACCTTAATAGTGTGTTGAAAAACCGTCAAAATTTAGACCCTGTAGCATACCAGACTAAACTTCAGAAATTTTAATTTTTATCTATAAAATTATAGGCTATACGTAGTACCTTCTTTGCCATCTTTAAGTTGAATACCTAAATCAGCCAATTGGTCACGAATTTTATCGGAAGTAGCAAAATCTTTATTCTCCCGTGCTTCTTTTCGTAGTTGTATTAAAAGCTCTACCACACCACCTAACTTTTCAGAATCTGCATCAGAACTACTCTTATTTTCAAGTCCTAAAACATCAAACGCAAAGCTATGCAGGGTGTTTCCCAATTCCGTTTTATCTTCTGCAGTAATCGTTTCGGTACCTTCTTTTATTAAATTGATATGCTTCACCGCATCGAATAAGTTGGCAATAAGAATCGGTGTGTTAAAATCATCGTTCATAGCATTATAGCAAGAAGATTTCCAAGCAGTGACATCAAAATTTGTGGTTTTGCCGGTAGCTAATGATTTTAATGAATTTATGGCTTCCATTAATTTATTAAAGCCTTTCTCCGAAGCCAAAAAGGCTTCATTGCTGATATCTAAAATACTGGTATAGTGCGCTTGCATCATGAAAAAACGAACCATTGATGGGGAAAATGGTTTGCTTAGAATTTCATTTTCACCAGAAAATATTTCTCCAGGAAGAATACTATTACCTGTTGATTTAGCCATTTTCCTACCATTGAGCGTCAACATATTAGTATGTAGCCAATAATTTACAGGAGATTTTCCATTACTAGCTTCGGCCTGTGCAATTTCACATTCATGATGTGGGAATTTTAAGTCCATACCACCGCCATGAATATCAAAGGTTTCACCCAAATACTTGGTACTCATTGCCGTACACTCTAAATGCCAACCTGGGAAACCATCTCCCCACGGTGAAGGCCATCTCATAATGTGCTGCGGTTCGGCTTTTTTCCAGAGTGCAAAATCTTGCGGATTATGCTTGTCATCTTGTGCGGAAAGATTGCGGGTATTGGCAATCATATCTTCTAGCTTACGCCCGCTAAGTTTACCATATTCATGCTCCTTATTGAACTTTGCTACATCAAAATACACAGAGCCATTGGTCTCATACGCAAATCCCTTTTCAAGAATATCCTTAATGATTTCAATTTGTTCGATAATATGACCTGTCGCTGTTGGCTCTATACTTGGAGGTAAAAAATTAAATTTCTCTAAAATATTATGAAAATCGACGGTGTATCGCTGTACAACTTCCATCGGTTCCAATTTTTCCAGTCTAGCCTTTTTACCGATTTTATCCTCACCATCTTCTGCATCGTCAACCAAATGACCAGCATCTGTAATATTCCGTACATAACGTACTTTATAACCGAGATGTCTAAAATACCTAAAAATCATATCAAATGACATGAAAGTTCTACAGTTACCTAAATGTACATTGCTATATACAGTTGGTCCGCAAACGTACATACCAATATGGCCCGTATTTATAGGCTTGAAAATTTCTTTTTTCCCAGTTAAGGAGTTATATACTTTGATTTCTTGACTTTCGAACAATTGCATGAAGCTGTATGCGATTAAAAATGGCTATCTAAGTTTAGGTAATTTAAAAACTCACGTCGTACTAAATCTTCTTTGAATTTGCCGCCATATTCAGCGGTTACGGTACTACTATCGATATCTCGTATACCTCTTGAATTTACACAAAGGTGTTTAGCGTCTATAATACAAGCAACATCTTCCGTCCCTAAAACCTCTTGTAATTCTCTTACGATTTGAATATTTAAACGTTCCTGTACTTGCGGTCGCTTTGCATAATAATCAACTACACGGTTCATTTTAGATAGACCAACAACCGTTCCGTTAGAAATATAGGCAACGTGTGCACGACCTACAATCGGTAAAAAGTGATGCTCACAGGTTGAATATAGGGTGATGTTTTTTTCAACCAACATTTCCCCATACTTATACTTATTATCGAATGTAGAAGATTTTGGTTTTCGGTTCGGGTGTAAACCACCAAATACCTCATTTACATACATTTTGGCAACCCGGTTTGGGGTACCTTTTAAACTATCATCGTTTAAATCTAGCCCCAAGGTTAACATAATGTCACGAACGTTTTCACGTATGCGTTCTATTTTAGTAGCATCATCCAAAACAAAGGCGTCTTTGCGTAAGGGTGTATCTTCAGATGTAGAAATATGATCGTTTCCTAACTCCTCAAATTGATTTTCCAATGTATCCTCAATTTTCATTTTAACTAACTTTTACAAGCTGCAAAGATATACATTATGTGCCACTTTATATCTAAATGGGGGGATTACACAACATAAATTAGACATAGCGCAAAGGTCTGGTTAATTTTAAATTCCAATTATTTAGACTCTATGACCAAGTATAGTATAGCCATTCTACTAATGAACATTTTTGGTTGCCTAACTTGTTTTTCACAAGTAGCACCAGATTGTATCAATGCTACTCCTATTTGTAAAAACACCCCTGTAAATGCAGGTACAAATGGTTATGGGGTGGATGATTTTAATGGTGCTTCCGTCTCAGGCTGTATTGAAGCTTCGGTAACTATCGAAACTAATTCTGCTTGGTACCGCTTTAGAGTAGGTAAAAGTGGTCAATTAGGGTTCAATATTGGTTATGATTCAAATGAAGATTGGGATTTTGCTTTGTATAAAACCAATGATTGTGATGATTTAGGAGAACCTGTACGATGTGATTTTTTTGATAATTCTGATGGTAGTAGTTATATAGGTATTGGTGAAGACCCTACTGGAGCTGATAATATTCAATATAAAGATTGGTTAGAAGTAACAGCAAATGAGGATTATTATTTGTTGATTAATAATTATAGCAACAATAATTCAGGGTTCTCAATTCAATTCTCAGGAAACATTTTTATAGAATTTCCGAATACAGCATTGGATTGTGATATTATAGATAATTTACTAGGCCCTCCAATTAGTGCCTGTGATACTGAAACCGTGATTTTGGATGCTACAACTTTTGCGGCATTAAAATATGAATGGTATTTGGATATAGGTACAGGGTATCAGCGTATTCCTAACGAAAATGAGCCACAATTATCTGTTGCGGTATCTGGAATGTATCGGGTTTTAGTGTTAAGGCCATCAGGAAATAATTTAATTAGTGAGACCCAAGTGGCGTATGTTCCTTCACCGGTTACTTATCCAGTTTCAGATGAAACGGTTTGTTTTGATGGTACCGCCATTAATTTAAGGCAAAAAGATGCAGAAGCATTAGAAAATCAAAGTCCGTTTGAATTTAGTGTAACGTATCATGCCTCTCTAGAAGAAGCTATAAATTCAAGGAACGCATTGCCAAAAGAATATATTCCAACAATGCCTTCAGAGACAATCTATGTACGTACAACTTCCATCGAAAATGGAACCTGTTTTGATGCATCAGAATCTTTTGAGATTAATAGTGTTGAGCTACCAACGTTAGATTTTGATACCAATATCTTTATGTGTGGAGAATCGCCAGTAGTAACTATTGGGGAAGAATTATCAGATTCGAATTTCACATATGAATGGAGTTCTGGTGAAACTACTTCTAGTATTACTGTTGCCAAGGAGGGAGTTTATACCTTATCTGTGAGCAATAAACAAGGGGCCTTAAAATGCATTACAATTCGTTCTGTTGCTGTAATTTTTTCTACACCACCTGTTATTACAGATATACGTATTGCTTATGAGGACGATTTATCGAATGTTGTCAAAGTTTTTTTGGAAGAGCAAGGGAATTTCGAATATCAATTAGACGACGAAATCCCTCAAAACAGTTCAATTTTTAATGATCTATTTCCGGGTGAACATACAATAACTGTAAATGATTTAGATGGTTGTGCTGCTGATTTTGTGGAAATAGTAGTTATCGGTTTTCCGAAATTTTTCACGCCGAATGCAGATGGTGTAAATGATAAGTGGCAGGTAAGCGGACTCTTAGTTTTGGATAATCCGATTGTTAGAATCTATGACCGTTATGGTAAATTTCTTCATCAATTGAATAAAAGTTCCACTGGTTGGGACGGTTCATTTAAAGGAACTTTGTTGCCAGAATCAGATTATTGGTTTAAACTATCCTATACGAACTCGCAAGGGCAAAGTATGAACGCAGCGTATGTTAATAATCACTTTACATTAAAACGTTAGGCTTTAAAATAGGTCTATAAAGTGTATTTTATCGATTAAAAGCCATAATAGTCGCTATAAGATACTAAAATTTGGCATGTGTAGTTATTATATACATTACGTAAACTAATAGCCACACTTTCTATGAGAACACTTATTTGTTCTATATGTTGTTTGATTCTTTTCTATTCAAATTTAAGTGCTCAGAATTCTGCGGATTGTAGGACTGCTATACCTGTATGCGCCGACCAACCTATTATGGGTATTGCTGGCGGTAGCGGTGATGTTGATGATTTTGACCCAGACGTAATACGACAAACAGGATGTTTAGAAAAAGGTAGTCTAACCTCTGCCAATATTGAATTTAATACGTCTTGGTTTGTTTTTAGGGCTGGTACTGGTGGTCAAGTAGGTTTTGATATCGAAGCATTGCCGGCCAACGGAGGGACTGGAACACCTACTGCAGAATGGGATTTTGCTGTGTATGGTCCAGAAGTTGATTGTGCAGCTATTAGTAATGGTACGGCACAACCTATTCGTTGTAATTATGAAGTCAATACTACGTTATTTACCGGAATTGGTGTAAATCCTGAAAATGGACAAGAAGGAGCTGCTTCATTAACCGGAAGCCAAAACACCTACGATGAATATTTAGAGGTGCAGCCAGGTGAAATATACTATATTCTAATAAATAATTTTGCAGATAATTTCACGGGTGATCCAGAACCTTTTATGTTGACATTTACGGGAAGTTCTGTAAGTGATGATCAAAATACTGCTTTGGATTGCACGTTGCGCGATGAATTTTTAGGTCTTGATATTGTAGCTTGTGAAGGCGATGATGATATAACCATTAGCGCATTGAATTCTCCAGCAGGTTCTGATATTGCAAATGTAGAATGGACCGTTGATTATGAGGATGATGGCTTGGTAGATGATACGCTTACCGGTTCTGGTGAATTTGGAGCCGAATTGGTGGTCGTAAGCCCTAATTCTGGACGCTATTTTGCGACAATTACCACTAGAACCGGTATGCCGCCAACGGTTAGTGATGACAGCGGAGTTTTGATTACTTTTTATGGTACACCGATTCTAAATCGGGTAGAGCTTTTAGATTCAAACCTTTCTATTGATCCAGATCAAAATAATGTTGAAATAATTATTGATGCAGACGGTGCTTATGAATACGCTATAAATAATGGCGAATTTCAAGATGATCCGATATTCATGAATGTTCCGCCTGGTATTAACACTGTAATTATAAACGACAAAAACGGATGTGGTATTACGGATCCTATTGAGTTCTTGGTGGTAGGGTACCCTAAATTCTTCACGCCCAATGGTGATGGTATTAATGACGATTGGAATATAAAAGGGATTGATACCTTAACAAACCCAGCTGTATTTGTTTTTGATAGATATGGTAAATTATTAAAGCAGTTAGGGCCGACAGATGCTTGGGATGGTACTTTTAATGGGAGACAGATGCCATCATCAGATTACTGGTTTCGGTTTGAGTATGCAGAGACCGATGAGGGATTGTTAGTGGCAAAAACAAGAAAAACACATTTTGCGCTAAAGAGATAAAAAAAACGGACGCAAATTTTGCGTCCGTTTTTTAGGTAGTTCTAAAACCACTAGTGCTTAAAAGTTAATCGTATAACTTAAAGTTGCATTAGTATTTATTCTATTTATGCTAGCTGGCGTTGTAATACCAGAATCAAATAATCGTTCATTAATATCTTGCTGGGAACGGCCTAGGGCAAAATCTAATCTACTACCACCAAAATTATAACCTATCCCAGCAGAAACAGCATTTAAATCACCTATTGTATTTCCGTTTGCATAGGGGCTCTGTTCATAACGATAGCCACCTCTTAAGCTGAATTGTTCTATTCTATATTCTCCACCTAACCTAAACGTAGAAACCGAGCCTAGTTCGCTGGATATTTGATTGTTTACATTTTGAAAACTAGGGTCATTGGCAGGGCGTAATTCCGTTTTGGAAAAATCTTGAAATCCATAGTCAAAACTTAATAATCCGTTTTTAGCAAAAACTAGTGCTAAGCTACCTGTCAATTTGCTTGGGGTTTTTACAGTATATGTTTCGAATACATTGACAATATTGAAATCAATAAAATTAATTTCAGAATCTGCCAAATCAGAATTGATACGTTGTGAAAAATCATCATTCAAGCGATACCAAGTAGGAGACTGGTAGCTTCCGCCCAAGCGTACATATTCATTTAGCTTTGCAATTGCACCTAGACTAAATGAGAAACCGCTTCCTTCTGTGCTTAAATAATTATCAAACGTGGTGTTCTGTATTTCCGATGTAGCGTCATAACCACGTTCAGTGAATTGATCATATTTAGTGTACACTATATTGTGAAAATTTAAGGAAGCACCCATGTAAATATTCTCCTTAAACTGTGAACCTGTGTTTAGTGTGAATTTGCTATTATAACCTGAAGTTCTCCTTAAAAAATCTTGATTGACTGTGTTGTAGCTCGCATTACTTATATAGTCTGTATTATTGTCCTCTTCAGAAGCAGGGTCAAGTATACCTCCGTAATATCCTAAAAAGGCTTGTTGCTCTCTAAATCCTTGGTTTGCTCCAATATCTAAATAAGCCTCTTCGAGAAATTCACCATCTTGAAGTAAAATGTTGCCAAAGGGTGTTCCTTGTGCGTAGTTCGAAAAGTAGTTGTCTATGCCTTGCGAGCTATTTCCTGAAACATAATATTCATTATCGAAATTGTTTACCACATCGTAATTAAAGGCTAATGAGAACTTCTGCCAGTCAGAATTTGAGTTGGTATTTTTAAAAACAAACGCCCCACCTATTTGATTTAAATCAAGGTTGTTCGTTTTCGTATCAATGCTAGTACCAAAATAACTTGCTTCATTATTGATATTGTAGGTTGATCCTGAAATAGTAAATAGGCTATTGCTGAAAACAGCTGATCCAGCAGGGTTTATATTTAAAGATGACATATCGCCACCTAGTGCTCCAAAAGCTCCACCCATCGCTTGAAAGCGGGCGGTACCTTGAAGATTTTCACCACTATAGCGTAAGGCTTCGTTAATGTTCTGAGCACTACCAACAGCGCATAGGGTGAGTATTATGAAAGTTAAATATATTTTCATAGAAAAATTTTAAAGGTGAAAATTTATAGATTTAATTTCTTCTGCCATTGCTTCTACCTGAGGATGTAGAACCAGAAGATCTTGAGCTACCACCACTAGAACTCCTTACTGATCTAGAGCTACCAGAGCTTTTGCTTGATCTGCTATAGTTGCTGCCGCTAGATTTTCTAGTGCTAGAGCCAGAATTTCTATAAGACCCGCCGTTAGAGCCTCTCGTAGTGCGACCTGTTGAATAGTTCCCGCTACTTCGCGAAGGACTTCTACTATTTCCAGAACTTCTATACGTGGAAGTCCTTGGGGTCATTACTCGACTGCTAGACCTAGTGGTGCCATTAGTATTTGCGCCTGTAGCATATCTGTTCGTAGAATTTACACTTCGTGAAGAAGTAGTATATCTAGGGGTAGCTCTCGTGCTTCTGCTGCTTCTGTATGCTCTGTTTTGATCTACGCCAACTGTTCTTCTGGTACTGCGGCTATTACCGGAATAGGTTCTTGAGCTACGTGTGCTAGCAGCGCTTCTAGTTGTTGCAGTACGAGAAGTTGTACTTCTGTATCTTGGAGAATCTCCTCTTGTATTTACATTAGATCGCCCTCTTAACGCACTTGAGTTATTAGCGGTATTTCTAGTATAGTTTCCTCGTCTAGAATTATTAAGGGCATATTGCCTATTGTTATATCTATTATTGAAACCAAAACCTTGGTTATAGTTTCCGTAATAACCGCCCCAGCCCCAGTTGTTCGAGCCAAAGCCAAGGTTCCAGCCATATCCGTAGCCGCCATAACCCCAATTGTTCCATCCCCAAGGATTGTTCCAACCATAGCCATATGATGAGCCGTACCCCCAGTTGTTCCAGCCCCATGCAGGGTTTGCCCATCCAAATTGACCACCATAACCCCAATTGTTCCATCCGTTGTCATAGATATTTATGCTTACGCTAGTAGCATTATCTCCCCAGCCACCATAACCTTGGTAGTCATTTTCATTTGAATAGTAATCTGTTAACTGACCTTCTGGAACGTATCCACTATTTTCATTTGTGGCATAGGAATCAACATCGGTAAAAATTTCACTATCCAATATCTCATCGTATTGATTAGCTTTTTCTCCAAAATAGTCGGAATACGTATCTGATTCTGCATTACGTTGGGTATTCACACGCTGCTCTGGTCGTCTCTCAACCGTTTGAGGTGTATCGTCAGCGTAAATACCATCATTGTCGTAATAAGATGCTTGCTGGTAAGACCCGCATGAAGCTAAGATTAGAGCTAGGGTTACCACCATTGTTATGTTGCGAAGTTTGTTGTGGGGTATTGAATATATCATCGGATCAAAATTATAGTGTTGAACATATTAAAAATAACTAGTTTTACCCAATTATTGTATTATAATATTCACAAAATTTGTGCCAAACTCCAGATAATGAGTAAAAATTTGACTAAGAGAAGTGAGGATTATTCCAAATGGTATAACGAACTAGTAGTGAAGGCAGATTTGGCCGAGAACTCTGGTGTTAGGGGTTGTATGGTGATAAAACCATACGGTTATGGGATTTGGGAGAAGATGCAGGCTGGTTTGGATAAAATGTTTAAGGAAACGGGGCATGAAAATGCATATTTCCCACTATTGATTCCAAAATCATATTTCAGTAAGGAAGCTAGCCATGTAGAAGGATTTGCAAAAGAATGTGCAGTCGTTACTCATTACAGATTAAAAAACGCTGAAGATGGCAGTGGAATTATTGTAGACCCTGACGCGAAACTGGAAGAAGAACTGATTGTAAGACCAACTTCTGAAACTATAATATGGGATACTTATAGAAAATGGATTCAGTCGTATAGGGATTTGCCTTTATTGATAAATCAATGGGCCAATGTTGTACGTTGGGAAATGAGAACAAGATTGTTCTTGAGAACCTCGGAGTTTTTATGGCAAGAAGGTCACACGGCACATGCTACTGAGAAAGAAGCAATAGCAGAGGCAGAGCAAATGATGAACGTGTATGCAGATTTTGCTGAGAATCACATGGCCGTACCTGTAATTAAAGGAACTAAAACGGAAAGTGAACGTTTTGCGGGAGCGATTGAAACGTATTGCATAGAAGCATTGATGCAAGATGGTAAGGCACTACAAGCTGGAACATCACATTTTTTAGGACAGAATTTCGCAAAGGCATTCGATGTTAAATTTGCAACTAAAGAAGGTAGTAAGGAATATGTGTGGGCTACCTCATGGGGAGTTTCGACTAGATTGATGGGTGCTTTGGTGATGACGCACAGTGATGATAACGGATTAGTGATTCCTCCAAAATTGGCACCAATTCAAGTAGTAATTGTTCCAATTTATAAAGGATTGGATCAGTTGGATGAAATTTCTGAAAAGGTAATGCCATTGGTTAAGGAGTTAAGATTGAAAGGTATTTCTGTGAAGTTCGATAATAGGGACACCCATAAGCCTGGTTTTAAGTTTAATGAATATGAACTACGTGGAGTACCTGTTAGGTTGGCAATAGGGCCAAGGGATATGAAAAATGGCACGTTCGAAGTAGCTAGAAGAGATACCTTGCAAAAAGAAACAGTAGCAGCAACCGATGTGGTAGCTAAAATTGAGTTTTTAATGGAGGATATTCAGAAGAACTTGTATCAAAAGGCATTGGATTATCGTACAAATCATATTACAAAAGTTGATTCTTATGACGAATTCAAGAAAATTTTAGAGGATAAGGGCGGTTTTATCGCTGCACATTGGGATGGTAGCAAGGAAACGGAAGAGCGTGTAAAAATAGAGACAAAAGCCACGATTAGGTGTATTCCTATTGACGCCGAGGAAGAAGAAGGGGTGTGTATAGTTACTGGTAAACCATCGAATAAAAGAGTGTTATTTGCTAAAGCGTATTAAAAAATTTAAAAAATAATATTCAAGGGTTGTGATAGTAAAAAATATTTGTATTTTTGCATCCGCAATTGCGCAAAGTTTGGTCCGTTCGTCTAGGGGTTAGGACGCCAGGTTTTCATCCTGGTAACAGGGGTTCGATTCCCCTACGGACTACGAAGTAATTAAAAATCTCGGTTTTTAATTAAATTTTAAGTTCTAGTAAAACAATGGTCCGTTCGTCTAGGGGTTAGGACGCCAGGTTTTCATCCTGGTAACAGGGGTTCGATTCCCCTACGGACTACGAATAAAACATTTTCAGGATTTTAATAAATCCTATAAACAAATTAAGAAATAAAATGGCAAATCACAAGTCAGCGTTAAAGAGAATTAGAAGAAACGAAGCAGTACGTTTACGTAATAAATACCAACACAAAACAATGCGTAATGCATTGAGAAAGTTACGTACTGAAGAAGATAAAAAATCTGCTGAAACATTATTCCCTACAGTTATAAGTATGATTGATCGTTTAGCAAAACGTAATATTATACATGATAATAAGGCGGCTAACTTAAAGAGTAAATTGGCAAAGCACGTAGCGGCTCTATAATTTAGCTTGGCTCAAAAAATTTAAAGCCTTTCTTTAATAGGGAAGGCTTTTTTTGTTGTACGACCTTCTTAAAATTCAATACGATAGAATTTTGAGAAGGTCGTTAAGTTTTAACAACCAAAGGAATCGCTTTGTTGAAATACTGTGATTTAGTGAAGGGTAAGTGAGTTTCTATTCTACCTAAGAGCCATTCTATTTCTCTTTAAAAAATGTACTACATAGCGGCGATAAGCACTTTTAACGTTGCTCTCAATTCATGTGTAACCCATGTATTATGGTCTGTGTATTCAATAATAGTGTTAAAAAGGAGTATCGAATAAAATAGTAGTAGGGCAAAGCTTACCTAAAACATTAGATTAAAGGGTAAAAGAGTTCCAGGTATTGTTGAATTTTGTTTTATAATAAAGGATGATGCAAAAATTAAAACATACGAACTATTAGCTATAGCGTAAAAGAGGTTTGTTTCTATGGGATTTTGCAATTAGTACTAATTGCATACCTTAAATGGCTTATAATTTTCCCAATGACTATATACATTGTGTTTTTATTTATTAATTCCTCCTTTTTCTATAGTTAGTATTACAAAAATTGAATCTTTTTTTTGCATACTAAGTTTTTCCATTCGATGGCTTTATATCGTTCGAGTGATTTCTATTTCTTTTAGTCAATAGATATTCGAAGCCGCTTCATCAATATAAAACCAGTTATAATACAAGAGTAAAAAACTCCAATTGTTGCGTAATGGAATACGGATAAATTGTATTCAGAATATATATCATAGTAAAAAGTCAGAATATACATGGAAACCGGGTACCACGTATAAAAAAATAAAATACCCAAACTAATCCAAAAAAGGAGATTTCTGTGAGGTAGCGTTTTTCGCTCTTCTTTAAATATTTTATGTAAATATGCTAAAACAGCATACAGTAAAATTAGTGCGCCAATGATAATGGCATAGTTTTGAGGTTCAACATAGAAATTTTGAAAAAATAAATTACATATACAAGTAGCTAAAAACACCCATGCACCATATTTAATCACTTTTTTGCTAAATGAGTTGTTAATAAGATGATAATAAACATAAAAGAAATATAGAAAAAAGATGATGTCAAAAATATTGAAAATAATGGTGTTGTAATTGTAAAAATCTTGCTTATAAATAATTTGAATTTCTTCTACATCGCGTATAATTATACCTAAAAGTTCTGACAATAATGTGTATGCTAATAGAATAGGAAGGTATTTTAATATAGTATCATAGTAGAGTTGGTATTTAGTAACAGATAGAATTAGAGCTAAAGAATAGAGTAGCATAAAATAATTATTCGATATGTACTCGAGCATAATTCAATCTAGGTATAGTTAGTACAGTTTTTTCTAGTTCTTTGGCGGGGGTACACCTGAGCCTCTATTAAGTGTTAAACTTTTTACACTTTGAATAATTGCAGATTTACTAGTAGTGGTATTTAGGTTTGGTGCAAATGATGCGTAGGCCTTACTGTTTTCAGATGAATTTGTTCCATACCCTTTAATAGTTTCAAAACTATTACTTAGGGGCACTGCCTGTTTACCTTGTGCTCCTTGACCAACGTAGAACAAAAAGTCTCGTTTTCCATCATTGTAGGTTGGTGAAAGCATAATAGAGTTCTGTCTCGGATGTTTGATAGAATCTTTCGAATTTGGAAAAACTGCTTCGTCTGGATAATTAGAATAGTAAAACCTTAAAGTTGAAATTTCTACACCAGCATCTTCTGCTTCCTGCTCTATATAGACTAAATACTGTTTTATAGTTTCATAATCATAATAAACAAACCTTCCAACATCAAATTCCTTACCCTCTTTTTTTTGCCTGTTTATTGAATCCTCAAAATGTTGAATTAGGGGTACTCTGCGCGTGCCATAAGAGTCATACATGTTTTTCGCTTGAGGAACTGCTACAATCTGATTTGGCGCTTTAACCATAATTTTATCTTGTTGTTGATTGCAACTAAAAACACTAGTGAGGGCAAAAACACATAAGATTTTGGAGGTCACTGAAGTTGGTCTTTTCATTTTCTGTGAATTTAAATGGTTAATAAGAAAACTGAAAAAAGACTGGGGGAGAATCTTTTCTAATACGTTAAAGATATTGAATTAAGCGTAGTGTTTAAGGAAGGGTTTTAATTTTTGTAATTTCTACAGGTGTTTCCGAAAACAAAAAAATCCTGATTTCAATTTGAAATCAGGATTTTAATATAAAAATATTTATTTTATTTGTTCATTGTCATCAGGAATTCTTCATTGTTTTTCGTTTGCTTAAAACGTTGTTCGATAAACTCCATTGCTTCTAAAGGATTCATATCCGCAAGGTACTTACGCATGATCCACATGCGTTGTAAGGTACTTTCGTCTAATAACATGTCATCTCTACGTGTGCTAGAAGAAGTAAGGTCAATAGCAGGGAATATTCTTCTGTTTGCGATTTTACGATCTAGTTGAAGCTCCATGTTACCAGTACCCTTGAATTCTTCAAAGATAACTTCGTCCATTTTAGAACCGGTCTCCGTTAATGCTGTAGCAATAATTGTAAGAGAGCCGCCATCTTCGATATTACGAGCAGCACCAAAGAATCTTTTTGGTTTGTGAAGCGCATTGGCATCAACACCACCACTTAATACTTTACCAGATGCTGGTTGTACTGTGTTGTAAGCCCGTGCTAAACGAGTAATTGAATCTAAAAGAATAACCACATCATGACCACATTCTACTAATCTTTTGGCTTTTTCTAAGACAATATTCGCTACACGAACGTGTTCTGTTGGTTCTTTGTCAAATGTAGATGCAACAACTTCGCCACGCACGTTACGTTGCATGTCGGTAACCTCTTCTGGTCGTTCATCAATTAATAAAATAATTTGATAAACTTCAGGATGATTCGCTGCAATACCATTAGCTATATCTTTCAAAAGCATGGTTTTACCCGATTTTGGTTGAGATACAATCATTCCCCTTTGTCCTTTTCCAATAGGTGAAAATAAATCAATAATACGGGTAGAAATTGTACTTTGACGTTCTGCTAAGTTGAATTTCTCCTGTGGAAATAAAGGAGTTAAATGCTCAAAAGATACACGGTCACGAACGATTTGAGGATCAATACCATTAATTTTGTTCACCTTAATTAGAGGGAAATATTTTTCACCTTCTTTTGGAGGTCGTACATTACCCAATACAGTATCTCCTGTTTTTAAACCAAAAAGTCTAATCTGTGATTGCGATACATAAATGTCATCTGGTGAGGATAGGTAATTATAGTCAGATGAACGTAAAAATCCATACCCATCCTGCATGATATCTAGTACACCTTCACTGGCAATTATTGAATCAAACTCATATTCAGGCTCCTTGTACCTATTTTTAAGGTCTTTATCAAAATTACTCTTGTCGTGAGTAGTTCTTGGGTTGGGCTTTTTGTTATTCTGATTATTGCTTTGGGGAGAACTCTTTTGAAAATCCTTTTTAGTATTTGGTGGATTTGCAGTTTTAGGCCTAGGTCTTGGTCTAGGCTTTACGGTTTCTAAGACTTCCTTCGTATCTTTTTCTGGAGTGTCTTCTTTTTTGGGAGACTCTTCCTTTAGAGTTACTTTCGGTTCTTTAGCTACATTAGGTTCAACACGTTGCCTGGGCCGTGGTTTTGGCTTTGGTTTTTCCTCTACTGGTTTGCTTGCTTCCTCCGCTGCAATTGGCGCGGCAACTTTGGGGTTAGCAGCTTGTAAGTCTAATATTTGATAGACTAAATCTAGTTTTTTTAAAGTTTTGAATTTAGGAACCTTAAGTCCTTTAGCAATTTCCTGAAGCTCAGGAAGCTTTTTTGATTTTAAATCTGAAATCTCAAACATTAAGTAGTAGAATAAATTATAAGTAATTTGTATTGTAAGAAGTATTTTTTTTGGGTAAATTCAAGGAATGTTTTCCTTTTTGGTAGGCGTTATAACATGATAACGAAGCAATATTACAAATTTTTTTGAATAAAAGGGGTATAATTTTTGAAAAGACCTGTATTTTTACGCTGTAAAGTGGTATTAAATTTATGATTCAAAGAATACAGAGCGTTTATTTAATTATTGTCGCTATTCTTACGGGAGCATTGCCGTTCTTTCTAAATCTCTGGGTAGATATAGATGGTGTAGAAATTTTTGCCGATAATGAGATGCTTATTTCCATTACATTTTATGCTAATGCTATTTTGGCGATTTGGTCTGTAGTGCAATTTAAAAATAGAAAAACCCAGTTTGTTATTAACAGGCTGAACCTGATATTGAATGTTTTTTTACTAGGATTTTTCGTTTATCGATCACTAAACCTATCCGGAGAGACCTTTGTTTCTGAGAAGGGTATTGGGATGCTGATTCCAGTATTTTCTATCGTTTTTTTAGTGCTTGCAAATAGGGCTATAAAAAAGGATGAAGATCTTGTAAAATCTGTCGATCGCTTGCGTTAAGCCTAACATCTTAGTAGTATTAGTGCGTTAAACCCGGGGTAGTTCCCGGGTTTTTTATGGTATGCTGTTTTTATTACTACTAGAGGAATAATGAATCGCACTTTCTGCTTAATGATTACAGTTAATTATAGTAATAAAAGATGCTGCTGCTATCACTAACGCTTGCCCAGTTCAATAATCTCAAGATTCTTAATTTCAGCTTTGTCAATAACAAATCGTAGCATTGTACGTACTTGGTGAAATCCGTGTTTGCCACAAGCACCTGGGTTCATATGTAAAGTGCCCAGCTTTTTATCCCACATTACCTTTAAAATATGAGAATGCCCACTAATAAATAATTTAGGTGGATTTTCTTGAATCTCTTTTCTGGTCCGTTCGTTGTATTTAGGCGGATATCCGCCAATATGGGTTATCCATACATCTACATCCTCGCAGAAAAAACGATTGTTAAGGGGGAATTCTTTTTGAATTATATGGTCGTCAATATTACCATGAACACCTTTTAATGGTTTAAGTTCTTCTATGGCATCGGTAACTTTTAAGGAGCCAATATCACCGGCATGCCAAACTTCATCTGCCCAACGAACATGTTTTAGTATGGCATTGTCAATGTGCGAGTGCGTATCAGAAAGCAAAAGAATTTTGGTCATTATATAACTTCTATTTAGTTTGGGATTTAGTTAGGCTCAGAAATGGTTGTTAATCATCCTTATAATAGTTCGATTTTTTCAAAACTGACTTTTGTACAATGAATGTTAAAACACATCTTTTTAATACCTTTACAGGATACAAAACTAGTATATACTTTTGAGATTCTTTATTCAATTTTCATACTTTGGCAAAGCTTATCATGGTTGGCAGAATCAACCTAATGCAATAACCGTACAGGAAGTGTTAGAAGATGCCATGTCTAGAATTTCCAAACAATCTATGTGTCTAATGGGAGCAGGTCGCACTGATACTGGAGTACATGCCAAGGAAATGTATGCCCATTTTGATACAGAACAATTAGAAGGAATTCCAGAACTAATCTTCAGGTTAAATTCGTTACTACCAACAGATATCGCTGTGCAGCGTATTTTTGAAGTAGAAGATGAAGCACATGCACGTTTTAATGCAACATCACGAACGTATGAGTATTATATTATGAAAACTAAAAATCCGTTTTTTACAGATATGGCGCATTTCATAAAAAAGGATTTGGATGTGAATCAAATGAATTTCGCTGCCGAATTTTTAGTAGGCAAAAAAGATTTTGAGTGCTTTTCAAAATCCAATACAGATGTTTTTACAAATATTTGCGATTTAAGAAATGCACTATGGACGCAAGAAAATGACATGCTCATTTTTTCAATTACGGCAGATAGATTTCTGAGAAATATGGTGAGAGCCATTGTTGGAACGCTTATAAATGTTGGTCTAGGTAAATATCCGGCAGACTATGTTAATACCATATTAAAAAGCAAGGATAGGACAATGGCAGGGGTATCCGTTCCTGCAAAAGGATTATATTTGACCTCTATTGTTTACCCCAATACTATTTTAAAGAATGGATAAGGATTCTGGTAAAGCATTTGACACTCGTCTTTTTAAACGCTTAATGGCCTATACTAAACCGTACAAAATTACTTTTTATGGTGTAGCGTTAGCCGCTATTCTACTGTCCGGTTTCGCTGTGCTCACGCCACTTATCGTAAAGAAAATTATTGATGAAGCCATTAAACAAAGTAATGAGCAGATGTTACTATATCTGACGATTGCTATGTTGGTGGTGTTGATTGGGCAAGTGTTAAGCCAATTGGCTTTCAATTATTATGCGAACTGGTTAGGTGAGTCGGTAATAAAGGATGTTCGTATTGACCTTTTCAACAAAATGCTTGGTTTTAAAATGAAGTATTTTGATAATTCTTCCTTGGGTGTGTTGGTTACTAGAGCTGTTGCAGATATGCAACGAATTGGAGAAATATTTAGTCAGGGATTTTTTGTGATTGTTGCTGATTTATTAAAAATGGTAGTTGCAGCAGTAGTTATGTTGGTCATTAATTGGAAACTTTCTTTAATTGTCTTCTCATTATTACCAATCATATTATATGCGACTAGGCTATTTCAAAAGGCTATGAAAATTGCGTTTACAGAGGTAAGGGCAGAGGTGTCTAATCTTAATTCTTTCGTACAAGAGCGTATAACGGGTATGAAAATAGTTCAACTGTTTACCCGTGAAAAAATTGAGAGCGATAAGTTTAGAGAGATTAATAAAAAACACAAAAACGCCTGGCTTAAAACGGTTTGGTATAATTCTATTTTCTTTCCCATAGCTGAAATTGTATCATCAATAACTGTGGGTTTAATTGTTTGGTATGGAGGCTTACAGAATGTAGCCAATATAACGACCGATATTGCGGGTACAATATTTGCGTTCATCATGTTAATTGATTTACTTTTTAGACCACTTCGTCAAATTGCTGATAAATTCAACACATTGCAAATGGGTATGGTGGCGGCTAATCGTGTTTTTAAAATATTAGATACAGATAGTCATATTCAAAATATTGGTACGTATAAAAATGACCTTATCAAAGGTGATATTAAGTTTGAGAATGTGCATTTTGGTTATTTAGATGATGAGCCAGTGCTTCACGGTATTTCTTTTGAAGTGAAAGCAGGTGAGACCGTTGCAATTGTTGGAGCAACTGGTGCAGGAAAAAGTACTATTGTCAATTTATTAAATCGATTCTATGAAATTAATTCTGGGATTATTACTATTGATGGAGTTGATATTAAGGAATATAACTTATCATCTTTGCTTTCGCATATTGCTGTAGTCTTGCAAGATGTATTTTTGTTCGCAGACACCATTGCAAACAATATTTCACTAAAGAATCCATTAATTACCGTAGATGATATTGAAAATTCGGCTAAAGCTATTGGGGTAGATGCTTTTATATCTAGTTTACCGGGTGGTTATCAATATAATGTAAAAGAAAGAGGTACGATGCTTTCAAGTGGTCAACGTCAATTAATCGCTTTTCTTCGAGCGTACGTTAGCAATCCAAGTATTTTAATATTGGATGAGGCAACTTCATCGGTAGATACCTATTCTGAACAATTAATACAATTGGCAACCGATAAAATTACTCAAGGAAGAACTTCTATAGTAATTGCCCACCGTTTGGCAACGATTAAAAAAGCAGATAAAATCATTGTTATGGATGCTGGGGAAATTGTGGAAACAGGAACTCATCAAGAATTACTTAAAAAAGGAGGGTACTACGATAACCTATATGAAGCCCAATTCTTAGCTGAAGAAGTTGAATGAATGGTTGTTGCTATATACTGTTTGTGTATTGTAAGGGATAATGTGTGTGTCAGTTGAAGACACTATGTCTAAATTAAATCTTGTTTTAACATATTGCCTAATTGGGTGATCGAATCATAAATCACAAACTCCCCATTTTTAATATAAGAAATCAACCCTGTTTCTTCACTGACCACAAGACTTAACGCATCTGTTTTTTCGCTAATTCCTACAGCAGCTCTATGGCGTAAGCCAAAACGTAACGGAATATTACGCTCGTTGGATACAGGTAGAATAACCCGGGTAGCAACGATGTAATTACCAACAATAACGGCCGCACCATCATGCAACGTACTATTCTTATAAAAGATACTTTCGAGAATAGGTTGATTAATCTCAATATTCATGCGGTCTCCACTAGATTTTATAAAATCTAATGAAGTACTTCGCTCAATCACCATTATGGCTCCTGTTTTAGTACTTGCCATCTTTTCACATGCTTTTAAAATAGAATCCACGTCTGTGTCGGTTGATTTACCTTCTTGTTTTAAAAATTTAAAATGCTTAACAAAGTTCCTTTTATTGGCGAAATTGGTAGAACCAATCATCAATAAGAATTTTCTAATTTCCTGTTGAAAAACTATAATGAGTGCTATAAGACCAACTTGCATAAAGGCACCGACCATACTACTGATCATTTGCATATCGAGTAGTTCGGTTAGTTTCCAAAAGGCCCAAACAATTACAATACCAATAAAAATATTAATGGCCACCGACCCACGAACAAGCTTGTAAATATAATAGAGTAGAACGGCTACGAATATGATGTCTAAGACATCCGTAATCTTAAAGTCAATAAAATTTAAAAAATCCAAACAGTACTTTTTTAGTAAAATTAAAAAACAGATTAAAAGAAATAAGTATAAACTTAGGCATTTAATTGCTCATATAGTTTGACACATTCCATTGCTTCTTTTACATCATGAACTCTTAAAATATGTGCGCCATTTTGTAGACACGTCATATGTAATGCGGTTGTTCCATTTAGTGCATTTTCTGCGTTTGTATTCAATAAATTATAAATCATAGACTTTCTACTAATTCCTGCCAGAACGGGGTGGTCAATTAGTTGTAAAAGTTTCATTTGGTGTAGCAGTTGGTAATTTTGCTCAAGGGTTTTTGCGAAACCGAATCCCGGGTCAATGATTATATCTTTAATTCCCATTGCCTTGGCTGAAGCAAGTCTTTCTGAAAAGAATAAAATTATTTCTTTCATCAAATCTTTATAATTAGTTTTTTGCTGCATGTCTTTGGGTGTTCCACGCATGTGCATCATGATAAAAGGTACGCCCATTTCTGCAACTGTGGGTAACATGTTCTCATCTTGTTGCCCTGCAGAAATATCATTAATAATTGCAGCCCCTTGTTGAACACATTCTTCGGCGACCCTGCTTCTAAAGGTATCAATGGACAAAATTGCCTTGGGAAATTCTTTCAGTATCAATTTAACAATAGGGACTATACGTTCTAATTCTGTGTTCTCATCTATTTCAAGTGCGCCTGGTCTGCTGCTATAAGCGCCAACATCAATAAACATGGCACCATCAAGTATCATTTTTTCGACTTGCTGTAAAATACTTGCATCATCTTTATACTTTCCACCGTCAAAAAAGGAATCAGGTGTTACATTCAAAATACCCATTACTTTAGGTTGATGAAGTGAAATGAGTTTACTATTACAATTTATGGTCATTATCAATATTTAACAGGAATAGGTGCCATTTTCCAAGTTTAAACCATCCGCCTTGATGGTTACAATATTTTAAGCGAAATTTACACAAATTAGAAAGAATTACATGCTACAAACGGCACAGGAATATGATGGGGTCATTCAAATTTGCTTGGACCTTTACAGAAAGAAAATGACAGATTACGGTAGTGCCTGGCGTATTTTAAGGTTACCGTCCCTTACGGACCAAATTTTCATCAAAGCGCAACGTATACGAAGTCTTCAGGAAAATGAAGTGCGTAAGGTAGATGAAGATGAACGTTCAGAGTTCATTGGTGTAATTAATTATTCGGTGATGGCGCTTATACAATTAGAACTTGGTGTTGTAGATCAACCAGACTTAGACACCGAAAAAGCGGTAGAGCTTTATACCAAACATGTGCAGGTTACTAAAGAATTGATGCTGAATAAAAATCATGATTATGGTGAGGCTTGGAGAGAGATGAGGGTGAGTTCACTCACGGATCTTATTCTGCAAAAACTATTACGTGTAAAGCAGATAGAAGATAACAAGGGTAAAACCCTAGTAAGTGAAGGAATTGATGCAAACTATCAAGACATGATTAACTATGCCGTTTTCGCTTTGATACATTTAGGATTAAAATAGTAAAATAGTAAAATAGTAAAATAAAAATAAAGGATAATGAAATATCTAGTAGGGGTTGTACGAATATTTGTAGGTATTCTTTTTATTATTAGTGGCTTTATTAAATTGAACGACCCTGTAGGTTTTTCTTTTAAGTTAGAAGAATACTTTAGTCAGGGTGTGTTAGATCTTCCGTTTTTAACGCCTTATGCATTGGCGATTTCCATTTTGGTGGTTATTATAGAGGTCATGGTAGGGGTCATGTTAATTTTAGGTTACAAACGTAAAATTACTGTTTGGACGTTGCTGGCGATGATTGTATTCTTTACGTTTCTAACATTTTACTCAGCGTATTTCAATAAGGTAACAGATTGCGGTTGTTTTGGTGATGCAATTAAATTAACGCCTTGGGAATCATTTACAAAAGATATCGTACTCTTGGTGTTGATATTAATACTATATGTTGGTAGAAAATATATTACCCCACTTCTAAAACCCCAGCCCGTAAAAGCTGTTTTAGTGGTTTCTTTTTTCGCTTGTATTGGGTACGTTTATTATGTGCTAAACCATTTGCCAGTTATTGACTTTAGACCTTATGAAATTGGCAAAAACATAGAACAAGGTATGGGTGTACCCGAAGGAGCACCAAAGGCTATTTTCGAGTACAAGTGGAGATTTGAAGTAGAAGGGGTGGAAAAAATAATAGTAACGAACGGGGATTATCCAACCGTTGATGGCGAATTTATAGATGTCGAAACCAAAGAATTGCAAGCCGGTTATGAACCCCCTGTTCATGATTTTACGGTTGAACAAGAAGGCGAAGATTTCGCAAGTGTATTGCTACAAGAACCAAAATTGATGATGATCATTGCCTATGATTTAAGAAAAGCCAATTTAGAGGTTTTTGAAGAAGTGAAAGTTGCTACTGACAAAGCATTGAAAAGGGGATATAAAGTTATCGGAATGTCGGCATCGGGTCGGGATCAAACTGACGTATTGAAAAAACAGTATAATCTTGATTTTGATTTTTACTTTACCGATGAAACCACTTTAAAGACCATTGTAAGATCTAATCCTGGTATTTTGGTTTTAGAAGAAGGAACAATTAGACAAAAAGTTCATTACAACGATATAGAGGATTTAGAATTAAAATAAGATTTTAAATTGAAATAAGAATAATTAGAAATAAAGATTACATGAGAGCAAAAATAGTGGCAGGAAATTGGAAAATGAATAAGAATTTAGCTGAAACGGAGGCTTTATTGGCAGAGTTGTCGGCAAAATTACCAAATACGGATGCAGAAATTATGGTGGCACCAACCTACGTGAATTTGGCAAGTGCTGTACGCACTTTAGAGAGTTCTAAGATAGAGGTAATTGCACAGAATATGCATTATGCAGAAAATGGAGCTTTTACAGGTGAGATATCAGCTGATATGTTGTTAGATATTGGTATTGATACTGTTATAATAGGGCATTCTGAGAGGAGAGCATATTTTGCTGAAAACGATGAAATCCTTTCTAAAAAAGTAATTTCTGCCTTGGGGAAAGGTATGCGCGTTATGTTTTGCTTTGGAGAAGAATTGGAAGATCGTAAATCTGGCAATCATTTTAAATTGGTAGAAAGCCAATTGAAAAATGTTCTCTTCAATTTAGAACCTTCGGCATGGTCGAATATCATATTGGCTTATGAGCCAGTTTGGGCTATTGGAACAGGAGAGACAGCATCGCCAGAGCAAGCTCAGGAAATGCACGCTTTTATTCGTAAAACAATTTCAGAAGCATTTGATAGCACCATAGCTACAAATGTTACGATTTTATATGGTGGTAGTGTTAAACCGGGGAATGCTGTTGAAATCTTTTCAAAACCAGATGTTGATGGTGGTTTAATTGGAGGTGCTGCATTAATAGCCGATGATTTTGTAGCTATTGTTAAAGCTATCTAATTGCTAGCGTAATGCTAAATCATATTAATGAGCTACAATATATATATTGAATACCGTTTTACGGTAAAACCTCCAGGGCCAGCTTCAGATATTCTCATTGCAGAATTAGGCGAAGCTGGTTTTGAAAGTTTTCTTGAAGAGGAAGATGCAGTTTTGGCCTATATTCAAAAAGTAGATTGGTCTGTAGATATCTTAAAAGAAATAGATATTCTGTCCAATTCCAATTTTGAGATTGATTATGACTATAAGGAGATAGAACAGGAAAATTGGAATGCCACCTGGGAACAAAATTTTCAACCTATCATTGTAAATGATATTTGCATGATTAGAGCTCCTTTTCATGATCCAATTAATGTTGAGTACGATATCATAATCGAGCCTAAAATGAGTTTTGGTACAGGGCATCATGAAACAACACATATGATGTTGCAGCATATTCTAAATTTCGATGTAAAGGATAAAACCGTATTGGATATGGGTAGTGGTACTGGTGTATTGGCGATTTTAAGTGCTATGCGAGGAGCCGCGACAGTTGATGCTATTGATATTGATAATTGGTGTTACTTGAATGCTAAAGAAAATATAGAACGCAATAAAATGAATTTTATTTCGGTTTATGAGGGTGATGTAGCGTTATTAAAGGACAAAAAATACGACTTAATAATTGCAAATATTAATAGAAATATTTTATTGGCAGATATACCGACTTATATAGATTCTTTAAACGAAAATGGAACCCTATTGTTGAGCGGTTTTTATACGGAAGACCTTGATATGATTACTGAAAAATGTATGAATAAGGGGTTGAAGTTTAAAAAAAACCTAGAACGAAATAATTGGGTTGCCGCAAAATATGTAAATTAGGTAGTATTAATTTTAATTGAATGAGCACGAAAGAAGAAATTTCCGAAGAACTACTTTTAGAAGAAGAAACGGTTCAACAAAATGAAATCGTTCTTTTCAATGATGAGGTGAATACATTCGATCATGTGATAAACACATTGATGTCAGTATGTGAACATTCGCCAGAGCAAGCCGAACAATGTTCTTTAATTGTTCATTATAAAGGTAAGTGCACAGTTAAAACAGGTGAATATGTAGAGTTAAAACCGCAATGTTCTAAATTATTACAAGCAGGCCTCAGTGCTGAAATTATTTAAACAATCCAATACCCTTTGTTTACTATTTTATGTTTAAATAAAAATATAAGAAGTGATAAAATAAAAAAATCCCTTGACTAATCAAGGGATTTTTTTATTTCCATTAAACTATTAAAATAAATCTTTAGTTTATTAATCTATACTAAAGGTACACCGTTCAAACGCTTTTCAATTTTCTTCTTTTTTACGGTAACATCCTTCATTACATCCATTAAATTAGAATCTTTTGTTTCCTTAAATATTTCATTTATGCTTAAAATAAGCGCTTTTGCCTCTCTTGACGCCTCTACTCGGTCACTAGTAGACATATTACTCATTTTTCGACCTATAAATTCTTGAGCTTTTTCAAGTAACTCCATGTGCTGCTTTTTTTTCAAAGTTAACATAATATTCAAATTACGCAATTCTTTGTCAATTGTATATCCCTATACGGCAATTAGATATTAGTATTTATGAATAATTTAACTAAATACTATTTAAATCGGAAGAAGAAGCTTCAAAAGACATTTTTTTATAGTGTTCTAAGCTTTGTCAATTTATAGTGAATTGATGTTCGTAGAATCTAATGTTTTGAGCAGGAGGGTAAATTACAGTAGAGGTAGAAAGTGTTGTGATAAATGAGTTTAATATTTTTCTGATATTTGTTCTTGTGGAGTCTTTGAAATCCATTATATTCGTGTAATCGATTGCATAAAACTCAAGTGTGACCAATTACTAATTTAGATATGCTGCTCACCCATTTGATAGTAGAGTTTCTGGGACCAAGGAATTGTTAATACCTAAGCTATTTGCAAAAAAATTGTACATAGTTGGCATACACAATGTTTGATAGGTATACCGTTGGTGGAGTTGTGCCAATGGATGAATCTCTAAAATTAGAAACTGTTCCTTCAATTTGAAAGAAGAGAATTTTTTTGAAAGAAGAGAATTAGGAGTTGTTAATATAGGTGGTGAAATCATTAATATTTATCCTATGATGAGCGAATTAGGTAGAAATAGTATTTCTGCGTATGCTACTGCCGAAGGCGGACTTAAGATGTTGACATGTAGTTTGGCGACGTAATGGGCAAAACATAATATTGCGGTCATTGGTATTGGTCCGGATTATTTTGCAACCTCGCAAACAGAGCCAATGCGTTTAGAGGATCATCCATTTAATGACTTTACCATAAACTGAACGTCATCGGCCAGATGGGGAATCTAAAGGATTTGGCAGGAACCGATATTTTTATTGCATTAAGATCAAGTGATTTTGTGAACGGACAGGTTGTTTATGTGGATGGTGGTATATTGGCAACTATTGGAAAACCTTTAAATGAAATTTAATGAGTACATCTTTACGATCTAATAAAACCTTTATGAATGATGACTTTCTTTTGGAGAATAAATTTTCCCAAAGGCTATTTCATGAGTATGCATCTCAGATGCCTATTATAGACTATCACTGTCATTTACCTCCTAATGAGATAGCGAACAATCAAACTTTCGAAAACCTTACGAAAATCTGGATTAATGGCGATCATTACAAATGGCGTGCTATGCGAACTTTTGGAATAGATGAAAAGTATATTACCGGAGATGCTTCGGATAAGGAAAAATTTGCTCAATGGGCGAAAACAGTGCCCTATACGTTAAGAAATCCATTATACCATTGGACACATTTAGAGTTGCAAAGATATTTTGATATAGATATTTTGTTAAATTCAAATTCAGCAAATGAAATTTATGACGAGGCAACGGCCAAACTTCAATCTCCTGAATTTAGTTGTCAAAGTCTCATCAAAAGAATGAATGTTGAGGTTGTTTGCACGACCGAAGATCCAATTGATAGTTTGGAGAATCATGTAAAAATTAAAAATAGTGACTTTGATGTGAAAGTAAGTACAGCATTTAGACCTGATAAGGCTATTTTGATTACAACGGATACCTATCTGGAGTATCTTGATAAATTATCAGAAGTTAGCGGTATTGCAATAGATTCTTATACGTCTTTGTGTGATGCGCTAAACTTGAGATTAGACTATTTTGAGCAAAATGGATGCACACTATCTGACCACGGATTAAGTTACGTGCCCTTTAGAAAATTTACTGATGCTGAAATAGAAGCAATTTTCCAAAAAAGACAAGCTAAGAAACAATTGACATTAGAAGAGGATGAGAAATTTCAAACTTCTATTCTACTATTTTTGTGTAAACAATACCATAAACGTAATTGGATTCAACAATTTCACTTAGGTGCATTACGTAATAATAATGCCAGAATGAATCGCATACTTGGGCCTGACACAGGTTGGGATTCTATAGGCGATTATTCGCAAGCATCTACCTTGTCAATTTTTTTGAATACGTTAGATTCTGATGATAGTCTTACCAAAACTATTTTATATAATCTTAATCCTGCAGACAACGAAGTTCTGGCTGCCATGATTGGTAATTTTAATGATGGTAAAATAAAAGGAAAAATGCAGTTTGGTTCTGGTTGGTGGTTCTTAGATCAGAAGGATGGTATGACTAAGCAAATCAATGCACTTTCTAATATGGGGCTTATTAGTTGCTTCATAGGTATGTTAACAGACTCAAGAAGCTTTCTTTCTTATCCTCGACATGAATATTTTAGAAGGGTGTTATGTAACCTTTTCGGTCAAGAAATGCAGCGGGGCGAACTGCCTCAAGATTTTGAATTGGTCGGTAAAATCATTCAGGATATTTGTTATAACAATGCCAAAGAATATTTTAAATTTTAATACAAATTACAATTCAATAGAAAAATGAAAAAAGTAGTCACTTTCGGTGAAATCATGCTTCGATTATCACCTCCAGGATTTTTAAGATTTTCTCAAGCCAACGAATTCGATGTAGTGTACGGTGGCGGCGAATCGAATGTTGCTGTTTCACTTGCGAATTACGGAGTTCCGGTTGATTTTGTGACCCGATTGCCTAAAAATGATATTGGGGAATGCGCATTGATGGAAATGCGTAAGAGAGGTGTAGGAACAAGTAAGATAGTTTTCGGCGGAGATCGTTTGGGTATTTACTTTTTAGAAACAGGCGCTGTAAGTCGTGGAAGTAAAGTGGTTTATGACCGTGCACATTCTGCAATTGCCGAAATTGAATCAGGAATGATTGATTGGGATGCTGTTTTTGATGGGGTGGAATGGTTTCATTGGACAGGTATTACGCCTGCTATTTCTCAAGGTGCAGCAGATGTTTGTTTAGAAGCTGTTAAGGCTGCGGAAAAAAAGGGAATCACTATTTCAACGGATTTGAACTACCGTGCTAAATTGTGGAATTATGGTGGTGATCGTGAAAAAATCATGACCGAACTGACATCGTATTGTGATGTTATTTTGGGTAACGAAGAAGATGCTGAAAAACATTTCGGAATTCATCCAGAAGGATTGGATGTGCATAAAGATGGCGCTGATGTAAAGGCTGAAGCCTTTTTATCGGTATGTAAGCAAATGATGAAAAAATTTCCGAAAGCTAAAAAAGTTATTACCACGCTTAGAGGTTCTATTTCTGCCTCGCACAATACATGGGCAGGTGTACTTTGGGATGGTAAAAAAATGTATGAAACCCGTCAATATCAGATTACGGATATTGTAGATAGAGTAGGCGGAGGAGATTCATTCATGGGTGGATTAATTTATGGCTTATTGAAATACCCAGAGGATGATCAAAATGCACTGGATTTCGCAGTTGCAGCATCCTGTTTAAAGCACACGATTAAAGGAGATGCTAATTTAGTAACGATAGCAGAAGTAGAAAAATTAATGGGTGGCGATGCCTCAGGTAGGGTAGCGCGATAAAAGAATTATTAACAACAAAGAACAAAAGATAATGGCACAATATTCAAGATTGGAAGTTGCAGCAGTGATGAAAGAAACCGGCATGGTTCCTTTATTTTATCACTCAGATATTGAACTGGGAAAAAAGGTAATGAAGGCTTGTTATGACGGTGGCGCAAGATTACTAGAATTTACTGCCCGAGGAGATTTCGCTTTTGAGGTTTTTCTAGAGCTAAACAAGTTCGCTGTTAAGGAACTTCCAGGTCTGATTTTGGGCGTAGGATCTATAACTGATGCAGCCGCAGCTAGTTTTTATATGCAAATGGGTGCTAATTTTATAGTGACTCCATCCTTACGTGAAGATATTGCCATTGCGTGTAACCGTAGAAAGGTATTATGGTCTCCGGGGTGCGGAAGTTTGACGGAGATCAATAAAGCAGAAGAATTAGGATGTGAAATTATAAAACTCTTCCCAGGTTCTACGTACGGACCGGGTTTCGTAAAGGCAATTAAAGGACCGCAACCATGGACAAGTGTAATGCCAACAGGTGGTGTAAGTACAGAAGAAAGCAATCTAAAAGGATGGTTTGATGCAGGTGTTACTTGTGTTGGTTTAGGTTCTCAATTAATCAGTAAAGATATTCTTGCCAGCAAAGATTATGATTTACTTGAGAAAAAGGTTTCAGATGTCTTAGCACTTATAAAAAAGATTAGATTAAACTAAGGTTATGAACCGTAAGCGCATTCTATTCCTGTTGATTTTAACCACAACATTTTTGAGTTGTGGTGTGGATAATAAAACGAGAACCATACGACTGGGACATGGGTTGGATGTAAGCCACTCCGTTCATAAGGCGATGGTCAAAATGGGAGAGGATTTACTTAAGCGTTCTGGAGGTAAACTTAAATTAGAGATATATCCCAGTCAGCAATTAGGAACCGAAAGAGAATGTTTAGAACTGTTGCAAATTGGTAGTTTGGATATGACTAAAGTATCCGTAGGTGTATTGGAAAATTTTGCTCCAAAAATCAAGGTTCTTGGCTTACCTTATTTATTTAGAGATAGACAGCATTCATTTGACGTACTCGATGGCCCAATTGGGCAAATGTTACTGAACGAAGGTGAGAAGTATTGGTTAAAAGGTTTGGGTTATTATGATGCAGGTAGTCGTAGTTTTTATACGATGAACAAACCTATTGAAAAACCTTCTGATTTGGAAGGTGAAAAAATTCGGGTGATGGAAAGTGTTACGGCCGTAAATATGGTTAAGGCTTTAGGCGGTTCACCAACACCAATTTCATGGGGCGAATTATATACGTCGTTACAGCAAGGTGTTGTAGATGGTGCTGAAAACAACCCACCAAGTTTCTATCTTTCTCGACATTATGAAGTTTGTAAATATTACTCTTTAGATGAGCATACGGTATTACCAGATGTGTTGCTAATCGGTACGTATGTATGGGATAAACTTAATGCAGAAGAACAACAATGGTTGAGTGATTCTGTAAAGGAATCTGTTAAGTATCAGCGTATACTGTGGGCTGAAGCTGAAGAAGAGGCGTTGCGTGAAGTTCAAAAAGCAGGAGTTATAATTTCTCGACCAGACAAATCACTTTTTGCTGAAAAAGTGCAGAGTATTTATGAAGATTATAAGGATGATGCGGAAATATACCCGTTGATTAAACAAATTCAAGAAACTCATTAAGTACTATGCGAAGCAAAATAGACGCTATTTTAAGCAAGACCTTGGTGGTTATTATGGCAATCATGGTAATCAATGTTCTATGGCAGGTATTTACTAGATACGTAACTGGTAACCCTAGTTCATTTACCGATGAATTAGCTCGTTACTTAATGATATGGATTGGCGTTTTAGGCGCGGCATATGTTTCTGGCCGTAATTTGCATGTTGCAATTGATATATTACCGCTGCGACAGAATAAAAAAACTCAGAAAAAACTAAAGGTGATTGTAACTATTTTGATAATCCTTTTTGTTTTTTTTGCTTTTGTTATAGGAGGTTCACGCTTGGTTTATATATCGTATGCGCTCGGTCAACAATCCCCAGCACTTCAGTTACCCTTAGCGGTGGTTTATGTCATAATCCCTATAAGCGGATTATTGATTATGTATTATAAAATTTCGGACTTGAAAAATTTAAACTCATGATCGAACATATACCCATTTTAGTACTGGTAATTAGTTTTATTTGTCTTTTGGCTATTGGCACTCCGGTGGCATGGAGTATTGCTATTTCGTCTTTGTTGACCATGTTGGTTAGTATTCCTGCAATACCTGCCTTTACGACAGTTTCGCAAAGAATGGCAACAGGACTCGATAGTTTTGCGCTGTTGGCCATACCTTTCTTTATTTTGTCTGGGGAATTAATGAATAAGGGAGGTATAGCCCATCGACTTATTGCCTTTGCAAAAACATTAGTCGGGTCTTTGCCGGGTGGTTTGGCATTGATTAATGTTATTGCTGCCATGCTAATGGGAGCAATAGCTGGTTCAGCGATGGCATCGGCTTCTGCAATGGGAAGTATTTTGGGGCCTGAGATGGAAAAGGAAGGGTACTCTAGAGAATTTGGCGCAGCTGTGAATATAACGTCAGCAACTACAGGTCTAATTATACCACCTAGTAACGTATTAATAGTCTATTCATTGGCTAGTGGTGGCGCATCGATTGCAGCACTATTTCTAGCAGGGTATATACCTGGTATCATGACCGGGTTGTTTCTAATGATAGTAGCTTCATTTTGGGCAAAGAAGAAAAAATATAAAGTAGGTAAGCGAAGCAGTTTAAAAGAGGTAATGAAAATTTTCGTAGATGCCGTGCCTAGTTTATTTATGCTGGTAGTGGTAATAGGCGGGATTGTCACTGGTATCTTTACGGCTACTGAAGCATCTGCAATAGCAGTATTGTATAGCTTAATTCTTGGTTTTATATACAAGGAAATAACACTTCCTAGACTTCCACAAATATTATTGGATTCATCAGCGACAACGGCGATAGTCATGCTGCTAATCGGTTCTTCTATGTGCATGTCTTGGGCCTTGTCATATGAGAATATTCCGCAAGATATTAGTTCAGGACTTTTAAGCCTAAGCGATAATAAAATTGTGATTCTTCTAATCATAAATCTACTGTTGTTGTTCGTAGGCATATTTATGGATATGACACCTGCAGTGCTCATCTTTACACCAATATTTTTACCTGTGGTAACGAAGTTGGGTCTAGATCCGGTACACTTTGGAATCATCATGGTACTGAACCTTTGTATAGGTCTTTGTACACCTCCTGTAGGCTCGGTTTTGTTTGTTGGCGTGGGTGTGGCTAAAACTACAATCGAGAAGGTCTTCAAACCTTTATTACCCTTATTTGTAGCAATGATTATTGCATTGTTCCTGGTGACTTATATTCCACAATTAAGTTTATGGCTGCCAAGTTTATTCGATTTATAAAATTTCATCCTTTTGAAAAGAATTTATGCCGAAATTAAATAGAAAAAATACTGAGGTTTCTAATACCTTGCCCATCAAAATCATCCAGTTTGGAGAAGGTAATTTTTTACGTGCTTTTGTGGAATATGCATTTCAAACCTTGAATAATGAAGTAGGGTTTAATGCTGGTATTGCCGTTGTGCAACCTATTAACAAGGGTATGGTAGCAATGTTGAATGACCAAGATGGTTTATATACGTTGTTTACAAAAGGTCTAAAGAATGGCGAGGAGGTCGAGGAAAAAGAACTTATTACCACTATTGTAACTGGTATTGACCCATACGTTAATTATGAGGCCTATTTGAATTTGGCTAAAGAGGAGGAATTAGAATTTATTGTATCTAATACGACAGAGGCAGGGATTTCTTATGTTGCTTCGGATACTTTAGATATGATACCGCCAAGTTCTTTTCCAGCGAAGTTGACAAGATTTTTGTTTGAACGATTTACATATTTTAATGGTGCATGGGATAAGGGGTTAACCATAATTCCTTGTGAACTGATTAATCATAATTCGGATATTTTAAAACAGATTATTTTAGATTATGTTTCACTATGGAACTTATCCGAAGACTTTAAAAATTGGATATTGAATGCTTGTTCATTCCATAATACATTGGTAGATAGAATTGTGCCAGGTTACCCTAGAGATCAAATTGAAGCTTATAACAAGCAATTGGATTATCAGGATAACCTTATTGTTTGTGCAGAATCCTTTTTTTTATGGGTGATTGAGGGAGACGCAGTATTAAAGAAAAAATTACCATTTCATAAAACAAATTTGGATGTCAAGATTGTTGATGATATGCAACCGTTTCGAACTAGAAAGGTTAGGATTTTAAACGGAGCTCATACAGCGATGGTGCCATTTTCCATATTATATGGAAATGAAACTGTCAAACAAACCATAGACGAAAGTTTCACAGGACCATTTATGCAATCACTTGTTTTTGAGGAAATTATACCTACCATGGACATGGAAAAAGAAGAATTGGAACTCTTTGCAGATGCAGTTTTTGACCGATTTAGAAATCCATTTATTAAACATCAGTTAGCCAGTATTGCATTAAATTCTATTTCCAAATTCAAGGTAAGAGTACTGCCGAGCTTGTTAGGTTTTGTGAAACGAAAAAATAGCTTACCTACACGAACAGTATTCACATTCGCTTGTTTGATCCGGTTCTATAAAGGAAACTGGAACGGCAAACAATTGCCTATTAATGATGATAAGGAAATTGTATCTGAGATGGCTGAGATTTGGAAATCAGATGCTATGCATGATATAGCATCTCAAGTCTTGGGTAAAACAAAATATTGGGATGAAGATTTAAATGAAATAGAAGGGTTGACAAAAGCAATTGCCACATCCTTACAATTAATTGAAGATTACGGAATCGAAGACGGCTTCTCAAGACTGAGTTAGTTTTAAATAAAACCCATGCAGAAACAATTGATAAAAATACAGGCTGAGGATAATGTAGCAATTGCCTTGATTGACTTGGTACAAGGTGACCGTATACATTTCGAAGGAGAGGACCTAATCATTTTATCCAATACGAAAGCAAAACATAAAATTGCATTTGTTGATTTGGAGAAAGAAGATCAAATATTTATGTATGGTGTGTTGGTGGGTAAGGCAATGTTTCCAATTAAAAAAGGTGATGTTCTAACCACTGAAAATATCAAACATCAAAGTGATTTTGTACATGCTAGAACGAAGACAGTGACATGGAATATTCCGGATATCTCTAAATGGAAAGAGCGGACATTTATGGGGTATCATAGACCAGATGGGCAAGTGGGTACTCAGAATGTATGGTTATTTTTTCCATTGGTTTTCTGTGAAAATAGAAATATAGAGGTACTCAAAGAGGTTTTTGAAAAGGAGCTTTCTATGGGTAAAGAGCGCAAACAAAGACAATTGTTACGTAACCTTATTAACGGTAATGATGCTGATTATAATGACGGAAAGCAAGAAGCTGATCATCAAACCTTCGATAATATAGATGTAAAGTTTATTACGCATCAAGGTGGTTGTGGTGGTATACGTCAAGATTCACAAACCTTAGCTAAACTGTTGGCTGGCTATGTTAAAAACCCTAACGTAGCTGGAGCTACCGTTTTAAGTTTAGGCTGTCAAAATTTACAGATAAACATACTGAAAGATGCTTTGAATGCGATAGATTCAAATTTAGATAAACCTGTGCTTATTTATGATCAACAACAAATGGGTACGGTAGATGAAATGCTGAATACCATTATAAAGGATTCTTTTGCAGGAATAAAGGCTGCTAACACGATACAACGTAAACCGGCTTCCATTTCTAAATTGAAAATGGGGCTGGAGTGTGGAGGGTCTGATGGTTTTTCTGGAATTTCAGCGAATCCAGCATTAGGGTATGCTTCTGACATTCTTGCTGCTGTAGGAGGGTCACCTATACTTTCTGAATTTCCAGAATTATGTGGCGTAGAACAGGAGTTGGTCAACAGGTGTACGAACGATGAAGATGCGATTAGATTCATGAAGTTGATGAAAGCGTATGAGGCTTCGGCCGAGGCTGCGGGGTCTGGATTTGATATGAATCCTTCGCCAGGTAATATTAAAGATGGTTTAATTACCGATGCAATGAAATCTGCTGGTGCTGCTAAAAAAGGCGGGACTTCACCCATCGAAGCTATTTTAGATTACGGAGAATATGTAACCAAACCAGGCTTAAATTTACTCTGTACCCCTGGGAATGATGTTGAAAGTACCACAGGTATGGTAGGGTCTGGAGCTAATATAGTAGTGTTTACAACTGGGTTGGGAACACCAACAGGTAATCCTATAGCACCTGTTTTAAAGGTTTCTTCAAATACAATACTTGCTGAACGCATGCCAGATATTATTGATATAGATACTGGTGCAGTTATTCGTGGTGAAAAAACGATACGGGAAATGGGTGAGGAGATTTTAGAATATGTGATTCAGGTGGCTAGTGGTAACATTGAGGCAAAGGCAGATCAATTGGGACAAGATGATTTTATTCCTTGGAAAAGAGGTGTTTCACTCTAAGTGGCTAAGATATACATTGAAACTATTTCATCTTACTAGATGATTTTCTAATTACTAATTTAGATGGTAACATTACGTTTTTATGAATCTTTACTGATTGCTCACTATCCATCTGTTCTAAGAAGACTTTAGCTGCCATTCTTCCCATTTCTACGGGTGATTGGTCAACAGAACTTATAGATGGTTCCATAAATTGTGTAAAAAGTTCATTACTAAAACCTACAACACAGAAATCTTCGGGTATACTGATTGATAACCGTTGTAAGTATTTTACAGCGCCTAACAAGCCATAATCAGTTGATGAGAAAATTGCATCTGGTGGCACCAATAAGTTCATTAATCTTTCAGCTGCTTCCATACCCGCTTCCATATCATTCTTTAGAGGTATCACATATTCAGGAATAACTTCAAAACCATTCTGTAATAACGCATCCTTATAACCAAGTAATCGATTTTTATAAAGTTCAATTTCATTGTTCACATAAAAGTGGGCTATTCTTTTACACCCTTGGTCAATGAGATGTTTAGTTGCATCAAATCCACCTTGATAATCATCTACCGTTACCGAACTTATATCGGGAAAATCTAATTTTCTATCAAAGAAGATAAATGGTGTGGCTTTCTTTAAAACAGGCTCTAACTTATCTTTCTCCTCAGTTGAATAGGATGTCGAGATTAAAATACCATCCACTTGAGCATTTAATAAATTTTGGATAATTTTTAGCTCCCGTTCTTTATTCTCGTGTGTTTGTGAAATAATTACATGATACCCTTTGGGGTACAACTCGTCTTCAATACCTCGGATGATTGAGGAAAAAAAATTTCTATTTATGTAGGGTACAACAACACCCACATTTTTACTCTTACCACTTTTAAGAGCCAAGGCTAATTTATTTTGCTTGTAATTCATTCTTGTAGCTGCTGCAAGTACAAGTTCACGTGTGTTTTTACTAATTCTTGGGTTATTATTTAAAGCCCTTGAAACCGTGGCTGCCGTAATATTTAATTCTTTAGCAATATCATAAATGGTAGTTTTCTTGGTCATCCTTAGGTTTGCGTGGATATTAATTTTTTTAAAATATAAATAATACTGCTAAAAATATATGTTGTCAAATATGTTAAAACTACAAAATTATTGAATTATGGTAGTTAAATTCATTAGAAAAACTGTGTATCAATCAATACAGAAGTTTTCTATCAATTTTTTTAACGTTATTACATGTTTTAAAAATCAAATGGGGCAACGCTAGCATAAATTAGTATTAGTAGAAAATAATGAATTTAAAGGACTCCATGCTTTGGGCATAGGCAGCGAAATGTTTACGTGAGTACCTCCGTATATATGGTCGACAACGAGATGAATGGCTACTTAAAATGGTAAATTTATTTTAAGACCAATTCTGACAGAGTTGCCTATATGAAAGTTATTAAATTAAAAATTTACTATGGTTAGATACGGAGGGTTGTATATTTATGACTTCCAATTACCATAGTGAAGAATGGGACGTAATCAACAAAGGTATTTGATGTGATCATTTCTAATGTATGATGTTAAAAAGCTAGTAATATTGGGGTTGTAGCTAAAGGTTACCCTGCCAAAAAGATGGGGAATCTATTATTCAATATATAATATTCAAAAAGCTAATAATAGTTTAACATTCAAAAACACAAAAGCCTACTTTTAGAAAAAGTAATCATTGGAGAAGAAGCCGATATATCAAGTTCCGTCAAATAACGTACAGTTTATGAATTTAAGAGTTTTATCGTTTGCTTTTTTTGTCTTTACGGCAATGACGTTTAATATGGTTGTAGCCCAAAACTTGGAAGGTGTTACGGGGGTGCGAGATACTTCTTATACCACAATTTCAGCTTTTTCCAAAGATGTTAAAAATCATCCCCAAATTAAAATTGTAAAAGAATTTGATTTTGGTTCTGTCAAAGAAAACCGAGACATAACCTATTGCTCATTAGGAGAACGAGAGTTGAAATTGGATGTATTTCAAAAAAGTATTTCCCAACAAGCCCTAAGAACCGCTATTATAATCATTCATGGAGGTGGATGGCGTTCAGGTGACAGAAGTCAGCATTATCCTCTGGCCCAGCAATTGGCAAACAAGGGGTATGTATGTTTTACTCCGGAATATCGATTATCTACAGAAGCTTTATTCCCGTCAGCTATTTACGACTTGAAAGCGGCTATACGTTGGGTGCGTGCAAATGCAGCAACATATAACATTGATTCGGAGAAAATTGTAGTTTCAGGTTTTTCTGCTGGAGGTGAGTTAGCGGCGTTTTTAGGTACTACCCCAAATAAACTACTGTTTGAAAATGACGGTTGTAATTCAGAAATATCATCACATGTAAATGCCATTATCGATATGGATGGTACGCTTTCTTTTGTACACCCAGAAAGCGGTGAAGGAGATGATAGTAATGGTACTTCTGCGGCAACTTATTGGTTTGGATATGGAAAAAAGGATAATCCTCTACTATGGAAAATGGCATCTCCGCTTAGCCATGTAAATTCAAAAACACCCCCAACCTTATTTATTAATAGTTCGGTAGCGCGTATGCATGCCGGTAGAGATGACTTTATAAAAGTGCTACGCAGTAATAATACGTATTCAGAGGTGCTGTCTTTTGAAACAGCTCCTCATTCATTTATACTATACCACCCTTGGTTTGAACCTTCTGTAAAAAGAATAGATGCTTTTCTTACCTCCTTATTTAATTGAAGCTATAATTTAAAACTAAAACCGTCTTCTACTTTTGGATTATATTTTTCTTTGTAGAATTGAAATAAGAATGTGTAAGGATATAAAGATTATCGTTGGGCATTGGCAAGAAGAAAGAATACAGAAGAAACTTAAGAGCTTGGCACGCCTAGCAATGGAATGAATATCAGCATCTTAATGTTGTGCGGATAGGTGAAACTATGATAGAGGTTTCAGTAATAGATAGTAATAAGGTTGAAGCACAGTTGTGATTTGGTTTTTTAGTAAATGGTTACGCTGCTTCTGATGTCGTTAATCACGTGAAGAATTTAACTCAAGTAGAAGTTGATGCCTTGGTGAATGGGTACGAGAATAGTTACGAATTGGGTGAAAAGCTGAAAAGTGGAGGAGAAAAAAGACAATTATTAGTTGATGCTGCAAAAACAGAATTAGGCTTTAGGATTTTCTTAATGAAATGCGGCTTTATAGCTTTTATAAATACGTTTTAAAACGTAGGTGAATTAAACCAATTATCAGGTATTGCTACTATAAGATTAAAAATGTCATTTCACCCCTGAAAAGGTGTATGTATTAGGGTCTCATATGTTTGAAATTTGTCCATCCATCGCAGATAAAAAACCATCTTGCGATATACATTCTTTAGGTATTGGGAGTGAAGAAGGCCCAGTACGGTTAGTTTTAATTCCCCTATTGGCCCTGCTATTATTGTTTCTCTAGTAGATTTAGGCAATCGTTTTAGAATTATTGTTAATGAAGTTGAAGCTGTGGTAGCGATGGGAGAATTACCTAAATTACCTGTCCCTTGCGTACTTTGGGATGCAAAGCCTGATTTGGAAACTGCTGCAACTGCTTGGATACATGCAGGTGGAGCACATTATATGGTCTATAGTCAAGCGGTGACAACTGAATTCTTAGAGGATTTTTCGAAAATAGTAGGTGTTGAACTGGTTTTAATCGATAAGAATACCACTAAAAGGCCAATAAAGCTTAGTACCATTTGTTTAAAAATAACATGTAAAACCTAATAGTATGAGAATAGCTATATTCAATAGTTCGTCAATATTAATTTTTAGTATTTTGATGGTAAATTTTAGTTGCAAGGACGATAAAAAAAACAAAGAAAATTTAGACACCCAAAAAATGGAAAAATCACTAAGTATTGCAAAAAGTAATTACGGAACTACTGTAGATGGTCAAAAAGTAGATAAATTCACCTTAGAAAATGAGGGAGGAATTCAAGTAGATATAATTACTTACGGTGGGAGAATTACATCGTTGCGAACTGCTGACAAGAATGGTAAAATTGAAAATATTGTTACCGGTTTTGATAACCTTTCACAATATGAAAAGACGAATCCCTTCTTCGGCGCATTGGTAGGTCGTTATGGCAATCGAATCGCAAAGGGAAAATTCAGTTTAAATGGTACTGAATATAGCTTAGCCAAGAACAATGGTGAGAATAATTTACATGGAGGCCTAATAGGATTTGATAAAGTTGTTTGGAAGGTTGAAGGAATTGAAGAGTCTGGATCTTCTGCTTCACTAAAATTAAGTTATTTAAGTAAGGATATGGAAGAAGGCTTTCCTGGTAATCTCGAGACCATTGTAACATATACTTTAAACAGGGACGATAGTTTCGATGTTTTGTATGAAGCAACTACGGATAAGACTACAGTGGTTAACCTTACGCAACATTCATACTTTAATCTTTCAGGTGATTTTTCACAAACGATTGTAGATCACGAAATACAAATTAACGCTGATAAATACATTCCTGTAAATAGTGGATTAATACCCACCGGAGAATTAGCTGCGGTAGAAGGCACTCCTTTCGATTTTAGTAAGGCAAAACTAATAAACAAAGATATCAATTCAGAAAATAAACAAATAGAATTAGGCGGTGGTTATGACCATTGTTGGGTATTGAACGGCTATGAATCTGGTTACCGTTCAGTAGCCAAAGCGTATCACCCAGAATCGGGACGTACATTAGAAGTTTTAACGGATGAACCTGGTATACAATTTTACTCGGGGAACTTTTTGGACGGAACACTTCCTGCACCAAAAGGGGGTTCATATGCAAAGAGAAGCGGATTCTGTTTAGAGACACAACACTATCCAGATTCTCCAAACCAACCAAAATTCCCTTCGGTAACCCTAGCGCCAGAAGATACATACACAACCAAAACTACCTTTAAGTTTTCCGCCAAATAAACCATTATCATGCAACAATTAGATAATTTAGATTGGATTAGTATTTCGCTCTATTTTTTATTACTTGCTGGAATAGCCGTTTGGGTTATCCGAAAGAAAGAAGACAATACGGAAGATTATTTTTTAGCCGGTAGAAATGTCGGTTGGTTCGTGGTAGGTGCTTCGATATTTGCATCTAACATTGGTTCGGAACATGTGGTAGGTTTGGCCGGTACCGGTGCAAGTAATAAACTGCCTTTGCTCATTTATGAAATACATGCATGGGTAGTATTAATGTTAGGTTGGGTATTTCTACCATTTTACGCTCGAAGCGGCGTTTTTACAATGCCAGAATTTTTGGAGAAACGTTTTGATGCAAGATCTAGATGGGTATTGTCTATATTTTCAATAGTGGCTTATGTACTAACTAAAATATCAGTAACGATTTATGCTGGTGGTGTTGTAGTTTCTGCCTTATTGGGTATTGATTTTTGGACTGGTGCAATTGCAACGGTCGTCTTAACAGGTATATACACTGTTTTAGGTGGAATGCGTGCCGTGGTGTATACAGAAACCCTTCAGGCTGTTTTATTGGTTATCGGCGCTGCTGCGCTGACATTTATTGGTTTGGATAAAGTAGGGGGTTGGGGAAGTATGGTCGATACGTTAGGACCTGAATATTTTAATATGTGGCGACCAGCAACCGACCCAGATTTTCCTTGGCCTTCGCTATTCATTACAAGTACTATCGTAGGTATTTGGTATTGGTGTACGGATCAATATATTGTACAAAGAACTCTAACTGCCAGAAATATTAAAGAAGGAAGGCGAGGTACTATTTTTGGAGCCTTATTAAAACTTTTACCGGTCTTTTTGTTTTTGATTCCAGGGGTTATCGCTTTGACTCTTAAAATGAGGGGTGAATTACATTGGGATAATCCAGATGAAGCTTTTCCTGTGTTGATGAGTAATTTATTGCCATCTGGTTTGAGAGGTCTTGTTGCTGCGGGATTATTAGCGGCTTTAATGAGTTCGTTGGCTTCGGTATTTAATTCATGTTCTACCCTTTTTACCGTTGATGTTTATAAAAAATTGAGACCAAATGCTCCAGAGAAAAAATTGGTAAGAACAGGGCAAATTGCTACATTATTTGTGGTCATCATTGGTATTATCTGGATTCCTATCATGGCAAATATTTCAGGGGTATTGTATGAATATTTACAGAGCGTACAATCCTATATTGCACCCCCAATAACAGCGGTTTTCTTATTAGGGATATTTTATAAACGAATAAATTCTACAGGTGCATTTGCTACGTTGGTTATGGGTATTGTTGTTGCCTTTTTTAGAATCACCTTAGAATTAATAAAAGGAAGTTTAGATTCAGATGGAATCTTATTTTATTTAGGTGATATGAATTTCTTAAGCTTTGGTGCTTGGTTCTTTCTATTCTGTTTGATTTTTATGGTGGTTGTAAGCTTAATGACTAAACCACCAGATGCTGAACAAATTGTCAACTTGACATTTGGGACTATTACAGAAGAAGAAAAAACTAAAAACAAGAGTAGTTATACGTGGGTAGATGTAACTGTATCCATAATTATTATACTAATAGTAATAGGGATTATGATATTTTTCAACGGAAGATAGTATCTCTATAAATTGTAAATAATTGTTGATGGTGTTCTCCGGTAATGATTTCATTATCAACAATTTTTATTTTAAGATTCTGCCTAGCTATAAAAGGATTATTTTCTTTAGTTAGTATTATAATCAAGAATTGACTTTTAGCAATTTTTGGTAATCGAACTCGTGTCATAGATTTGGGTATAGTGATAATCAAACTTTGAATTGTAGCTTAACTTTAGCTACTTAAAAATATAAACATTCAAAAACCAAATATGAGATTAGAAGAACAAACCTGTATCGCTATTGGTTCAAGTGATGCTATTGGAAGTGTAGCGAGTTGGCTCTCTTACGATGAAGGTGAATATATAAATAGTATGACCATCTTTGTTGATGGGAGTATGACCTGTTACCGTCTTTTTGCTACCGATGGATACTATTAAAAATGTAAAAAGCCACTCTTTAAGGCGGCTTTCTTAATTCACTTGAAACGTGAGTTGTTTACGTATTGGCGTATAATCAAACTTTTGTACTCCAACAGAAACATCGGCCATAAGACCTGCTTTTGATAGAGAAAAAACAGCTACCCCTGCTTTATATTTAGCATTTACTGCGATTGCAGAAGCTTCTGCGGAAAACTTAAAAACACCTTCCTTAAATTCAAATAGGTCAGATGCTGCTTCAAAAAATATAACGTCAGTAATTACTTGCCCTCCAGTTTGAAGACCAATACTAATTTTCTTTAAGTCGGCCATGCCAATTATAGTACCGCTTTAGTAAGCTACTTCGTTTCCTGAAGAACCACCGAGAATGAACCCACCTTTACCAACATTCGGGAAAATAACATATTCTGCTGAATGTGTAAAAAAGTGGTCAAGACCTACTTCCATTTTCATGAGTTTGTTTTTTGCCTTATTGGCAACCTTTATGATTATTTGGTCTTTATCACTTTGAGCATTTAGACCGATAGCTAAAAGTAGCAATGTGGTGAATGTAATTTATTTTAAATTTTTTATGTGTTCTAGGTTTTCTAAGTTCAAGTCATAAGTGCAACACGAATATTTAAAACAGATGGGGCTAGCCCCATCTGTTTTAGGCTCAATATTTATATTCGTTTTGATGAAACATTACAAACAATTGACCTTAGAGCAAAGGT
>NZ_VAUW01000021.1 GCF_005771495.1 Maribacter sp. ACAM166
TCGAGATGATTTGGGAAAACAAGGTTATATTTAACATAAGAGAAAGGTGTGGTTTTGAGTGCACCACAAAGGTAACTTTGAGGAACAGAATTCCCTTTCTCTTTTTTAATCGTTTAGGACGCTATTGGTTTAATACAACTAATCATTATTTTCACAATGCCCTTTGTGAAAATAATTTTGCGTAATACGATAGAGATTATTTTGAAAAATAAATAATTACAGATTTTATTATAAAAATCAAGTGGACAGTATTAGATAGAATAACTACACATTCTACAAGAAGAGGGTCTACCGAAAACATCTTAATCACGAGGGATAGTATAATCCCTTATTCGGGTATCTTTATAGACCCAGACAAAAACAAAATAAAACCTTGAGAACACATAAATTAAGTATTTTTATGATATACATATTTTCTTTACATTTAATAGAATTTAAATAACTAACACTTTTAACCATGTCAGATAACAATAAAGATTTAGGGGAACAAGCCGAAGACGCTATGGATAACGCCAAAAAGAAGGCAGAAAATCTTGGTGATAAAAGCAAAAAAGAAACAAAGGATTTTGGTGAAAAAGCCGAAGATACTTTTGAAAAAACCAAAAAAAAGACTGAAAAGGCTTACGATGACGCAAAAGAATTTTCAGAAGACACCAAAGAATCCACTAATGAATTTAGTGAGAACGCTAAAAAAACCGCCAATGAATTTACTGCCGGTGCCAAAGAAGCTTTTAGTGGTGCTGGAGGAGAAAATAAAAAAATGCTAGCAGGTATTTTGGCGATTGTGATTGGTTCTTTAGGAATACATAAATTTATTTTAGGATACCAAAAAGAAGGAATTATAATGCTTGTTGTAACTATCGTTTTAGGTGCTGTCACTTGTGGTATTGGGGCATCTGCAATGTGGGTTGTTGGTATAATTGAAGGTATCATCTATTTAACAAAATCTGATGAAGAGTTTTACAATACATATCAAGTAGGCAAAAAACCTTGGTTCTAACTACTTTAAGTCGGGTTTATATTTCCCGACTTTTCTTATTCAATTTAGTATCGTAATATTGCGATATACAAATATTAAATGGGCGTTACTAAAACACAAATATTCAACACAAAGCAGAACGAATTGGCTATCATCTTTAAGGTATTATCTAATCCTGCCCGTATTGCCATTCTACAATATATAAGCCAACAAGATTCTTGTATTTGCAATGACATTGTAGATGAAATTGGTTTGGCGCAACCAACAATATCACAACACCTTAAAGAACTGAAAAGTATTCATCTAATTAAAGGTGAAATTGAGGGTAAGAAGGTTTGTTATTGCATCAATCTAGATAAATGGGCAGAAATTCAAAACCTTTGCAATGCCTTTTTTAACACGACTAAAAATAATTGTTACTAATTAAAAACACATCACATGAAAACAAATGAGTTTCTCACCTAATTAAAGAAAAACACAGATAAAAGTTTAGTATTTGAATATACTCCGGGTTTATTGGTAGCCGCAAACTATCATATTACAGAGGTTAAAAATATCACCATTGACTCTGTTGATTGTGGTGCAGGTACCGATTTCTGGAAAGAAACGATTATACAACTATGGGAAAGTCCCGAAGAAATTGGCAAAAGAGATTAGATGACTACCAGCAAGGCATTAGCAATTTTAAATAAAGTTGACCAAATAAAACCCATGGAAAAAGGGGTCGAAGTAAAATTTGAATATAGTAATGCGTCTTTTCACACGGCTCAATTATTTGTCTTATCCTATCAACTTAAAGATAACACGCTTTTATTCTATCTAGGAATTGAAAAAACAGATTGTAAGGCGAAAGAAACATGCAGTATACCAGAAAACGCAGAGGAAGTCACAGAGTCATCGTGCGCACCAGGTAGCGGTTGCTGCTAACCTACAACTCTATGAAAAATGTAATCATTAGGCCAATGTTAGCAACAGATTGGGTCTCTGTTGCTAACATCTATAAACAGGGAATCGCTACAGGCATCGCCACATTTGAAACTAAGGTTCCTTCTTTTGAATTTTGGGATATGGCACATATGCAGACCTGTAGGTTTGTTGCAGAACTTAATAATGAACTCTTAGGATGGGGAGCACTTTCTCCAGTTTCTAGCAGATGTGTTTATGGTGGTGTAGCCGAAGTAAGCATTTACGTCTCAAAAGAAAGTAGGGGACAAGGTATTGGCAAGATAGTATTGAAACATTTAATAATAGCCAGCGAAAAGGAAGGTATATGGACGCTGCAATCAGGAATATTTCCAACGAACATAGGTAGTATTAAGGTACACCAAACAGCTGGCTTCAGGCTTATTGGCAAACGTGAGCGAGTGGGAAAATTAAATGGTAACTGGATCGATAATGTTCTTTTTGAACGAAGAAGCCAGGTTGTGGGTGTAGATTAAATTACATCTTTTTTCAGGCCAGGAGCCTGTGACTCTTGTAATCTGCGCTCCAATTCCACTTGAAATTCTTCCATGACCGGTTTTACCGTACTTTCAGGTAAATCTGCAATCTTAATATACATTAAACCGTCAACAGAATTGTTGAATAATGGATCCACATTAAATGCAACTACCCTCGCGTTTTGTTTGATGTATTTTTTGATAAGTACTGGCAAACGTAAACTTCCGGGCTCCACCTCATCAATTAATCGGTCAAACTTATTTAAATCGGCCTGGGTCTCATCGAAGACAAATTCTTTATCCGCATCCTTAAGTTTTACCTTAAATTCCTTTTTCGGCCTTATATACTGAGCTACATAAGGATCCCAATAATTCGATTTCATAAATTCAATCATCAATGATTTCGAAAAATTAGAAAACTGGTTACTGATACTAACTCCGCCAATAAGATACTTATGCTCTGGAAATCTAAGGGTTGTATGTACAATCCCTTTCCAAAGTAAAAATAAAGGCATTGGTTTCTGTTGGTATTCTTTAGTGATATAAGCCCGACCCATTTCAATGGAACTCTGCATCATATCATATAACTCTGGCTCAACGCGAAATAAGTCTTGAACGTAAAATCCGTCGATACCATATTGCGGAAAAATTTCAGAACCCATCCCCATGCGATACGCTCCAACAATACATTTCGCCTCGTTGTCCCAAAGAAAAAGATGATGGTAGTATGAATCAAACTTATCCAAATCAATGGCCTTATTGGTGCCTTCACCAATAGCTCTAAAAGTTACCTCCCGCTGTATTCCGATTTCTTGTAAAATAAAAGGCATATCCTGTTCTTTAGCCAAGAATACCTCGTAATTCTTACTTTGAAGCAAACGACAATCTTTCTCCCTAAGTTTCTCTATTTCTCCTTCCATTACCTCTTTACGCACCGCTGTTGCAATCTTCTTCGGTTGCTTGGGTATTTTAAGTGAAGATGGTAATTGGTCGATTAATCGCTCTTTTTCATAAGCATTAGACAATATATAGGTCTTACGACGTAGCAAATCTATATACTCTTCTAAACTTTGTTGTTCCTTTTGGGTGGCAACCGAAATTGGCTGTCCTATCCTCACTTTAATAGGTCTATTGCTTTGGCTGAAAACCTGAGAGGGTATCAATGCAGTACGAATAGAATCACCCAATTTAGCAAGACGATAGAATAGTGAACTATTCTTTGCATGAAAGTATATTGGAACCACTGGTACTTCGGCCTTGCGAATTAATTTTAATGCAGCTTCTTCCCAAGGTTTATCTACGAATAATTTACCTTCCTTAACTGTAGAAACTTCACCAGCTGGAAAAACTCCAAGTACATGACCGTCACTTAAATGTTGTAATGTATTCTTAAAACCGGCAATACTGCTTTTGGCATTCTTATGTTCTGTAAATGGATTTACTGGAATAATATAGGGCTTAATCGGCTCCATACGTTGCAGTAAAAAATTGGCCATTATCTTATAATCTGGCCGTTGTTTAACCATTAGTTTATAAAGTAAAATACCATCAATGGCACCCAAAGGGTGATTGCTAATAGTAATATAAGGGCCCTCTTTTGGCAACCGTCTAAAGTCTTCTTCGGGTATTTCGTAGTCAATCTCGAAGTGCTTTAAAATAGCATCTGCATAAGCCTCTCCCTCTAAATGCGATATAGAATCGTAAATGGAATTGATACGTGAAATACGTGTAATTTTCAATAGCACCCAACCAATAAAAGTGCCAACTACTCCATATTTGGCAAGATTGATGGTCTTGGCAATTTCTTTAGCGGTAACTAAACCCATATTATCATCCTCATTTAGATTGTAAATATAGGAAAATAGCACTAGGAGCACCATTTTTCCCAAGTGCTAAATATAAATGTAAATTACTTTACCACTAGCTGTACTATTTCCGTTCCACGCTGTTCTAAAAGCAATTCTTTTCCTTTTTGAAGTGATTCTAATGCCTTAGTGTCAAAATGGCGAATTGTATATAGTGAAACGTTCTCATGATAAGCCACCGTGAACTTACTTTTTAATTGTTGCAAAAGTGCTTCCAAACCTCCAAATTTATTGTCAACACATACCGAAAAGCTAATGGCTGAATTCTGGATAAGGTCTACTTTAATTTTGTGTTCATGGAATAACTTGAAAAGTTCACTTATACTATCTTCAACAATAAATGAAAAATCAAGAGATGATAATTTCATTAAAACTTGATTCTTTTTCACTATAAAACAAGGCACCTTTGGTTCAATTCCAACACCCTTACCTACCGTCGTTCCATTATTCTTAGGATTTAAAAAAGATTTCACAAGTAATGGAATTTCCTTTCTCTGCAATGGCTGCAAAGTCTTAGGGTGAATTACAGATGCCCCATAAAATGCTAATTCAATTGCTTCTCTATAAGATATATTATTCAGTAGCTGGGTTTCCCTAAAGTATCTAGGGTCTGCATTCAAAACACCTGGCACATCTTTCCAGATGGTTACAGAATCAGCATTTAAACAATATGCTAAAATTGCTGCTGTATAATCGGATCCTTCACGGCCCAAGGTTGTAGTAAAGTTATTATCATCACTACCTAGAAAACCTTGTGTAATGTTTAAAATTTTTCTATCGATTTTGGCAACATTCTCTTGGGTTCGTTCCCAGTTTACGGCGGTATCTCGGTAACTACTGTCGGTTTTTATGAAGTTTCGTACATCTAACCAATTATTGGCAATTCCAATTTCCTTAAAATAAGCACTTACAATTGTGGTAGCAATCAATTCTCCATACCCTACAATTTGATCATAAACAAAATTATAGTTAGGTGATTTGTTCCACGCCATAAACCCATTGACTTCATCGATCAGAATTTTTATATCCTTATAAATGACATGTTTGGTATTAGGGAATAATTCGGATACAATACCATGGTGATAATCTACCAATTCTGCCACTTTTGAAGGTATCTTCTGCTTATCGTTAAAATAGGCGTTTATAATATCTTCCATAGAGTTAGTTGTTTTGCCCATGGCTGAAACTACCAATAAGGTATTCTCATACCCAACCTCTTTTAAAACCTTAACAACATTTCTAACCCCATCTGCATCTTTTACGGATGCTCCCCCAAATTTAAAAACCCTCATATTTTAGTATACGTTAATTTAAACTCTTCATTCAATTTTGTTTTTTTCAAGCCATGGCATTTAAATAATTTCTTATTCCGGTTTCATCTAATTGTACGACATCCCAATCACGCATAACATTGGCTCCCTTACGTTCATAAAAACCGATAGCAGGCTCATTCCAATCTATAACTTCCCAACTAATTCGTTTTACGCCTAAATCGTTTCCGTATTTCACGACTTCATCTAAAAGGGCGGTTCCTAAACCAGTACCACGCATTTCCTTCGTCACTATCAAATCTTCTAAATGGATAACAGGTCCTTTCCAGGTAGAATATCTTGGGTATACCAATGCCATACCCACTGTTTTGTTATTCTTTTCCGCAACAAAACAATGAAACAATTTATGTTTACCAAAACCATCTTCTTCCAAATTTTGCTGATTCACCTCTACGGCATCATTTTCCTTTTCAAAAATGGCCAATTCATGAATTAATTGAAGCACTTGCTTCATATCTTCTCTTTGGGCCGTTCTAATCGTATATTCCATAATTGTTACAAATAAAACACAAAGTTATAAATTTAAAAAATCAAAATGAAGCCAAAATTGATGGTTTCACAAAATAGCCGATATTTGTATCGTAACTATAAATAACTCATGGCACCTAAAAGAAATCAAACCTTAGGCGAATTTATTATTGAAAATCAGGATTCCTTTCAATATTCATCAGGAGAACTATCAAAGCTCATTAATGCCATTCGATTAGCGGCCAAAGTTGTTAATCACGAAGTAAGTAAAGCTGGGTTAATTGACATTTTAGGTGGTGTAGGTGAAACCAATATACAAGGCGAGGACCAGCAAAAACTAGATCTTTTTGCTAATGAAAAATTCATACAAACACTAAGGAATAGAGAAATTGTTTGTGGTATTGCATCTGAAGAAGAAGATAGTTTTATCAGTATTAATAGTAGTGATGATAATCATCAGAATAAATATATTGTTCTCATCGATCCTTTAGATGGTTCTTCAAACATTGATGTAAACGTTTCTGTCGGCACCATTTTTTCTATATACAGAAGAATAACACCTATTGGAACTCCAGTTAAAATCGAAGATTTTTTACAGCCAGGCAACAAACAAGTTGCTGCAGGTTATGTGGTTTACGGTACCTCAACAATGTTAGTGTATACCACAGGTGATGGTGTTAACGGCTTTACCTTGAACCCAGCTTTGGGCACATTCTACCTATCACACCCTGACATGAAGTTTCCAGAAGAAGGTAAAATATATTCTGTAAATGAAGGCAACTATGTTCATTTTCATCAAGGAGTGAAAGATTATATTAAATATTGCCAAATGCAAGAAGGAGACCGGCCTTATACCTCAAGATATATTGGCTCATTAGTTTCTGACTTTCATAGAAACATGATTAAAGGTGGTATTTACATGTACCCAAAAAGTAGTGTAACCGCAAGCGGTAAACTACGATTGCTTTACGAATGTAATCCTATGGCCTTTATAGCGGAACAGGCAAACGGATTGGCCGTTGCAGGTAAATCACGAATAATGGACATTGAGCCAACAGAATTACATCAACGGGTTCCCTTTTTCTGTGGTAGCCGAAAAATGGTAGAAAAACTACAAGAATTCTTGAGTAAATATTAGTGATTTAATAGGTATAAATAATCTTCAAAATCTATTTTACCTCCAAAAATAGCTACTGAACGCTCAATGACCTTATCGGCTTTTTCACCTGTAAAGCCCATTCCTATAGCATATTTTTTAATTAAAATCATTTCCTCATTGTCTATTCCATGGTCCGTATAGATGATTCGGAAAAAATCAAAGAGTCTTTCTAATCGTTTTTCCGCATCATGGGAAGGATCGATTGGATATTTATTTTCTTTTTTTATTACCTCCTCAAATTCAGATTTGGTAATATCCAATTTAGTTGCAAAACGATCTAACATATTTTTCTCCTCAATACTTAGCTCACCATCAATAGCGGCCAAAGTTGACAATGCGGCAAAATGGGCTAAATTTCTTCTGTGTTCTCCACTCGTATATAAATCTGCAAAAGACATATCTTAATTTTAAATTATGAGACAAATATAATTTTTTTACAGGTCATAGTTTACATCTGGCACAACTTTGTTCTTTTCAAAAATTTGTAACTTTCGATAGCTATGAAATCACCCCTTTTAAAATTTACAAGCAATGGTATCTATTGCGAAAAAGCGAAAGTATATCTTGACCCATGGAAACCTGTCGATAAAGCCATCATTTCTCACGGTCATGCCGATCATAGTCGTTATGGTCATAAACAATATATCACTCACCACCGAAATATACCCATTATTTCGCACCGTTTAGGAGAGATTAATGTGACAGGAAAAGATTGGGGGGAAACATTCATCATCAACAATGTAAAATTTAGTCTGCACCCAGCCGGTCATATTATAGGGTCATCGCAGATTAGAGTGGAACATAATGGTGAAATTTGGGTCTTTACAGGAGATTATAAAACGGAAAATGATGGTATTTCAACTCCCTATGAACCCATTCGCTGCGATACGTTTATAACCGAATGTACCTTTGGCCTTCCTGCTTTTAAATGGATACCCCAAGTAGAGGTTTTTGAGGATATAAATAATTGGTGGGCAGAAAATAGGGCTGAAGGTAAAACATCTATTTTATTCGGATACAGCTTAGGAAAAGCCCAACGTTTACTCAAATATTTAAACACAGACATTGGTGAAATTTACACCCATGGAGCTATCGAAAATATGACCGAAGTATTACGGCCTCTAGTTGATTTTCCAAAAACTACATTAATAACCAAGGATACAAAGAAAGACCAATTATTGGGCAATATAGTTCTAGCGCCACCAAGTACTCATGGCAGCACCTGGATTCGCAAGATGGTGCCTTATGTAACCGCATCTGCCAGCGGATGGATGACCTTTAGAGGCGCACGACGAAGAAGAGCCCTTGACAAAGGTTTTGTACTTAGCGACCACTGTGATTGGACAGAGCTGCTTTCAAGCATTAAGGAAACGGGTGCAGAAAAAGTGATTTGCACCCATGGCTATACCGACATATTTTCTCGTTATTTAAGAGAACAAGGGTATGATGCCCGTACTGAAGCAACCCAATATGGAGAGGAAGAAACAGAAGCTGCATTGGCTTCCACATCAACCGAAACAGTATGAAAAATTTTGCTCTTCTCATAAAAGCTTTGGACAGCACCAATAAAACTACAGTTAAGGTACAGGCTTTGACCAACTATTTTCTAAATGCAAACGATGCTGATAAGGTTTGGACGATAGCCATACTTTCGCATCGCAGGCCACCAAGGCCTGTAAATACAACTATACTAAGGAAATGGGCCTCTGAGCTAGCGAAAATTCCACTTTGGTTGTTCGAGGAAAGCTATCACATTGTGGGTGATTTAGCCGAAACCATTGCTTTGGTTATCCCTACTGCTAAACTAGCATCAGAGAAAAGCTTGACTGTATTTTTGCAAGAAATGATTGTCCTGAAGAAAAAGGCCGACGAAGATAAAAAGGCCTATCTCTATGAAAATTGGGAGGTGCTAAATTACTACGAACGCTTTGTTTTCACCAAACTAATAACTGGTGGTTTTAGAATTGGTGTCAGCCAAAAACTAATGACCCGTGCATTGGCGAAAGCTACAGAAATCGATGAAGATATATTAGCCTATAAACTAATGGGCAACTGGGACCCCAATACCATTTCGTTTGAGCAATTGATCCTTGAGGAAAATGAGAGCGATTACCTTTCAAAACCGTATCCGTTTTATCTAGCGTACGCTATAGAGGGAGATGGCAAGAATTTAGGCGATGTTACCGATTGGTCTGCTGAACATAAATGGGATGGTATTCGTTCTCAAGTCATTCTACGAAATGATGAATTATTTGTGTGGAGCCGTGGAGAAGAATTAGTGACCGATAAATATCCGGAATTCGAAAAGTTTATTGGCGTGATTCCAAATGGTACCGTTATCGATGGTGAAATACTACCTTATCTTAATGGAACCATTGGCACCTTTAATGATCTTCAGACCAGAATAGGTAGAAAAAACGTCTCGGCCGCACTGCTAAAAAAAGTCCCGGTCATTTTAAAAGCTTATGACCTTTTAGAATGGGAAGGGGAAGATATACGTAAGCTGCCTTTTATAGAACGTAGGAAATTGTTAGAAAAGCTTTTTGAAATGGTGACCAAGAAGGCAGAGTTGATTTCGGTTACACTCAACCACCAAGATAAGTTAAGCAACAAGGGCACAGAGGTTAGCAAAGATAAGGTTACTGAGCGGAGCCGAAGTACCATTCCCTTTCACCTTTCAGAAACCATACATTTTTCAACTTGGGAAGAAGTAGCCAATGAACGGAAACGTTCACGTGAAAAACATAGTGAGGGCCTAATGCTAAAACGCAAAGACTCTCCGTATTTAGTAGGAAGAAAAAAGGGAGATTGGTGGAAATGGAAAGTAGATCCATTGACTATAGATGCTGTACTTACGTATGCAATGCGTGGTCATGGTAGGCGAAGTAACCTTTTTACCGATTATACATTTGCTCTTTGGAATGAAAATGAGAACGGGGAAAAGGAACTGGTCACTTTTGCCAAAGCGTATTCTGGTCTTACGGATGCAGAGTTTAGAAAACTTGATGCATGGATAAAGAAAAATACATTGGAGCGTTTTGGCCCTGTACGGAGTGTAACACCGCATCACGTTTTTGAAATAGCATTTGAAGGGATAGCGGTATCCAAACGACATAAAAGTGGTATAGCCACACGGTTTCCTAGAATGTTGCGTTGGCGTAAGGATAAGAATATTCATGAAGCAAATTCTTTGGATGACTTAAAGGCACTAGTACCAAGCACAATTAAGAAATCTGATGAAATTAAATCTAAGAAAGAATAAAGCTTACATCAATAAACAACATATTAAACTAACTGTTTCGTTACACCCGCAATGACTACTAGAGAAGAACTTTTCAATATCGCAGAAAATTGGTTCCAAGAACAAGAATGGAAACCTTTCAAATTCCAAAAAGATACATGGAAGGCTTTTTTACAGGGTAAAAATGGACTTTTAAATGCACCTACAGGCAGTGGTAAAACATATGCGCTTTGGTTTCCTATTGTTTTAAACTACATCAAGAAAAACCCCAATTATAAAACCAAACATACCAAAGGACTAAAAGCTATTTGGATTACACCCTTACGTGCTCTTTCCCAAGAAATAAAACTATCTGCAGAACGGGTTACGGTAGATTTGGGTACTCAAATGACCGTCGGTATTCGATCGGGCGACACCACTACTAATGAACGGTCCCAACAAAAAAAACAAATGCCCGATTTATTAATTACCACTCCAGAAAGTCTTCAATTATTATTAGCAACAAAGGGGTATGACAAGATTTTCAAAGACTGTTCTGCTATAGTCGTAGATGAATGGCACGAAATTTTGGGTACCAAACGTGGTGTGCAAATGGAGTTGGCATTGTCGCGAATCAAGACTATTTCAAAAGAGTTACGCATTTGGGGAATATCTGCAACCATTGGCAACTTAGAACAAGCACGAGATGTTCTATTAGGTCAGGAATCAGGAGCCCTTAAAAATTCGGTCTTGATTAAAGCGAATATCAATAAAAAGATTACAGTAAAAAGTATTATTCCTAAGAAAATGGAAGCCTTTCCTTGGAGAGGACATCTTGGCTTACATTTACTGGAAGAGGTTATTCCCATCATCAATAACAGTAAAACTACCCTACTTTTCACCAATACCCGAAGCCAGTGTGAAATCTGGTTTCAGAAAATTTTGGAGAAGCACCCAGAATATGCAGGTGAAATGGCCATGCACCATGGCAGCATCAATAAAGAAACACGGGTTTGGGTAGAAAACGCTATTCGAAATGAAAAACTAAAAGCGGTCGTTTGTACCTCAAGTTTAGATTTAGGTGTTGATTTTGCTCCCGTAGAAACGGTAATCCAAATTGGCGGACCCAAAGGAGTAGCCCGTTTTCTTCAACGTGCAGGTCGCAGTGGCCACAGACCAGGAAAAGAAAGTGTCATTTACTTTTTACCTACCCATGCAATAGAATTGATTGAGGCATCGGCATTGCAAAAAGCAGTCAAACAAAATACCGTAGAAGACCGCCTACCCTATCTTAACAGCTATGATGTATTATTACAATACTTGACCACCCTTGCTATTTCAGATGGATTTTATCCTAACGAAATTTATCAAGAAATCAAGCAAACCTTTTGCTATCAGACACTAACAGAGAATCGGTGGCAGTGGCTCTTAAATTTTTTGGTTATGGGCAGTCAAAGCTTACAATCGTATGATGAATATAAAAAGGTTGAGGTGGAAGATGATGGAAAATTTATAGTAAATAATCGTGGAGTGGCCATGCGGCATCGCTTTCAAATCGGGACTATCGTTGGCGATGTGAATTTAGCTGTAAAATATCAGAAGGGCGGCTACATAGGTTCTATTGAAGAGTTCTTTATCTCTAAATTGAACAGAGGCGATGTGTTTACCTTTGCTGGTCGTAATCTAGAGTTTATCCGTATTAAAGAGATGACCGTGCAGGTTAAAAACTCCATAAAAAAAACAAACAAGATTTCTAGTTGGATGGGTAGCCGATTAACACTTTCTGCTCAAATGTCAGAATTACTTAGAAACGAGCTCTATAGCTCTAGCGAACCAAAAGAAAATCAATCTATTGAAATTCGTTCATTGGCTCCGCTTTTTGAACGTCAACGAAGGGAAAGTATGGTGCCAAAGCCTAGCGAATTCCTTATTGAAACTTTTAAAACCCGTGATGGGTATCATCATATTTTTTACCCCTTTGAAGGAAGGTTTGTGCATGAAGCAATGGGTAGCCTTTTAGGATATCGCATTAGCCTACTCTCCCCTATTACATTTTCTTTGGCCTTCAATGATTACGGTTTTGAATTACTATCTGATCAAGCCATAGACATACAGCAGGTATTGGACAATAATCTATTCTCCACGGAATATTTGTTGGACGATTTACAGAAAAGTCTCAATTCTACCGAAATGGCCCGACGTAAATTTAGGGATGTCGCCATCATCAGTGGAATGGTTTTTACTGGATATCCCAAAAAAGGTATTAAAATGAAACATTTACAAAGTAGTTCTCAATTACTATTTGATGTGTTTCGTGATTACGAACCAGATAACTTGTTGTTTCAACAAGCCTTTACCGAGACCTTTGAACATCAGTTAGAAACAGGCCGTTTACGTCTTTCTTTAGAACGTATTGCCACTCAAGAAATGGTATGGAAAGAATGTGAAAAAGCTACTCCATTTTCTTTCCCATTAATTACAGACCGCATGAGTAGGGAAAAACTATCTAGTGAAAAATTAGCTGACCGTATCAAAAAAATGGCAGCACTATTGATGAAGAAATAGATAATTTTGCTCCATGACCCATCCTATTCAGCTACATGGCCAATCATTTCAAATGCACTTTTCAGGTGCGCTCTTTTGGATAGAAAAATCCCTGTTATTGATTAGCGATGTTCATTTGGGCAAAGTATCGCACTTTAGAAAATATGGGGCAGCTGTACCACAAGCCGCTGTTCAAAAGAATTTTGAAATGATGGACACTTCCGTCGATTTTTTTAAGCCAAAAACGATTGTCTTCATGGGTGATTTATTCCATTCCTCACTGAACAACGAATGGGTGCTTTTTGAGGAGTGGGTTCGTTCAAAATCGGTAGAAATCATTTTGGTGCGTGGTAATCACGATATTATATCACCCTTAAAATATGAGGGTTTGGGCGTAAAGGTGATTCAAGAACTAATCTTGGATTCGTTTTTATTGACGCATCACCCAGAAGAACGCGACGGTCTATTTAATTTTTCAGGTCATATTCACCCCGCCATTCGGTTAAGTGGATTGGGTAGACAATCGGTTAGGTTTCCTTGCTTTTACAAAACGGATAATCAAATGATACTTCCTGCTTTTGGAAATTTTACTGGCTCTCACACCCTAGAACCTTGCACCGGTTGTGAAGTTTTTGCCGTTTTGGTTGACGCTGTAGTACCCGTACCTATCAAAGAAGTGAAAAAAAAACGTTTCAATCAGAAATAGTCCATTTAATACCCTAAAAGAGCATAACTTTAAAACACAATTCTACTAGCCTTACGCCTTATGAAGAAAAAGCTATCCGTACTCAACTTAGCATCGGTTATTTTAGTTATCGTCGTAAATTATATCTCACAGGTCTTTTCATTTAATAACACTACGATTGGTGAAATTAGTGCTCGATATGTTAATCTATTTACACCCGCTAGTTATGCTTTTGCCATTTGGGGTATTATATTTTTAGCCTTATTGGCTTATGGTATTTTTCAGATTCGAAGAGCCTTTTTTAGTAAAAAAGAAAGTTTGTTCATTAAACATACAGGGTATTGGTTCATATTGGCCAATGTGCTAAACTGTTGTTGGGTCTTTGCATTTGTTTATGATTATACGGGACTATCCGTACTTATTATGTTTGGAATTCTATTTTCACTGATTAAGGTCATTCTGAACACAAATATGGAACGTTGGGATGCTCCAATAACTACCATTGCATTTGTTTGGTGGCCCATCTGTCTTTACAGTGGATGGATATCTGTAGCAACTATTGCCAACATCTCGGCTTATTTAAGCAAACTAGATTGGAATGGCGGTATATTTTCTGAAGTCGCTTGGACTATCATTATGATTATAGTTGCCGTTGCACTTAACCTTTTAATGATTTGGAAACGAAATATGCGAGAATTCACAGCTGTAGGTATTTGGGCACTTTTCGCTATTTACAGCAGACATCAAGATGCTTATATAACCATCGCATTTACTGCACTGACTGGGTGTATTATCCTTTTTATAGCCATTATAGCACATGCGTATAAAAACAGACAGACCAATCCATTTAAAAAATTGCAAGAACGATTAGAGCGTTATTTCTAAACCATACTTTTTATATCATTTACCCAAGATGGATAAGAGAAAATAGTAGATTTCATATCTTTGTCGGTCATCCCCTTATCGATGGCGAGTGCAAAAATATTAATTGTTTTCCCGCATGTGGACCTAAAAGATGTGCACCTACAATTTCTCCTGTGCGATCATTCGTTATAATTTTATAAGCATACAGAGGCACATTAATATGCTTAGCATTGAACCAACCCGTCTCGACTTCAAAATTGACTCGAATATTTTTATACTTACTACTTACCTCCTTCTCAGAATAACCGACTGTTGCCAAATTAGGCAGTGTAAATACCAAGGATGGAATAACTGGAACTTCCAATTGTTGCTGGTTACCCTTCAACATATTTTCTAAAACCAAATGCCCTTGCCTGCCAGATAGTGGTGTTAATGGAACGTTTTTATCAGAAACATCGCCACAAGCATACACATTCGAATTACTGGCACTTTGCAAATAGACATTTGTTTCAATACCTATTTCATTGAAGGCTATATTCCCTCTTTCCAAATCTAAATTAGATAATGCTGGCACTCTTCCTGCTATATTAAAAACAACATAAGTTTTGATTGTTTTCGAAGCACCTTTAACTTCATAAGACAATTTAAAACGTTTCCTTTTTTTCTTTACAGCTATTGGTTTAGCCCCGAATATGAATTTAATTCCTATTGATTCAGAATATTTTGTTAGCTCTTTTACCAAATCAGGATCAAAAGCTTTCAATGGTCTCTTTCCTGTATCTATAACAGTAACTTCTGCACCTGATCTGGCTGCTATATGTGCGAATTCCATTCCAATATAACCTGCGCCAATAAGAACAATACTTTTGGGTAATTTTTTAAGGTTGAGGAAATCATCACTTATTTTAATATGCTTTGAACCTGTAATTGAAAGCGTTCGAGGCACTAACCCCGTAACAATTAAAATCTGACTTGCAGTTACTGTCTCACCCTCTACTAACAAGGTATGTTCATCTACAAATTTTGGAGATTGGTGGTATAACTTCATTCCCAATTCCTTTAATTTCTTCTCGGTCGAGGCAGGAATATTTTCGGTAAAACTTCTTTTGAACTTTTGTAGTTGCTCCCAATTGATTGTTGTCGATTTACAAATACCTTTTCCAATTAAATTCTGAGTCAATTCGAAGGCTTCGGTTGCACCTATTAAATATTTTTTGAATCACAGCCCCTATTCGAGCAAGTGCCTCCAAATTCACGAATATCTGCTATTGCTACTTTCTTACCAGCTTTTACTCAAGCTTTGGCCACCGTTTATCCGGCAACGCCACTACCAATGACAAAAACATCAAATTTCTTTTCATCCATATTTATATAATATTTCAACTACGCCACCAACCATTTTCAACACTATATCATTTGCAAAGTTTAGTTAGGTTATTTGCAACACTCTAAATTGCAACTTTTATGGGCTACTACGTGACCCATATTCGATAAAAATGAATTGTATCCATTCCGTCGGTATCCTTATATTTGTAAAAAAAAATAACTGTTGAGCCATTCTTCTATCCAACAACGGTACGATCAGTCTCCCCAAACCGAGAAACTGCTAGACACTATTGCCAATTCTCAAACTACAGCAACTAAAAACATCCAATTAAATGGACTAATGGGCTCTTCCCTTTCCTTTATTCTGGCTTCTGTTTTTAACCATACAGAACGCCCCTTTCTCGCTATTTTTAATGACAAAGAAGAAGCTGCTTATTACCTTAATGATTTAGAACGGCTTATTGGTGAAGATGATGTGCTCTTTTACCCAGGTAGTTACAGAAGACCCTATCAAATTGAGGAAACAGACAATGCCAATGTGCTTTTACGTGCAGAGGTTTTAAACCGGATAAATTCAAGAAAAAAACCTGCAATCATTGTCACTTACCCCGATGCTCTTTTTGAAAAAGTAGTTACTCGAAAAGAACTGGACAAGAATACCTTGAAGATGAAATTGGGAGACACCCTCTCTTTAGATTTTCTGAACGAGATACTATTCGAATATAAATTCAAACGGGTTGATTTTGTTACGGAACCAGGCGAATTTTCAGTTCGCGGAGGCATTGTAGACGTTTATTCCTTTTCTCATGATGAACCCTATCGTATTGAATTTTTTGGTGACGAAATAGATAGTATTAGAACCTTTGATGTGGAAACACAACTGTCAAAAGAAAAGGTGAAATCAATTACCGTTGTACCCAACATGGCTAACAAGTTTTTGAATGAAAAAAGACAAAGCTTTTTAACCTATGTAGCATCAAAAACCTTGGTTTTTTCTAAAAATACTGACTTTTTATATGGCCGTTTAGATGAATTTTATGAAAAAGCAAAAGAGGCTTTTACCAAATTATCAAAAGACATCAAACATGCAGAACCAGAAGAATTATTTATGGGTGGTGCCGAATTTAAGCAGCACCTATTAAATTTCACATGTTTGACGATGGATTCTCAGAGGGATGCATCGAACATGGTAGAATTCCACACCAAACCCCAACCCTCATTCAATAAAAAATTCGACTTGCTCATCGAAAATCTTAACGGTTACCGCGAACAAGGGTATACCAACTATATTTTTTGTGCTAGCGAGCAACAGGCTAAACGTTTTCATGACATTTTTGAAGAAGTCAACGAACAGGTACATTATCAAATTATCGTTTTTCCCTTGTTTCAAGGTTTTGTAGATGTTGACCAAAAATTAGTTTGCTATACCGACCATCAAATTTTTGAACGTTACCACAAGTTCCATCTAAAAAATGGCTATGCCAAAAAGCAAGCCATTACCTTAAAGGAACTGAACAAGCTTGAAGTTGGAGACTATGTAACCCATATAGACCATGGTATTGGTAAGTTTGGCGGACTCCAGAAAATTGATGTAGAAGGCAAAAAACAAGAAGCCATAAAGTTAATGTATGGCGAGCGCGACATTCTTTATGTTAGCATTCATTCGTTACATAAAATTTCCAAATTCAATGGAAAAGACGGTACTCCTCCAAAAATCTACAAATTAGGTTCTGGAGCTTGGAAAAAAATCAAGGAAAAAACAAAGACCAGGGTTAAGAAAATTGCTTTTGACCTAATTAAAATCTATGCGAAACGAAGACTTGAAAAAGGATTTCAATATAACCCAGACAGCTACCTTCAAAATGAACTCGAAGCTTCATTCATTTATGAAGATACGCCCGATCAAAGTACCGCTACTGAAGATGTAAAGAGAGACATGGAAAGTGAACGACCAATGGATCGTTTAATTTGTGGAGATGTTGGATTTGGAAAAACAGAAGTTGCTATACGTGCCGCATTTAAAGCCGTTGACAATGGTAAACAAGTGGCAATTTTGGTCCCGACCACAATATTAGCATTTCAACACCACCGAACTTTTACCGAACGCTTAAAGGAAATGCCTGTTACCGTAGATTACCTGAATCGATTTCGAACAGCAAAGGAAAAAAAGGAGACCTTAGAGAAATTGGCTTCAGGAAAGGTAGATATCATTATTGGTACACATCAATTAGTGAACAAGAATGTTAAATTCAACGATTTGGGCCTTTTAATTGTAGATGAGGAACAAAAATTTGGAGTGGCAGTAAAAGACAAATTAAAGTCTATTAAAGAAAATGTTGATGTGCTCACTTTAACAGCAACTCCAATTCCGCGAACCCTTCAATTTAGCCTTATGGCAGCACGTGATCTTTCTACTATTAATACGGCACCACCTAATAGGTACCCTATAGAAAGCAATGTAGTACGATTTAATGAAGAAATCATTAGGGATGCCGTAAGTTATGAAATCGAGCGAGGAGGCCAGGTGTTCTTTATTCATAACCGTATTGAAAATATAAAAGAAGTTGCAGGGATGATTCAGCGTCTGGTACCGAATGCAAAAGTAGCTATAGGACATGGTCAAATGGAGGGGAAAAAACTCGAAGCCCTAATGTTGAGCTTCATGAACAGTGAATTCGATGTACTTGTTTCTACCACTATTGTTGAAAGTGGCTTGGACGTTACCAATGCCAATACTATTTTCATAAATAATGCCAACAATTTTGGCTTGAGCGATCTTCATCAAATGCGTGGCCGTGTAGGTCGTGGCAATAAAAAAGCATTTTGTTACTTTATTACACCACCCTACGAAGTTATGACCAATGATGCCCGTAAACGAATTGAAGCATTAGAACAGTTTACAGAATTAGGAAGCGGATTTAATATTGCCATGAAAGATTTAGAAATTAGGGGCGCAGGTGACCTTTTAGGTGGCGAACAAAGTGGTTTCATCAATGAAATAGGTTTTGAAACCTATCAGAAAATATTGGCTGAAGCGATTGATGAACTAAAAGAAAATGAGTTTAAAGAATTATATGAAGAAGTAGAGGGCCCACATGAAAAGATTTTTGTCAAAGAAACACAGATAGATTCAGACTTCGAACTCCTGTTCCCAGATGATTATATCAATAATATTACAGAAAGGCTTACCTTATACACTGATTTAAATCAAGTTAAGAACGAAGAAGCCCTTCAAAAATTTGAGGCACAATTGGTAGATCGGTTTGGAGAGCTCCCTGATGAAGCTGCAGATTTATTAAATTCCGTTCGCATCAAATGGATTGCAAATAGCATCGGTCTGGAGAAAATCGTTATGAAACAAGGTAAAATGATTGGATATTTTATAAGTAACCAACAATCAGAATTCTATCAGACAACAACGTTTACTCGTGTATTACACTATGCGCAATCACATGCACAGCAGTGTAAAATAAAAGAGAAACAAACCCGTAATGGACTTCGATTATTGTTAGTTTTTGAAAATATACGATCTGTAGACAGAGCATATTTAGCTTTAAAATCATTTGAAATAAAAGAGAAACAAACAGTTTAAATGAAATTTAATATATCTGAAAAATTGGCCATGGTCAATGTTATCGATTCTGTAATTGTGGCCGATGGTAAAGTTCACAAAGGAGAAATAAACGCACTGAGTCAATTAATGGCAGTAATTGATTTTGATAGTAATTTTTTGATTCAGGCCCGTACAATTGATACAGAGCAAAGTGTGGTAATATTGAAGGAGATGCCACAGGAAAAAAAAGACAAACTCGCCCAGATTTTAGAAGACGTTGCTATTTCAGATGGTTTTGTACATAAAAAGGAAAATGATGTCATGAACCATATTTTTTCGGCTATCGGTGTTGTAAAAGTTCAGAAGAATTAGCGGAAAATTAGTAATGAGATTAGCTGCAAAGAAGCTATTCCTATTTATATTAACTATATGTTGGGATAGTGTCAATACCTATTTCGCTTTAGAATATAATTTCATCCGGTTATAAAAAAGCACTCAACGTACGTAAATTAATGAAAAAAATAATCTTAAAAAGTAATTACGTTGAGCGAAGTAAAAATTTCATTTAATGAAATGAAACTAGTTTTGGAATCGCTATTTCACAAGTATTCTTTTCCAAAAGTACAAGCCGAATTACTGGCAATAACTCATGCAGAAAGCACGTTAGACGGTATTAACTCACATGGCATTAACAGAGTGCCTGTGTTTTTAGATTATGTACGCAAAGGCATTGTGAAAACAGATGCCACTGCAGAAAAAATAGCCTCAATGGGCAGCATGGAACGCTGGGATGGTAATTTAGGCGCAGGAATACTCAATGCTATTTCATGTACAGACAGAGCAACTACATTGGCAAAAGAACACGGCATTGGTTTGGTAGCTTTGCGTAATACCAATCATTGGATGCGTGGCGGCACCTATGGTTGGCAAGCCGCTGAACAGGGCTGTATCTCCATTATGTTCACCAACACTACGCCCAATATGCCCGCTTGGGGCGGCAGGGACAATCGCATTGGTAATAATCCGTTGGTTATTTCAATTCCCAGAGAAGGTGGTCATGTAGTACTAGACATGGCATTATCTCAATTTTCATTTGGCAAAATGGAAAGTCTCCATTTAAAAGATGAACAGTTACCTTTTCATGGAGGCTGGGATAATAACAACCAATTAAGCAAAAAACCCAAAGACATTTTGGACTCCGGCCGAGCGATTCCGGTAGGATATTGGAAAGGCTCTGCCCTATCCATGATTTTGGATATACTGGCAACATTATTATCCGCTGGAAATTCTACCTATAAAATTGGTCAAAAAGGTCATGAAACAAGCATTTCACAAGTGTTTCTATGCATTGACCCTAGGGTTTTCGAAGATGGTGAATTACAAGAAAAACTAGTGAACGAGATTATTCAGTACACTCACGACGTATCTCCTATGGAAAAAGGGAATAGTACTTTTTATCCCGGTGAACGTACATTGGCTACTAGAACAAAAAACCTTACGGAAGGTATGCCGATAAGTACTAAAATCTGGGAACAAGTACGCACATTAGCCAAGTAAACAGATTGCTTTTATTATATGATTTTCCGTACTTTTTGTACATACCTTCAATCAATAACTCCTGAAAAATTCATCCTCGCTTTTTGCTTTGTATCTATTTGTTTTTGCCTGCAAAGAATTACTAAGGAAAATACTGATCGCAGAACCCGTCATCATAGCACCTAGAACAAAAGCACGAATAGATTCAGTACTTAAAATTTTTGTGGAGACCAAAAATATTACCGGTGTATCTGCACTTATTTTTGAAGAACGTTAAGAAATATATTTTAATGCATTTGAATTTGTGGACAAAGAAGCTAAGAAGCCAATGGACAGGAATACCATCGTACAGATATATTCTATATTCAAACCCATAACGGGAATGGGATTACTAACCCTTTATAAAGAAGGTGGAATTTAATTAGAAATCCTATCTCTACATACATTTCAGAATTTGAGAACTTGACAATTTAAGCTGGGGTAGATAGATGCTAAAGTAAAGATATAACCGAAGCATTACACAGAGAAGTTACTATATAAAATGTAACCTAACATACAGCCGGTTTTCCCAACAGAGCTGATACTTTCGCCCATAGCGACCTATTTAAGGAGGCTAATGCCGTGAATCGTGAAAATACGTTGACATAAATGGTAGAAAAAACAGGAAAGGTTCTGTTATGGTTTCAACCCAGCACATAGTGGTAATATGTGCCAAGCATAGATGTACAAGCTTTGTTGATAGGGCGAATTCCTGATGTTCCATATTGTGAACATATAAATACTCATGTATTGGACCCACTTAAAATGACTGAAACTCGATACTTTATTTTAGAGGGAGAAAGAGCCTAATTTCCTAAAGTATACATAAGAAAAGGTGACGGTGAAGGATTCTGTAACCTATAGCTATTACATCAATTATTGACCCTAATAAATAGTGTAGAGTCATTCGCAAATGACACCATAAATTCTTATCATTTTGCTTATCTTTCTACTCTTAAAACGAAAATATGAAGTTTGAGGAATCCGTTAAAATAGCCTTTGTAAAAATGATTTACGATGTTATAAAGGCAGATGGCAAAGTACATCCTGGCGAATTGATAGTACTGGACAATATGAAAAAAGGTATCGGTTTTGATGATGCATTTTTAAATCAAGCTAAGGAACTAGATTATGATGATGCTATCGTAACCCTATATAATATGCCTTACGAGCAAAAGAAAGCTTTGGCTAAAATTTTAGATGAAGTAGCTATGTCAGACGGATCTGTACATAAAAAAGAAATGACACTAATTATAGATACGTTTATTAACATTGGTATTGGTGAAGAATCTGAATAGTATTATGGAATTTACACAAAAGGAGAAATTGGCTTTGGTTAAGATGGTTGATTACGTCATCCTAGCTGATAGTAAAGTTGATCCCGGCGAAATGAATTTGCTCATCCAATTAATGGAACGTTTTAGTTTTGATAGCTTTTTTATAGGACAGGCAAGAAATTTAAGTAAGGCCAATGCCTATAAAATATTAGGTCTTATGCCAATGGATAAAAAGAAAACTTTAGCCAAACTGTTGGATGAAGTAGCCATTTCCGATGGATTTATCCATGAAAAAGAGATTATCAAGATTATAGAAACTTTAGATTATATGGGCATCGAAAGAGAACTACAGTAATAACCCTACAAGATGAAATCAAATAGTTCTATTCCCTTCTTGGAACCTAAAAAAACCAAGCCTATTCAGACATCAAAAAAAAGGACTCTAGTACACACTGACTTTTATAGGCAGAAGAATGTTATTTTCTGATTTATTTTGGTTCGATAATTGTTTTTAACTTCTATATGAAACTACTTTTTACTTTTTACATAATATTGATTTCTATCGGGTTGCACGCCCAAGGATTTATTTCCGGAAATTTCTCCCCTCCTAAAGATTTTAAATGGTTAATTGCCTATGAATTAACCCCTAGTGGAGAAAGATATATAGCTGATACGTCTATCAAAGACGGTTCTTTTACTATTAAAATCCCTGTAACCGCGCAGGCTGGAATGTACAGATTGGTGTATGCCGTGCCACAAGATGAATTTTATATTGATGTAATTTATAACACGAAAGAACATGTAAAATTCAATTTTAGTCTTCAAGAGGGTCTGACTATTACCAATTCAGAAGAAAACAAATGGTACAACGAATACCTTTCAAAGATAAATACAGCACAAGATATATTAATGGACTTCTATGAGAATAGAAGTGATTCTAAAGAAGAATATAGTACCATAGTACTTAAATTAAAGAATCTTCAAAAGACATATGAAGAAAACTATACAGGTACCTTAGCACATTCGTTTATTAAATCAAATAGAACATATCTCCCAAAAGATTATGAAAGTTTAGCAGTGTTTTTAAAACATAAAAAACAACATCATTTTGATTATTTAAACATTAATAATGTTGTTTTACAAAGCTCGAATTTTCTTACTAATAAATTCTCCAATTACGTTTTTTCTGCTTTACCTATTGATATTAAAACACAAGTAGAATTAGAAATAGAAGTGATTAAAAATGTAACGAATACGGCTGAAATTATTAAAGACACTCCTATAGGGTTTCAAATAAAAGCTTTACATCAATTATGGGAAATAGCAGGTGTTAACTCCATGTCAAATGTAGCAGATTATATTTTCAATAGCCATTTAAAGAAATTAGCGATTGCAAATGGCAATCAAAAAATGGTAGATGATATCACCTCTGCTGCAAGACTTAGAATTGGTGCCGTATCACCAGATATTGTTTGGGAAAACAAAGGGAAAAAACATTCACTTTCTACAATGGAAAAAGCAGACAACTACCTGCTTATATTTTGGAGTAGTACTTGTTCTCACTGTTTAAATGAGCTCCCGGCATTGCACAAAGCTCTGAAAAATTTAAGTTCATTAAAAATAGTGGCTGTTGGGTTAGAGGATGATGAAACCAACTGGAAAAATGTCTCCGCTACCATGCCTAATTTCAATCACGCTATTGCATTAGGTAAATGGGAAAGTGAATATGCACGCACCTTCAATATTCAAAGCACACCGACCTACTTTATTTTAGATAGTGAAAAACGCTTTGTTGACAAACCAGAATCAGATAAAGAGGTAATTGAATTTCTAGAAAATTAAAGAGATTTCAAATCCTTAATAGTTTTGAAAGCTATGTCAACTTGTTCATCATTTACAACAATGGTAAATTCATTGGTTGTCGAAATTACTTCATTGAGCACTATACCCTCCCATGCCAAACGCTGAAAAATAAAGTAATAAATACCAGGCACAGATACATTTTCAGCTGGTAATTTTACGGTAATGGAAGATAAATCTTCTGCTTTCTGTGTACATTTTTCATCTTTAAACAACAGCTCCACCGTTTTGTCCATCACATTACTGATGACAATATTAATTTCGTTAACACCTCGACTAGAGGTATAAAATACATCTTGGTTATTATTGATTTCTTCCAACAATTTAGCTTGATGTACCAAAATTTTATCCGATGCTAAAAAAGTATAATCGGTCAATGAGGAACGCACGGTTATTTCGCCAATATTTTTTAAAACCTTTAAAATTTTATGAGTAGCCCTAAATTCCAAATCATCCGATAATCTCTTTAATGCCATTACGATGGCACCGTTACGAATATCTTTTCCTAATTCATGCTCAATCTCTGGCTTTACTATTCTTGATAATGAGGTGAGATTTATAATACCCTGCGCTAGAGCGCTTTGTAAGAATGGTTTTTTTTTAATGTACTCTTCTACGACTGATGATATTGTTTTCATTGTACTGCTTGGTTGTTATACAAATATAACAACCTGTTACAAATAAAACAAAATGTTTTTGTATAAAACCTACTTAACGAGTAGTTTAGTTAAAAATGATAGAATGCAGCCTCTAAATGTTCTAGTTCAAATCGGCTTTTATTCTTGAGAACCGTAATAATATCAAAGCGCACGTCAACGTCTAAATCATTATTCGTAACATAATGATTTGCAGCCATAACCAAAAGTTTAATTTTTTTCGACGTAACAGTTTCAGCAATGTTCTCAATATAATCAGAGCTTCTAGACCGTACTTCTACTATTGCCAAAATATCCTTCTTTTGAGCAATTATGTCAATTTCGGCCTTTAGGTATCTATAATTCTGATACCTAATATTATACCCATTTTTTATAAGATGTTCTACTGCTATTTGCTCTCCCTCTTTTCCGAATTCATTATGTTTTCCCATATTACCGATACAATAACGTGTAATTCGTCGAAAATGCAAGTATTTCGACGCTTTTTTAGTATAAAATATCGTTATTTGATAAATAAAACATCTAAAATAGTTAGTTTAAATACTATACCAAATTTCGAAACGTTTAGCTTAGAAGCCCCAACTCTACGAACGTAATACAAATGCCTATTTTAAGATTATGGAATATTTCATTAATTGTAATACTTCTTCTCTTGCTCCGTATACAGCTAATTTAGACCAAGTAAGAGCATCTCACTTATATAGAAGATTAGGTTTTAGCGCTTCAATTTCAACGATTAACCAAGCGACTGGACAAAATACAGGTAATTTAATAGACAGTCTAATAGACGAAGCTATTAATATGTCTCCTATTCCTGAACCAACCTGGGCCAATTGGACCAATGCGAATTATCCGGAGGATGACGATGCCCGAAACCAATTACGAAACCAACAGAAATCAGAATTTCAGCTAGCTTATGCTAATTCACTGTTGAACAATAATCTAAGAGACCGGTTAAGCTTTTTTTGGAGCAATCATTTTGTAACAGAGTTAGAAGTATATAATTGCAACTCTTTTCTTTATCAGTATATAGATTGCCTACAACGAAATTCGATAGGTAATTTTAAAACGTTCGTGAGTGAAATAGGGTTAACAAATGCCATGTTATATTATTTGGATGGTGTATTTAATAATGGGAACAACCCTAACGAAAATTATGCACGTGAACTATATGAGCTTTTCACTTTAGGTGAAGGTAATGCATATACAGAAAATGATGTAATAGAAACCGCTAGAGCTCTTAGTGGATACGTTGAGCGTGGTGAGATTGGATGTTCACCCGTCGCTTTTGACCTAACAAAACATGATGCTGGTTCAAAAACCATTTTTGGTCAAACGGAAAATTTTGGATATGAACAGGTAATCGACAACCTTTTTAACCAACGGTCAAATGAAATAGCAGAATTTATTTGTCGCAAATTATATGAGTTTTTTGTCCATCCAGATTCTAGGGATGAATCTAATAACGCCCAAACCATCATAGATGGTATGGTGGCAACATTTGTGTCGAATAACTTTGAAATCGCCCCTGTATTGAGACAGTTATTTAAAAGTCAACATTTCTTTGATGATGAAGCCATTGGTGTCATCATTAAAAGTCCGATTGATTTTTATTTTCACACTCTGAAAGAAACAGATTTCATATATACAGATACTAATGTTGCCGAAATGGTCAACTATAGTGCTTTACTGAGCCAAGAAATCTTTGAACCTTTTGATGTAGCCGGATGGCAACGTGACCGGTCTTGGATCAATACAAATTTCATCATCGGTCGTTGGTTGACCATTGAAAGTATTCTAGAAAATTTTTACATTCCCGATAATGAACAATTTAGAACATTAGGGTTAGATATTTCTGGGAATGCAGGCTTGACAAGCACCAACCCTGATGTGATTGCAAGGCTAATCATAGACTTTATTCTCCCCAAGGGACTATTAGACGAGCCTGAATACGCAAAGGCGTTCGCAATATTTAGAAGTGATATAGAAGATGTGTATTATGAAGGCGGAAACCAAGAATCTTGGACCTTGGCAACTTGGCCGCAAGCCCCTTTTCAAGTATATCTTTTACTACAATATTTAGCAAGACAACCTGAGTTTCAACTAAAATAACCCCTACTGCTATGTGCAATACACAACACTCTCCTCATAAAGGTCTAGAACATAAAGGCCATGATGATGAACATAAATCTTGGAGCCGTCGCTCTTTTTTACAAGCCATGGGCATTGCCGGGTCTGGATCTATGATGCTCGGTTCAAACATGTTAACTGCTTCTGCCCCATCACCCTTATCGGCGGGTATAGCGGCAGCAGAAACTGATAATATTTTAATATTGATCCGTCTATCTGGCGGTAATGATGGCTTGAGCACAGTAATACCCCTAGAACAATATGACAGTTATGCAAATGCACGACCTAATATTTATGTTCCTGAAAGTAAGGTATTAAAACTCACCGATGAGTTTGGGGTTCCGTCGTACATGAACTCCTTGGCGCCTATGTGGGAAGAAGGTCAATTTAAAGCAGTACATGGCGTAGGTTATGAAGGCCAAAGTTTATCACATTTTACCGGTTCAGATATTTTCGCCAATACCGATATAGAGACAACCGGCTTTAGTGGTCTTAATACAGGTTGGATGGGTCGACATTTTGAAAATATTTATCCAGACTACTTAATAAATCCACCCGCGGCACCAGCAGCTATTCAAATAGGTCAATTCGGAAGTTTGGTCTTTCAAGGTGATGAAACTAATTATGCCTTTGTGACTTCCAATATAGATCAGCTTGAAGAAATTGCAGAATCTGGCGTGGTCTATGGTTTAGATGATTCACTTTTTAATAATTGCATGTATGGAGACCAACTTAAGTTTCTGAGAGGAGTTGCCAATACTACCTATGAATATTCAGGACTCATTCATGAGGCCTATGAAAGAGGCCAAAATCAAGTTGAATATCAAGAAAATGGCTTTGCCCGTCAACTAGCACTATTGGCACGGTTAATAAAAGGAAATTTAGGCACAAAGGTTTTCATGATTTCAATGGGCGGTTTTGACACCCATGGCAATCAACCCCAAGCCCATGCACGTTTAATGACGAATCTTTCTGTTGCCATCAATAATTTTTATGAAGATTTAGCCTTTACACAGCAAGATGATAAGGTTTTGAGTATGACTTTTTCAGAATTCGGGAGACGAATTTTTGAAAATGGTTCTAATGGCACCGATCATGGTAAAGCATCACCAACACTATTCTTTGGGTCTGGCCTAAACGGTAGTGCTTTCGTTGGAGATCACCCCACTTTAGATGACCCAGATGGACGTGGGAATTTAGAATATACAATGGATTTTAGAGACTTATATGCAACGGTACTTGCAGAATGGCTTTGTGTCGATGTTCCTTTAGTAGAGGCTCATTTACTGAACTATAAGCCCTATGTTCCTGTAGATTTAGGCTTTAGCTGTAGTGGTGAAGAATTTCCGGATATTGCTTATAGTGATGGAGAGGTTACCCCACCCGTACCACCAACCGAAGAAGCTGAAACACCCTTTAATCCAGAATTATTGAACGCCGTTGTCCATAAACCATATTATCCAACGGATAGCACACCACATATTTATCTAGAAATGCCTTTTTCGGCACATGTAGATATTCAATTATATAATATTCTAGGGCAGAATGTTGGCACCGTTTTCAATGAAATGATGTTTGAAGGTTCGACCGAAATAAACATACGAGAGCGTATGCCCGAACAACTATCAACCGGAAAGTACATTTATCGTATCAGTGTACAGAATCAAAAGATGAGTAAATCTGTGATGGTAGCTTAAACTGTTTCCCACGATGTACTTAACCTTCGGCGCATTTTTTTATGCATACCGAAGGTTTTTTGTTTTTTACCCTTTGAACCGAATCCCTCACCATAAAATCTTTATTTTTGTAGCCTAATTTATTTTGATGTCCGATATTAAATCACCCACACGATATACGATTACTGCAGCATTGCCTTATACCAATGGCCCTATACATATTGGCCATTTAGCAGGCGTTTATGTACCCGCAGATATTTACGCCCGCTATCTTCGATTAACAGGAAAAGATGTCGCATTTGTTTGTGGAAGCGATGAGCATGGCGTTGCCATTTCAATGAAAGCAAAAAAGGAGGGTGTCACCCCAAAGGATATCATTGATAAATACCACACAATCATAAAGCAGTCTTTCTTAGATTTTGGAATTACATTCGATAATTACTCTAGAACCTCTGCTCCTGTACACCACCAAACTGCATCAGAATTTTTTTTGAATCTATATGATAAAGGCGATTTTATTGAGGAGACAACTGCACAATTATACGATGAAGAAGCCCAACAATTTCTAGCAGATCGTTTTGTCATAGGCACCTGTCCCAAATGTGGAAATGAAGAAGCCTACGGAGATCAATGTGAAAATTGTGGGTCTAGTTTGAACGCAACAGACCTCATAAATCCGAAATCGACCATAACAGGAACAATACCTACCACTAAACAAACCAAACACTGGTTCTTACCATTAGATCGTTATGAAGAATTTCTTACAGAATGGATTCTAAAAGGACATAAAGACGATTGGAAATCAAATGTATACGGACAATGTAAATCATGGATTGATGGTGGTCTCGAAGCAAGAGCAGTGACTAGAGATTTAGATTGGGGTATACCTGTTCCTGTTGAAGGTGGTGAAGGCAAAGTACTTTATGTTTGGTTTGATGCACCTATCGGCTATATATCGTCCACGAAAGAATGGGCAGCACGTGAAGGCAAGGATTGGGAACCGTACTGGAAAGATAAGGATACCAAACTGGTACATTTTATAGGCAAGGATAATATTGTTTTTCACTGCATCATTTTTCCTGCTATGCTGAAAGCAGAAGGAAGTTATATATTACCGGATAATGTACCCGCCAACGAATTTTTGAATTTAGAAGGCAACAAATTGTCCACCTCGAAGAACTGGGCGGTTTGGTTACACGAATACTTAGTTGATTTTCCGGAATTACAAGATTCGTTGCGGTATACCTTGACGGCGAATGCACCAGAATCGAAGGATAACGATTTCACTTGGAAAGATTTTCAAGCCCGTAACAACAATGAATTGGTTGCTATTTTCGGGAATTTCATAAACCGAGTAGTTGTATTGACCCATAAATATTATGACGGACAGGTACCACCTGCTGGGAATTTAACAAAAATTGATAGGGATACGTTAGAGCAGTTACGGCTATATCCTGGGACCATTTCAAGTTCCATAGAGCGCTATCGTTTTAGAGAAGCCGGACAAGAGTTAATGAACTTGGCCCGTTTAGGGAACAAATATTTGGCAGATGAAGAACCTTGGAAGGTTATAAAACAAGATGAAGAACGCGTGAAAACCATCATGTTTGTTGCATTACAAATTGCTGCTGCGTTGGCCGTTTTGAGCGAACCATTCTTACCTTTTACATCCACTAAACTTAAAAACATACTCAATGTCAACCTGAGCGCAGTCGAAAGCCTTAGCTGGGAATCGGTGTCATCAAATGACCCACTATTATCTGCAGACCACCAAATAAATCAAGCAGAGTTACTTTTTAGAAAAATCGAGGATAGTGAAATTCAGGCTCAGTTAGACAAACTGGAAGCCACAAAAAAAGCGAATGCGAACGAAAATAAAAAACTAATGCCCCAAAAAGATACAATTACTTTTGATGATTTCTCTAAGCTAGACATGCGTGTAGGAACTATAATTGAAGCAGAAAAAATGGCAAAGACCAAAAAATTGTTAGTTTTAAAAGTAGATACCGGTTTAGATATACGCACAATAGTTTCGGGGATTTCAGAAAGTTTTACCCCTGAAGAGGTTGTTGGAAAAAAGGTGACTGTTTTAATCAATTTGGCACCTCGCGCCCTTCGTGGCGTAGATAGTGAAGGCATGATTTTGATGACTGAAAATACCGACGGCAAATTGGTCTTTGTTAATCCTGATGAAGCTGGGGTTGGGAATGGATTGGGAATTAATTAATCACTTTTCAAATGGCAAAAACGGATTTGGACCAGCAGATGGTCAGTTACATCCTAAAACATACTCAACTTCCAGTAAAAGGAGTTCAAAATACTATTGAACTTTTAAATGAGGATTGTACGATCCCGTTTATCTCAAGATATCGAAAAGAGCGTACAGGGAATTTAGATGAAGTTCAGATAGGAGCAATTGTTCAATACAAGGAGCAATTCGAGACCTTAGAAAAACGAAAGAAAACAGTCATAAAGGCAGTTGAGGAACAAGATGCCCTAACCGCTGAACTTCGTCAGAAATTTGAAACTGCCGAAGATATTACACAATTAGAAGATCTTTACCTCCCCTTTAAAAAGAGTAAAAAGACCAAAGCAGAAGTAGCACGTAAACAAGGTTTAGAGCCATTAGCCAAAATCATCATGGCACAACGCTCAGATAATATCGAATTTACAGCTTCAAAATACCTAAACAAGGAAATTGCAAATGAAGGCCAAGCATTAGAAGGTGCTCGAAACATCATTGCAGAATGGATCAATGAGCGAACCGATATACGTAACCAAATTAGAACTCAATTATCCCGTTTTGCCATTATATACACAAAGGTAATTGCCTCCAAAAAAGAGGAAGAAAAAGCTCAGAAATATCGTGATTATTTTGATTGGAGCGAACCGCTTAATAAATGTCCATCGCACCGCTTATTGGCAATTCTAAGAGCGGAGTCAGAGAAATTTATCAGGGTTAAAATTGAGTTAGATGACGAACGATTATTAGACCGAATTGAGAACAGAATTATCACATCTACTAATGAATGTGCTTCCCAAATAAAATTGGCACTTGCCGATGGGTATAAAAGATTATTATTCCCATCATTATCCAACGAACTACTAAAAACAGCAAAGGAAAAGGCAGATGATGATGCTATTAATGTGTTTTCCAATAATCTAAGGCAATTATTACTAGGAGCACCTCTAGGAGAAAAACGAATTCTTGCTATTGATCCTGGTTTTAAATCGGGCTGTAAGATAGTGTGTTTAGATGCACAGGGTAATTTAGTGCATAATGAAACTATCTATCCGAATGCACCACAAAACGATATAAGCGGTGCTATCAAAAAATTAAGTTCGTTAGTAAATGCCTATAAAATCGATGCTATTGCTATAGGCAATGGAACAGCTTCAAGAGAAACGGAACAGCTTGTCAAAAAAGTAATATTCAATAATCCGGTAGAAGTATTTGTGGTGAGTGAGGCTGGTGCATCAATCTATTCGGCATCAAAAATTGCACGTGATGAATTTCCGAATTATGATGTCACCGTACGAGGAGCTGTATCGATTGGTAGACGATTGGCCGATCCACTTGCAGAACTTGTGAAAATAGATCCAAAATCGATAGGAGTCGGACAGTATCAACATGATGTGGACCAGACCAAATTAAAAAATTCACTTGACGTCGCAGTAGAAAGTTGTGTGAATTCAATAGGGGTTAACATTAATACCGCTAGTGTTCCCTTATTAAGTTATGTCTCTGGTATTGGACCTAAGTTGGCTAAAAATATTGTAAACTACAGAAAGGAAAAAGGTGCATTTAAAAGTAGAAAAGCCATTATGGACGTGCCACGTTTAGGTGGAAAAGCCTTTGAGCAGGGAGCCGCATTTTTGAGAATAAAGGATGCTGAAAACCCTTTAGATGATTCTGCGGTGCACCCAGAAAGTTATAGCATTGTCAAACAAATGGCGAAGGATAAAAAAACTAAAATTCCTTCATTAATTGGTAATAAGTCGTTACTAATGGAACTAGAACTTCAAAAATACTGCACCGCTAATGTTGGTCTACCCACTTTAGAAGACATACGTTCAGAACTGGAAAAACCAGGACTAGACCGTCGCGAAAAAGCTAAAGTATTCACCTTTGACCAAAATATAAAATCAATAACCGACCTACATGAAGGGCAACTGTTACCTGGCATTGTAAATAACATCACAAACTTTGGTTGTTTTGTAGATATCGGCATAAAAGAAAGTGGGCTCATACATGTATCCAATCTTTCGGATGCTTTTGTTAAAGACGTAAACGAACATGTTCATTTACATCAGCAAGTTATTGTAAAAGTGCTACAGGTAGATGTACCAAGGAAACGGATTCAATTGAAATTACATAAATAATATAGGTCGATAATTTTTTATTTCAACTTCTGTTTATCCTCAGTACCCTACGTTTAACCACTGTTGTTAACCTGCTATTGGTTGGGTATTTTCTGTGCTTTGATATGTTATTAAAAATGAGTGCCGTAATAAAAAGTATTATAGTACTTAGTAATACTGGTGAGACGACATAAAAATAGCCTAACGATTTAATTTTTTCGGTTCCGATAACAGCAATAAGTGCAGTGGCACCGCCAGGAGGATGTAGCGTTTTGGTCATTTGCATGACAACTATTGAGGTGGCTACCGCTAGCGGAGCTGCAACCCAAATGAGGTCTGGCACCAGCTTGTAAATGGTTACACCAATAAAAGCAGAAATTAACTGCCCACCAATAAAGTTTCGAGGTTGCGCCAGCGGACTTTCTACAGCACCATAAATAAGTACGCTCGAGGCGCCAAAGGAACCTATTAAAAGCACATTCTCAAGTTGTGGTAAATAGTATGATTGCAGTAATGCAATAAGTAGAATACCAATAAAAGCGCCAAGAAACGACCAAAACTGCTCCCTGAAATCTACAAGCGTCTCTTTGTAAATTATATACTTTGAAATACGTGCCTTGCGATTAATTTTTTTACTTAATTCACTTCTAGTTTTCATTGCAAATAGTTTTTTACAATTCAATTTTCCTTTTTATTCTTCTAAAAAGCCGCAAAGATAAAAGAACTCATTAATCGGCAGACATAAAATCCTATATATCATGTCATATAACTAGGGATTATTTCTACATATATAGAACAAATAAACACAGGTGAAATTATATCATATACTAATTTCCTTTGTTATAAAAATACGTTTCAAACATCCTATGAAATAAGTAGAGCTATTATATTTGTAATATGCTCAAGATAGCCTATCACCCCATCTATAAACATCCATTACCAAACGGACATCGATTTCCTATGATGAAGTATGAGCTTTTGCCGCAACAACTGATGCATGAAGGAACATGTACGGAAGCTAATTTTTTTGAACCCGAAATTCCTAATGACAAGTACATCGTAGCAGCCCACGATCCAGAATATTTTTATGATTTGTTGAACATGAAAATTTCGGCTAAAGCAGCTCGGAAAATAGGTTTTCCATTATCAGAAGATTTGGTCGAACGAGAACGTATTATAGCAGATGGTACCTTAAAGGCATGTGACTTTGCTTTAGAACATGGTATTTCCATGAACATTGCAGGCGGAACACATCATGCTTATAGCGACCACGGGGAAGCCTTCTGCATGCTAAACGACCAGGCTATAGGTGCAAAATATCTTATACAAAAAGGATTTGCTAAAAGGATTTTGATTATTGATTTAGACGTACATCAGGGTAATGGTACAGCTGAAATTTTTCAAAATGACACAAATGTTTTTACCTTTTCCATGCATGGGAAGGCTAACTATCCTTTCAAAAAAGAAAAATCAGATTTAGACATTGCACTTGAAAAAGGAACTACAGATACTTTATACCTTTCTATTCTTAAAGAAACCTTGCCCAAATTATTGGATACTGTACAGCCTGATTTTGTCTTTTATCTCTGCGGGGTGGATGTTCTTGAAGGTGATAAGCTTGGCACATTAGGCCTTACGCTACAAGGTTGCAAATTACGTGACCACTATGTTCTAGATACGTGCAATAAACTTGAAATTCCGGTTCAATGTAGTATGGGTGGTGGCTATTCCCCAGACATCAAAACCATTGTAGAGGCACATGCCAATACGTTTAGATTGACCCAAGAGCTATATTTTTAAAACAACCCTGTTCTTTTTGAACTCAAAATTTATTGGTACCGATTATTTTTAAACTCCTCAGAAGTTTAAATTTACGGCATGAGAAAGATTCTAATACTCTTAGGTTTAATCTGTTGTTCATTGATACGTGCGCAAGATACAAGTAAAGATTCAACACAGACACGTTGGAATATGTTTACCTATGACGTCACTAACATGTTCAAAGGAGTTGGGCATTCGTATGCTCGACCTTTACATTGGCAAGGTAAACAATGGGCTCAATTTGGTGTTGTGGTAAGCGGTACTAGTTTAGTATACTTATCAGATGATAATACATCTAAATTTATTCGAAACAACAGAGAAGGTGTTCCAAGATTCATACGTGATTATGGTGAGCTATACGGTAGTCCAGAAAATAATTATATTGCTACAGCTGGTGTATATTTCACTGGATTAATTACAAAAAATGAAAAATTACGTCGTACTGGGATATTATTGATTTCTTCGGCAACTTCTGCCGGACTACTTCAGCAAGTTTTAAAATCCGTGGTAGGTCGGGCCAGACCTTTGGCTAATTTGGGAAAGGATACGTTTGACCCCTTTAACTCTAGCAGAAATTTTCATTCGTTTCCTTCAGGACATGCATTACTGGCCTTTACAAATGCCTACGCAATTGCCAAACAATTTAAAAGTCCATGGGTAAAGGCAGGTATTTACACTTTAGGTGCTATTCCTGGTGTTTCACGAGTTTGGGATGGTCAACACTGGTTAAGCGATATGGTTTTTGCTTTCGCTATAAGTACTGCTACTGTAGAGTCTATAGACCGGTATCTTGACAAAAAATATGATGAAAAATATAACAACCACCAAAAACTAGTGAGTTGGAACCTTAATTTTGGTCCGGGTCAAATGGGTGTAACTATCAACTTCTAAGTAAGGTCGAGTAACGCTAAAAGACTATTTTCTTTTGAACTTTTAATCATACTTTCAGTACATTAGTCCTACCACTGAAAACTAAACTAATGAAAATACTGATTAATTTTTATTTCGTTCTATTCACTTCAATTTCTTTCTCCCAAACACCATCACAACAAAAATCACCCGCATTAGAAGTAGGGAATGCAAAAGAAGTAGGAATGTCACCCGAGCGTCTTTCAATGATAGATGCAATGATTACTGCAGAGGTGAATACTGGCAACATTCCAGGTGCCGTTGCCTTAATCACACGTAAGGGAAAAATTGTATTACATAAGTCCTACGGTATGGCCAATGTGGAAAAGAAAACACCATTGTTAAAAGACGCTATTTTCAGGATAGCTTCCCAGACCAAGGCGATAACCTCAACGGCGGTAATGATACTTTGGGAAGAAGGTGAATTTCAATTAGATGACAAAATTTCCAAATACATTCCAGCATTTAAGGAGGCACAACTTTTAGAAGACTTCAATGAAACCGACTCTACGTACACGACCTCTCCAGCTAAGAATCAAATCACCATAAGAGATTTATTGACTCATACCTCTGGTATTGGATATGGAGTAATTGATGGGGATGAACGTTTTAAGAAAATGTACGCAAAAGCTGGAATTACCGACCTTTTTACAACAGAAAAAATTACTATTGCTGAAAGTGTAAAAAAATTGGCAACTCTCCCCTTACATCACGAACCTGGCGAAGCATTTACCTACAGCGAAGGGTTAGACGTTTTAGGCTATTTTATCGAAGTTATTTCTGGAGTACCGTTTGATGAATTTCTTAAAACAAGAATCTTTGAACCCCTTAAAATGCAAGACACTTGGTTCTATCTTCCATCGGAAAAGCAAAATAGACTGGTTACAGTTCAAAAAAAGAAGCATGGAAAATGGGTCAATTATCCTGTTACCTTTTATGACACAAATTATCCCATAAAAGGGGCAAAAACTTTCTTTTCTGGAGGGGCTGGCCTTTCTAGTACAGCGAAAGACTATGCCACCTTCTTACAAATGTACCTTAACGAGGGAGAGTTGAATGGAGTTCGATTATTGAGCAGAACAACGATAAGAAGTATTTTAGGTAACCAAATTGGGGGCATCTGGGATGGGCCAAAAAACCACGGACTAGCATTCTCGGTAGTCAATGAAAAAGGTGAGATTGCCGGGGGTTTAGGCAGTGACGGAACTTTTGAATGGGGTGGCTATTTTAATACCCAATATTTTGCAGACCCAAAAGAAGGGGTGATTGGTATTATAATGAAACAGACCCAAGGACCTGTAGACGATGATACTGCCTGGAAGTTTAAACAAATGCTTTTCTCTGCAATAGATGATTGAATATTAATTACTACTAAAATTTAGGAAATAAAGATTTTGTTCTTCAAATCTGAAAGGACTTTACTGATACTATTTAATCATCTAAAAGATACAATCCCAACTTGATTTTCCAGTAGGGCAATTGTTCTTTAAAATATTCAAAATAGTCTTTTAACCCATTAGCCTCAGTTAACTCTGCTTTCGCATTCTCAATTTTGTTGATTTCATCAGCACTAACGAATTGAGTCAAATCTAGTTCAATACCTTCAGCATGTTTTTTCATTAAGTGTCCGTAAATGGTATTCTCAGAGAGATTTCTTGTGGTTGCTATTTCAGATACGGTTAATCCGTCAGAGAATAAATCAAACGTTTGTTCATGAGTCGCCCGTTTTGATTTTTTTACAGGAGAATATTTAGCAATTTCCTTAATAAATACATCGGCGTACTTTTCTAATTTGGCTTGTCCGACGCCAGATACTTCCATAAATTCTTTCTCACTTTTAGGCTTCTTGGTCTCCATATCTTTTAAACTGGCATCACCAAACACAACATAAGCTGGTATACCTTGATCCTCGGCTATCCGCTGCCTTAAAAGACGAAGCTTTTCGAACAGACCTGTTTTAGGTGTTTTGGCTTTGGCTGTAGTTTTTTTCTTTTCCTTCTCAGTTTGCAAGATTGCCAACTGAATCGTTTTTTTAGAAAATAGCACCTCTTTAGCCAATGGCGTCAAACCAAGCCTTGCTCCTTCCCTAAAATTGATATCCAAAACTCCTTGGTTCAATAACTGAATAACATACTGTTGCAAATCTAACCAAGACAAATCTTTAACAGCTCCATACGTTTTAACATTGTGATATCCTCTCTCTAATACTTGAGCATTTTGTGCTCCCCTTAAAACATCGATGACCATACCCATTGGTTCACGCTCTCTTAATCTGGCAACGGCTGAACACACTTTTTGAGCCAATAAAGTAGCATCGAAATAAGCTGGCGGACTCGCGCATATATCGCAGTTACCACAACCCTTTGTTACCTGCTCTCCAAAGTAATTTAACAAAGCGATACGACGACAGCTTAGGGCTTCAGCGAATTGCTGCATCCGTTCTAATTTTGCATATTCTACAGCTGCATTTTCACTTTGAGATATAAATCTACGTAGCTGCGCCACATCTGCAAAACTATAAAATAGCAATGCATGGGCTGGAAGACCATCTCGACCACCTCTACCTATTTCTTGATAGTATCCTTCAATATTTTTTGGAAGATTGTAATGGATCACCCAACGCACGTTACTCTTATCTATTCCCATACCAAAGGCAATGGTTGCAGTAATTATAGGAACCCTATCGGTAATAAATTCTTCTTGAACAGTAGACCGTTCTTCAGAAGACATACCAGCATGATAAGCTTTGGCTTTGAAACCGGCATTTTGTAATTTTTGAGCAATAGATTCCGTACTTTTTCTGCTCAAACAATAGATAATTCCACTTTCATTTGGTCGGTCTTCCAAAAAATCGAGTATATGCTTGATTCGGTCTTGAGCAGGTTTAACATCTAAATATAAATTAGGCCTGTTAAAGGACGCCAAATGTCGTTCTGCAGATTGAATATTCAATTGATCGGCAATGTCGTCTTGTGTGGTTCTATCAGCCGTTGCAGTTAGAGCCATCACAGGAATATTCGGAAACCGTTTCTTTAAACTACCCAACTGCGTATAGGCAGGTCTAAAATCGTGACCCCAAGAAGAAATACAATGCGCCTCATCTACTGCAAACAAACTAATCTTCAAGTTTTCTAACATAGAATTGAAGAACCCTAAGCTTTCTGGAGCCACATAAAATAGTTTCAACGCTCCCTTTTCTAATTGCTTTAGAATCTCTTGCTGTGTTTCCTGGGATTGTGAACTGTTAAAATAGGCTGCGGCAATACCGTTAGCTTGCAGAACATCAACCTGATCTTTCATCAAAGCAATCAGTGGTGAGATTACAATTGCCGTACCCTCGAGAGCCAATGCAGTCAATTGATAACAGAGCGATTTCCCTCCTCCAGTCGGCATAATCGCTAATACATCCTTTTTACTCAAGGCATCTTCTATAATCGCCAATTGATTAGGCTTGAAAGAATCATAGCCAAAATGAGTTTTTAATAAAGGGAGTAGGTCTTGTTCTGTACTTGTCATATCGTGCAAAAATAGTGTTTGAGAATGTCTTTAGCAGTATGTAAAACAAACTCTTAGATTCATATTCCTGACTGGTAGATTACTTCGGCAAAGCCTTAACGTGATGGCGTCTTTGCGAGGGCAAGAAGTAAACTGTTGGATTCGTTGTTCTTCTACTTGCAGATCACTTAGTCGTACCTCCTCGTGAAGACGAGTTAGTTAAAATCAAATAACCATCGTTCGAATAAATTTTTCAATCGGGGATTAACTCATTTACAAGTGGCTCCTTTCTTTTTCGATTATCTGATTTTAACTGCTTCTCTCTTATTATTGTGAAATTAATAGCTAAAAAATCCTCATAATTAACCAAGGCATCACAGTTATATTTTGATGTAAACCACTATATAACCTAGTTTTATGTTGATAAAATTTCTTCGCTAAATCACTAGCTACCCCAATATAGTTAGTGGTATGATTTTTTTTAGTCAAGAAATATAGATAAGGTTTTATCCTTTTAGGTGTTTAAAACAAACGTCTTTGCGAGGGCACGAAGCAAACTGTTGGATTTGTGTTCCAAACTTGCAAATCACTTCGTGGTGCCTCCTCGTGAAGACGTATTTTTCTACTTCCCTAACATCAACAATTCATTACACCTAATCTCAGTAATATATCGTTTCTCACCTTCTTTAGTTTCATAAGAGCGATGCGTCAGTTTTCCTTCTATAGCTACTTGCTTTCCTTTGGTCAAATAATTCTCTACTATTTCTGCGGTCTTCCCCCAAGCTACAATATTATGCCATTGCGTATCATCTACTTTTTCGCCTTTGGCATTTTTAAAACTATCGGTAGTGGCAATTGAAAATTTAGCCAATTTGGTTCCACCTTCTAAGTTTACAATTTCTGGGTCCTGACCCAAGTTTCCAATCAACTGTACTTTGTTTTTTAGTGCGTTCATTTTTATTGTATTTATTGTTAAACAGTTTAATTATCAAGCCTCCTTAACCTGACATTGCAAACCTAGTACAGCTTCCAAATAGTATTCGGTCACAAAACACTTACTGTCGTTTGTTATCGTTTACATTCGTTTAAAAACGTTTAATATTCTATACATCAGTAAACTAAATAGGTTTTAAATTCATATGATATGTGTATTTAAAAATTCGTTTACTACATATTCATCAATAGAAGTATTTTTTAACTACCTTAAAAACTTCTAATACAATGACCAATATGGATTTAGATTTGGCGGATAACACATCAAAAAAAAGGCATCAAGCAACTATTGAAGGTTAAACAGCTCGAATCGAATATATTAAGACAAAATTCATTTGAAGCATTCCGTAGTTACGAAAGAATTGGAAGTTATTTAACAATAATTCCGCTTTGTCCTTTAGTAGCACTATATTTAAAAAGACATTCTGTATGGAAAAAAATGATCACGAAAAGTTTTAACATCGAACAACGAACCATGGAAAAAAATAACCAAAGATTTTTAATTGGTAAATTGACCGTTGCTTGGAAACTAAAAAAATAAATCTATCCCGAAGTATGTATTGATATACTTATAGATGATTAAAAACCGAGTGAGAAGGCATGAATCACTCCTGAAAATAAAACTTCATTCACTTTAAAATTTTAAATTAATAAATACCTATTTGGGGAATTTACCAATTACTTGAAAAACGAAATAATGGAAGAAAAAGAATTAAATAAAACTAGCGCCACTCAAATTATAGTCGCCAATAACGGTCCTTTAAAAATTAAAGGAAACTTAGAAATACAATTGGCTTCGGGTGAGATAGTCAAGAAAGAAGGAACTACAGGTTTTTGCCGGTGTGGAGTTTCTGAAAACAAACCTTTCTGTGATGGTTCGCACAGAAAAATAGACTTTGTCGGATAAAAAGTAAAAATAACGAATGGAATTAGCCATACATAATTAGATGCGGATAGAATCTTTGGAGCACACCTTAGCAGCCGGTTGGGCCAAAGCAGATACTATTGGAGAGCAGCTATTAGGCTATATCTCTAAATGATTTAGCGGTGTGAAAATGTGAGTGGGTATTAGGAATCAGCCCCTAGTGTTAAGCGTATAAAAACAATTCAAATAAATCACGTTGCTCATGTAGTTAGTATTTTAGATGAAGAAATGAGCTTGTAAGGCATTACAGGAATTTGGTTTGACTACAACACGGCTTTTCTAAAATGAAATCAAGTGTGTTATTAATTAATACAGCACGAGGCGGTATTTTAGATGAAACTATACTCTACGACGCACTAAAAAAAAAGAATAGCAGGTTTTGCTGCCAATTTGATGGCCGAAGAACCTCCAGCCAAAAACAATCCGTTACTTCATTTAAAAAATGTTTTGTTTAGGTAGTTTGACCAGCACTACATAAACCAAAATATGCACCATGACCGTCGAAAACACCTTGGCTATTTTATCAGGTGAGCCACCAATGGAGTATTGTATTTACAATAGAAATTAACTGAACATCAACTAAAAGAGAAATGAATAATTGCAAAAACCTACTATTTACCCTGCTACTAATTATTCCGATGGTGGTTGTAAAAGCGCAAATATCTGTTAACCAAGACCGGTTGGTAAAACGGATTATGGACTTGGCTCAGTTTGGAATACAAGAAAATGGCCAAACGGAACGAGTGGCATTTAGCGATGCTGATGTAGCTGCACAACAATGGATCATTTCACAATTAAAAGAAATGGGCCTCGAAACCCATATCGATTTTGCAGGAAATGTAATTGGGATACGAAAAGGCACGGACGCTTCTAAAAAACCGATTTCATTTGGTTCTCATATAGATCGTGTTCCGCATGGCGGAAACTATGATGGTTGTGTAGGCTCTATGGGATCCTTAGAAGTGATAAAGGTGCTGAACGAAAATAGCATCAAAACAAAACACCCTTTGGAAGTTATTATTTTTTCTAATGAAGAAGGTGGTGTGATGGGGAGCCGAGCTATTGCAGGACATCTGAACGAAACTGCCTTTCCTGTTAAAAATTCAACAGGTTATACCATGGGCGAAGGTATGATGCGGTTAGGTGGGGACACTTTGCGACTTGCAGAAGTTGCTCGAAAAACAGGAGATGTAGCCGCTTTTTTAGAATTGCATATAGAACAAGGTGGTATTCTAGAAAAGGAAAATCTAGATATAGGTATTGTAGAAGGCATCGTAGGACTCAAATGGTGGGATGTTGAATTCAAAGGCTTCGCTAATCATGCAGGCACTACACCCATGAATGCTAGAAAAGATGCATTATTGGCGGCCGCCAAATTTATTATTGCAGTGAATGAGGTTGCTAATAGTTTTGAAGGTGCTCAAGTAGCTACTGTGGGTAAAATCTTAGCAGAACCTGGTGCGCCGAATGTTATTCCGGGTAAAGTAATTACTAGTTTGGAAATACGTGATCTTTCATCGGAGGTTATTAAAAACGTTTATGACGCAATCGTGAAAAGAGCTTCAGAAATCAGTCAAGAATCAGGCGTTAAAATCAGTTTTTTTAAATCAGACACAACCGCAGACCCTGCAATTATGGATGCTACAATTCAAAAGCAAATTAAGAAAAGTATCAAATCCTTGAGTCTAAGTTACAAATCAATGCCCAGTGGCGCAGGTCATGATGCCCAAGATATGGCGCTCATCACCCCATCAGGAATGATATTTGTTCCTAGCAAAGGTGGCATAAGTCATTCGCCGCAAGAATTTACTTCAGCTTCCGATATGGCGAATGGAGCCAATGTGCTCTTAAATACAATTTTGGCGCTTGACAAATCATTATAATTTTCGCTATTTTCAGAACACTCTTTTTTTCATTAGTACTATCTTTAGTTTCTGCAAACTAAAGAACCTATTGTAATGAAAAAACTATTATTCCTTTTAGCTTTATACTTATTCATTTACAGCCCAAACACAAATGCCCAAACACAAAAAGATATTGTTGATGCCATTGAAAAGGAAGGCACTGAAAATTCACAACTAGAGCAACTAGCCTATGAATTGATGGACCTGAATGGGCCACGTCTAGTAGGTACTCCAGAAATGAAAACTGCCCACGACTGGGCCATTAATACCTATAAAAAATGGGGTATTTCCGCAGAGAATCAGCAGTGGGGAACTTGGAAAGGTTGGCAACGAGGAATTACTCATGTAGATATGGTTTCACCACGAATAGTATCCTTACACGCTACACAATTGGCTTGGAATCCTAGTACCGACAAAAAAGGGGTGACTGCCCCATTGATAACACTACCAAATTTTGCCGACTCATTGGCCTTTGAAAAATGGCTACCCAATGTAAAAGGAAAAATAGTAATGGTCAGCATGTTGCAACCAACTGGTAGACCAGATGAAAACTGGGAAGAATATGCTACAAAAGCCTCTTTTGAAAAAATGAAAACCGAACGGAATTCCTTAGAAAAGGTATGGCGACAAAACATCAGCAATACTGGATACACAAGTAGAAACATTAATACTGCTTTTGAAAAAGCCGGTGCAGAAGGTATTGCACAGTCCAGATGGTCTGAAGGTTTTGGAGCGAATAAAATATTCAGTGCAGGAACCAAAAATATTCCAGCCATTGATATTTCATTAGAAGATTATGGTATGTTATACAGATTAGTGGAACATGGCGCAAATCCGCAGATTAGAATTGTAGCAGAATCAAAAGATTTAGGCAAAGTACCAACCTTCAATACTATTGCTACAATACCAGGTATTGAATTTCCTGATGAATATGTTATTCTTTCAGCACATTTTGATTCTTGGGATGGTGCCACCGGTGCTACGGACAATGGTACAGGTACTATTACCATGTTAGAAGCAGCCCGTATCCTTAAAAAAATATATCCTCATCCAAAACGAACCATTTTGATCGGTCATTGGGGAAGTGAGGAACAAGGCTTGAACGGTTCTAGTTCTTTTGTAGCAGATCATCCAGAAATTGTTGCTGGCGTGCAGGCAGTTTTTAACCAAGACAATGGTACTGGTCGTGTTGTTAATTTATCGGGGCAAGGGTTTCTTCATGCTTATGATTATTTAGGGCGTTGGCTGGAAGCTGTACCTGAAACCTATAAAAATGAAATAGAAACTACCTTCCCAGGGTCACCTGGTCGCGGCGGATCTGATTATGCCTCATTTGTAGCCGCTGGGGCACCCGCTTTTTCATTAAGCTCCCTTAGTTGGGATTATTGGAACTACACCTGGCATACCAATTTAGATACGTATGATAAGATTGTATTTGATGATGTTAGAAACAACGCGATTCTAACTGCAATCCTAACGTATATGGCCTGTGAAGATCCAGTAAAAACATCACGAGAAAAAGCTGTTTTAGGCATTAACCCAAGTTCAGGCGAAAAAGGGAAATGGCCAGAACCAAGAACTCCAGAACGTAATGGAGGACAATAGTAATATTTACAATATTAAAAGACCAAAAACTAATTGAATTATGAAAACCATCCGTATTTTATTAATGCTTCTAATCATCGCACCGTTAGCCCTACAATCTCAACGTAGAAAAAATAAGGTGACCGAACCTACTATTAAATTGGAAGATTCACTTTTTCAAGGCCTAAAATGGCGAAATATTGGTCCGTTTAGAGGCGGTAGAAGTGTTGCTTCAACTGGCGTATTAGGCCATCCTATGACGTATTATATGGGAACCGTTGGCGGTGGTATCTGGAAAACGGTTGATGATGGTATTACCTGGAAGAATATTTCTGATGGATTTTTAAAAACTGCGACCGTAGGTGCAATTTCCGTAGCTGAAAGTAATCCCAATATTGTGATTGCAGGTATGGGCGAACATGCAGCTAGGGGTGTTATGACTTCTATGGGCGACGGTGTCTACAAATCTACCGATGCCGGAAAAACTTGGAAGCATATCGGGCTTGACCAGACTAGACATATATCTGATGTTATTATACACCCAACAAATCCTGATATTATTTTTATTTCAGCACAAGGAGCCCAATATGGTCCTTCAGCACAACGTGGCATCTATAAATCCATCGATGGTGGTGATACTTGGGAAAATGTGCTTTTTATAGACAACATAACAGGAGCGTCTTCCCTTTCTATGGATATGACCAACCCTACGATATTATATGCTGCCATGTGGCAACATAGGCGTTTTCCTTGGACTATGGAATCTGGTGGCAAAAATTCAGGCATTCACAAATCGACAGATGGAGGAACCACTTGGACCAAATTAACCGAAGGTCTTCCCGAAGAAATGGGCAAGATTGGAATATCTGTTTCAAGGGCAAATCCAGAACGAGTTTTCGCGGTTATTGAAGCAGAAGGTGAAAAAGGAGGGGTTTATAGATCAGATGATGCAGGAAAAAAATGGACTTTGATAAATAAAGACCGTATTAATATTACACGTTCATGGTATTACATGGAGATTTTTGCCGATACCCAGAATGAAAATATAGTATATGTGCTCAATGCCCCAGTAACTAAATCCATTGATGGCGGAAAGTCTTTTTCTCCATTATCGACTCCACATGGTGATAATCACGATTTGTGGATCGACCCTATGAACAACCAGCGTATGATCAACTCCAATGACGGTGGATCTAATGTTTCGAACAATGGGGGTGAAAGTTGGAGTACGCAAGAAAATCAAAATACGGCGCAATTTTATAGAGTGATTACCGATAATCTAGTGCCTTACAATATTTACGGAGGTCAACAAGATAATTCTACAGTTGCAATAGCATCTAGAACAAATGATGAAGGAATTGATTGGAAAGATTGGTATGCTGTTGCAGGAGGTGAAAGTGCTTTCCTAGCTTTTGACCCGGACAATCCACAATTAATTTATGGCGGTACGTATCAAGGTAATATTGACAAATGGGATGCTACTACCAAAGAATCTAAACCTATAAAAGAATATCCGGAACTTGGTTTGAGTATTTCTCCAGAAGATGCAAAATATCGTTATAATTGGAACGCTCCAATTATTACATCTCCACACAATAGGAAAACAATTTACCATGGTGGTAATGTTGTTTTCAAATCTACGGATGAAGGACAAAACTGGGCGGTTATCAGTCCTGATCTAACCCGAAACGAAACCGATAAACATGGTCTTGGTGGTGGTCCGTTCACCAATGAAGCTGCCGGTGGTGAAATATATAATACGTTAACGTACCTGACAGAGTCTTCACATGAAGAAGGTGTAATATGGGCGGGTAGCGATGATGGTCTGGTACATGTCACCCAAGATGGTGGCGCCAATTGGATTAATGTTACACCTACAGGTATTAAAGAAGGAATTATCAATAGCATTGAGGTATCACCACATGACCCTGCAACGGCGTACATAGTTTTAATGCGCTACAAGTCTATGGACTTTGATAACTACATATTTAAAACTACAGATTACGGCGCAACATGGTCGAAAATAATTAACGGAATTACTGGCGATAACACGTTCACTCGTGTAGTACGGGAAGACAAAAAGGTAAAGGGACTTCTTTACGCGGGTACAGAAACTGGGTTATATATATCCATGAACGATGGGTTAAATTGGCAGCCATTGCAATTAAACCTACCCCTTACCCCTATAAACGACCTAACCATACAAGACAATGATTTAATTGCAGCAACCGCAGGTCGTGCTTTTTGGATTTTAGATGATCTTGCAGCTTTACAAAATATAACAACCCCTAAACAGGAAGTAACTATTTTCAAGCCGAAAGACACGTATCTATTCTATGGTGGATCAAGTGATAAGCCAATTCCTGGTCTAGGTAGTAATCCAAAAAGCGGGGTGACATTCGATTATTATTTAAGTCAGAAGCAAGATAGTACTGAACTACTATTGGACGTGTTGAAAGATGGTGAAGTGATTCGTACCATCAGCAATCAAAAGCCAAAAGATTTCAAATCGTGGCCCGGTGGACCATCGAAACCAGCTGTGTTATCCTCTAAAAAAGGATACAATAGATTTACGTGGGATTTTAAGAGAGAGAGTCTTCCGGCAGTTGATAATGTCTTTGTACTTGGAGGGCATGACGGCTCTTCAGTAGGGCCAGGAGATTATACGTTAAGACTAACTCTAGATGAAAATAGCGCAGAAACACTTGTGAAAATTTTAGCGAATCCAAAAATTAAAAGTAGCCTAGCCGATTATGTTGAGCAACAGGAGGTTTTGAAAACTATTGAGGCCACTGTTGTTGAAATTCACACTTCGGTAAATGACATGCGTTCTGCTAAGTCACAATTGAAACAATATGCAACGCTTTTGAAGGATACTAAAAAAGCCGAAGAACTTTTAAAGCAAGGAGATTCACTAGTGAAACGAATTACAACATGGGAAGAAAACCTGATTCAACCCAAGCAAAAGACTTTTCAAGATGTAATCAATTTTGAAAACAAACTGAATGCACAGTTGTTAAATTTAAGAGGCTACATAGATGTAGCGGAACCAAAAGTTACAGCGGGCGCTAAAGTTAGATTACAAGATTTATTAGCGACATGGAATACATTCAAAACAGAACATAACGCCATTATTAACACTGAAATGGCAGCATACAATATGTCGTTTAAAAATTTGGATATTCCTGCTATAATTTTATCCGAAGAATAAAAATCAATAATAACCCTAGTGGATAAATTAATACTAGATCAATCATTTAAGGGAGAGAATTATACTGAAAACCGGTTAACAAGGGCAGAATATGAAAATTGTGTATTTGAAAGCTGTGATTTTTCTAAAGGATATTTAGACAACCAAATATTCTTGGAATGTGAGTTTATCGATTGTAACTTAAGTAATACAAACATTGTAAATACAACTTTTAAAGAGGTGAAATTTTCTTATTGCAAACTAATAGGTCTAGCCTTTAACACGTGTAATGCATTTCTAATGGATTTATCGTTTTTTGACTGTAACCTAAGCTTTGCTAATTTCACTGAATTAAAACTTGTTGGACAGTCTTTCGTTTCCTGTAAATTAAATGAAGTAGAATTTTCTGATTGCGACCTTAATAAAGCAAATTTTGATTCGTGTGAACTTGAACGTGCAATTTTTTTTAGAACAAATCTTGAAAAAGCAGATTTTAGCAGTGCGCTAAATTTCAGTATCGACCCAGAAAACAATAGAATGGCTGGCTCTATATTTTCTAAAGATGGTTTATTGCAAAAATATAAACTTAAGATACGTACCTAATGCTGCACAAAGTACACCACATTGCCATCATTAGCTCTAATTATGAAGTCTCAAAGCGGTTTTATATAGATGTTTTAGGATTAGAAATAATAAAGGAAGTATACAGGGAAGAACGAAAATCCTATAAATTAGATTTGGCTTTGAATGGTGCATATATCATTGAATTGTTCTCTTTCCCGAATCCACCGAAACGACCATCGAGACCCGAATCATGCGGACTCAGGCATTTGGCATTCGAAGTAGATGATTTAGAACAAATCATTACCCATTGCAAATTGAACAATGTAACAGCAGAGCCCATTCGTATTGATGAATTCACCCAAAAACGTTTCACATTCATTAGAGATCCAGACGACTTACCCATAGAGTTTTATGAAAAGTAGATAACAGTCGTCTGTAAACGGATAATTAGTATCTTGTACAAATACCTGACATTGAAACTAGTATTCATTTTATTATTAGCTGCTACAAGTATTCTTCAAGCTCAAAATACCATTTCTTTTGAAGAAGGAATGACAAGCCCAGAAGCAACTCTTACAAATATAGCATGGCTCACCGGTCATTGGAAAGGAGAAGCCTTTGGCGGTGTTACTGAAGAAATATGGAGTCCGCCAGCAGGTGGCACCATGATGTTTTCTTTTCGCCTAATCGCCGACGGAGTCATAAATTTCTATGAATTCGGACATATTCTAGAGAAAGAAGGTACTTTGATTCTTCAACTGAAACACTTTGGCGGCAATTTAATGGGTTGGGAAGAAAAAGACAAAACCGTAGATTTTAGACTAATTAAAGTAGAAAATAACAAGCTTTACTTTGATGACTTCAGCATAGAGCGAATATCTGACCAAGAAATAAATATGTATGTGGTTATTAGTGAAGCCGACGATTCTGAAAATGAAGTTCAATTCAATTACCATAGACAGTAGATGAAGAAAAAATGTTTGGAATGCGGAAATGAGGTTATGGGACGTATAGACAAAAAGTTCTGTAACGACTATTGTCGAAATGCCTATAATAACAAAGTAAATCCTGATAGTAAAAACCTCATTCGAAATATCAATAATAGACTTCGAAAGAATTACAGGGTTTTGGATAGTTACAAACTAACTGATGGCAAAACCAAAACTACACGAACGCGTTTGCTTGACAAAGGCTTTGATTTTGATTATGTCACCAATCTTTATACTACTAAAAAAGGAACTACATATTACTTTCTTTACGACCTAGGCTACCTCCCTTTAGACAATGATTTTTATATGATTGTAAAACGAGAATAATTTACTTAACCCCAAAGGGGAACTTAGTAAGCAAAAAAAATGCATTCCCGTGGAATGCATTTTTTTTGCTTACTATCTATTTTATTTCTCCTTCGGAGCTTATGATTTCTATTTCCAATTATGACCACTTAACTTAAGGGCAGCGATAACAATATCTTTTCTACTAATCTGGCCTACTAAAATTCCAGCTTTCATTACGGGAAGCCGTCTTCTATTATGTTGGGCGAAAATACCCGCAGCATCAAAAATCGAAATATCATGTGGTATCGTCTCAACTATTTTAGTCATAAATTTCTCAACACTTTTATCTAAAATTGGCTGATTGAAATAACGGCTTTCAGAAATTTGTTTCATACAGTCGGCTTCGGAAATGATACCAACTAAAAACCCGTTATTATCCAATACAGGTCCACCGGATATATGATGTTTTGCAAATTTCTCCATAACTGCCAAAATAGATTCTTCTGGAGAAAAAGTGATTAACTTAGTAGTCATGTAATCAGCAACCAAAATTGGGGCCTCAAATTCTTTTTTAAAAATCTTTCGAACACCTTGAAAGCTTTTGATTCCCATAATTATTTATTTAAAGGTTGATTAATAAAGATAACAAAATATCTGACATTTGCTAATAAAAGTCGATATAGGTGCCATATTTTTTAATAAATTATGACTTTATAGAAGAATACCATAATCATGAAAAAAACACCAACCGTTATAACCTTACTCCTGATTATACTCGCCATATATTGGAGTTTTCATTCCGTTATGCCGCAGTATACTGCAGATAGTACCATTGCAGAAACAGCTTTTTCTACAGATAGGGCGCTTGAACATGTAAAAGAAATTTCAAACGAACCCCATAGTGTTGGCTTTCCTGGTCACAAAAAGGTTCGTAACTATATTACAACTGAACTTGAAAAATTAGGATTGGAAACATCTTTTCAAGAAGGTTATTTCTCTGGTGATTGGTCTAAACTTAGCAAAGCAGAAAACATCCTTGCCAGAATCAAAGGGAGTGAAAATGGCAAAGCGTTATTGTTATTGAGTCATTATGATAGTAATCCGCATTCAGCTTTAGGCGCCAGTGATGCCGGTAGTGGTGTAGCGACTATTCTTGAAGGTGTAAGAGCATTTTTAAAAACCAATACCAAACCTAAAAACGATATAATTATTCTTATATCAGATGCCGAAGAATTAGGCTTGAACGGTGCCGAACTATTTGTAGATAAGCATGAATGGTTAAAAGATGTAGGTCTAGTGCTAAATTTTGAAGCGCGTGGTAGTGGAGGCCCCAGCTATATGCTCATGGAAACCAACCGTGGAAATAGCAACATGATTACGGAATTTATAGCGGCTAATCCAGAGTTTCCTGTTGCCAATTCATTGGTGTACAGCATTTACAAAATGCTTCCTAATGATACCGACCTTACAATTTTTAGAGAACATGCCGATATTGAGGGTTTTAACTTTGCTTTTATTGATGATCATTTTGATTATCACACCGCCATAGATAACTATGAGCGATTGGATAGAAACACTTTAGCCCACCAAGGCAGTTACCTCATGCCTTTATTAAATCATTTTAGCAATGCAGACTTAAGTGCGTTAAAGAGTTTAAATGATAATGTCTATTTCAACGTCCCATTCTTTAAAATAGTCTACTACCCATTTTATTGGATTATGCCCATGCTTATTATAGCAATACTGTGTTTTACAATCCTATTGTTTTTAGGTTTTAAAAAAAAGGTATTGAATGGTAAGGATATCTTAAAAGGATTTATTCCTGTTTTATTCTCATTGGTCGTTAATGGTTTGGTAGGTTTCTATAGTTGGTCTTTTCTAAAATGGTTTTATCCTTGCTATAAAGACATGCTACATGGTTTTACGTATAACGGTTACGCTTATATTTTTGCATTTGCCTTATTCTCTATAGGTACGTGTTTCTACGCATATCACAGATTTAAGGTGGTAAAGACTGCTAACCTTTTAATTGCACCTATTTTCATCTGGCTTATCATTTGTGGTCTAGTATCGGTTTATCTTAAAGGAGCTGCTTTCTTTATCATTCCCGTTTTTAGCGTATTGGTTGCCTTATATATTCACATCAATCAGAAGAATCCGAATTCATACCTCCTTGTATTTCTAGGGCTTCCCGCACTATTTATTTTTTCACCCTTTGTGAAAATGTTTCCAGTAGGCCTCGGACTTAAAATGATGGTAGCTACTACCCTATTGACTACGTTGATTTTTTTCCTATTGCTTCCCCTATTCACCAAATATCGAAAGAAGGCCGCATTATCATTTCTTAGTTTTTTATTGTTTGCTGGTTTTATGGTTTCAGCACATATGAAATCTAGCTTTACAAAAGAAAGTCCAAAGCCTACCAGTCTTTTATATGTTTTAAATGTTGATGAGAATAAAGCATTGTGGGCAACCCATGAACACGTACTTTCTAATTGGACCAGTCAATATATTACTGGTAATGAAGCAGCGGAAAGTATGTTAACCAAAAACACACTTAGCAGTAAATATGATTCAGATTTCACCTATACCAATGCAGCTCCGCTAAAAGCAATACCTGTTTTAAAGGTCGATGTACAATTGGATACTGTAATCGATACAATACGAAAACTACGTGTTTGCATAACACCTAATAGACCAATAAACCGTGTAGAAGTTTTCACAAATAAGGTGGATATACTTAGAGCGGATATTAACGGTATTCCACTTTCAGAATATTACTTGAAAAATAGAAGAATGGGGAAATTAATTACGCATTACATAAGTGATATCAATTATACGGAACTAAACTTAGAGCTTCCCGCAAACGAAAAGTTAGAATTAACTATCTACGAAGCATCGAATGATTTATTAAGTAATCCCTTGTTCACAGTACCCCAAAGAGCAGAAGACCAAATTCCCATGCCTTTTGTACTAAACGATGCTATATTAACAATTCAAAAAGTAAAATTTGACTAAACAGATAGGTATACTTGGTTGTGGCTGGCTTGGACTACCATTAGCAGAGAAGCTACATAGAGAAGGGTATAAGGTTAGCGGTACAACCACGTCAGAAGAAAAGCTATCACTATTGAAGGAGAAAGGAATAAACTCTTTTAAAATTTCAATTTCTGAGGATGTCATTTACGGACCAATTTCAGAATTTCTAGATTCGATTTCGGTACTCATTATTAATATTCCGCCTGGTTTGAGAGGAAAAGGCCTTAAAGAAAGTTATATCGATAAAATCAAGTTACTGTATACGGCCATTAAAAAGTCAAACGTAAGCTTAGTTATATTTGTTAGCAGCACCGCGGTATATGGTGCTGCGGAAGGAACTGTCACAGAACAAACTGCCCCACTACCTACTTCAGAATCTGGAATGCAATTAGTAGAATGTGAAAACCTGTTTCGAAACGACCAACATTTGAAAACCACAATTATTCGTTTTGGAGGATTGATAGGACCAAATCGGCACCCTATTACCATGTTATCCAAAAGAGAAAATCTTGTTGGAGGCAATGCCCCTGTGAACTTAATTCACCTAGACGATTGTATTGGCATTATTAAAAAAATACTAGAAGAAGACCATTGGAATGAACTATTGAATGCGGTTTACCCTGAACATCCAACAAAGAAAAAATATTATACTAACGAAGCCTTAAAAAGAGGTTTAACCCCACCCATATATCTTTCAGAAGCTAATCAATCTTATAAATTAATTTCCTCTTGTAGTCCTTTTCTTATTAACGAGTATTCTTTTTTGACAGCACTATATTAGTTGTTTACCACAGATATTTTTAATTTCACAACAAACGCATCTAATTATAGTTAATATAATGCTGATTATCAAATGTTTATATACGAATGACATACCTTTATATAACAATATAAAACCAAAATGTCATGGAAAAAGAAAAATTAAGGGAGAGGGTTTTAGTTGAACTAGAGAAGCTCATCTCCCTAAGTTGTAGGAATCCATCCGGTTCCAAAAAGTACGAACAATTACATATTGCATTATTAAAAAAATATTATAATGCTACCAGTGTCACTATTGATTACCATCGTCATAGGATAAAAATGGAAGTAATACAAGATGATAGCCTATACGACCCTAAGATCGTAAACACGTATTTACCGACAATCTACACAAATCTCCTTTTCAAAAGTTTACGTAAATTTTTAACAACTTGTGTTGAAAAGGATAACAAAAGTGTAGGCTTCTATTCACAACTTTTAAAATCTTATAAAAAAACTCGAACCGGTTTAGAACTCGTATAAACTTAAAATCGGCACGAATAGAAAAGGCGCCTAATTAGCGTCTTTTCTATTTTATTACATTTAAGGCTTTCCTTAACAGGATCATACAGAATATTTTAATAGTTTAGCGAACTTTAAAAAGAACCAATAAAATGAAAAAAACAGTATTGATATTGCTAATAGCGGTATTATTTTCCAGTAGTTACGGATATTCACAGACCAAAACAGAATTAGAAAACCATTATCAGGCTTTTTATGACCAAATGCGTTTGCAGGGTGATGTCGATGGAGTTATTAATGCCCTTACCCACTTGAACATATTGTCTCCTTCTAAAGAAAGAATGGACACACTTGCCTATATATATGCAAATGACAATCAGCATTTACAGGCACTTAATACAATTGGTATTGAAAAAGTTGCTGCCGACTCTGACCTTGCTGTTCAGGTAAAAGCGATTTCATTAAAAGCTCTTAACCAACCGAAAAGAGCATTAGAGCAATTTGAAATTCTAAACCTTAGAGAACCTAATGCATATCTTGCTTATGAATTGGCAGATTTGAAGGTTCAATTAGGTGACAATGCAGGTGCCATGAAAAATGTCGAATATGGCATTGCTAATGCAACTGACGATATGAAATATGCCTTTTATGAGCGCCAACAGCCCTATGAAGTTGTTTTAAAAGCAGCTTTTATGCATATAAAAGGGCTTATTCAATATAATATGGACAAAAACAATATTGATACGGCTATTGCCACTATAGACCAAGCATTACAAATTGATCCCAACTTTAATTTGGCAAGTCTTAGTAAACAAGCGTTGACCTCTAGAAAAGAGGCTCCTGTAGAGAAAAAAGAATAATATATAGTGTGATAAAGAAGTGGATTCAATGAATGCGCTTCTTTATTTCATTTTTAACTGTTTCAGTAACAGACTGTCTTTTTTACCTTTGAGTTTTACTAACTCGTCTACATTGTCATTAGGCACTGCTATAGAAAGCACATAATGCGCTATTTTCCATTTTCCATTTATCTCCTTTAAAATACCTGAGCCCCTACAAATTTTCATTTGCGTATCTAAAAGTTCATCGAACCAGGCAATATCAGCACTTTCATTCAAATAAATATTCCGCTCAACAACGGTAAAATCCCAAGCTTTTCCATTATCAAAATGTGGCTTTGCATAGCTCATGAACTCGTCTCGCTGCCAATTTTCACTTGCATCAGTGCCTATAAACACCGCATCATTCGTCATAAGGTCAAAATAAGTTTCAAAATTAGCAGATGTTGCGGCTGCATGCCAAGCATCTAAACTTTCTGAAATCGCACTTTTTTTATTGTTCTGTCCAAAAAGTACAGAACCAATAAGTAGTAGCAATAAACTAATTTTTTTCATTTACACGTAATTCATCTGGTAGCGTATTGTTTACTACCACGTTAAATTGGTTTCTAAGATCATTGAAAGCCGTAATCATTTGCAATATTGACTCTTTAGGGTTTTGACGGTATTCTAAATCTCCCTTGGTCTTTAGAATATACGTTTGAAATATCTTTTGCCTACCTTTTATATGAGGAATATCAAACGTAACAGGATATACTCCCTGTTCCACTTTTTTTTGATTCTCGACTAATTCTTCAATGATTAAGACGAAATCCTCTCTAAATTCAGTGGTATATATCTTATCGAAACTTCTTTCCATAGCGGAGAATTCCAACCAATCATTTAGAATCATTTGGACTTTTGAATCAACACTGTTCTTTTTAGGTAAGCTGTCGGTAACCACTTCCCATCCAGATTCCTGAGCGTTTGCTGTTTCAGAAACTGCATCCTTACATGAAGCAACCAGAATCATTACTATGAAAAAAAATAAAATTTTAAGCATAAGCGAATGTACAAATTTTAAGAAAAAGGTATCTTTATATGGAATTCATTTAACGCTATTTTTAATGCCAAAAAATATATTGATTATTGGAGCCTGTGGTCAAATAGGAACCGAACTTACTTTAGCACTTCGGAAAAAATATGGGAGTGAACATGTAATCGCTAGTGATATTCGAGAAGGAAACGATGATTTAATGCAATCTGGACCCTTCGAGATTTTAGATGCTACCAATTATGATACGTTAGAGGAAGTCATTGCCTATTATGATATATGTGAAGTTTATCTAATGGCAGCAATGCTTAGTGCTACAGCCGAAAAATTCCCGATGCGTGCATGGAACCTCAACATGAATACGCTGTTCAACGTATTGAATTTAGCAAAAGAAAAAAAAATAAACAAAATCTTCTGGCCTTCTAGTATTGCTGTTTTTGGGCCGAATACCCCAAAGGAAGATACTCCTCAAAATACCATAATGGAACCGAGTACTGTTTATGGCATTAGTAAGCAATCTGGGGAACGATGGTGCGAATATTATTTTAACAAGTTTAATGTTGATGTACGTAGTATTCGCTATCCAGGACTTATTAGTTGGAAAACTATGCCCGGTGGTGGAACAACAGATTATGCCATCGAAATCTACCACAAAGCTTTATCTGATGGCTCATATACCTGTTTTCTAGGAGAGGAAACTAAATTGCCTATGATGTTCATGGACGATGCCATACGCGCCACCTTACAGATAATGGAAGCTCCTGAAAAAGATATTAAAGTACGTTCCTCATATAATTTAGCAGGAATGAGTTTTACTCCCAAAGAAATGGCAGAAAATATCAAAGCCGTTATGCCCAGTTTTAAAATTGAATACGCTCCAGATTTTAGGCAAGATATTGCCGATTCTTGGCCTAGTAGTATAGACGATACCCCTGCGAAAGACGATTGGGGCTGGAAATCTGAATTTAATTTGGAAAAAACCACGGAGGAGATGTTGGGGAATTTAGGGTAGTGAACACATAACAATATATTAGGTATAATATACTGTCTGTAGCCAACTAATCTCAATCAAGAAATATAGAGTTATCCTAAACTTTATAACCCACCTTAGATTTGTTGCTTTTTTTAAAACAATAAATAGCAGGATACCCAATAACGGTGTATCCTGCTATTTAATTTACTTTAAATACTAAAGGCTTTTCGTAATAAATCATAACTCTTTTGAACTGCTGTTTCTGCATCTTCCTTTCCCTCCATTTCTAACGATACATAGCCAGTAAAATTTGCGTTGCGCATTATTTTGGCGATGCGATCATAATCAAGACTTAAATCATACACCTCGCCACCGCCGTAGTACGTTTTTGCCTGAATAATAGTTGCAATTGGCATTAATCTTTCTAATTGAGAATATGGATCACCTACAAAATTTCCAGTATCAAGATTTAAGGCCATGGCAGGTGAAGATGCCAACGCATTATAAATTTCTTCGAGGTAATCAATGTTGGAGGAAAGTCCCCAATGGTTCTCTAGACAAAGCGTAACTCCTGCCTTTTCAGCTTCTATCAAACACTCACCCATACTGTCTATAACCCATTTAATAGCATCTTGATCAGTATAGCCTGAAGCAGGTTTCTTTATTCCTGTTTTAAAATAATCTGGAGGTGTATCACCTGCCCAACTTCCCGTATTCATTCGTATAGCAGGAATACCCATCTGCGTTGCCAGTTTAATACAATTCAACGTATGCTGTACATCTTCTTTTCTTTTGGAAGCATTAGGTTCTACAAAGTTCTGATGAATGGATAAAAATGGTAGCGCCAACCCTCTATCAAATGCCATTCTTTTAAGTTTGTTCATATACGGCACCGTTTCGTTTTCCATTTGGCGATGCAGAATTTCTACACCGTCAAAACCAATACGCGCTGCATTTTCAATAACCTTTTCTATAGGGTATTTAACCTTATCAAAATGCCAATAAGAATACGTTGATACGATTAGACGAATGGGCTGGAAGGATACCATTTTTTTAATCGGTTCCATTTTTGTGTTGGCCAGTAAGGATGGAGCCGCTACAGATGCAGCGCCTAAAACCGCAGCATTCTTTAACCAAATTCTTCTGGAGGATGGACAAATTTTTCTTTCTGAGGGTGTTTTCATTGGTATAAAATTAAAAGTTAAATTAATTAATCACAGGTATACTAACTTAGCACTAACTGCCATGAGATATTTATCTCTAAATACAGCTCTATTAAATATAATCAATTACTTCTACATTCTAAACTTCAACTGTTTTTCAATAGCCATAATCATTGCATTGGCGATATCCTTACCTGTAGCATTTTCAATACCTTCCAAACCAGGCGAAGAATTTACCTCTAATAATAATGGCCCCTTATTTGAACGAATAATATCAACACCGGCAACTGCCAAGTTCAATACTTTAGCTGCTTTTAGGGCTAATTTCTTTTCCTCTGCTGTAATCTTGATAATCGAAGCTTTTCCACCTTGGTGAATGTTAGCCCTAAATTCTCCTTTTTCTGCTTGACGTTGCATACTAGCGACAACCTTACCGCTCACTACAAAACAACGTATATCTTGCCCGTTGGCTTCTTTTATAAACTCTTGCACCAATATATTGGTATTCACACTTTTAAACGCATTGATAACACTTTCTGCAGCCTTATTGGTTTCCGCCAGAACTACTCCTTTACCTTGGGTACTTTCCAAAAGTTTTATAATCAAGGGTGCTCCGTTCACCATTTTTATCAAATCTTTTGTATCCATTGGAGATTTTGCAAAACCTGTAATAGGAATATGGATATCATTATTGGAGAATAATTGAGATGCAAAAAGTTTATCACGGGATTGGGTTATCGATTCGGCAGAATTTTGACAATAAACCCCTAAATTTTTGAATTGGCGAATCAATGCACATCCATAAAACGTAACTGCAGGTTTAATACGTGGTATAACAGCATCAAAATCCGTGAGAATATTTCCACCACGATATCTAATTTCTGGCGAGTGTGCATCAAGCTTCATATAGACCTGTTCCACATTTAGAAAAACAATTTCATGTCCCCTTGCCTCTGCAGCTTCCATCAATCTTTTATTGCTGTATAACAATGGATTACTTGCCAAAAGAGCAATTTTCAATCCGGACTTTTCCTTAAAATAAGGTGCATACATTGTATTGACTTCAGCATCATCAAAGTCCTGTAATTGATAATTAAGCGCTGGGTTGACTATAAAACGCTCATTAAGTGCTTCTCTACCCAATAACATACGAAACTCCATGGTATCTCTATTGGCCAATGTAAGCTCAATATCAAACGTCGAATCACCAATGGTAATGGGTGTTTTTATCACCAACCGTACTTCAGATATACCCGAAGAACTTTTCACCATACGACGATCAACCAATCTTGCTTGGCATTCAATAGCAATACTTCGGTTTTCCTGCAACGGACTAACTTCAAACTTCACCCATTCGTTAGCTCCTTTATTAACTATTTTTATGTTTGCAGCCTGTAAAGAAGATGTTTTTGCTCCAGAATCTACTCTTGCTTTTATAGCTGGTATACCTAGCTCATTAAACACACACCATTCTTCACTACCTATAATCTTTAAATTATCCAAATTGTTATTTTTTATCTCCATATTGATTATGGAGTTATATTTATTTCTTCCTTAACTCAAATAAATCTGTTCTTCTATCCCTAAGGTTGCGTACCGCTCCAAATTGATTTAATTCACGCAATAGACTTATATCTACATCGGCAATCAATATCATCTCTGTATTTGGTGTGGCTTCTGCTTTTATTCCATTTGTAGGAAAAGAGAAATCACACGGTGTAAATACCATTGATTGTGCAAACTGTATGTCCATATTCTGAACATTGGGCAGATTTCCTACGCTACCGGCAATAGCCACATAACATTCATTTTCAATGGCCCTAGCCTGTGCACAATTACGAACTCTAGAATACCCATTTTGGGTATCAGTAAGAAACGGAATGAAGAGAATATCCATTCCTTCATCTGCTAAAATTCTACTTAGTTCAGGAAATTCTGAATCATAACAAACCAATACGCCTATTTTACCGCAATCTGTATCAAATGCTTTCAATTCAGTACCACCTTGCATTCCCCACACCTTAGCTTCGTCTGGTGTTACGTGCAACTTTTCATAACGTTCCATACTACCATCACGTCTACATAGATATCCTACATTGTACAAACGCCCATCAATAATTTCTGGCATACTCCCTGAAATGATATTAATATTGTAGGATATAGAAAATTCTGAAAATTTCTGAGCAATTGCTTGGGTATGTTTTGCCAGTTCTCTAATAGCATCTGCCGTAGACATATGATTGTTACCAGCCATCAGAGGTGCATTGAAAAATTCTGGAAACAAGGCAAAATCTGACCGGTAACCAGAAACTGCATCAATGAAATATTCTGCTTGCTGCAAAAGTTCATCTAGGTCTTTATAAGGTCGCATCTGCCACTGTATCAAACCTAAACGAACAATTGTTTTCTTCGTTGCAGCTTTCTTTGAAGGTTTTTGATAGTAAATATTGTCCCACTCCATAAGAATGGCAAAGTCTTGAGAATCCTTATCGCCATCTAAATACCCTTTCATTACTTTGGCAGGGTGAAAATCATTACTGATTTGAAAATTAAGCACTGGATCTTGAATTTCCTTACGACGAACCTTATCTATATACTCTTTTGGTGTAAGGTCTGAAGCATGTTTATGAAAATTAGGCATACGGCCACCAAAAGCAATACTTTTCAGGTTTAATTTTTCACACAGTTCTTTTCTATAATCGTACAGTCGGCGCCCTAAACGTAAACCTCTAAAACTTGGCTTTATAAAAACTTCTATGCCATAAAGCACATCTCCTTCATCATCATGAGTGTCAAAAGTATACTTACCTGTTATTTGCTCATATGTATGATTATCATCAAACGCATCATAATCTACAATTATTGACAATGCTACTCCTGCCAATTGACCATTGATTTTAATGACCACTTGACCCTCTGGAAATTTATCGATCAAAGATTTGATATGTTCCTCCTTCCAATATGCGCTAGGCATACTAGCGTAGGCAGAAATCATGGCAGTTTTTAATTCTTGATAGTCATCAAGGTTTAAAAACTTTAATTCGATATTTTCTATTTCATCAATTTTCATATAGCAATTGTGCGTACAACGAAGTTTAGTTTAAATTTATTTATGGAATATAGTCCTTATTCCGGCTTACGAAAAGCAAACCGGAATAAGGTATTTAAAATTTAATAGGATATTTCTGTGTTTCAGGTTAGGAAATATATCTAGTCTTCATCTTCACCATCAACCAAATCTTCTGGATTTGGCTCTATTACTGCCTCTGGGTCATCATCTTCAAAATCCTCATAATCATCTACATCGTAATTCTCCATCGTATACTCTAGTTTAGCACTAATCTTCACCAAATACTTGGTATCTACAGTTAGCACCTCAACAGCCTCAATACGCTCTCCTTGTGCGTTTCTAAAAGAAATAATATTTCGGTCATCATATCCATCCGGATATCTGTCAACCAACAGCTTCAGCACTTCTGGTGTCAGTTTTTTAAAGTCAACAATAACTCTATTTAAATGTGCGTTCTTGTCCATAATTACATGTCTAAAAGGTAAGCAAAAATCAAGGGTGCAACTATAGTCGCATCACTTTCTATAATATATTTTGGGGTATTTATATCTAATTTACCCCAGGTTATTTTCTCATTTGGCACAGCACCGGAATAGGACCCATAACTAGTTGTACTATCACTAATCTGACAGAAATAGCTCCAGAAAGGGGTGTCTGTACGTTCCATATCTTGGTACAACATCGGTACTACACAAATTGGAAAATCTCCGGCGATACCACCACCGATTTGAAAGAATCCAATTCCGTTTTTAGAATTATTGGTATACCAATCAGCTAAAAAAGTCATATATTCAATACCAGATTTCATGGTAGTGGCCTTTAGTTCGCCTTTCATTACATAGGATGCAAAAATGTTTCCCATGGTACTATCTTCCCAACCCGGACAAATAATCGGTAAATTTTTCTCTGCCGCAGCATACATCCAAGAATCCTTAAGGTCTATTTCATAATACTCCTCTAAAACTCCTGAAAGTAACATTTTGTACATGAATTCATGCGGTAGAAAGCGCTCCCCTTTATCATCAGCATCTTTCCATATTTTGAAAATATGCTTCTGTAATCTTCTAAACGCTTCTTCCTCTGGAATACAGGTATCGGTAACTCGATTCAACCCCTTTTCCAATAGATTCCATTCATCTTGGGGTGTTAAATCTCTATAATTAGGCACTCGTTTATAATGCGAATGTGCAACCAAGTTCATAATATCTTCCTCAAGGTTAGCACCTGTACACGATATGATCTGCACCTTATCTTGACGAATGACCTCAGCAAATATTTTACCTAATTCTGCAGTAGACATTGCACCCGCCAATGAAACCAACATTTTAGCACCATTATTCAGTTGCTCTTCGTAACCTTTAGCAGCATCTACTAATGCTGCTGCATTAAAATGTAAATAATATTTTTCTATGAAATTGGTGATTGCACCTTTAGTCTTCGTCATCTTCAAATTTTGAATTTGTATTAGATTTATAATCTATATCGAATGAATTATCATATTCTTGACCGAAATCTTGACCGGCAAATTTATAGCTCAGCATCTTGTAATATAATTTAGCCGCCAAAAAATCTGATGATTTATCATTTTTGTTCGGGCAAAGCTCTACAATATCAAAGCCTACAACATTCTTATCTTCAAACACTTGTTTTAAAAACTCTAAGGTCTCATACCAAAGCAATCCGCCTGGTTCGGGCGTACCCGTTGATGGCATAATCGAAGGGTCGAAAGCATCTAAGTCTACTGTTATGAAAACATTCTCGGTCATGGCTTCAATCACTTTGTCCGACCAATATTCATCATTTATCATATCATGGGCGAAGAATGTTTTTTCGCCATCCATCAATGTTTTCTCAATAACATCCATAGAACGAATACCAACTTGAACCAAATTAGTGGTTTGGCTAGCTTCATATACGGCACAGGCATGATTATATTTTGAACCTTCATACGATTCTCTTAAATCTGCATGTGCATCAATTTGCAACACTGTAAGATTATCAAAGCATTCATTGAAAGCACGAATAGAACCAATTGAAATTGAATGCTCACCACCAAACAACGTAACAAACTTATTCCGTTTAATAAAATCTTTAGTACTATTATGCACCATGTTCACCATTGCTTCTGGCGAACTGTTTTCGGTTATGGGCTCTGTTAAATGAATTCCCTGTTTATAAACTTCAGAATCGGTTTCAATATCATACAATTCCATGTTTTCAGAAGCTTCTAAAAAAGCTTCTGGGCCTTTGTCCGATCCCTTACCCCAAGTACTGGTTCCATCATAAGGAACAGGAATCAAGATAATTTTGGACTTTTCTAGTTGGGCGAATTCATCGGAAATACCCGCATAATTCTTAGATGTACTCATGATTTATTAGTTATTATTAATTGATTTTTTAGAAAATTGTTCAATTTTATATATGTAATTCAATGTTTAACGGTCGTTAGACTAAAAAATACTCCTTATTTAATGTTTTTATTCGCTAGGCGTATGAACATCATAACCTAATATACCCAACAGATCTTCTGCTTTTTGTTGCGCTCTAAAGAGCTTATAGGTGAAATTACCGTTTTCATCCTTATCTATCAAGATATGCTTAGGCTGTGGTATCAGGCAATGTTGCAAGCCGCCAAACCCACCTATTGATTCTTGGTAGGCACCGGTATTGAAAAAGCCAATATACAACGGTTTCTCTCGTTTATATTTTGGTAGGTAGATGGCGTTCATGTTCTGCTCACTGTTATAGTAATCATCACTATCACAGGTAAGACCACCTAAGAGTACACGTTCATATTCATCGTTCCAACGATTAATAGGCAACATAATAAATCTTTTGTTTATCGCCCAAGTATCAGGTAGTGTGGTAATAAACGAAGAGTCGATCATATTCCATTTTTCACGATCGTTCTGTTGTTTCTGATAAAGAATTTCATAAATAGCTCCACCACTTTCACCTACAGTAAAGCTACCAAATTCAGTAAAAATATGTGGAACGGGCACATCGGCTTCCGAACATGTAATGCTAATCTGATTTAAGATTTCATCAATCATGTATTGATAATCATACTGAAACTGCAGAGAATTTTTAATAGGGAAACCTCCACCAATATTCAAACTATCCAATGATGGGCATATCTTCTTTAATCGAACATATACTTTGAGGCATTTCGCCATCTCGTTCCAATAATAGGCATTATCCCGAATACCGGTATTAATGAAAAAATGAAGCATTTTCAACTCCACTTTATCATTGTTCTTTATTTGATTCTCATAAAATGGAACAATGTTTTTATAGCCTATGCCTAATCTAGACGTGTAGAACTCAAATTTTGGCTCTTCTTCAGATGCAATACGAATACCAACTTTAAAGGTGTCATTAATTGCATCTGTCAATAAATCCAATTCTTCATAATTGTCTATAATAGGTATACAATTCTGATGACCATTATTGATTAATCTAGCAATGTTCTCAATATATTTTTCGCGCTTAAACCCGTTACAAATCACATAATTATGATCGGTCAACCTACCGTTTTCCTTAAGCTTTTCAATAATATTTATATCAAATGCTGATGAAGTCTCCATATGAATATCGTTCTTTAAAGCCTCATGCATTACGTGTTGAAAATGAGAACTTTTAGTACAATAACAGTAGTGGTATTTACCCTTGTAATTATTCTTTTCTATAGCATTTGAAAACCAATTCTTGGCCCTTAAAATATTTTCAGAAATTTTTGGGAGATAGGTGAATTTTAAAGGACTACCGTATTCCTTCACTAAATCATACAGTGGAATGCCATGAAATTGTAAGTGTTCACCATCTAAATTAAACTCTTCTTGAGGGAAATAATAGGTTTGATCAATAAGATCAATGTATTTGGTATTCATGAAATTGAATTATAATGATATTTGTTAAATATAATAACTTGCCTACAGTTTTAAAGTTAAGAAAACGTAACCATCTTAACAGAAAATCAAACTAAAATTTGCTTTTGTGTAGTAGGAATGAAGAAGTAATCATGCTGACTTTGCATGATTGTAGCATAAGGATGGGAAGTTTGCTTTACTAATCGGCAACCTATCTTATAAGCCATCTGTGGGAAATACTTCCAATTTCCCACAGATCCGAACATAAAAAAACGATACATAATGTTCAGCTAAAAGCTTGAAATCCCCAACACCCAAAGTAGGGTGTTTGGACAAGACAAATGAAATCAAAAAAAATGAAAAAACAAGGGTTTTCATTTTTTTTCGATATGCTAAATCATAACATTTGACATTCAGAAAAATCATCACAAACACCCAGCAACTATTTCATTATTAGTTACTTAAAAAAATAGATGCTATGAAACAATGTGAAAATTTAAAAAACACAGCTTCAACACCTCGATACTTTTAGTTTTTCATGAGCAGTTTTTCGCCATTTATCAGATTCCTTTTAGAGTTTATGCGCATACCAAAGAAGATAATGGTGTAAAGATTATCCATAAAATTAAATGATGCCTATCTAATTTACACCATCTATAAAAAAAATCCGAATCATTTTATACAAATAATTGGTGGTTTCTACCAAACGGAGGTGTAACAGTTACAAATTGATTTAGACGTCCATTACAATTATGAAATAGATTCCTTAAAAATATGACCAGTCCTGTTTGAGATATAAAATGAGAACTTAATATTGAACTTGGATACCACTATGATTTTTTAACTAGGACCCCAATTTTCAACGGATTTAGATGGAAGTTGGTTATTTACGACTAGAGGTTCAGCTACAATAGAGACGTAACGAAGAAGGTTTAAGAAAAACATTAAAATTTCTGAAAGATAGAACGTTCCAATGGATTGCCTATGACACGGCCTCCTTTCGTTTTTATGGAACTGGCAGAGGTAGATATAGTACCCAAAATGTATTTATACCGATCACATAGAATTTTCTCTAAAGATGATTCAAGAGCTGGCGCTACCCTAGAATTTAATAAGGAACTAACAGGGAATGATTGGCGCCACATGGGTGAAAACAGCAAAGGTAATCTTATGTATGAGGTTTGGAGTAAAGGACAATCGGCTAACCACTAGTCTTAGATCTAATTTTATAGTGTAACTTAATTAATAATTCTATTTTTGTGCCACTTTGATATAATTGGCCTCGTAGTTCAATGGATAGAATAGAAGTTTCCTAAACTTTAGATGCAAGTTCGATTCTTGCCGAGGTCACTTTTTGACTTATAAAAGAATTCAATATAGTGTATAATATATTGATTATCAATGATTTGATATTTTTTGGTTTCAAATGATATCATTTAAAACCACCTATTAGAGTTCACAAATCGTCAACATTTTTTTCAAATGTTTTCGTATTTTGTAATTGTTTATTTTAAATCTGTTAAATTAACGATTTGTAGGTGATTTGACTTTCGTCCTTAATTAAGTTTAACTTAAAGACGTTTGTTATGCGCACTACTTCCACATTTTCAATCTTATTTTGGCTATACGCCAAAAGAATTAAGAACAATCAAGCTCCCCTTTATGCCAGGATAACCATAGACGGCAAAAAACTCAACATTAGCCTTAAAAGAAGAATTGACACGCAACTTTGGAGTCCTGAAAAGCAGCGAGTCAAGGGTTTAAGTGCAAACGCCAAAAGTATTAACCAATACCTTAATGAAGTACATGCAAAGTTGTTTCAGTGCTATCAAGAATTAAGGGCAGATGATAAGCGGATTACTCCACAAACGATAAAATCCAAATTCCTAGGGGACGATAAGCCAAAGGAATTTACGCTTACTGATATAATTGCCTATCATAATGATAAAATGTTTTACAAACTGCATAGAAACACTTCAAGGCTCTATTTAATTAGTCAAAAATACATCCTACTCTATTTAAAAAAGGAATATAAGCTTGACGACATAGAACTATCGCTTCTTGATTATAAATTTATACTAGGTTTTGAAAATTTTCTACGAGGCCATAAACCAAGGCATTATCAAAAGCAGATTGGGAACAACGCAGTAATGAAACATATTCAGCGTTTAAGGAGAATGGTCACTTTAGCTTATGATATTGAATGGATCGGTCAAGACCCCTTCCGTAAATTCAAACAAAAACTAATTCCCACACACCGCGGTCATCTAACTGGTAAAGAATTAGAACTTTTAGAGGAATTGACATTACACTCTTTGAGATTGAGAACGGTAAAAGACTTATTTGTATTCAGCTGCTACACAGGGATTAGTTATATAGATATGATGCTACTCTCGGAAGAGAGTTTGGTTATGGGTTTGGATAAACGAATGTGGATTGCAACTAAAAGGCAAAAGACCAGGAATCCAGTTAAAATTCCTTTACTATCGAAAGCTTTAAATATTATCAAAATTTACCGAGAAGATAAACGGTGTCAGATTTATGGTACGTTGTTTCCTAAAATATCAAATCAAAAAGTGAATGCTTACCTAAAAGAAATTGCAATAGCAGCTGGCATTCAAAAAAACCTCACCTTTCACATGGCTAGACATACTTTTGCGACAACCGTTACGATGACTAACGGAGTGCCCATAGAAACTATTTCTAAAATGTTAGGACACAGAAAGCTAACCACCACACAAATTTATGCCAAAGTAATTGAGCAAAAAGTATTTGACGATATGGAAATACTTCGTGAGAAATTGGAAATAAATAAAGCGCCATATAAAAGTAAAAATACAAAGAGAAATCACTAGGTCAAATGTTCAATAAAGTCAAAATCAAAATATCAATTTTTGATTGAAACTTAAATGGTGAGTGGAAATAGAGAACTTTTATAGAATCCATTCTTAAAAAAAAGACCTTTGATGGACTTAAAATTTTTTAGTAGAGGGATTTTCAATTGTTGATAACCTAGAATTACCTTACAAATCGCACACTTTGCCAAGATTCAAAATGGTTCCATTTGGTATCAAATGGAACCGAATAAAATTTGTGCTTCCTCAACTTAATCTCGTTTGGTTCATTTTAGTTCAAGATGCTGTATATCAATTATTTGTGAATAACTATTTTACGTAAACACCTTCCCACATTCATCTATTTTCATACATTTATCAAGTAACAATATTGAAAGAAAACAAAAGCGCTTTTGTTCATTTCGTAACCCTAAAAAAGGAAAACAATGGACAATTTTTTGATTCTCGAACGGCTCGACCGTTTGGAAAAACTTCTGATAGCGAACAAAAAGGTATTGACTTTTGAGGAAACCTGTAACTATACGGGAATTTCCAGAAGCTATCTGTACAAACTTACCGCAGCGGGCATAATCCCGCACTCCAAACCCAACGGAAAACTAATATTTTTCGAACGTAAGAAAATAGTCAGTTGGTTGCTCCAAAACGAAAGGGACTCCGCTCAGGAAATCTAAACATCCCATAGCTCAATCATTTCGCCAAGGGTATTCCCTTGGCGGTCAAAACAATCCTTATGAAAACAATACCGTACTTACGGGTGGGAACCTCGTACTATAAACTGGTGCAGGCACCGACCATCGCAGGGCATTTCAATGAAATACTGGTGCATTGGAACATCGAGACCATCCGCCAAGACCATGGTAAGGATTACCTGAGCAAGGTTCCAAAGTACGATGGCTTTACCTGCATACCGAGCCACATCGATTTTAAACAGGAATACAAAGGGTTCTATAACACGTATTCTCCGTTGACGTCAATCCCCAAAGAAGGGGAATGTTCTACCTCATTGGATTTTGTGAAACATATTTTCGGCAAACATTATGAATTGGGGCTGGACTACCTGCAATTGCTCTACACCAGACCTGTACAGGTACTGCCTATTCTGTGTTTGGTATCTAAAGAACGTTCCACGGGCAAAAGTACCTTCCTGAAATGGATGAAGGCCTTGTTCGACAACAATATGACCTACTTGACCAACGACAGCTTTAGCAGTCAGTTCAATGCCGACTGGGCGAACAAGCTGCTCATCTGCATAGACGAGGTACTGTTCAACAAGGAGGAACTGACTGAGCGTATCAAATACCTTAGTACGACCAATATTAATAAATTGGAAGCGAAGGGAAAGGACAAGCGGGAAGTGGAGTTCTTCGGGAAGTTCATACTGTGCAGTAACAACGAGGACAATTTTATCAAGATAGATGGAAACGAGACTCGTTTCTGGGTACTGAAGATACCTGTACTTAATAAAGAGGAAACAAATTTTCTCCATCAATTGATATTGGAAATACCGGCTTTCCTGTTCTATCTACAACAACGAAAGCTATACACGGAGCATACTACCAGAATGTGGTTTACCCCAAAACAGATTAGAACCCCTGCCTTGGCAAGGCTGGTACAGAACAATAGGAACAGGGTCGAAAAGGAGCTGGCAAGTATCCTGTTCAGCGTGATGGAAAAGTTCGAACTGGACAGTATAGACCTTTGTCCCATCGATGCATTACATCTGCTCAATAAGACCAGGGTAAAAACGGATCTGACACAACTGCGGAAACTGCTGAAGAACGATTGGAAACTGACCAATCAGGACAACTCCAACAAATACCAGAAAATCGTCATTTGGAGCGATGGCGATATCCACTTGGCCGATGCAAAAGGACGTTACTTTACTGTCGAAAAAGACTTTTTAACCAAAAATTTCGATGATACGATGACGGAATAGGCCGAGGCCAATGTTTATAAAGGCTAAGGCTGTCATCAAACTGTCATCATTCTGTCATCAAAAAAAATAATGATGACGGAAAACGGTGTTGAAAAATGAAGAACGATGATGCGATGACAAAACGATGACGCTCCAAACCTAATATTGAAAGGGCTTCAAAGGGTACTGTCATCATATCATCAAAAAAACCAGTAAAATGAATTGGCTTATGAAAAAAGAAAGAACCAAAGGATTATCGTGTGAAAGAGCCCGAGCTTTTCCCATCGAAAGGGCGCTGGCAAAACTAGGGCACTTTCCGACCAGAACGAACGGGAAAGAAGCTTGGTTCCTGAGCCCTATCCGCTCAGAAACCCAAGCCTCTTTCAAGGTGTCCAAGAAACTCAATAGATGGTACGACCATGGAGCAGGAAAAGGAGGGAATGTTATCGACCTGATATGCCTGATTACAAAAGGTACGGTCAAAGAGGCATTACATATAATAGTACAGGATGAACCTTCTTTTTCTTTTCAGCAGCGACCATTTTTGGAACAGCAAACAGAGCATACGATTACGATCATGTACGCCAAACCTATCCAGCATTATGGATTACTAAAGTATTTGAATGCACGCAGAATTTCAATAACAACAGCATTAACATATTGCAAGGAAGTCCATTATCTATTCAAGGGAAGGAAATACTTTGCCATAGGTCTTAAAAACGGTTCCGGTGGATGGGAACTCCGCAACGGATATTATAAAAATTCAAGTTCACCAAAGGATAGCACATATATCAAAAACGGAAATAGGAAGCTCATTGTTACCGAAGGCATGTTCGACCTGTTATCGATTGTGGAGTGCCATAAAAACTTGGAATTGGAATATGATTTTCTGGTATTGAACTCCACGGCGTTCGTTCAAAAAGCGATGCGAACACTAGAGGGTTATTCAAGTATTGAACTCTATTTGGATAATGATGCCAATGGAAAGAGAACGTCTAAAGAATTGATGGCGTATTCTAAAAATTGCAAGGACAATTCTAAACTTTATTCAGGCTTTAAGGATGTGAACGAATGGCTGAGAGGTAACACTATTAATGGAGTTGGGCAGAAGGCGCAAGATGTGTTTTTGTTGCCACAAAAACAAACTTGCTTTACTCCCGGCGGTCGCAAAGAAAAAAAGAAATGAAAAAGACCTACATCAAATTCAGGTGTTCCATCTACGAGAAAAAGCTGATCAGGAAAAGGGCGGAACGGGCAGGTATTTCCCTTTCGGAATACTGCCGTAGTTCCGCTTTTGGAAATTCGGTCATTGAACGTTTGACAGAGGAACAGCTCACCCATTATAAAATGCTCGTCAAGTACAACCGTAATTTCATCCGGATCGGGAATATGTTCAAGAGACACAATCCGAAACTGGCTAGCGAGGTCGAAACGTTGGCCGAGGAGATACGGACACACCTCTATAATTTCAAGGACATAAAAAAATGATAGGTAAGGGGAAATCAGTCGGGAACACCGGAGCGAACATCGATTACGGTCTGGACAAGGAAAAGGATGCTGAAATTATTTTTAGCCAACACCTTGCAGAAGATAATGCCCAACAGATAACCGACGAGTTCAGACTGATACAGGAACAGAATACAAGGTGCCAAAAGAACACCCTGAGCTTTATTCTCAGTCCGACCAGGGAAGACGGTAAGAACCTTACCAAGGAACGGTTAGGGGAACTGACCCAAAAGTTTATAAAAGAAATGGGATTGAAGGAAAATCAGGCGGTTGCTTTTGTCCATAGGGATAAGGCACACACCCACGTCCATCTATACGTCAACCGAATCGGTTTCGATGGCAAGGCCTATAACGATAGCTTTATCGGAAAGCGAAGCCAGTTGGCAGCTGAGAACGTCGCCAAGGATATGGGGCTGACCACGGTGAAGGAGGTGCAACTGGAAAAGGAACTGGATTCCATGAAAGTCCGTCTTGAAATCAAGAACATACACCAGAAAATAATGGAGAACGAAAGGCCAAAAACACTAGATGATTATATCAAGACGATGAAGGCCCAGAAGGTGGAAGTCATACCAAGTATCAACAAGGCGAACAAGTTACAGGGGTTTCGGTTCGAGTACAAGGGCCAGAATTTCAAGGCGAGCGAGGTACACCGTTCCATGTCCGGTGGAAGGATCATGGCGCAGCTTTCTCAAAATAGGGGTATTGTAAAACCATTGGAGTGTAGGCTTCCCCATAAGTGTAGGCTTCCCCATAAGTGTAGGCTTCCCCATAAGTAGGACAGTTAATAATTCAAATTTACTAACTTTAAATTCAAACTGTCATCATGAAAAGCAGCAAGTTTAGCGAGAGCCAGATTATTAAAGCTCTAAAGGAAAATGAACA
>NZ_VAUW01000022.1 GCF_005771495.1 Maribacter sp. ACAM166
ACCTTTGCTCTAAGGTCAATTGTTTGTAATGTTTCATCAAAACGAATATAAATATTGAGCCTAAAACAGATGGGGCTAGCCCCATCTGTTTTAAATATTCGTGTTGCACTTATGACTTGAACTTAGAATGTATGATATTACACTATATACTATACATCCATGGCAAATAATATCACAGACTTCTCTTTTGGTCTATGGGCTTGGCAAACGATTTTACTGATTGTTTTAGGCCTATGGATGTACTGTTTAGTGGATGTTCTACGACATAAATTTAAAAATGATTCTAAAACTACGTGGTTTTTGATAGTGTTCTTCCTTCCTTTTTTAGGTGCGTTACGTTACCTTTTTACTGGAAAAAATAGACGAATTAAGTCTGTTAGAAATGTTATATAAACTCTAGACAAGTTAACATTTGACCTAAGAGATTTTGAATGCTAATAGAGTTTCAAAGTGTCAATCTATCAGGTTAAAATCGATAATTGTCTCAGTTATCGTGAATTGTCAACTAATCCGCATAGATTTGCATTTTTAATACAAAAGTCATACTTATGTCCTTGTTTACCGATTTAAAAATTTCCAAAAACTTGGAGAAGGCCTTGGCTGATTTGGGTTTTGAACAAACAACACCTATTCAGGAGCAAGCCTTTCCAGTCGTGATGAGCGGTAGTGATGTGGTTGGAATCGCTCAAACGGGTACAGGTAAAACTTTTGCGTACTTGTTACCTATCTTAAATACACTATCGTTTTCAAAAGAGATTCATCCGAAAGTGATAATCTTGGTGCCTACGCGTGAGTTGGTGGTACAAGTTGTAGAGGAAGCTGAAAAACTGGCTAAATATGCTTCTATACGAGTATTGGGCGTATATGGAGGTAAGAGTATGCTTCGGCAAAAAGATGCCTTGGCCCTTGGAACCGATATTTTAGTCGCTACACCGGCACGATTGTATGATTTGATTTTAACCAAAGCAGTTCAATTAAAATCCGTAAAAAAGTTGGTCATTGATGAGGTCGATGTAATGTTAGACCTTGGTTTTAGATTTCAGTTGGTCAATATCTTCGAACTATTGCCACATAAAAGACAGAACATCATGTTTTCTGCCACCATGACAGATGATATCGACGCCTTTATTTCCGACTTTTTTGTGGGAGTGCAGAAAATATCTATTGCGGTCAGTGGTACACCTCTAGATAATATTACTCAGTTAGGGTATGCAACACCTAATTTCTACACGAAGGTTAATCTGTTGGTGAGCTTATTACAGAAGGAAGAAGAATACCACAAGGTATTGGTTTTTGTATCTAGCAAGCGAAGTGCAGATTTGTTGTTCAAAGAACTAGCAGAATTTTTTAGTGAAGAAATCTGTATCATACATTCGAATAAAACTCAAAATTATAGGTTGCGTTCCATCAATCAATTTGATGAAGGCAAGAACCGTATTTTGGTTACTACAGATGTTATGGCACGTGGATTAGACCTTCAGGAAATTTCACATGTCATCAACTTTGATTCACCAATTTATCCTGAGAACTATATGCACCGTATCGGTAGAACTGGTAGAGCAGAGAAGGAGGGAACCTCCCTTTTATTATTTACTCCTACAGAAGATGAATATAAAGATGCTATTGAAAATTTAATGGGTCAAGGAGTCCAACTAATGCCTTTACCTGCAGATGTAGCAATTGCAACTAAGCTTACTTTTGATGAGGAACCTAAACATAGGGAGCGTGAGAACCCATTAAATATTAATGAGGATGAGCGTGGAGCTAGCTTTCACGAAAAATCAGATAAAAACAAGAAGGAGAACCAAGGGGGAGCGTACAAACGTATTATCAAAAAGAAATACTCTAAACCAAAGACCCGTGGCGATAAAAATTTCGGAAAACGAAAAAATAAATAAGCTTACTTTCTTCACTATTTAGAATCGTATTAACGTATACTAATAAGCTTAACCCATTGTAAATTTTAAAGTACTAATAAATGGATGTCAGTTCAAGTGTATCGAGAACCTTAAGGAGATTAAATATATCTTAATAACTATTTGTTCGACAGGCGGTTATTTTTTCTTCATTGTATTTCGAAAAACCACATGTGCAGACACTGCTATTTAATATAATCCTCTCAACATACATAACGGGGTAATGGTGGTAGTATCTTATTTCACATAATAAACCTTTTAATTACCCTACAGATTTATCTTATTTTTCACCATACGCTATTTGGTTAGTCAATGAGAAATACCGATAAACTGCACACCTATTCGGTGTGTTGTTTTGTACCCTAAAACCATTTGTCGATATTTTTTGATGTTTCATCAATGATTTTTACAGTAACCGAAAATTAAAGCATTTCAGCGGGTCAATAGCCTCGGTTGATAGGCTGAGGGTATCTTTATCTTGTTCAAGATTAGATATGAAAGCACTATTCACCTTATTGGTAATCCTTTTTGCCAGCGCAATTGCACTGGCGCAAAATCCACAACAAAATGATAAAGTTGACATTATTGAAATGGGTATTGTTATGGTTAGTGGCCTTAGTAATACTAACGATACGAAAACGTTTTCGATTAATACTGAAACCTCAGTAGCACGTTTGTATAAATCTAAAAATTCTAGAGTGAATAGAGCATTAGCTTTCATTACCAAAACAAATTACAGTAAGTTGGCATAATCTTTGCCCTATTAAAAAAGGTGCAATGAAGCACCTTTAAAATTTGAATTATGATGTTAGTTACATTTTTAATATCTGCTCTACTTGTTCTTTCAGCTATTTCTTTTACTTTAAAAAACAAAAAGAAACTTCGTGCTATTAAAGTGCCTGTAAACAAAAGGGAGTTTTAATTCTTGATGCCAGGCTGTCTAATTTTATAATTATTTTTTGCCTTGGCCTCATCTACTTGACGCTTTACATCTGCTAAAAGGGCTTTTGCGTCATAAACGATACCATCTTTGATGGTATATTTTACACCACCAACACGAACCACCTCATTCTCTTCGGTAAGCTTAATTGCTCCAGTACCGTATAATACTTTTAAATTTTGAAGCGGATTTTCTTCTACTACTACGAAGTCTGCCAATTTCCCGATAGTGACAGAACCTAGTTTGTCATCCATTCCTAAAGCTTCAGCCCCATTCAAGGTTGCTGATTGAATAATTTCTAACGGATGAAAACCTGCCTCACGCATTAATTCGAGTTCTCGTATATACGCAAAACCATATAATTGGAATATAAATCCAGAATCAGACCCTGTGGTTACACGTCCACCTCTATTTTTATATTCATTGATAAAGGTCATCCAAAGTTTATAGTTGTTTTTCCATTCAACCTCTTGCTCCGTACCCCAATCATGCCAGTAAGAACCATGTGATACTTTACTTGGCTGATAAAACTCCCAAAGGGAAGGTAGCGTATAATCTTCATGCCACTCTGCACGTCGAGCCCGCTGTAAATCTCTACTTGCTTCATAAATATTAAAGGTAGGGTCCATGGTGAAATCCAGTTCCAACAATTCGTTCATAACATTATTCCAATGTTCAGAATACGGCTCAGCTGCCTGTGCCCATAATTTTCCGGCATGCTCAAATCGATCCTGTTCGTTTTGGTAATTATAGTCTAGGGGAAAATCCTGTACCGTACGATCCTCAAATAATGCTTCTGGTAAGCCATACCAATGTTCCATTGAAGTTAAGCCAGCTCGTGCGGAATGAAGTACATTCCATCGAGCAACACTCATCTGTGCGTGGTGGCAAGCAGAACCAAGACCTAATTTTTTATTCTCGTCAAGAGCGGCTGCCATGATAGTGGGTTCAGCGCCAAAGAATTTAATACCGTCTGCACCTTTTTTTGCATTGGCACGTACCCATTCACGTGCTTGTTCTGGATTAGAAATAGGAATATCGTTTAACGGGTTAAAAGATTGACTTGTTTGCCCAAAAGCTGTATACGAGATAATACGAGGGGCAATGATTTCATTTTTTTGACTTTTTTGTTTTAAATCTAGTGTAATATCGATACCTCTACCGGCAACTTCTCGAACCGTCGTTACACCGTGTGCCATCCATAATTTAAAAACATAATCTGGGTCAGCACCTTGTGCATCACCACCAATATGGGTGTGCATGTCGATAAAACCTGGCATCAGGTACATGCCTGTGCAATCTAGTTCCTTTCCTCCTGGTTTTAGTTGTGGTCGTTTAGAGTCATCGATTGCTACCCCTGGATAGCCTACTACTTTTATATCTTTAATGATATTGTTTTCAACGACAATGTCAATAGGCCCTTGTGGGGGAGCACCATTTCCATTAATGAGCATGACGCCCCTTATAATTAGTTGAGAATGTGGGCCATCGCCTTCAAGTGATTGTGCATTGATGGTGAGCAAGCTGGTTAAAACAATTGCCGTCGTCAGTACTATTTTTCTTAACATAAAGTGGTTGTTTGAGTTCGTTCCTTAAATATAGATAGATTGCAAGTAATGGTACTAGCCAAGTCTGACATTATTGTCTTAAAGTGAATTTAAAGTTAAGAACTTCCTTTGGTTAAACATCTGGTGATAATTGTTGCTTAATTTCATGAAATTTAATAATGTAGTTGGTTCCTTTTTTAGAAGAATCCCGTTCAATAGTACCTCTTAATTGACGGGTAAGATTATGGATTAATTTTAATCCTAAGGATTTAGTGTTTTTGTAATTAACGGTTTCTGGAAAACCTATCCCATTATCACCAATCTCAAGAATATAGCAATTATTATTTTCACTATCCTTGTGTAATATGATATGAATTTCTCCTTCTTCATCGCCTTCAATTCCATATTTCAAAGCATTGGTTAAAGCTTCATTAATTAATAGGCCTAATGGAATAGCAGTATCTATACCTAATTTTATTTCTGGAATATCAATCTTTAAATCAACATTGTTATCGATACCTTTTATAGATTGAATTAAGTATGCACTCAAATCTTGTACGTATGATTTATATTCAATATAGCTCATGTCATTACGCTTATAAAGCATTTCATGAACCATAGCCATTGCAATAACCCTATTTTGTGTTCCTTTCAGTAGACCCTTCATTGGGCCGTTGTTAATATTTCGGGATTGTAAGCTTAATAAGCTTGATACTGTCTGTAGATTGTTCTTTACTCTGTGGTGTACCTCTTTTAATAAATTTTCTTTTTCAAGAACTTGAAGTGCCATTACTTTTTTAGAAGTATAGAGCGCATTGTATGTTTTTAATAAACTTTTCCCAAAGGTGTTACCTAAGATTAAAACAGCGAATAAAACCGAAATAAGACTAAATAAAGGATTTGAACTTTCGGGTATCACATTTTCCGTAACCTTTAACTCAGGAATGGATTGAGTGAATATTATTAATATAAGCAAGATTATTATGTTGAGATACATTTTACCATATTTACTACTATTGATAAACCCACCAAAAGCAATAAGTGGAATTATAAATATAAAAGGGCTTTGAATGCCACCACTAAACAACGTCACTAGAAAAGAGGCAATTAACCCTATTATAGATGAAAAATTGTAAGTAGGTAAAATATTTTTATGAACCTTAAAATACTGAAGGCTGATTATATTCAAAATTCCGAAGCCAAAAAGGGCAAAGGGTATTACCTCCGTAATACTTAAAAGAAAATAGCAAAATGCTCCAAATAGAATGGAGAAAATACTTGTGGTATAAGTTACCCTTAAAAAAAGTTTGGTTTTATCCTGTAGACGCTCTTGGTCAATGGTAAATCCGGGCATAGGTGTTGTTTATCTATTGTAAATCTAATTATGTTTTTAGCATTATACTAGTTTTTTTCGTTTTACTATATCATATTCAAGTAATCTTTATTATCAACTGCGTTCTTTTTTGGTTTAAGATCGGTCTAAACACCAGTATTGATTCCTTTTCTAGATGCTAAACGTTTTCTCTTTCTAAATACCTATTAAAATGGACGAGGCTCCATCTCTACCGCTGGCAGTTTTACCCTATGGGTCGATTGTTTAGTGTTTACGAATATGTCCCGCCCTAAAATACGTTGACATAAAATCGACTTATTTATGAAAGATTTTAAGATTACGGGAAATAAGCGTACTCTACCTAATTGCAATTCGGGCTTTAAATTGGCAGTTGTTTCCCAAATAGAAAAAGGCAATGAAAATGGCGAATAACAATAGATTGACCAATGAAGACCTGATCTATCATTACGGTAGGGGGGTACAGTCTTGTTAGGCAGTAGATCAAAAACAACTGCGACAAAGAAATATCACACCATCAATGACAGATAGATATGACTGCTAATAAAATGCATTAGCAGAACAAATCAAGGGTATATTGAAAGGGGCTTTCTAATTTATAAAAGCAATAACGGGAGGGACTTAAAACAACTCATCGAGGGATTAATCGATACATGTAATAACAAAAGACCACATTTAAGTCTAACAATTGAAATACTTAATTGAATAGACAACAAAAACCTGAGAAGCCAGCTTCTCAGGTTTAATATCAATTCTTTAAAAAAGATTAACCTACTTTAGGACGACTCAAAAATAATTTTAAGTTATTCTTGATTTAAAACCCAAGTTCCACTCTGAATAAGAGGTTCTGCCTGTTTAAATTTCACAGTTTTACTTTCCCCACTTATTACATTTTTAATGGTCACTCGTTCGTTTCGACCTATTTTAGGTTGTTCCCGTGTAATGGTTTCGGTAACGGCAGGCCGCTGTCCTTGATTTTGACCTACTGCTCTATTACGCGAGGCTAATTCGTCACTATTAGGAATTTCCTCTTTAGACGTTTGTAAATTTATTTTTGAACGTTGTATGTTTTTGTCCTCTTGTATAGCGTTCGTATTCTCTGAGGGTAGTTCTCCTTTAAATAAGAAAGACACCACATCTTTATTCACTTTTTCAATCATAGATTTAAAAAGTTCAAAAGCTTCGAACTTATAAATCAATAATGGATCTTTTTGTTCATGAACAGCCAATTGCACCGATTGCTTCAATTCATCCATTTTACGTAAATGTGTTTTCCACGAATCATCAATAATGGCCAATGATATATTCTTTTCGAAATCCATTATCAATTGTTTGCCATTAGAGTCATAGGCTTCTTGAAGATTGGTGACCACATTTAAACTTTTGATGCCATCTGTAAATGGAACCACAATACGTTCAAAATTATTGGCATTATCTTCATGTACCTTTTTGATTACAGGAAATGCAGATGAAGCATTGCGTTCCATCTTTTCATTATAATACTCGTATGCTGCCTTATAAATTTTTCCGGTAATTTCCTGAGCTCCCATGCTTCCAAATTCAGCTTCCTCTACAGGGGATGTTATGGAAAAATATTTGATTAGTTCAAATTCAAAATTTTTATAATCAGTGGCAGCCTTATTGCTATCAACGATAACTTCACAGGTGTCATAGACCATATTGGCAATGTCTAGTTTTAAACGTTCACCTTGTATAGCATGACGTCTTCTTTTGTAGACAACTTCACGTTGGGCGTTCATAACATCATCATATTCCAATAGACGCTTACGTACACCAAAGTTATTTTCTTCTACTTTTTTCTGGGCACGTTCAATAGATTTTGTCATCATACTATGTTGTATGACCTCACCATCTTCTAAGCCCATCTTATCCATCATCTTAGCGACTCTGTCAGAACCAAACAAACGCATAAGGTTATCTTCTAAAGAAACATAGAACTGAGAGCTTCCTGGGTCTCCTTGTCGTCCAGAACGTCCACGTAATTGTCTATCTACACGTCTAGAATCATGGCGCTCTGTACCAACAATGGCAAGACCTCCCGATTTTATGACAGCTTCAGACAATTTAATATCCGTACCACGACCTGCCATGTTTGTAGCAATTGTAACAATGCCAGCATTACCGGCTTCGGCAACTACATCTGCTTCCTTTTTATGAAGCTTTGCATTCAATACATTATGAGGAACTTTACGTACGCTCAATAATTTAGAAAGTAATTCAGAAATTTCAACGGATGTGGTACCAATCAATACAGGTCTACCTGCATGACTTAATTTGGTAACTTCCTCAATAATCGCATTATATTTCTCTCTCTTGGTTTTGTAAATCAAATCGTTACGGTCATCTCTTGCAATAGGTCTATTGGTTGGAATTTCCATTACATCCAACTTGTAGATTTCCCAAAACTCTCCAGCTTCAGTAACTGCGGTACCTGTCATACCAGACAATTTACGATACATTCTAAAGTAATTCTGTAACGTAACCGTGGCAAAAGTTTGCGTCAGTGCCTCAATTTTTACATTTTCTTTAGCTTCTATCGCTTGGTGTAAACCGTCGGAATACCTTCGACCATCCATAATACGACCAGTCTGTTCATCAACAATCATTACCTTATTTTCCATCACCACATATTCCGTATCTTTTTCAAAAAGGGTATAGGCCTTAAGTAATTGGCTCATGGTGTGTATACGTTCACTTTTTATAGTAAAGTCTTTGAAAAGCTGCTCTTTAAGTTCGGCCTCTTTTTCAATTTCAAGGTTTTGATTTTCGATTTTCGCAATTTCTCCACCGATATCTGGCATTACAAAGAAGTCTCTATTACCTTCCCCAGAAATATAATCAACGCCTTTATCTGTCAATTCAATCTGGTTGTTCTTTTCATCGATTACAAATAATAGGTCTTCATCTACCTTTGGCATTTCCCTATTATTATCTTGCATGTAGAAATTCTCGGTTTTTTGCAGTAGTTGCTTTACACCTTCTTCACTCAAGAACTTAATAAGCGCTTTGTTTTTAGGTAGTCCTCTAAAAACACGTAATAATAAGAAACCACCTTCTTTAGTATCTCCTTCAGTAATTAATTTTTTAGCTTCTGCCAAAATACCAGTTAAATGCTGACGTTGTTTTTGTACGATTTCACCAACCTTAGGTTTCAATTCATTAAATTCATGACGATCACCTTCTGGTACCGGCCCAGAGATAATTAAAGGTGTACGTGCATCATCAACTAGAACTGAATCCACCTCATCTACGATGGCATAATTCTGTGGGCGCTGTACCAAATCTTTTGGCGTATGTGCCATGTTATCCCTTAGGTAGTCAAAACCAAATTCGTTGTTCGTGCCGTAGGTGATATCTGCATTATATGCTGCTCTTCTACCATCAGAATTTGGTCTATGATGATCAATACAATCTACTGAAAGTCCGTGGAATTCAAAGATTGGTGCCATCCAAGCACTATCCCGTTTTGCTAAATAATCGTTTACTGTTACTAGATGTGTACCATTGCCACTTAAAGCATTCAAGTATAATGGTAATGTTGCAACAAGGGTTTTACCTTCACCCGTATGCATTTCTGCAATTTTACCTTGGTGTAATGCGATACCTCCAATAAGTTGTACATCATAATGTACCATATCCCAAGTAACTTCTTTACCAGCTGCATCCCAAGAATTTTTCCAGATAGCATTAACACCATCTAAGGTGACATAGTCCTTAGTGCCTGACAATGTTCTGTCATATTCGGAAGCGGTAACAGATAGCGTTTCGTTATTTGCGAAACGCTTGGCAGTTTCTTTAACTACGGCAAAAGCTTCGGGTAGTAATTCATTTAAGGTTACTTCTGAGATAGCATAAGCCTCTTCCTTCAGTTTATCTATTTCAGTATAGATATCCTCATTTTTATCAATATCTATTGAATTCTTTACTTCTTGCTTTAACGTGTTTATTTGGTCAGATTTTTCTTTGTAAGAATCTTGTATGGTTCTTCGGAAATCTATGGTTTTTTGCCTAAGTTCATCATGACTTAGGCTTTCAATCTGTGATTCAAAAGATTTTATCTGATCAACTAAAGGTTGTAATTCCTTTACATCTTTTTGTGATTTGTCACCAACGAATGCCTTTAGGATGGAATTTATGAAACTCATATGTTTTTAACTATTAGAATTGAAAGTCACCTTGTATCTAAAATAATACCCAAGTTAGTTTTCAAAATATTATAGCGTCGACAAATATGGCCGACGTTGTGAAATAGCAAAAGGTATTCCAGTCTTTGTTTTTGAGCCGATTTACCTAATAACCTGTCAAAATTACATAAAAAAAAAGCCTCCGAGGAGACTTTTTAGTAGTTATTATGATATCGAATATTAATATTCGTCCTCGTTCCAGAGGTAGTCTTCTTCCGTTGGATAGTCAGGCCAAATCTCTTCTATTGATTCATAAATCTCGCCACCTTCTTCTTCCATAGATTGTAAATTCTCTACGACTTCTAACGGGGCTCCAGTTCGGATGGAGTAATCAATTAACTCATCTTTACTTGCCGGCCAAGGGGCATCACTTAAATACGATGCTAATTCTAATGTCCAATACATAGCAATTGTTTGATTTTAAAATTTTTGCAAAAGTAATTTTTAAATTGAGATAGCCAAGAAATTATAGCAAAAATTCAATTTTTTATCTAATTATTTTTTGCATTGATTAATTGATAACGAATAAATTAGGCATTTATTAGTCCTTTTTTTCAGGAATCCATTTTATTTCATCTGCCTGTATATCCTTGGACAATTTTCGTGCCAATACAAAGAGATAATCTGAAAGTCTATTTAAGTAAGAAAGCACAGCCGCATCAAAAGCTTCGTCTTCAAATAATAAAGTTGACAATCGTTCTGCTCTTCTGCAAACGGTTCGTGCAATATGACAATATGACACGGTCGTGTGACCACCGGGAAGAATAAAATGAGTCATTTGAGGTAATTGACTATCCATTTCGTCTATAGCAATCTCTAAAAATTGCAGTTCTTCTGACCCTATCTTAGGAATCTTTAAGCGCTGTTCACCATTTTTCAATACCGCCTTTTGTGGGTCTGTCGCTAAAATTGCTCCAACGGTAAATAGACTTTTCTGAATCTTTATTAATTGTTGTTTGCTATTTGGGTCAATTTCTTGGTCTCTTATGAGGCCTAACCAAGAGTTTAACTCATCTACCGTACCATAACTTTCAATTCGGCTATGATACTTTGGGACACGTGTGCCACCGAAAAGCCCCGTGGTACCATCATCTCCTGTCTTCGTGTATATCTTCATTTTTTTAATAAACGTTTTTGTGATGATGTATTAGTAAGCATACTATTAAAAGATTCGATTTTATTGATATTTAAAATAGATAGCAATCAATTTTAATTTAGTTTTTCACTATCAATCTTTGTGCTGAGCGCAGTCGAAGTAATCAACCATCAACCTATTCTTTTTCTCTCTTATCCTTACGTTCATAATCACTCATAAATGTTTTTGATTTTCGCGTTTTAGATTTATTCCTGTTCGTAATGGTAACCACCAAATAAAGGGCAAATACGACACCAAGAATTATATAAATAGTATTATTCATTATACATTGATTTGGCTTAAAATTACTGGTTTATATCCGAATTTTAAAATGTTCTTTGACCTGTTCTTTTCTGAAGAAAACAACACCACAATAAAATATGTCTACAGTGACACGTACACAGTCTAGCTCTTTTAGTCGCTCCCAACGTTCTAGGGTGTTCTTGTTCTTATGAATGCCATCTACTACTAACATTGTGATGCTTTTTAGTTTATGAATCTCTAGGTCACTCGACTGAAGGTCATTTATATTCCCAAAAATCACATCAGAGTTGTTGTTAATCAATGAAACCGTTGGGCAATTTGTTTTGATTTTTTGTGCGATATCCTCATTGTTAACGAGTAATCGTACTGTCTTATAATCAAAATAAGAAATGCTTTTGATGAGTACTTTTTCGGTGATAGGTAATCTTAACTTATTTTTTTTATAGAGGCATTTTGTCACATAGTCATATACGAATGGTGAGTGCACTCCATGTTGGTTGGTGGCTGAAAAACAAAATTTAATAAAGGATATAAATCGAAACACTAGTTACTTATTCGTTTTCTTTCAAAAGTAAGAATTGTGATGCAACTTAAAATTGAAACATGATATATAATGTGATGCTGGAGTTGATTATTAAGGATAAAATTAGTAATCTTAAATATTAAAGAGTGCTTTAACTCTATACCTATACAAGTTTAGGTTAGTTTGTTTTGGCAGTCAATATCAACGCTTTACTTGCCTTTGTATTTTTTTATAATCTAGTAATTTCTGTTTTTCCTTTAGTTAGAGATTGTTTTAGTGATGTTTGTTTGAATCGACTCAATCGTTGTGTTTTTTAGGACTAAAAAAGCATCAGTGCTTGTACCTTGGGCATGATCAAAAAAAAATAAAAAGGGGAGCAGTTGCTACGATTGTTGATGTCATAACATAGGTTTATAACGCTTAAGTAGCGGGAGAAACCTATGTTGTTTGTCATGTATGGATGAGCGGTATTTCACCTTAGTTAGAAGTTAGAATTGGCCCACCTATAATTTATCAGAAGTATTGTACTTACTGATAAATGCGTATTTGGTTTTTATAAAATCCTAGCTTTCCATAAGTGCCGATAACTCGAACCAACGTTCTGTCTTACCCTCGATTGTTCTATTTACTTCTTTTAATTCAATGGATAGTGCGTTGATATCATCACCGGATAAGGAGCCATCGGTAAACTTACCTTGAAGTACGACTTTCTGTTTTTCCAATTTTTGGATTTCTCGTTCCAGTTTCTTGAATTCTTGCTGTTCTGCGTATGATACTTTAGGAGTATTATCAGGTTCCTTCCAATTCGTTTTTGTCGAGGTTTGAATCTCTTTTTGTTCCCTTTTTTCTAGAATTTGGCTGTCTTCATAGGCTCTAAAATCTGAATAGTTCCCAGGAAAATCCTCAACAACCGCATCGCCTCTAAATACAAATAAGTGATCTACAATTTTATCCATAAAGTAACGATCGTGAGAAACAACCAAAAGACACCCTTGAAAATCCATCAAGAAACTTTCTAATACATTGAGCGTTACAATATCCAAATCATTGGTAGGCTCATCTAATATTAAAAAATTAGGATTTTGAATTAGTATGGTACATAAATAAAGACGCTTACGTTCACCACCACTCAGTTTATCTACGAAATCGTATTGCTTTTTTCTATCGAAAAGAAAGCGTTCTAGAAGTTGTTGTGCCGATATCTGTTTACCTTTCATCAAAGGAATGTAGTCCCCGAATTCACGAATGACATCAATAACTTTTTGGCCTTCTTTTATTTTGATTCCCTTTTGTGTATAATAGCCGAATTTAATAGTATCGCCTACGACTACTTTACCACCATCTGGTTCATCTTGGCCGGAAAGAATATTTAGAAAAGTCGATTTCCCTGTTCCATTTTTACCTATAATACCAATACGTTCCCCTTTTTGGAAAACGTATTCAAACTTATCTAGAATAGGTTTACCTGGATAGGATTTTGATATTTTGTGGAGCTCTAGAATTTTACTCCCTACACGCTCCATATTAAGTTCTAATTGAACTTGATGGTCATTTCTTCGCTGACTTGCCTTTTCTTTAATAGTAGTGAAATCATCTATTCTAGACTTAGATTTGGTTGTACGGGCCTTAGGTTGCCTTCTCATCCAATCCAATTCCTTTTTAAAAAGTAATTCTGTTTTATGTTGCTCTACGGATTCTTGTTCGATACGGGCTTCCCTTTTCTCTAAATAGTAAGAGTAATTTCCTTTATAAGGATATAGTTTACCGTTCTCTAGTTCTATAATTTCATTACAAACACGTTCAAGAAAATAACGATCATGCGTGACCATAAAAAGGGTCATGTTTTCTTTTGCAAAAAATTCTTCTAACCACTCGATCATTTCTAAATCTAAGTGGTTGGTAGGCTCATCCAACACCAATAAATCAGGCTTATTAATCAGTGCATTGGCCAAAGCCAAACGCTTTTTTTGTCCACCAGAAAGTTTATCCACTTTGGCGTGTAAATCATCAAGTTTTAGCTTTGATAAAATCTGCTTGTATTGAGTTTCAAAATCCCAAGCCTCAAAACGATCCATAGCATCAAATGCTTTCTGATATGCATCAGCGTCTTCCGGGTTTAGCAACGCTTTTTCATAATTTAAAAGTACCTGTAAGACTTCATTATCAGAGGCGAAAATCGTTTCTTCGACCGTTAAATTAGGGTCCATTACTGGTTCTTGCGCCAAAAAGGAAACACGTGTAGATTTACGGTAGTTCACTTGTCCGGTATCCGGAGTATCAGCGCCCGAAAGAATATTAAGGATGGACGTTTTTCCGGTACCGTTTTTAGCGATCAAGGCAATTTTTTGGTTTTTGTTGATCCCAAAAGAGAGGTTTTCAAAAAGCACCAATTCGCCATAGGATTTAGAAATATTTTCAACGGTAAGTAGATTCATGTAAGGTATCTTGATTTTTATTTTTTACGTTGATTCACATTTTTAAAATGATACAACAGAAATAGGTAACGTACTGCTAAAGCAAGTATGATGAATATCAACAGTATAGAAAATACTTGAATTTTTAATATCCAAAGCAAACAGGTAATGAATAATAAAACGAGAAGCAGCGCCAAATAAATGCTTATCCATTTTGGCATTTCTCTTTTCATAAGTAGAAATCCAATAAATGCATTTGGAGCAAAAGCCCATAAGGCATTATAATTCAATTTCGTGGCCAAGTGGTCTGTACCAATCCAAAGGAATATGATTAAAATTCCTGATAAGCCTGTGAGCATAAATAACGAAAAATCTAGACATTTGGTTCGTCGTTTGTTTTTATAATCTGCTAAGGTAATCCAAATGACAAGAGTCAAAAGAAGACCAAGCCAAAAGGCGGGTGTCAAAATAAAAAGTGAATTATCGTCTTGTTCTGGAATATCCAATAAAACAGATTCTTGTTTAACTATTTGTTTGTCATTTAGGGTTGTATGCTGCATTTGTTGGTACACATAAATAGGTAAAAACAAATGCTCATAAGGTGTAGCCTTTCGGTCAATTACTGAGCCCAGTGCTAAGTCAATTCCGAAATTAGACCAAGTGTTAGGGTTTAGTTTCAAACGGATTAACTCCCGAAACGTAGATCGATTTTCTAGGTAATCGTAATCGAATTTAAATGTACTCCCTAAAGTCTTTTCAAAGACCATAGGTATTCTGGTAGCACAATTATCAAATAAGAAATCGTATTTATATCTTTTATTTTCTGGCAGCAAGTTGTGCTCCAAAAAAGCGACAATTTTAGTGCGCTGTTCTACGTCTAAATCTAATACTTGTTCTCTAATCCATCGTTTATCCTTTTGATATGACTTATCGAAGTATTTAAATGGCATCCTAGAAATGGTGTAAGCCAATTTACCACGAACGAAATTGAGGTAGAAGTTAGGGTCTTCAAAATCATACGTTCCATACCCATACACTTCATCAATTCCCAAAGTAGGGTCTTGTAATCTAATCGCACTATGTCCAAATTTGGCAGCTAAATCTTCACCAGTTCCAACAGTCAATACGCTTATTTTCGATAATGGAGATAGTTCCGCACCTTGGGAATGACCCAAAATCGCAGCTAGGAATAGTAATAAAGAAAAAATGATTTTTTTGAACATACTTTTGCGTACTGAAAGCAGCTGCAAAGATGCGAATAATAACAGATTTAATCCTAAAAGGTTCTATAATTTCCCGGTAGTGTAAGAAGTTATCAACTTCTCCATTTCAAAACTAATTTTACTTTCTTGGTTTAGAACAAAGAACCAATAGAATTATGTTATTTTTATGGCCGATAAAGTATGGGAAAATTCTATTTTTCTATACTTTATTCGTAAACATTTGTTTCAGCCAAAGTGAGAATGCCATGAAAAAACATATCCCTAATTTTATTACTTTATTGAATGTATTCTGTGGCTGTGTAGCTACTGTTTTTGCAGTTTTGAACCGATTGGAAATCGCTGCACTATTTGTTGCGCTAGGTATTTTCTTTGATTTCTTTGACGGATTGGCGGCTAGGGTTCTAGATGTAAAGAGTGAATTGGGACTGCAATTAGACTCTTTGGCAGATATGATAACTAGTGGCTTAGTACCAGGAATCGTAATGTTTCAATTATTAGCCATGTCACAAACGGACGGATGGGGAGACGGATCTCACTTTTTTATGAATTCGGGTGAGTTTAAGTTGATGCACCTAGTACCATTTATTGGATTTATCATCACCATGGCATCCGGTTATCGATTGGCAAAATTTAATTTAGATGAAAATCAAACATCATCCTTTATTGGTTTGCCAACTCCTGCCAATGCGTTATTGATACTTTCGTTACCGCTTATATTATTGTATCAGAATAATGATTTTTTAAATAGTATCATTCTCAACCAATGGTTTTTAATTGGGTTAACCCTTTTAAGTGCTTATGTACTAAATTGTAGTTTGCCATTGTTCGCTTTGAAGTTTAAGAACACAAGCTTTAAGGATAATGCCATGCGTTATATTTTTTTAATCATTAGCGTAGTGCTCCTTGTAACTATGCAATATTTAGCTATTCCTTTGATAATTCTTTTTTATGTAGTAAGTTCTTTTGTAGAGGAGAGACTGTAATGTTTTAAATGAATATGATTATGGAAGATGAGAATTTAGAATTTTGGTTAAGTGGAACATTACCGAATATACTCGATGCTTTACAACCAGCAGCCCATGCGTTGTTGCAATCTGAGCGGGAATTAAAAAAGTATACCGCTGATTTTCCTAAAGAATTATTGTGGGCAAAAGCGAGTGGTCGTGCTTCTGTGGGTTTTCACATGAATCATTTAACGGGAGTTTTAGACCGACTGTTGACCTATGCAAAGGGTGAATCACTATCTGAAGAACAGTTTAAATTCTTGAAACAAGAAGGCTCTTTTAATTTAGCAACGGATGTTGAAGACTTACAAGCGCTTTTTTCTTCAAAGGTTGCCGAAACTTTACGTTATTTTGAGACGCTACCAGAAGATAGTTTAGCAAATAAAAGAACAGTGGGTAGAAAAAAACTACCGACGACAGTATTAGGTTTGTTATTTCATGCAGCAGAACATAGTCAGCGCCATATTGGGCAGTTATTGGTTACCGTAAGCGTCTTAAAATCGAATGCTATATAAGCAGATTGTAATCAGAATTAAATACGAATAATGAACAAATCGGTTCTTATAGTTGGCGCGGGTTTAACCGGACTTTTAACCGCATACCGACTGCAACAACTTGGTTATACTGTTACACTAGTAGAAGCACGAGACAGAATTGGTGGTAGAATTCATACATTGCAATCGGGTAGTGCTAAAGTTGAAATGGGAGCGACTTGGTTCAATGAAACCCATCATCAGTTATTGAAGCTTATAACTGAATTTGAGATTCCTTATTTTGAGCAATTTCTAACCGGTATTTCTTATTTTCAAACCTTTTCGAATGTTCCGCCTCAAGAAATAAAGGTGCCGAATGACAGCCCTAGTTACAGATTCAAAAATGGAACGATTGATTTATTACAGGCAATTTATAATAAGTTGAAACCAAATACAGTCCGTTTAAACGAGCCTGTTTTAGAAATTGACTTTCAAAATGATAAGGTGCAAGTAACTACAACTGTACAAAATCTAGAAGCGGATTTTGTAATTACTACGTTGCCACCTGCAGTATTGATAAATCAAATTAAATTCTCACCTGAATTAGCCAGCGATATTAGTTCATTAGCCGAACAAACACATACATGGATGCAAGACTCCATAAAAATAGCTTTTACGTATAAAAATCCATTTTGGAGAGAACAAGGTAAATCAGGAACTATCTTTAGTAATGTAGGTCCGCTGACCGAGTTTTATGATCAATCTAATTTAGAGGAGCAATCGTACGCTCTTGTTGGTTTTGCTTCTGGCAGTTGCGCTAGAGTATCAAAAGAACAGCGTATCGAAAAAATAGAAGCACAATTGAAAATGGTATTCGGCGAACAAGCGTTGGACTATGAATCGTATCATGAAACCTTGTGGTTTCAAGAAGAATTTACCAAATCTGCCCATCAAGCAGATAATTTGTTTCCGCACCAAAACGGCGGGCACCCATTATACCAAAATTCATTATTCGAAAATCGATTGTTTATTTCAGGGTCAGAAACTTCAACCCACCATTCGGGGTATATGGAAGGAGCAGTTTTTGCGGTTGAAACTGCTTTGAAATTGATTAAATTAGTTAAAACTTAGTTAGCTCATACAATTATTTGAATATGAAAATAAGTTTGGATTCAATATTTCTTAGGATATTCTTAATAACAATTTTTGTCATATCACCAATATTATTGAGTGCGCAGAAGATTGAAGGGTATGTGTTTTCTAATATAAGTAAATTACCATTAGAAGAAGTTGCTGTATTTCTGTCTGAGACATCTAACGGTACCGTTACGGATAGCAAAGGATTTTTTATTCTCACTTTGGATAAAAAACTAAAACCGAATGATTCACTTGTATTTCAATATTTAGGATTTATAAAAAAAAGCTTTCCGTTGAGGATTTTTTAAAGGACAGTTCTAAAGTGTACATGAAAGAAGCTACTGAAGAATTGAGTGAAGTTGTAGTGAAATCAGACCTTAAGCTTAATAATAAATTAAGACCTATAGAGCTAACATCTATGAAGATTCCATTGTATGCATTTGGTTTGTCGATGACAAAAACTGAAAATATATTATATGTTATTGGAGGCAATGAATCATATGAACAAAAGAATTTGCAGGGACGACTGGGAGATGATCCAACTTTGTTAGACCCCACGGCAAAAATTGCTGATTTAATTGAAAAAGCTTCTTCGAATTTAAATTGGGAGCATTATAGCGGAAAATCCTTTTCATATAGTTTTGACACAGATTTTTGGAGAGAGGAAAAATTTGATTTGAAGGAAAGGGCTTACCATAACACTGTAGAATTCGATGATAAAATATTTGTTCTAGGAGGAAAAAGAGTGACCAAGAACATGCAAAGAGAATATCTTGAGAATGATATTGAATTGATAAGCTTAAGCGAGCAGAATACAACAGTAGATAAAACCAACCCACACCAGGCAATAAATTTTGGTTCTCTTATTTTTGAAAATAATTTGGTTGTTTTTGGCGGGTCAACCAAAATTGATTTTAATGGTCAAAAGGTATTGACGGATAAAGTTCACCTTTATAATTTTTCAACTGGTTTTTGGTATGAATTAGAACCGTTGAGTAAAGCCAAAGAAACTAACGGAGTTCTTATAGGCGAAAATATTTATATGATTGGAGGTTCAAGTAAAAGAGCGTTGAGCGAAATTGAAGTTTATAATATACCTAAAGGTACGTCTAGAACCGAAGCAATTCTTTTTGAGGGCATGAATAGACCTGGTTTAACGGTTGAAGAAAATATCATTTATGTTTTAGATAAGGGCAAATTATTGACCTACGATAGTAAAGAAAAATTATTGAATGAATACCTTGTTGATGATTCTACTGAAAACCCGAAAATAGTGGTACGTAATGAATATCTTTACGCCTTTGGAGGATTCTATATGAAAAATTTCTCAAAAGTTCCTTCTGATAAAGTATATAAGTTAAACCTAAGGGAATTACCTATTACTAAAGTGAACAGAACTCAAAGTTTCTAAAAATATAGCGATAATAAATAGTATGTCAATTACCTTATTATCCTCTCCATTACAAGGCTTCACCGATTTTAGGTTCCGCAATGCATTTCATCATTATTTTGGAGGAATCGATACCTTTTATGCGCCTTACATTCGGTTGAATGGGAAGATGATTATAAAAAATTCGTACCAGAAAGATTTACAACCCGAGAACAATACTACGTTAGAAGTAATACCTCAGGTGATGACCAATGATGCTGATGAATTCTTGTTCGTGGTGAAGTATATTCAAAGTTTGGGATACACAGAACTGAATTGGAATTTAGGTTGCCCATACCCCATGGTAACAAAACAAGGTATGGGTAGCGGACTCATTTGTAATCCGGAGAAAATAGACCATATTTTAAAACGTGCTCATGAAGAAACTAATGTGACTGTTTCCATGAAAATGAGATTGGGGTACGAAAACGCAGAAGAGATTTTAGATGTATTTCCTATTTTGGATAGGTATCCGTTAAAAAATGTTGCCATTCATGCACGTATAGGAAAACAGTTGTATAAAGGTGGTGTAGATTTAGAAGCCTTTCAGCGTTGTGTTGAAAATACCAAACATAAATTATATTATAACGGGGATATTACTTCGGTAACCAAGTATAGGGAAATGAAGGAACGTTTCCCAAGCATTGACCATTTTATGATTGGTAGGGGGTTGATTGCCGATCCATTTTTACCGAGCATGATTAAAAACAATACTACGGAATATCCAAAAGAAAGATGGAAGATTTTTTCTGAATTCCATGATACCATATACAAGCAATACGATGAAGCCTTGTCTGGTCCCACGCCTATAAAAATGAAAATGCAGGGATTTTGGGAATATTTTTCGCAGTCTTTCTCCAATCCGCAGAAAGCGTTTAAAAAAATCAAGAAAGCAAATAATCCAAGAGCATATCAACAAGCGGTACGTGAAATCTTGAATGCTAAATAATCAATACAGGTTCCGTTACCTTTGTACCCTCCTTCTAAAACCAGTTTGTGAAAGACCTTTTATTGATTATACCTCCTTTTACGCAATTAAATACTCCTTATCCGGCTACGGCATATATAAAGGGGTTTTTAAATACCAAGGATATTTCAGCGTTTCAATCCGATTTAGGGATTGAGGTTATTTTGGCCTTGTTCAATAAAGATACATTTCAGAAGATTTTTGAAATGGCTAATGAAGAAAATGTAATTGTTTCTGAAAATTGCCAACGAATTTATGCGCTTCGAAATGACTACTTGAAGACCTTAGATGCGGTAATTCTATTTTTGCAAGGTAAGAACGACACCCTTGCACGACAGTTATGTACCGATAATTTTCTGCCACGTGCATCCCGTTTTCAACAATTAGATGATTTGGAATGGGCTTTTGGAAATATGGGTATGCAGGATAAGGCGAAGCATTTGGCTACGTTGTATTTAGAGGATTTGTCTGATTTTCTAGTGGAATGTATCGACCCTAATTTTGGATTTAGTCGATATGCGGAACGATTGGGGCGTAGTGCCAATTCCTTTGATGAATTATATGACCATCTCAAAGATGAACCAACGTTTATTGATGATTTAACTCTAGAATTATTAGCGGAATTACTAGAAAATATCAATCCTAAGCTGGTTTGTTTTTCAGTGCCTTTTCCTGGAAATTTATATAGTGCTTTTCGTTGTGCCCAATTTATTAAAACAAAATATCCAGCCATTAAAATTGCCATGGGTGGCGGTTTTCCAAATACAGAATTACGAAGCATTACAGATGTACGTGTTTTTGAATTCTTTGATTTTATTTCATTGGATGATGGCGAATTGCCAATTGAGCTGGTTTATAATCACGTAGTGAATAAAGGAAAGGAACTAAAACGGACTTTTATTCTCGAAGGCGACTGCGTCAAATATAAAAATGATAGCTCAAGACCAGATTATAAACAACAAGATGTAGGTACACCAGATTATTCAGATTTGTTTTTGGATAGCTATATCTCGGTCATAGAAATTGCTAACCCGATGCACAGCCTTTGGAGTGATGGCCGTTGGAATAAACTTACCATGGCTCATGGTTGCTATTGGGGTAAATGTACCTTTTGCGACATTTCATTAGATTATATAAAAATTTATCAACCCGTTGCGGCAAGTCTGTTGGTGGATCGTATTGAAGCATTGATTGCTCAAACAGGAGAATCCGGGTTTCATTTTGTAGATGAAGCTGCGCCACCTTCGCTAATGAAGGCTTTAGCGTTGGAAATTTTGAAACGAAAATTAACCATTACGTGGTGGGCCAATATCCGCTTTGAAAAGAACTTTACACAAGACCTTTGCTTTTTGTTGAAAGCATCGGGTTGCATTGCGATTTCAGGTGGATTAGAAGTGGCTTCTGATCGGTTATTAAAACTAATTGATAAAGGTGTTACGGTAGAGCAAGTTGCCCAGGTAACCCGAAATTTAACCGAAGCAAATATTATGGTCCATTCCTATTTAATGTATGGCTATCCTACCCAGACCGTTCAAGAAACGGTAGATAGCTTGGAAATGGTGCGGCAGTTATTTGAACTCGGCATCATTCAATCTGGCTTTTGGCATCAATTTGCATTGACTGCTCATAGTCCGGTAGGTTTAAATCCAGAGGAATATGGAGTTGTTCCAGCTATGAAGACCATCACTTTTGCTAACAACGATATTGACTTTGCAGATATAACGGGAATTAATCATAGTAAATTTAGTTTTGGTTTAAAAAAATCACTCTTTAACTTTATGCACGGTATCGGGTTTGATATGACCTTGCAAGAGTGGTTTGATTTTAAGATTCCTTCGACGACCATCGCTGCTGATTATATTTATACTTGTTTACAGCAAGATTTAAAATTAAATACAAAGACATCAGCAAAAATTGTATGGTTAGGCGCTATGCCAGTAGTTAATGAACGAATCAAAAAGAAAAAGGGAACTACTTGGGAACAATTAGAACTGGGTTTCCATTCAACATCTGATATGTATAAATTAACCGTTGAAAAGGATAAAGGGCGATGGCTGGTAAGCACATTGAACAAAATGAAACCTGAACATAAAATGATGACTTTTGGTCACTTGAAATCTGATTTTGAATTACAATTTGAGGATTTTGAACTTTTCTGGTATTCCAAACCCATACGTGGGTTGAGAGAGCATGGGCTTTTGATTTTATAATTTAATGTTGATATGAGAATTGAAAATTCTAATACAGAAGATATAGACGAAATATTTAGGTTGTACAGTATAGCGTCTGACTATCAGAAAAGTAAAAAAACTGTTGTGGTGTGGCCTAAATTTGACCGTGCGATGGTATTTACCGAAATTGCAGAGAATAGGCAGTTCAAGCTACTTATTGATAACAAAATTGCCTGCGTTTGGGCCATCACCTTTTCCGATGAACAAATATGGGAGGAACGAAATACCCATGCTGCCATATATATTCATCGTATTGCCACAAACCCAAATTTTAGAGGACATAATTTTGTAGGTACAATTGTACATTGGGCCCAGGATTTTGCAAGGGCACATCAAAAACAATATATTCGTTTAGACACTATTGGTTATAATAAAAGACTAATCCAGCATTATACCAATGCCGGATTTGATTTTCTAGGCATGTTTGAATTACCGAATGTAGATGCTCTACCACCGCATTATAAAGAAGGTCCTGCTTGTTTGTTTGAAATTGATTTGAATAGATAATGAATGTTACCCCTAGAATCATTAGACTAGAACCTAAAAGCCTAATTGGTATTTCGCAGGGAATGAGCTTGGTCAATACTATTACATTTGAGCTTTGGAAGGGTTATAGGGAACGAGGTAACGAAATCACAAATACAGTATTTTGAAGATTTTTTTTCCTTACAAGAGTATCTTAAAAAATATTTTAAGAATTTCAATCCTACAGCAGAATTCGTTAAGTGGGCTTGGGTTGAGGTTGATGCAATTGATAGTATTCCTAATAATATGGAGCGTTTTACTCTAGCCGAAGGGGTCCATGCGGTTTTTGACTATAAAGGCTCCGGTTCAGCCCACGATATTTTTCAATATATTTATGGAGAATGGATTTCCAATTCCAAATATCAGTTGGACGACCGTCCACATTTTGAAGTTTTGGGAGCCATGTACAAAAATAATGATCTGACCTCTGAAGAGGAGATTTGGATTCCGATTAAAAATAAATGAAAGCACCCGAAAAAGCACCCTGGTATTATCTATTTCTATTAATTCTAGCAGGGGAAAGCGTTTTTATTCTACCTTTTGTTTTACCACGTGTTTTTAGACCTACGGTCTTAAAAGTATTTGAGTTGGATAATGTGGATCTAGGCCTATGCTTTTCAGTATATGGTTTTGTGGCACTGGTTTCTTATCTTTTTGGAGGACCTTTGGCAGATAAATACCCACCTAGAAAACTAATAGCCATAGCGCTTTGGATGACGGCTTTAGGAGGTTTTGTCTTTGCTACTTTTCCAGCGTACTCAACACTTCAGATACTTTATGGTTTTTGGGGTTTTACCACCATATTTTTGTTCTGGTCCCCCATGATAAAAGCTACACGCGTTTGGGGTGGTGAGAAAGCACAAGGTAAAGCATTCGGCTTATTAGATGGAGGTAGAGGCTTGGTTGGCGCTCTTTTTGGTACTATGGGCGTTTTAGTATTTTCCTTTTTTCTGACTGAAAATTTAGAAATTGCCACGCTGCAAGAAAGTAGATTTGCCTTTCGGTATGTGATTTTAACTTCGGCGGTAATCGTAGCTGTGGTAGGTGTATTTGTTTGGATGTTCATGAAATTACCAGAACACCAAGAAAAAGAAATTTTTGTAGAGAAAATTACCATTTCCCAAATAGGTGAGGTGGTTCGGTTACCTTCAGTTGCACTGTTGATGGTAATTATTCTTTGTGCGTATGTTGGCTATAAAATTACCGACGTTTTTTCTCTTTATGCCCAAGATGTCATGTTATTTGATCAGGTTGGCTCGGCGCAGGTTGGTACTTTTTTGTTATTTGTACGACCCGTTGTGGGGATTTTAATAGGGGTGTTAGCAGACCGTTCTAAACCTAGCTTATGGCTGTTTATTAGTTTTATCATCGCTTTTTTTGGTGCTGTGATTTTTGCCACAGGATTGGTGGCCAATACCTCGCATTTCGTTTTCCTTCTTTCAATATTGGTCGTGGCGATCGGAGTTTATGCAGCGCGTGCACTCTATTTTGCCGTAATGCAGAGCGGAAAGATACCTTTAGTTTTAACGGGAACAGCTGTGGGGTTAATATCTCTAATAGGGTATACTCCCGATATATTTGCAGGTCCGGCTATGGGGTATTTATTGGATGCATCTCCGGGGCTGGAAGGACACCAGCATGTGTTTTGGATGCTGGCATTCTTTTCATTTATTGGAGGTCTAGCCGCATTTAGATATTTTCAGCTTTATGGTAAACGAAAAAATGAACATGCCGAAAAATCTTAATCTTTTACTTTCCGGTATAATAGTCATCATAGCAGGTTTGGTTATGGAGGGCATCCTTCTGTTTTGATGCCCATGATTCTAGATTTTAATGTAGCGTCGTTGGAGTTGAAGAATATGTTGCGTGCCGTTATGGGTATTTATTTGGGAATTGGAGTGTTTTGGCTTATAGGAGCCTACAAATCAAAATTTTGGTATGGTGCTACCCTTTGTAATGTATTGTTTATGGGAGGTGTTTCCTTAGGAAGAATTGTAAGTACGGTTTTCGACGGAGTATCTGTACTGTTAACTCCTGCCTTGCTATTAGAACTCTTGTTCTTTGGATGGGGGTTATACAACCTTAATAAATACGAATGATTTATTTTGGATGGAGATTATATAATTTTAATTTGTTGTACATTTTAATTAGATAGTCTAAAACAGGTGTCAATTCGAGTGTAGAATTTTTCAAATATTTCAATGGAAAATGCGGTACACTTCTGCAATGCTCATCATAAATATTGAGAACTTTTTAAGGCCTAAACTGATTCTCGATATATTTTGGCTACATTATTTTTCTAAAAAACACTCAAATTCACACTCGTTTTGGTTAACCCGTTGTTTTTATTAAACTACATACAAGAAGTGAATTGTATGCGTAAAATGGTATTCCTAATATTAGATAATAGGTATGGTTTTTTAGGAGCTCTAATCATCATTTAATTAGTTGTATTCTTACTATTTAAAATAAGTTGATTCATGTACAAGGAAATAAAGAGTTAGATAAAAGAATTCAGAACCTACGTACCAACCAATGAGCGTCGGTTGATTTTACAGGGCATCATTGATTATATGCAAGGAAAAAAGAATGATGATGAGCCCATTAATTTAAATTTTGTCTGTACGCACAATTCCCGCAGAAGTCATCTCTCTCAGATTTGGTCACAGGTAATGGCTACCTCTTTTCAGATCTCTAATGTAACTTGTTATTCTGGTGGAACTGAAGCGACTGCACTTTTTCCGAAAGTTCTAGAAACGCCGGAAGATAGCGGGTTAAAGAGTGCTAAGATTTCGAAAGGAAACAAGACTGTTTATGCCATTAAATATGGCGGAAATGCACACCCGATAATTGGCTTTTCAAAAACTTATGATAATGAATTTAATCCGTCAGCTAGTTTTGCTGCAATTATGACCTACAGTGATGCATATGAAAATTGTCCTTTTATTCCTGGCACTGAAAAAAGGCTTCTTTTCACCTTTGATGACCCCAAAGCCTTTGATGGTACCACGCTACAAATAGAAAAACATAAAGAACGTAGTCTAGAAATAGCTGAGCAGTTGTATTCTCTAAAATTAATTAGTGAAGTTGTTTCAGGAATACTTTGGCGAATATTTTTGGCACATTTATTTTGGTGTTGTTTGGTTGTGGGTTAGTAGTGGCCTCAGTCCTCTTTGGCATATTTAAAAGCTTGTTAGAGGATGCATTACTATGAGGATTTAGAGTAGCTAGAGCCATTTTCGTAACACAAAATTATTGTCCAATTTCACAATATTCAATCGTCATATAAGTATAACATCAAATTTTAGAAATCATTTTTAGACATCCATCATATGCAGAGGCTCAATTTTCTCTAGAACAATTGAAAGAATGGATAGATGATAGTATAACAGGTCAAAAGAAATTATAATTTCAAACCTATTCGGTTTTGAAGGTAAAACCTTTAATTCAGAACTTCTAAAAATCCAATTTCTTCTTACGTAGTTCAAAGTTTTGGCCTAAATAGACCTTACGCACCATTTCATCAGCCGCCAAATCTTCTGGAACACCAGATTTTAAGATACCACCTTCGAACATCAAATAAGAGCGCTCTGTAATAGCAAGCGTTTCCTGAACGTTATGGTCGGTAATAAGGATGCCTATGTTTTTATCCTTTAATTGCGCCACAATGCGCTGTATATCCTCTACGGCCACAGGGTCAACTCCTGCAAATGGTTCATCCAACAAAATAAATTTTGGGTCTGTCGCCAATGCACGTGCAATTTCAGTTCTTCTACGTTCCCCACCAGAGAGTAAGTCTCCTCGGCTTTTACGAATATGGCCTAGACCAAATTCTTCAATGAGCGACTCCATTTTCATGTGCTGTTCTTTTTTACTCAGTTTGGTCAACTGAAGTACGCTCAATATATTTTTTTCAATACTTAGTTTTCTAAAAACAGATGCTTCTTGCGCTAAATAACCAATACCGTTCTGTGCACGTTTGTACATAGGGTATTTAGTGATTTCCATATCATCTAACCAAATACGGCCTCCGTTGGGTTTAATAAGCCCTACAATCATATAGAATGAAGTTGTTTTACCGGCACCGTTTGGTCCCAATAGGCCAACGATTTCCCCTTGATTGACCTCTAGGGAAATCCCTTTAACCACCCTACGACCTCTGTAGGATTTCATGATATTTTCGGCGCGTAACTTCATATTTTCAAATCTATACGATATTGATTGGTTAGAAAATAAATTAGGGTTTATTTAACCTTGCTGGTTTTCTAATGCTTCCCAATACTCATAAGCTTTTCTTAAATGGGGGACGACAATAGTACCACCCACCAAGGTAGCAATACCTAAAGTTTCCATAACCTCTTCTTTCGAAGCACCAACTTTGTGTGAACTTTCTAAATGATATTTTACACAGTCATCACAACGAAGTACGGCAGAAGCCACAAGACCTAGCAATTCTTTGGTTTTTACGTCTAAAGCTCCAGGAGCAAAAGCATTGGTGTCTAAATTAAAAATTCGCTTAATGATTTTATTATTGTCTCCCAACAGCTTTTCGTTCATTTTAGAACGGTAGGCATTAAATTCTTCAATTTGATTTGACATCGCTATTTCTTTTTCCTTTTTTCTTCTTTCCTTTTTTCTTTTCTAAGTACCATCTTAGAAATATAGATACTAACTTGATACAATATTAATACAGGGACTGCTACAATGATTTGACTCGCAACATCTGGCGGTGTAATAACTGCAGATAGTATTAAAACAAGTACAAGTGCAATCTTTCTATATTTCTTCATGATTTCTGGGGTTACCAGTCCCACTTTTGTCAAAAAGAAAATTATAATCGGCAGTTCGAATAATATACCGCAGGCAATTACCGATGCCCTTACGGTAGAAATATACGAGGCCAAATCAAATTCATTGGTCACCTCTGCACTTACTTGATAGGTGCCTAAAAAGTTGATGGACAATGGGGCAACGACATAATAGCCGAACAAAACGCCCATAAAGAATAATAAGGAAGCGATTAAAATAAAACCTCTTGAGCTGTTACGTTCTTTTTCATAAAGTCCAGGACTGATAAATTTCCATAATTCATACAATACATAAGGAAACCCCATGATGAAACCTGCCCAAATGGAAGTCCAAATGTGTGCAGAAAATTGTCCAGACATTAACCTACTCTGTATGGTAAATGGTAATTTATCTGCGCAAAAGGCAGAATCAAAACCGAAATATGTGGCAATGTCACAAAATAGCTTGTAGGTTGGAAAATCCATTTTCTTAGGGCCGAATATGACTGTGTCAAAAATGAAATCTTTCATTAAAAAAGCCACAGATCCTATAATGACTATTGCCAATGTAGATCGTATTAAATGCCATCTTAATTCTTCTAAATGGTCGAGAAATGACATCTCGTTGTGGGGCGTTGTAGTTTTGGAACCCATTATAAAATACCTTCGTTTATTAAATTATGTAAATGAATAACACCAACATACGTGTCATTGTCCATGGCAAGTAATTGTGAAATACCTTTTTGTTGCATATACTCCAAAGCCTTTATAGCTAAAGTATCGGCGGAAATTGTTTTTGGGTTGGTCGACATGATGTCTTCCGCTGTTAGCCCTTTAATATTGTCGTGCTTATTTAGCATACGTCTTAGGTCGCCATCGGTTATAATACCAATGATTTTTTTATCATCAAGAACGGCAGTAACACCCAGCATTTTTTCAGAAATTTCTACGATAACTTTTTTAACCTCTGCATCTTTTTGTACTTGGGGAACTTGATTTTTACCGACTAGGTCTGAAACCCTTAAATATAGTCTTTTGCCTAGTGAACCACCAGGATGATATTTTGCAAAATCTGTACTACTAAATCCTTTTATCTCTAAAAGGACAATGGCAAGAGCGTCTCCGATTACCAATTGCGCGGTCGTACTAGTGGTTGGTGCTAATCCATTTGGGCATGCTTCTCGTTCCACAAAAGTGTTCAAAATAAAATCTGCTTGTTTTGCTAAAAAAGAGTCAATATTACCAGTCATGGCAATTAATTTATTGGACCCTCTTTTTATTAATGGAACCAACATTTTTATTTCTGGTGTATTGCCACTGTTTGAAATGCAAATTACCACATCATTCTCTTGAATAGTTCCCAAATCTCCATGAATTGCATCGCCTGCGTGCATGAAAATTGCAGGGGTACCTGTAGAATTCAAGGTGGCCACAATTTTTGTAGCGATAATGGCGCTTTTACCAATTCCTGAAATAATGACACGGCCTTTAGATTCAATAATACAATTTATAACATGCGCAAAGTCAGCTGTTAAAAGTGTAGAGAGATGTGCTATGGCATCACGCTCAGTTTCAATGGTTTTTTTAGCCAAGTCAATAATGGTGTGCGTCGCTGTCAATCTATTATTCAAATTATGAATTGTATTCCTAAAAGAATGTGTTACCTTTAAGATTACGAAATTAAACAAACTTAATTTTATATGCTGATTATCGCATAAGAATTTAGCACAGCTAAGTCTAGTTGATAATAATTTTGTTCACTTATGAGTTTTAATATAAGTAGCCTTCCTTAAATGTTAAATGTGACACACAGTAAAGAATTTGATAATACCGACTTACATGCATCGTTAAAAAAGTTTTTCGGATTTTCTCAGTTTAAAGGACTTCAAGAAGAAGTAATCAGAAATGTTTTACAACGTAATAATACTTTTGTGATTATGCCCACTGGTGGTGGTAAATCACTTTGCTATCAATTACCTGCTCTAATGCAAGAGGGTACGGCAATTATAGTTTCTCCTTTAATTGCTTTGATGAAAAATCAGGTAGATGCCATTCGTGGTATTTCTTCTGAAAATGGAATTGCACATGTATTAAACTCCTCTTTGAATAAAGGAGAAATTAAGCAGGTAAAACAAGATATAACCGATGGAATAACCAAATTGTTATATGTTGCCCCAGAGTCATTGACCAAAGAGGAAAACGTTGAATTTTTGCGATCTGTGACTGTTTCTTTTGTTGCGGTTGATGAAGCGCATTGTATTTCTGAATGGGGACACGATTTTAGACCAGAGTACCGTAATCTTAAATCAATTGTGGAACGATTGGCCGATAATATTCCAATTATAGGCCTTACTGCAACTGCTACACCGAAAGTACAAGAAGATATTATAAAGAATTTAGGGATTGGTGGAGCTAAATTATTCAAGGCTTCTTTTAATAGACCTAATCTTTTCTATGAGGTACGCACCAAGACCGAGAATATAGGAGCTGATATAATTAGGTTTGTAAAGCAAAACTCTGGTAAATCGGGTATTATTTATTGCCTAAGCCGTAAAAAGGTCGAAGAATTAGCACAGATGTTACAAGTGAACGGTATTAGTGCAGTTCCTTACCATGCAGGTTTTGATGCGAAAACGAGGTCTAAATATCAAGATATGTTCTTGATGGAAGATGTTGATGTTGTTGTTGCGACCATAGCCTTTGGAATGGGAATAGATAAGCCAGATGTTCGTTTTGTCATTCACCACGATATCCCTAAGAGTATTGAGAGTTACTATCAGGAAACTGGTCGAGCTGGTCGAGATGGGGGAGAAGGGCATTGTTTAGCATATTATTCTTATAAGGATATTGAAAAGCTAGAGAAGTTTATGTCCGGTAAACCGGTTGCCGAGCAAGAAATTGGTAACGCATTATTGCAAGAGGTTGTGGCTTATGCTGAAACGTCTATGTCTAGACGTAAGTTTATGCTACATTACTTTGGGGAGGAATTTGATGATGTTACTGGTGAAGGTGCCGAAATGGACGATAATACTAAAAACCCGAAGGAAAAGGAAGAAGCACAGGATAATGTTTTGAAATTGCTTAAAGTTGTACAAGGCACTAGCGAAAAGTTCAAATCAAAAGAAATCGTAAATACCATAATAGGTAAAACCAATGCCATTATATCATCGCATAAGACCGATCAAAAAGACTTCTTTGGTGTAGGTTCTGATAAGGATAAGAGTTACTGGATGGCCCTAGTGCGTCAAACCTTGGTGGCCGGGTTTATGCGAAAGGAAATAGAGCAATATGGAGTTTTGCATCTTACGGAAAATGGAAAAGACTTTTTAAAGAAGCCTACTTCATTTATGATGACGAAAGACCATGTCTACAATGCTGAAAATGATAATGCTATAGTGGGTGCTGCAAAAGTGGGTGGCATTGCAGATGAGCGTCTTTTAAAACAATTAAAGAATTTAAGAAAGGCGCAGGCCAAAAAATCAGGAGTACCGCCATTTGTAGTTTTTCAAGACCCTTCTTTAGAAGATATGGCTTTGAAATATCCTATATCTCATGAAGAATTATTAACTATACATGGTGTAGGTGAAGGGAAAGCAAAAAAATACGGTAAACCATTTATTGCATTTATTAACACCTATGTTACGGAGAATGAAGTTATTCGACCCGTTGATTTGGTGGTGAAAAGTACGGGTGTAAATTCTGCTTTAAAGCTTTATATAATTCAGAATGTAGACAGAAAGCTACCCTTATCTGATATTGCTTCCTCCAAAGGATTACAGATTCCAGAATTACTTAAAGAAATGGAACAAATAGTTTTCAGTGGCACTAAATTAAACCTAAACTATTGGATTGACGAAATTTTGGATGATGACCAACAAGAGGAAATTCATGATTACTTTTTAGAAGCTGATACCGATGACCTTGAAGAGGCTATGACTGAGTTCGATGGTGAATATGAAGAGGAGGAACTGCGTTTATACCGATTAAAATTTATAAGCGAGGTAGCCAACTAGTCTATTCAAAAACCATATTGTTTTGCGGGGTTTTTAAAAAGTGCTCACTTCATTCTTTGTCTATTTAGATGGACGTCTTTAAGACTATATCAAATATAAATGGTTTTTAGAAGTGGGCAAAACACATCTCAAATGGAAAAGTGATTTCCAATTATGTATTTCAAGGTATTATAGTCTCCCCCCTGGGAAAGAATTCGGGTTTTAATGTTTTTCTACCCGGAGAAAGCACCAGTATAATTTGCACTTCCTATTTTAAAGTATTGTTTTCACTTAGAACGGTAGTCATAGGATAATTGCGATTATCTGCATAATTAACGTTCTTAAATTACACAGGCTATACTTAATTTACTGTGTAAAGATTAATGACCACATTTTATTTGCAGACATAAGATTTATTTTTGTTAAAAATTTTTCAAGTTTTTTTGAACACTTTGGGTGCACTCACGAAAAATAAATGTTTTGATGCTATTTAATTTTGCTGCTAAGGTTGTAAAAACTAATTATATAATGTTTAACATTTTATACAAATAATTAAACAAAAATTAAGATTCTTTTGATGAGTAAGCAACTACATTTACATGAATCTAAAAAAAATAACTATGAAAATTTTAAAAATTACAACAGTAAGTGCACTTTTATTATTTGTTGCAACTTCTTTTGCGCAATCTGAAACCATTGTAGGTGTTGCTGCGGGTAACGAAAATTTTACTACCCTAGTAACTGCAATTAAAGCGGCTGATTTGGTAGGAACACTAAACAGTGAAGGTCCATTCACGGTTTTCGCACCGGTGAATAGTGCTTTTGACGCTTTGCCTGACGGTACTGTGGAAAATTTATTGAAACCTGAAAGTAAAGGTGCATTGACAGGGTTATTGACTTATCATGTAGTGGCTGGAAAGTATAAGGCTGGCGATGTGATTAAGGCAATAAAAGCAAATAAAGGGTCATTTGCAGTGAAAACTGTTCAGGGAGGAACAATTACATTATCCTTATCGGTTGATAAAGTTATGTTGAAAGATGAGAAAGGAAATATGGCTACTGTAGTAATAGCAGACGTTGCCGCTAGTAATGGTGTTATACATGCTATTGATACGGTTGTTATGCCTAAATAAAATAATTCCACAATTAAAAATCCCGTTCTAATGTATGAACGGGATTTTTTTTGCTTAATTATTTGTTTACATCATGGTTTAGAAGTGCCATCTGTATATGATTTATCTCTTCGTAGCTGGCGTTGAATTTTTCTAATGGCAGACTCAATAGATTTCTCAGGTTCAATAATGTTATACGCTCCCCAGAAATTGGGGTCGGCAAAACCGATAGCTTCATCGCTTAAGATTATTGAGGTTTTAATTCTATTTTTTGACCTAGGTATAACATTATCAATATTAGGTTCCCAATTTGTTATTGCCATTTCGCAACTCATACTATAGACTGAATTGAACAAACGCTTATCCCAATCAATTTTAAATTCTAAAAGTACATTGCTATAGCCATAATACCATTTGCCATTTTTCTCACGATAATCAACTCGATATGAAACTTCGGTGGGCCAAACCTCTGCATTTCTTGGTTTTCTGCGTACGAACATTTGTGCAGCCAATCTTCTATCTGTTATATTCAGGGAATAAATAGCACTGGTCAAAATTTTATTCTCCGCATCTATATATAATTTACCTGTATAAAGTGGATTAACAATTTCCGGTTTTTGGCTAAAGTTAATAACATAGATTAATTGGTTATTTACCCGTGTTGAAGAATCAAACGAAAAATTATAGTATGTTAAAGTTTCTGGTGTGAAAATATAATCTGGATATTTAACCATATCTACAAATAACGTATTGAAAGGACCTCCTTGTAATTTTAAGGCTACCGTATCTAATTTACTATAATCGGTACTTTTTCTAGCTTTATATAGTTCTAATGCATCCTTTTTATTAGATGAATATGGAGCTTTGTAAATATTGACTACTGCTTCAGATAGGCTAACGTTTGCTCTTCTCTTTTTAATAGTTTCCCGATAAAAGGCCGTCATAACCGTATTTTCATTTAGATAATTCTCTCCTCTTTTGTCCAAAGTTTCGATTACCAGAGCTTTAGCATCATTAGGTGCATCTATTCTTGCTTCTGAAAGTGCCATGACAAATTCGTCCATCAAAATTTTATTTTTCTCTTTTTTTAATTGAGCAATTTCGATACGCCTTGTTTTATATCCTAAGAAAGCAATAGTGAGACTACCGTTGATATTTACTTTTGGTACCTTTAATGCGAATTCACCTTCTGAGTTGGTGATGGTGCTAACATTGGTTCCGTCGATGCTCAAGGTGGCAAATACTAATGGTTTGTTGTTGCTCGAATCGAGAATCTCACCAGAGTACTCTGTGAAATTAGAAGTTTGTGCCAAAACCAAATTACCTCCAGTACCGAAAAAAAGAAATGTAATTAATAAGATGCTGTAACTATATCGTCTTAATATGATAGATTGTTCCTTTTTCATAACCCTTCTTTTCTTATTAAGATAATGTTTTTCAGTATATTACGGTATGATTTTAACTGTTTATTGTGCTACTCTACCTTTTTAGTAGTAGAATATGTTATAACGATTAACACCTATTGATTAGTTGTTACTATCGAATGTTTTGGAAGAAGAATCAACTAGTCTATTGATTTCTTTCAACTCATCTTCCGTAAGATTCCTCCATTTTCCAACAGGCACATCTAGTAGAACATTCATAATTCTTATGCGCTTTAATTTTTTTACTCTATAGTTCAAATACTCACACATGCGTCTAATTTGTCGGTTTAGGCCTTGTGTTAGTAGGATACGGAATTGATATGTGCTTACTTCAAAAACTTCACATTCTCGGGTAACCGTATCTAAAATGGGGATTCCTTTTCGCATACGGTTAAGGAATTCTATTGTAATCGGTTTGTCGACCGTTACAAGATATTCCTTCTCATGATTGTTTCGAGCCCTTAAAATTTTATTCACGATGTCGCCATCATCGGTGAGGAAAATTAATCCTTCACTAGGTTTGTCTAACCTGCCGATTGGGAAAATGCGTTTGGGATAGTTAATGAAATCAATGATATTGTCTTTTTCAACACCGGTATCGGTTGTGCAGACAATACCTACAGGTTTATTGAATGCTAAATACACTGATTTTCCTTTCGGACCCTTAATCAATTCACCATCAACTTTCACAATATCGTCTGAAGATATTTTAGTGCCCATCTCTGGTACTTCACCATTTATAGTAACTCTACCTTGGTCAATAAGTTTATCTGCTGCTCTACGAGAACAATAACCTGCTTCACTTAGGTATTTGTTAATTCTTGTTTTATTGCTATTGTCTTGCATGATTTGTTTAATTGTTGCCGGTATTATTTCCGTTTTAATTCCTGTTGATAGATTTCACGTCCCAATTGTGCTAAGAAAGGTATACCGATCTCATCATATTCATAAACATCATCATTGAATATTCCGTCCTTATTAACTAAAATAGTAGCAGTCAATAGAAAGTCAATATCATTTTTAGTGTCTTTGATATAGGCACAATCGGTTAATGTCCCATATGCAAAGCCTACCTTATTATATATTTCGATATGAACAGGTATATCTTTTTTTGTGTCTCCGTATAGAAAAAACTTACAGTACCCATCATAATACGTTTTTGAATCGTAGCCTACTTTTTGCGGAACGGTATGCATGGTGGTTAGTAAATGTTGACGTTGATTATCACTAATATCAAAACGTTCCCATAGTTCAAAATTTTGCGGAAAAATCACTCTTTTAAGTAGTGTATGTTGTGACGAAATCGGATAATAATTTTTTAAGCTAAAATCAAAAGGGTCTTTTATTAGAACGTCATCTTTAAAATAACCAGTACCTTTTTTAATTTGGTTAAGTTTTAACTCAATAGGTGGGGTGTTTATAGTTGGAGTGGTGATACCTGTCGTAGAGTCATTTAAATATAGGATTAGTGGCTTGGTCTTAAAACTATCTAAGTGAGACCCTAATCGATGCGCAATGCGAACGGGGGCAATTCCTTTGTTTTTTAATGTCGCATTAATGACATCTTGCCCTAAAAGTTCAACCAGCCTATTATTTGCCAAGTTATCACTTATGGCAAAAATTTCAGATAAATCTCTGGCGACGGTACTTTCGATAGTGTCACCTTCGATATAATAATTGGTCTGCAATGATAGGGTGTCTGTTTGGTTAAGCCGTTCAAGGGCCAACACTGCTGTGGGGAATTTCACCGTACTTGCCGGGTAAAAATACATACTATCATTTACTTGAAAATCGTAATCGGTAAAGATTATGGTGTCGTTTTTTCTATCGATTTGAGTATATCGAATTTGAACCTGATAGCGATCAACACTATCCATAACCTTCTTGATTTTTGAATTATCAGAAGATAAGACCATCTCTAATGGGTTTAAATCTGGTTGGTGCTGTGAACACGATAGTAGAAATACACCATAAAAAAAGAGAATGATTTGTTTCATGACAATTTGTTTTGATTAGGAAACAAATACTTCACCACGATGTGGTTTAAGTATATCCCTAAGAGAAATCATTTCTTTTTCTTCTACCACCATAAAAGCTATGCTGAACATATCATTGATTTCTTTAAAACCAGTAATGTTCAATGCAGTGTTCTCCGTGGAGATGAACTCTTTTAAATGTTTCTCGTGATGTTCGGCTGTTTTAAGTGAATCGGGACCTCTAAAATCCCAAATTAATTTTATTTTTCTGTTCAAGGAATGTGAATTGTTAAGTTAAACGAATACATAGGCAAATTTACCTAAAATTCATCAGTTCGTATTCTATTTAGTGACAGATTACCATGGTGTAAAAGTTGGCTTTCGATTGAAAATAAGGCATTTATTTTCTAGTGTAGCCCCTAAAATTGTGTTAAGTAAATCAATAAGCATTTGCACACGAGAGGGTAATTGCTATTTTTGCTCGATGTTTTCTAATAAACCAAAAATTCTAATCGATAAAGTATCCCCTGTTTTAGTGCTAGGTGTGCTTTCTTTAGTCGTATTTTCTTGTTCGAACCTATTCAAAAAGGAGGTGCAGAAGAATCCTATCGCTAGGGTCGGTAATGCTTTTTTATATCAAAAAGATTTAGCTCCACTTATTACGGAAAACATGAGTAAAGGGGATAGTGCTTCTTTTGCATCCAACTATATTAATAATTGGGCTTCTAAGCAACTGTTGCTTTCCAAAGCAAAAATTAACCTATCTGAAGATAAGTTGGCTCAATACAATGCTTTAGTAGATGATTATCGTACCGATTTATATACACGTGCCTACAAAGAAGCCTTGGTGTCTCAAGCTAGCGATTCGGTGATTACTACTGCTCAGTTAAAAGCTTTTTACGAACAAGGGAAAGAAAATTTCAAACTTAAAGAAAGAATAGCAAGAATTCGATTTGTTGCCTTGCCCAAAGGATTTTTGGACAAAGATGAGGTTAGTAAGCGTTTGAAAAGTTTCAAGGTAGCGGATGTGCGTTATTTAGATTCCATAGGTGTGCAATTCAACAAGCTTAATTTTAACGATTCTATTTGGGTACGTTACACCAGAATTTTCGAAGAAATACCACCGATCACAATTGAAAATGCCGATAAGTACTTAAAAAACTCACAATTTTTTGAATTGGAGGATTCAATCGGGGTATATTTGGGCAAAATACAAGAAACAAAGGATATCAACGATATAGCACCTTTGTCATTTATAAGGCCTACCATAGAACAAGTTTTATTAAGCCGCAGAAAAATGGACTACCTGCGTAAATTAGAAACTGAATTATTAGATGAAGCAATCAAGGATAAAGAATTTGAAGTTTTCGAAAGTAAAAAATAGTATGTATATCGGTTTGGTTATACTGTTTTCCAGTGTTGTAACAGCACAGGATTCCATTCCTATTGTTCCCGATAATCAAGTAGAGCCAATAGAAGCTGTTGCGGACGCAACAGGAGTGAAAAAAGATTCTTCGAATAATTTTAAGCGAATCAAATTAGATGGTATTGCTGCAGTTGTAGGCGATTATGTGATTTTAGATTCCGATATCGCAAAAACATTAATCGATCTTAAGAGTCAAGGTGCCTCTGCAGATGATATTAGTCATTGTGGACTTTTAGGTAAATTGATGGAGGATAGGTTATATGCTAATCAGGCTGTTCAGGATAGTATTTTAGTTTCAGATGATGAAGTTAACGCTACAGGTGATCGCCAATTGCAGTCTTTGGTACAGCAAATAGGCTCCATGGACAAGGTCTTGAAATATTACAAGAAGGAGGATGAGTCTAGTTTTAGGGAAGAACTTTATAAGATTAATAAATTGCGTATGTTATCGGAACGTATGCAACAAGATATTATAAAAGAGATTGAGATTACTCCAGAAGAAGTTCGTCAATTTTTTAATAAAATACCTGAAGATGAGCGGCCTGTTTTTGGTGCAGAATTAGAAATTGCACAAATAACCAAAGAGCCAAAGCCATCGGAAGAAGAGAAGCAAAAGGTTGTTGATAAACTAAATCGAATAAAAGCTGATATTGAAGATAATGATGCTAGCTTTAGTGTGAAGGCAATTCTATATTCACAAGATCCTGGTTCAAAATCAAAAGGAGGTTTTTATAGTATTACCAAAGACACCGGATTTGATAAGAAGTTTAAGGATGTAGCTTTTAGTCTAAAGGAGGGTGAGGTGTCAGAGCCATTTGAAACTACTTTTGGTTACCATATTATTTTTATAGAGAAAATAAGAGGACAAGAATTGGATTTGCGGCATATATTAGTTCAGCCAGAAATCTCTCAAGATGTTCTTGATGCAGCAAAGTCTGAATTAGACAGTATTCGTGAAAAATTAATTAATAAGGAATTTACGTTTGCTGAAGCAGCCCTAAATTTTTCAGATGAAAAGGAAACCAAGTTTGACGGTGGACTATTAAGAAACCCTCAAGATTTTAGCTCACGTTTCGAATTAACGAAAATGGATCCTACCTTATACAATCAAGTTCAGAGTTTAAAAGATAATGAAATCACCTATCCTGTTTTAGAGCAAGACCCTCGCGGTGGTGCGCCTAAATATAAAATTCTAAAGATTACCAATAGATACGATGAGCATGTAGCAGACTTTTCAAAGGATTATACTAAGATTCAAGAATTGGCACTTACCGAAAAAAAATATAATGCCATCAAAAAATGGATGGAAGAGCATATTGAGGAAACCTATATAAGTGTAAACGATGAAAACAAGGATTGTGAATTCGCTAACAACTGGATAAAGGAATAAAAATATGTCAGACGTTGCCGCTATAGAACGCCTAGTTGAAAAACATGTTGCGCTTAAAAAGGAAATAGCTAAGATTATTGTAGGTCAAGAAGACGTAATTGAACAAATACTCCTTTCGATATACACAGGCGGTCATTCTTTATTAATAGGTGTGCCGGGCTTAGCAAAAACTTTAATGGTAAATACCATTGCACAAGCATTAGGTCTTGATTTTAAGCGAATACAATTTACTCCAGATTTAATGCCGAGTGATATTCTTGGAAGCGAGGTTCTCGATCAAAACAGAAATTTTAAGTTTATTAAAGGTCCAATATTTTCGAATATTGTTTTGGCTGATGAAATCAATAGAACACCTCCTAAAACCCAAGCGGCATTATTAGAGGCAATGCAAGAACGAGCGGTTACCATTGCTGGGCATCAACATAAGCTTGAATTACCATATTTTGTTTTGGCTACTCAGAATCCAATTGAACAAGAGGGTACCTATCCTTTGCCAGAAGCCCAATTAGACCGTTTTATGTTTGCAATTGAATTGAAATATCCTTCAATTGCTGAAGAAATTCAAGTTGTAAAAAATACAACTGCTGATAAAAAGCAAGTCGTAAGTCCACTTTTTAACGCTCAAGAAATTATTGAGATTCAAAATTTGGTTCGTAGAATTCCTGTAGCGGATAATGTTGTCGAGTATGCCGTTAAATTAGTGAACAGTACCAGACCAAATTTAGATTCTGCTTCAGCGTATGTGAAACAGTATTTAGATTGGGGTGCTGGCCCAAGGGCATCTCAAAATTTAATATTGGGAGCTAAGGCAAATGCTGCTGTTAACGGTAAGTTTTCCCCCGATATTGAAGATGTTCATGTCGTAGTCAAAGGAATTCTTCGTCATAGAATCATAAAAAATTATAAAGCAGAAGCGGAGGGTATCACCGAGGAAGATATAATTGATAATCTACTCTAGTTCAGCGCTTTATACACTAGTATTAATATTGTTTATCATAGAAATAAAACAATCTTTCCGTTAGGATTCGATTCATATTTTCACTTCATTTATTAAAAAGCGATTAATCATACTTGTTTAATTTAAATTGCATTATAGATTTTCTTAAATTTACCCAATTGCGTTAACTTAAAATAACATAAAGAATGGCATTTGATATTGATATGATTAAAGGGGTTTACGCCAATATGGCGGAACGTGTTGACAAAGCGAGAAGCATTGTCGGAAAACCACTAACCCTATCTGAGAAAATTTTATACTCACATCTATGGGATGGTACGCCAACTAAAACGTTTACTAGAGGTAAAGATTATGTTGATTTTGCCCCAGATCGTATCGCTTGTCAAGATGCAACGGCACAAATGGCCTTAATGCAATTTATGCAAGCAGGTAAGCCAAAAGTGGCTGTGCCAACAACAGTTCACTGCGATCACTTGATTCAAGCAAAAAGTGGTGCTGAGGCAGATTTGAAATCAGCTAACTCAACTAGTGCTGAAGTTTTTGATTTTTTAGAATCAGTTTCCAATAAATACGGAATTGGTTTTTGGAAGCCAGGTGCAGGTATTATTCACCAAGTTGTATTAGAGAATTATGCATTTCCAGGAGGTATGATGATTGGTACAGATTCTCACACCGTTAATGCAGGTGGATTAGGAATGGTCGCTATTGGTGTTGGTGGTGCTGATGCTGTTGATGTTATGGCAGGTATGGCTTGGGAATTAAAATTTCCAAAATTAATAGGAGTAAAGTTGGTCGGTAAAATTTCTGGTTGGACGGCTCCAAAGGATATTATTCTTAAAGTAGCTGAAATCTTAACCGTTAAAGGTGGTACAGGCGCTATAGTTGAATATTTTGGACCAGGTGCCATTGCCCTTTCTTGTACTGGTAAAGGTACTATTTGTAACATGGGTGCTGAAATTGGTGCAACAACATCAACTTTTGGTTATGACGAGTCAATGGAGCGTTATTTAAGAGCTACGGATCGTTCAGATGTTGCAGATGCTGCTAATAATGTAAAGGAATACTTAACTGCTGATAAAGAGGTTTACGAAAATCCAGAAAAATATTTCGATGAAGTTATTGAGATTGATCTTTCAGAATTAGGCCCCTTACTAAACGGACCGTTTACTCCAGATTTATCTACTAAAGTAGGTAAGGATATGACAGAGAAGGCAACGAGCCATGATTGGCCTTTACAGGTTGAGTGGGGTCTTATTGGTTCTTGTACCAACTCTTCTTATGAAGATTTATCAAGAGCATCATCCATAGCGCAACAAGCATTGGATAAAGGTTTGAAAATGAAATCGGAATTAGGGATTAACCCTGGTTCTGAACAAGTGCGTTATACAGCTGCTCGTGATGGTATTCTTGGCATATTCGAGAAATTGGACGCTAAGATATTTACCAATGCCTGCGGACCTTGTATAGGGCAATGGGCGCGTTATAGTGATCCTAAAAATGCACCAAAGAACAGTATTGTTCATTCATTTAATAGAAACTTTGCGAAACGTGCAGATGGTAACCCTAATACACACGCTTTTGTTGCCTCTCCAGAAATTACTGCCGCAATTGCTATAGCAGGTAGATTAGATTTTAATCCAATTACAGATACGCTAATCAATGAAGATGGTCAGGAAGTTAAATTTGATGAGCCAACAGGCTGGGAATTGCCTCCAAAAGGTTTTGCAGTAGAGGATGCAGGGTATCTTGCACCTGGTGAGAACGGTTCTTCCGTAGAGGTCAAAGTGGCAACTGATTCTGAGCGTCTTCAATTATTGGAGCCATTTCAGCCTATAAAGGATGAGGAATTAAAATCAGTTAAATTATTGATTAAAGCATTTGGTAAGTGTACTACAGACCATATTTCTATGGCTGGCCCTTGGTTACGTTATAGAGGCCATTTAGATAATATTTCAAATAACTGTTTGATTGGAGCTGTTAATGCATATAACAAGAAAACAAATTTTGTTAAGAACCAATTAACTGGTGAGTATGACGGTGTTCCTGATACCCAAAGAGCTTATAAAGCTAAGGGCATTAAAACAATTGTAGTAGGAGATCATAACTATGGTGAAGGTTCTTCTAGAGAGCATGCGGCAATGGAGCCACGTCACTTAGGTGTCGCAGCCGTATTGGTGAAATCTTTTGCACGTATTCATGAGACAAACCTTAAGAAGCAAGGCATGTTGGGCTTGACATTTGCAAATGAGAATGATTACGATTTAATTCAAGAGAACGATACGTTTAATTTCGTTGATATTGAAAAGTTTTCTCCAGATGTTCCATTGACAATAGAAATACTACATGATGACGGAAGTATTGATACCATTAAAGCAAACCATACGTACAATGCCGCTCAAATTGGATGGTATAGAGAAGGTTCTGCACTTAATGTAATCAAAAGAGAAAACGTTGCTTAAAACAGTAGTTTAAAATAAGTGAATAAAACTCCTGATACTATTCAGGAGTTTTTTAGTTTTGAGCAGATTTAATTTCAATGAAAAGACAAACGGTTTTTACCTTACTGATTATTGCTTTTGTACTTTCATTTTTTGTTACACCATTAGGTGATTACAGTAAAATTATACTGAATAGGCTCTTTGCCACTTCACCAACAATAATTAAACCTGAAAAAAGGGGTCATATCACAGATTATGATTGGAAACTAAAAGATAACGATTGGAAATATTTCAATTTTCAGGAAGCAAAAGGAAAGGTGGTATTTATAACCTTTTGGACTTCTTGGCACATGCCCTCACAAGCGCAATTAAAGGATATTCAACACCTGTATGAAGCTTATGGTGACAACATGAAGCTATATATAATAACCAATGAAGAAAGGGCTCCTGTGGAGCTTTTCATGGCAGAGGAAGGATATTCTTTTCCTGTTACCTACCAAATAATTGGAGAACCAAGTCCTTTGACATTGTTAAAGTCACCAGGTTCTTATGTTTTGGACAAAAAAGGTTTTATAGTTGTGCACCAAAATGCAATTGCCGATTGGGATAATGGGAAAGTGGACAAACTACTAAGTGAATTGATATCCGAATAATCAGATGTCTCAAGTTACAACCATAACTTTCTTCAGATATAACACTTTTCTTAGTAAAATTTGGGCTTTTGGAATGATGCAATTTGCACATAAGCCATTGAAAAAAGTAAGAGGTCTTCAAGAGTATAAACTTATGGGAAGCGGTAAGGATGGTTTCAATCCTTTTGCAGATTGGTCAGTTTATGTTTTACTGCAAATTTGGGAGAATGAGGAAGTAGCAAATAGCTTTTTTGACACATCTCAATTGATTGAAAGATACCTCAAAAAGTCAGAAAAGCGTTATACGCTATTCTTAAAGAACACCAAATCAAGAGGGTATTGGTCTGGTAAAAACCCCTTCATAGAAAGTAAAACTATTAGTACCGATAATCCTTTTGTAGCGGTTATAACCAGAGCAACGATAAAAATTCGATTTTTACATAAATTTTGGAAGTATGTTCCGACTTCTCAAAGGCCATTAGCGCATAATAACGGATTGATTTATACAAAAGGAATTGGTGAGGTTCCTTTCTTGCAAATGGCTACTTTTAGTATTTGGAAGGACAAGGATTCTCTGATGCAATTTGCGTATGGTAGTAAGGAGCATTCAAGGGCTATAGCTAAAACAAAAGAATTGAAATGGTATAGTGAGGAACTATTTTCTCGGTTCCAACCTTATAAATCTATAGGAAGTTGGAATGGTATTGATTATTTGCCATTTTAAGATTAGAAATAAAAGAATAAAAAGAAAAAAAGTTGGGCCAAATATAGATTAAGTGAGAACATCTGGTTTCCCTTAATTTTTAAAAGTTTTAGAACGACTTGAAAGATGATTCCCAATAGAAACCAGGTCCAATAATTTTCAAAAGTTGGCATACCTCCTGTAAAAGTCCAAAAATGAAAAGTAGGTGCACTTTTTTCCATAAAAAAATCTAGTACGACCATTAAACCTGCAGCACCTATGACTTTAATTCTGAACGGTAATTGGGTAAGGTCTAAAATACTCGCAGTAATGAATGTTAATAGCGCCCAGTAGGCTCCAATTAAATAGGGTACTCCATCTAGTTTTGGCCCGAAATTTCGGCCATATTCATAGTCCCCAAATAAGATTTGATAATTTACACCAAGCCATTCTGCAAGCATACCACCGATAAAAAATAAACTAAGAGCACTTAGCTTTTTTATATTGTTTATTGGATATACAACTAAAAATAGAAAAAACGAGAGTCCGAGATTTATGGGAGTTTTTTCAATAAACCAGTCTAAATTCCCTAATGAAATTCCGATAATTGCAGAAATATGAAATAACCATATTATACCAACACTTAACCACACCTTATTTTTTCTAATGACCTCAATCATATTTCTCTGATTTAGGTACTAGGTCAGCGACAATTTTTGCAGATAGCAAACATAAGGGGATACCCCCACCTGGGTGAACAGATCCCCCGCAGAAGTATAAATTTTTAATCGAATTTGAGAAATTAGGATGCCTTAAGAACGCAGAAAATCTGTTATTACTGGCTGACCCGTACAATGCCCCTCGGTACGAACTTGTATTTTTCTCGATACCTACAGGGTCTAGTATATGTTCTGTAGTGATTAAACTTTCTAAATCAACTTTTAGAATCCTATTAATTTTTGATATAATATTTCGACGAGCTTGTGTTTTTAAAACTCCCCAATCTTGGCCATAATTTCCTGGCACGTTTATCATTACAAACCAATTTTCACTTCCTTGAGGAGCATCTGATGGGTTGTCTTTTGAAGTTATATTGATGTAAATTGTAGGGTCATTAAATAATGATTTATCATTAAAAATGGCATTAAATTCCTTTTCATAGAATTCACTAAAAAAAATATTATGTAAGTCTAATTCTGGAAATTCTCTTTTAATTCCCCAATAAAAAATAAGGGCTGAACTTGAGCGTTCTTGAGATAATATTTTTTCAGGAGCCTTCTGATTTTTTAATAGGCGCTTATATGTTGGATAGATATCCATATTAGAAATGACGCAATCAGTTTTGTAACTGTTTTTTGTTGAGATTGCTCCGGTTGCTCTATTATGTGCTATAGTAATCTCTTGTACTGTTTCATTGAATTTGAAAATAACACCTTCATCTAGTGCTAACTTATACAAGCTTAAACTAATTTGATGCATTCCCCCTTTAGGAAAGAATGTTCCAAAGTCCATTTCTAAATGGGGAATCATGGACATAATTCCTGGTGTTTTATAAGGTGATGACCCGTTATACGTTGCAAAGCGATTGAATAATTGTACCAGTTTTGGGTTGTCAAAAAAATCTTTATTAGTTTCGTTCAACGTAGAATTTATATCTAGAATACCAATTTGAAAAATGGATTTTAAAGTTTGAACTGATAAATAAGTTCCTAATTTGTGAAGGGATTTTTCTAAAAAAATAGGGGCTGTTAAATCATACTTTTTTTTATTTTTCTTAATATACCTAGATATATTTTGTGTTGGTTCGTTAAAACTATGGGCGGCTTCGGTTATAAAATCATTTTTATTGGATGCTGCCGTAAAGCGATGACCGTCTTCCCAAAAATAATTGCAAATCGTTTTTTTTCGTTTGAATTGAAAATGATTGTTTGGATTTTTATGAAACAATTCAAATAGTTCAGTAACTAGGTGCGGCATGGTAAATAAAGATGGGCCCAAGTCAAAACGATATCCATCTTTTTCGATAGCATGTATTTTTCCTCCCGGATAATTATTCGCTTCAATTACGGTTACTTGATACCCTTTTTTACGCAAACGTAATGCACTGGAAATGCCCCCAATACCGGCACCTATAACCAGAGCTTTTGGCATCTTTACTTTTTAAAGTATTTGAATGGTACGAACAGCATACCAAAACATTCCCCATCACCTTTGCCTAAATGTTTATGATGCATTTTATGAGCTCTTCGAACACCTTTGCTGTACCAGTTACTGGCGTTTCTAAAAAGTTTAAAACGTTGGTGGATAAATATATCATGTACTAAGAAATAGGCTATACCATACGCTAGAATCCCAAATCCTAAAGGATAACCATACCAGAACCCACTCGCACCAGAATAAAATAAGGACATACTAACAATAGCATAAAAAATAAAAAAAGTATCATTTCTTTCGAACCAAGAGTCATGATCCTTATTGTGGTGATCCTTATGTAAGTTCCATAGAAAACCGTGCATGATATATTTATGGGTAAACCACGCCATAAATTCCATAAAAAGGAATGTTCCCAGAAAAATCAAAATCCAAAATAATACATCCATTATACTAATTTCATTTTATATTTCACATAAGACCTCGCCAAGAGGCCGAATTTTTGATAGTTTGGTACACGTATCCGAGCATTTTTTATTTCTAAGGATGGTGTATTCTGTAACTTTTTCAGCAATTTATAATAATATTTATAAGCAGTGTATACACCGAATTTAGCCTCATTTGGTAAGCCGATAATACCTTTATATCCCAATTTGAAATCTGCCTTTATTTCCTCTACAATTCTTTTTTTAGAAGTTTCATCCAATTCTTTTAAATTGGTGTTCGGAAAATAGGATCTATTCAATTCTTCAAAATCAGCTTTTACATCACGCAAGAAATTTACTTTTTGAAAAGCAGAACCCAAGGCCATTGCCGATTCTTTTAAATGATCGTAAGCTTCAACATCGCCCTTAACAAAGACCTTTAAACACATTAAGCCTACCACATCTGCAGATCCATAAATGTATTCCTTGTATTCGGTATCGGTACGGTAAATATTTTTAACTAAATCCATTCGCATACTTTTCATAAACGAATTTACAAGATGCTTAGGAATGTCATAAGTATGAAAAGTATGTTGAAAAGAATTTAAGATAGGATTTAGGCTAATTCTATCTTTCAGGGCAGCCTCTAGTTCCTGTTCAAATTTATCAAAAAGCACTTGTTTTTCATAATCATGAAATGTGTCTACAATTTCATCCGCAAAGCGAACAAAACCATAAATATTGTAAATATGGCCTCGTATAGATGAATGTAGCATCTTTGTGGCTAGGGCAAACGATGTGCTATATCGTTCGGTAACGATTTTACTACATTCGTACGATACTTGATCAAAAGTTCCTTTCATGTGCTAAACTAATTATCTTTTGTAATTAATTCTGACACTAATTTACCGGAGATTAATGCAGGTGGAACTCCGGGTCCAGGTACAGTCAGTTGTCCTGTAAAATATAAAAACTTTACTTTTTTACTTCTTAAATTAGGCCTTAAAAATGCAGTTTGTGTTAGTGTGTTTGCCATTCCATATGCATTTCCTTTATACGAGTTATAGCGCTCAATAAAATCATTAACACAGAAAGTTTCCTTGAATATAATATTATTTCTAATCTTATGACCTGTTCTTTTTTCAAATCTATTCAAAATCAAGTCAAAATATTTCATCCTAAGTTCTTCGGTATCCTCAAGACCAGGTGCTATAGGAACTAAGAAAAAACCTGTCTCACAGCCTTGTGGTGCCATACTAGCATCTGTTAAAGATGGGAAGTTTGCATAGAATAAAGGTTTAGACGGCCATTTAGGGTCATCGTAGATTTCTTTTGCGTGTAATTCAAAATCTGTATCGAAGAAGAGATTATGATGTTCTATGTTTTTTAATTTGGTGTCGAACCCTATATAAAATAACAAAGAGGATGGGGCGAATACTTTTTTCTCCCAATAGTTCGCTTTATACTGTCTCTGATTCTTATCTAACAAACTTTCTGAATGTTGATAATCGGCTCCACTCAATACAACATCTGCTGTAAAGGTTTCTCCTCCAGCTGAAATTCCTACAGCTTTACCATCTTCCACTAAAATTTTGTCTACAGGTTTTGAGGTTGTAAAGGTCACGCCCAGTTCTAAAGCTAGACTATGCATCGCTTTTATAACTTCGAACATACCTCCCTTTGGATGCCATGTACCTAATCCGAAATCAGCAAAATTCATAAAACTATAGAATGATGGAGTGTTGCTGGGCTTAGCACCAAGAAACAAAACAGGGAATTCTAACGTAGATATTAGCTTTGGATTTTTAAAACGCTTACGAACTTGAGAACTAATAGTTTTAAAAAACCGGTCTACTTTGAGAATCGTTTCTTTCGTCACCAATTCTAATGGAGAAAGACCTGGTCGTAAAACAATCTTATTAATGGCAATGTCATAATTTTCTTGTGCTTCGCCAATAAATTTTTTAAGTTCATTCGAACTACCTGGTTCAATACGTTCAAATTCTGCACAAATTTTATCCATAGAATCACCAATAGTGATAATATCGTCAGAAAAGAAAATTTTATAGGCAGGGTCTAGTTTGTCAAGTTGATAATAATCTGATGTTTTTTTATTGAAATCGGCAAAAAATTTGTCAAATATATCTGGCATCCAATACCAGCTTGGTCCCATATCAAAAGTAAAACCGTCTTTCACAAATTGTGACGCCCGACCACCGATGGTGTCATTTTTTTCATAAATAGAAACGTTCCACCCATCTTTTGCCAAGTAACAGGCTGCTGACAATGATGCGAAACCAGAACCAATAACGATACAATTTTTTCCCATGAATATTATTAGACTTATAAATTACTTACTAAACTATCTATAGACGAAAATGTTCTACAGAACGTTGGTTTAGTCTCTTGATTTATGAAATGAGTTTGCCTTCCTAACAACCATAAATTTGGATTATTATATTCAGAAACTAGTTTAGTAAAATCTTCTAAGTACTTATCTATACGGTCTTTTTCTGGGAAAACAGTTAAATAGGATATGAAATAAATATCGTCAAAGTATTTAAGAATATCTTCCAGATTTTCCATAGGTATAGTTGGCCCAAGATAAATACACTTATATCCTTTAAGTATTATTTCATAGTTAAGATACAAAAGCCCAATATCATGTATTTCGTTTTCTGGTAAAAATGCCACGAAAACTTTATCTTTTTTTGTTGGATTTAGGTGTTGTAATTTTTCAGTGTTTATAAGTATTTTTTGTTTTATTAAACTACTTATAAAGTGCTCATGTGCAGGACTAATGGTGTCTGTTTGCCATAATAGGCCTACTTCATTCAACAACGGCACAAAAGTTTCCTTGAAAATTTCTCTGAATGAATTTTCACTTAAAAGTGCATTGTAGGTGTTAAAAAACATCGTTTGGTCAAAATTTACCATAGCCAGTTTAAATGCATTTATAGCATGGCTTTTATGACTATGTTTCGCTACAATTTCTCTAACAACATAGGGTATATCGCTATCTGAAATTTTTGCAATCTTAGATATTTTTTGCCCATTGTTATAAAGTAATGTTACATTAAGTAGTTTTTGTAAACTTAAAAGACTGTAACTTCTTATGTTGGTATCTGTACGTTCTGGACTAAGAAGATTGTATCTTTTTTCCCAAATCCGTATAGTATGCGCTTTAATACCAGATAGGTTTTCTAAATCCCTAATACTAAATTGCTTTTTTACATTGTTCATGTTTTTCAAAAAAGGATTAAACAAATCTACAATTTATAGATTTATGTACTACTAGATAGAAGTTAAAATTATCAAAATAAAAAAGGTTAGATGTAAAATCTAACCTTTTGTGCCCACGACTAGACTCGAACTAGCACGTCCTTACGAACACTACCCCCTCAAGGTAGCATGTCTACCAATTTCACCACGTGGGCCATTGTATTATGATAGAAGCGCAAATATAGAAACCTATCTTTCATTTTAAAATTTATTGGTGATAATAAATACATGAAAGGTGTATTTCTATATCAAATGGTATTGCTGGTATTGCGTTGGAGTGATTCCTTTAATCTTTTTAAATTTTTTATTGAAGTTCGAAATGGAATTAAACCCAGATAAATCGGAAACTAGATTAATATTTAACTCTTTTTTAGTGCTGAGTAATTGGCAAGCATGTGCTACTCTTAGTTCAATCAAGAATTGAAAAAATGTTTTATTGGTACGTTGTTTAAAGAATCGGCAAAAGGCATTCGGCGTCATAAAAGCCATTTTAGAAACCTCTTCTAACGCAATAGGATGTTGGAAATTTTTAAATACGAAATCAAAAATGACCTGTAATCGTTCTCCTTCAGTTGAGGATAAGGTCTTTGAATAAATAAATTTACTCAAAGGTTCCATTTCAACCTTGCCCAAATGGTCTAGTAATCCTAAAAAAGAAACAAATCGCTCCAACTTTTCTTGGAGAGATAACTTTAAGATAGTTTTGCTGATTTCATGTCTCTGGGATAAAACCTTAAATCCCGAATTTGAGTTATAGAAAAAGTGCTTTAGCTCTTTGAAATAGGGCAAATTAAAAAAATCGGTTCCGAATGTGCTTTTAGTAAAGAAAACGGTAACCATATGAGCATCGAATTCGCCAGGTATGCTTTTGAAAATATGCGGAAGATTACTCCCTATAACATAAGTATCTCCTTCTGAAAACTGATGAATACTATTTCCTACCAATAATTTTCCTGTACCATTTACGATATGGCTTATTTGAATTTCTTCGTGTTGGTGTAGTCGGTTGTAAAAGATAGGTTCCTTATCAATTTGAACAATTAAATGTTCATCTACAGGTTTGGGTATCTTAAAAGGATATACTTTCATTTACATCTAAGTTATCATATTTTTTGTCTAAAATTAAATAATAGGGTAAAATAGTACCAAGTTTGGCTAATATGATGATACTGATTCTAAGGTTGTACTAGTATTTTTGTGTATCACTAAAAATTAAGTAAGATGAGTATATCATGGAAAGGTGTTATGCCTGCAGTTACCACAAAATTTACCAACAAAGACGAATTGGATCTAGATATGTTTTCAGTCAATATCAAAGCCCAGTTAGATGCTGGTGTTAGCGGTATTATCTTAGGTGGAACTTTAGGAGAGGCCAGCACGCTCACCTATGAGGAGAAAAAAATATTAATGAAGGAGACCGTAAAGCTTGTTAAGGGTGAGGTGCCGGTAATTATAAATATAGCGGAACAAACAACTAAGGGAGCTATACACGCTGCAGAAGTGGCTGAAGAATGTGGCGCAACTGGGTTAATGATGTTACCACCAATGCGCTATAAAGCAAATGACCATGAGACGGTTACGTACTTTAAGGAAACCGCCAATAGTACAGACCTACCAATAATGATTTATAATAATCCTATTGATTATGGTATTCTGGTGACGTTAGACATGTTCGATGAATTATTGTCGTGCGATAATATTCAAGCGGTTAAAGAGTCTACAAGAGATATTTCAAACATCACACGTATGAAATCAAGATTCGGAAATCGTTTAAAGGTTTTGACAGGTGTTGATACCTTAGGATTAGAAAGTGTTTTGATGGGTGCCGATGGATGGGTTGCAGGTTTGGTATGTGCTTTTCCAGCAGAAACTTGTGCTATTTTTGAATTAGCCAAAGCAGGAAGAATTGATGAGGCTTTGGAAATTTACAGATGGTTTTTACCTTTATTAGAATTAGATATTAGTCCGCAATTAGTACAAAACATAAAAATGGCAGAAGTAGCAACAGGTATTGGTACCGAGATTGTTCGAGCCCCAAGGTTACCTTTAATCGGTGCCGAACGTAAACGAGTTGAAGCTGTTATTAAAGCAGGTATGGCATCAAGACCAACACTGCCTTCTTACAAAGGAATTAACTAAATAAGTATAGTATTATAGTTCAATTTAATGACGTTAAAATTGAACTGTACTAAAAGAATTGAATGTTGGTATTACTCCTTTCTTTATTTTTGAGTAATGCCGTAAATAACTGAATATGATAAGTGGAACAAATGCGATAGGTAATACGTTGTCAAAAAAAGGAAATCATACGTATAAAACATTCAATCCGAAAGAAAACAAGGATACGGAATGGACATTTTTTGAGGCTACATCGGCTGAAATAGATGAAGCCGTTGATTTGGCAACAGAAGCATATAAGGAGTATAAAGACTTTTCTGGAAGTAAGAAAGCCAAGTTTTTGAACGCTATAGCTGATGAAATTGAGGCTTTGGGAGATGAATTGATACATACCTATTGTAAAGAATCTGGTTTACCAGAAGGTAGAGCTCGCGGAGAACGTGGTCGTACAATGGGTCAACTGCGGTCATTTGCAACATTGTTACAAGATGGCTCATGGGTAGAAGCGGTAATTGAAAAGGGTCAGCCTAACAGAGCGCCAATGCCAAAATCTGATATTCGAAAAATGTTGTTTCCATTAGGTCCCGTGGTGGTTTTTGGAGCGAGTAATTTTCCATTAGCATTTTCAACTGCTGGTGGTGATACGGCAAGTGCTTTAGCAGCTGGTTGTCCAGTAATCGTTAAAAGCCATCCGATGCATGCAGGAACAGGAGAATTGGTTGCTTCTGCCATTATAAAAGCTGCCGAAAAAACAGGAATGCCTAATGGTGTTTTTTCTAATTTGAATAGTAGTGGTATAGCCGTTGGGCAGCAATTGGTGAAACATCCAAAGGTTAAAGCTGTTGGTTTTACAGGAAGTTTAAAAGGAGGTATGGCGCTTTATAAGTTGGCTAACGAACGTGATGAGCCAATACCGGTGTTTGCAGAAATGGGTAGTATAAACCCTGTTGTTATTCTTCCGTCTGCACTTGAAAATGATAGTGATGTTTGGGCAACTAAATATGCATCATCTATAACTATGGGTGCAGGTCAATTTTGTACAAACCCTGGTTTGGTTTTGGGTTTAAAAGGTGACAATTTAGATTCGTTCATTTCTACCTTATCAGAAGAAATTCTAAAATTGGAACCAACGTGTATGTTGCATCCAACTATTCATGCTAAATATCAAGAGGGTAAAAAAGAATTATCCGAGCAAAATGGTGTAACCATTGTGGCGGATTATGATAAACCTACCGATAAGAATATTGGAAGTCAGACAATACTAAAAGTAAAAGGGAGTGATTTTTTATCAAATACAAAACTTCATACTGAAGTTTTTGGACCATTTTCTGTAGTGGTTAGTTGTGATGATGCTTCTCAATTAGAAAAGATATTAAATCAATTAGATGGGCAATTGACAGGAACTATTTTAGGGTCTGAAGACGAACTTAAAACCTACGAAGAGATTGTAGACGGACTTCAAAATAGGGTAGGACGAATTTTGTTTAATGGCATGCCAACAGGTGTTGAGGTTTGTTCTTCTATGGTGCATGGCGGGCCTTTTCCAGCCTCTACTGATGCCCGATTTACCTCAGTAGGTACTTCAGCTATAAAAAGATGGGTGCGTCCGGTTTCTTTTCAAGACTGGCCGAATAGATTTCTTCCACAGGCCTTGCAAGATGAAAATCCGTTAGGCATAGTGCGCTTGGAAGAGGGGAGTTATATCAAATAAATTAGATGTTTATGAGAAGCTTGGAATGTGTTTACAGAGATGCTTTAACGACTATTTTTTTTTCGTTTGTAATTTTTACTTCGTTTTGCCAAGCTCAAGAAAGTGAACAGTGGTTGTCTAAAATAATTGCAGATGTAGAAGGGTATCATTCTTATGATAGAACCGTATATCCATTAGGTGCTTATCAAGAATCGTTAGAAAAGAAAGATGCTGAATTCGCAAAAAATCAGTTGAATCGATTAAATGATTTAGACAAGGCATATTTTTCGGAAACTGATTTGATTTCTTCTGAGCTTTTAAGGTTTCAACTTCAAAATCAAGTGGATGAGTTTCGGTACGAAATGTACTTAAACCCGATACAGGCGGATCAGGGTTTTCATTTAAACCTTAATTACAGGATTAAACCAATTTTGACGTTCGCGGATGCTGAGAGGTATTTGAAAATGCTCAATGCAATTCCTACTTATGTCGATGAGCATCTTGTATTGTTAAAAAAGGGATTGGAGAAAGGGGTATCACAGCCTAAAGTTATTTTCAAAGGATATGAATCAACCTACGATACCCATATTGTTGCAGACTACTCGCAAAGTAGTTTTTATGGGCCTATTCTGAATTTACCTGCGGTAATGAGCAAAATGCAACAAGATTCGACTATCGTTGCTGCACAGCAAATCATTATGAGTAAGGTTGTACCAGCATTCAAGAAAATTAAAATCTTTTTTGAGACCGAATATATTCCAGCTACACGAACTACTATTGGTGTATCAGAAACTCCTAATGGTAGAGAATTTTATCAGAATAGAATCAACTACTACACAACTACAGATAAATATACGGCAGATGATATTCATAAAATTGGCTTGTCGGAAGTTGCTCGTATCAAGTCTGAAATGGAAGCTATTATTGATGAGGTTGATTTTAAAGGAAGCTTTTCTGATTTCCTGAGTTTTTTGAGAACCGACCCTCAATTTTATGTCAAAACAGGTGATGAGCTTTTAATGCACGCAAGAGATATTGCGAAACGCATAGATGCAGAATTACCAAAGTATTTTAAGACCTTACCAAGACGACCATACGGTGTTATAAAGGTTCCCGATGCCATTGCTCCGAAATATACTGGTGGCAGGTATTCGGGTCCTTCATCAGAAACCCAACCGGGATTTTATTTGGTGAATACCTATAAATTGGATAGTAGGCCTTTGTACACTTTGCCATCACTTACCGCTCATGAAGCAGTGCCTGGACACCATTTACAGGGCAGTTTGAATATGGAGTTAGGTGACAGTATTCCGCAGTTTAGAAAAGATATGTATTTATCAGCCTATGGAGAGGGTTGGGCATTGTATACCGAGTTTTTAGGTAATGAATTAGGTATTTACCGAACGCCATATGAAGAGTTTGGTAAGTTGACCTATGAAATGTGGCGGGCATGTAGATTAGTGGTAGATACTGGTATTCATGCCAAGGGATGGAGTAGAAATGCTGTTGTCGATTATATGATGAATAATACGGCACTATCAGAACACGAGATTTATACCGAAACTGATCGTTATATCGCTTGGCCCGGTCAAGCGATATCGTACAAAATGGGAGAATTGAAAATTAGGGAGTTGCGTATAAAAGCTCAAGAGGCTTTAAACGATAAATTTAGTATTCGAGATTTTCATGAAGTTATATTGGAACAGGGTACGGTAACCCTACCCATATTGGAACGCAGGGTAAATGCCTATATTAATCATGCTAAATAGTATTTTTTATGGCTAGTAATACATTTGTTTGTATTGATGCCCATACGTGTGGCAATCCCGTAAGGGTCATTAAACAAGGCGGTCCTGATTTAATAGGAGCGACCATGAGCGAGAAGCGACAACATTTCTTAAAAGAATACGATTGGATACGTAAAGGATTGATGTTTGAGCCTCGTGGGCATGATATGATGAGTGGTGGCATATTCTATCCACCAAGTAATTCTGATAATGATTTTGGTATTTTATTTATAGAAACCAGTGGTTGTCTACCGATGTGTGGGCACGGAACAATTGGTGCAATTACAATTGGTATTGAAGAGGGATTGATTGTTCCGAAATTTCCAGGTGAAGTACGGATGGAAACACCTGCAGGCTTGGTGAAAATCACCTACCAGCAAACCGGTAGTAAAGTTGACTGGGTGAAATTAACGAATGTAAAGTCATATTTAACGGCAACCGATTTGACCATAGTGTCATCAGATTTAGGTGAATTGACTTTTGATGTTTCCTATGGAGGAAATTTTTATGCTATAGTAGATCCTCAAGATAATTTTTCAGGAATACAAGATTTTTCTGCTAGTAAATTGATTCAATTCAGTCAAGAAATTAGGGAGAAAATCAATGAGAAATTTCCAGATGTATTTATCCATCCAGAAGATTCATCTATTAGAAATGTAAGTCATATGTTATGGACAGGTAAAACAATATCTGATACTGCAACAGCAAGAAATGCTGTGTTTTATGGCGATAAGGCAATTGATCGGTCACCATGTGGTACAGGTACCTCAGCGCGAATGGCACAATGGCACGCAAAGGGAAAGTTGAATTTAGGGGAAGATTTTATACATGAGAGTTTTATAGGTTCTCAATTTATAGGTCGTGTTGAAGCGGAAACTACGTTGGCAGGCAAACCAGCTATCATTCCGAGTATTAAAGGATGGGCGAAAATTTACGGTCAAAATACGATAACGATTGATGATGATGATCCTTATGCTTATGGCTTTCAAGTAATTTAAATAATTAACCAATGAAAAAATATAGTTTATATTATGTTTTGCTGTTAATAGCAGTTGTAAGCTGTCAAGAAAAAAAAGTAAACCCTGAAAAACCTGTTCCCCTATTAGATAAAGTTTCGACCCAATACGAGCATTTATATCGTAATGCCATAAAATATGTGGACTCTGATACGCCTATGCCTAGAACCATTGTTGACGGCAAGTTACATAGGGTTGGCAGGTATGATTGGACTAGCGGATTTCACCCAGGATCCATGTGGAATTTGTACGGACTAACAAAAAATGAGGAATGGAGGGATAGAGCCCTATACTACACCAAACTTTTGGATACTTTACAATATTGGGAAGGTACCCAGGACCTTGGTTTTATGATTGGGGATAGTTATGGCAATGCGTTAAAGTATATGGATAATAAGGCTTATGAGAAAGTTATGGTTCAAGCTGCTAAATCGCTTTCCTCTCGATTTAAACCAAAGGCAGGAATCATACAGTCATGGGAATCTAACGACCGTTGGCAGTGCCCTGTAATTATTGATAATATGATGAACTTAGAAATGTTATTCGAGGCAACTAAAATTTCTGGAGATTCTACTTTTTACACTATTGCCGTTACGCATGCAGATATGACGATGGACAATCATTATAGAAAAGATTTTAGCTCATACCATGTGTTAGACTATGATACCGAAACAGGAGAAGTTTTAAAGCGGAATACCGCACAGGGGTATAAAGATGAGTCAGCGTGGGCTAGGGGGCAAGCTTGGGGTTTGTATGGTTATATCGTGATGTTTAGAGAAACTAGGGATTTGAAATATTTGAATCAAGCAAAAAATATAGCAGGGTTCATTATGAACCACACAAATCTACCTGAAAATAAAGTACCATATTGGGATTTTAATGCACCTGTTACAAAACTAACACCACGTGACGCATCTGCAGCGGCAATAACGGCATCGGCACTTTATGAACTCAGTACTTTTGTTGACGGTGATTTGAATTCAGTATATAAAAATGAGGCAAATACAATAGTCGAAACGTTGAGTAAGGAGCCTTATTTGGCTGAATTAGGAACGAACGAAGGGTTTCTTTTAAAACATTCTACAGGTCATCTTCCTAAAGATTCTGAAATAGATGTACCCTTAAACTATGCAGATTATTACTTTTTAGAAGCCTTAATTCGTAAACGTGATATGATTAAGTAAAAATTAGAATGGCGAAAAATATTATAATTATTGGTGGTGGTTTTGTAGGGTTGTGTTCTGCTTATTATTTAAATAAGGCTGGTCATCAAGTCACCGTTATTGATAAAGGGGATATTACCTCTGGAGCTTCATTTGTGAATGCAGGGTATATAACTCCTAGTCATATTATACCATTAGCTTCACCAGGTATGATTGCTCAAGGTATAAAAATGATGTTTAATTCCGCTAGCCCGTTTTATATCAAACCAAGACTGGATATCGATTTTCTTAAATGGTCATGGTATTTCCATAAATCATCGACCAAAGCCAAAGTGGAGAAAGCAATACCGGTTATTAAAGAGATTAATCTAATCAGTAGGGACCTTTTTTTAGATATTAAAAACTCGGGTGATCTTGGAGATTTTCAACTTGAACGTAAAGGACTTCTGATGATGTATAAAACAGAAGCCAGTTACCTGCATGAGAAGCATGTCGCTGAGCGGGTTAGTTTTCTTGGTCTTGAAGTTTCAGATTTGAATAAAGAAGAATTGAGAAAGTTGGAACCGAATATAAACATAGAGGCCGAAGGTGCTATTCACTATGAATGTGATGGTCATACGACGCCAACGGAAATTATGCCCAAGATGTTGAATTATCTTAAAAGCAAGGGTGTTGGTATACGAACCAATGAAGAAGTAGTTGATATTACAACCAATAGTGACAAAATTAGGCAGGTAGTTACCGATTCCAATTCCTATGAGCCAGACGAGGTAGTTTTGGCTGCGGGTTCTTGGAGTGGGGAACTCTCTAAAAAATTAAACTTAAAACTATCGCTTCAAGGAGGTAAAGGCTATAGGATTAATGTAGAACGTGAAACAGGAATTTCAATTCCTGCAATATTAATGGAAGCAAAAATGGCAGTTACTCCCATGAAAGGTTTTACCAGGTTTGCGGGTACAATGGAGTTTTCAGGAAACAATGATATTGTTAGAAAAGAACGGGTTTTGGCTATAGCCAATGGAGCCAAATTGTTTTATCCAGAATTGGAAATTAACAATAAAGAGATTGATAGTGCTAAAACCGGTCTACGACCAGTGTCACCAGATGGTCTGCCATATATAGGTAGGTCTAGAAGCATTAAGAATCTTACAATTGCCACAGGTCACGCCATGATGGGGTGGAGTCTAGGTCCTGCAACCGGAAAGTTGGTTTCTGAGGTTTTAGATGGTAAAAAGACGTGTATGGATATTAGTGTATTTTCTCCTGAAAGAATTTTTTAAAGTTCTAGATTTAAATTTATAGTTATTAGATTGCCACTCATCTACATCTATTGCACGCAACTAACGTAATTTTAAATACTTATTCTATGGTTATTTTATTAATTGAAGATGATTTAATCGAAGTAATGAAGTTGAAACGTACTGTTTCAAAACTGAATTTAAAGCATACTATAATTGAAGCAAAAAATGGAGAAGAAGCTTTAGTTTATTTAAATTCAAGTCAAAATCTACCAGACATTATATTGTTAGATTTGAATATGCCTAGAATGAATGGAATCGAATTTTTAACTATTTTAAAGAAAGATGAGTTTTTACAGTATCTACCAACTATTATTTTAACCACTTCAGAAAATAGGACCGATTTATTAAAATGTTATCAAACAGGTATTGCAGGTTATGTGATAAAACCCTTGAAATATGAAGATTACGAATATAAATTAAAAGCGGTTTTGGAGTATTGGAATGTGAATCAACTGGTTAAAGGCTAAAAAAAAGCCCATTTTACAACATTTTTAGTAATAAAATTCCTACATTTGATATATTATAATGTTTAATATATCAAATGAAGGGTATTGTATTTACGGAGTTTTTGGAAATGGTGGAGACCAAATTTGGTCTCGAAACTGTTGACAATATTATTGAAAAATCTAATTTACCCTCTCAAGGAATCTATACATCGGTCGCTACTTATGAGTTTAATGAAATGGTTGCACTGATAACACAGCTCAGTGAAGAAGTGGATTTACCAGCTGGCGATTTAAAGTATGCCTTCGGACTTTATTTGTTTTCAAGTTTACGCAATGCACATCCCGAAGTAATACAGTGTTATAAAACTCCTATTAGCTTATTGTGTTCTATTGAAGATCATATACATGTTCATGTGAAAAAATTGTATCCAGATGCCGAGCTGCCTACTTTTAAAATACTTGATAAAACCGATACTTCCTTAACAATGATATATTCATCCTCAAGAGGACTATACCGAATGGCTCATGGTCTTATTGAAAAGGTTTTTGAGCACTTTAATGGAAAGGCCGATATTACCTATGAACTTTTCAAGGAAGACGGTACAGAAGTGAAATTTGATATCGTTCAAAATGGATAATAAAGAAGTTATTCTTCTGAAAAAATCCCTCTTAAGAGAGAAAAAGGCACGTCATCAAGCTGAGAGAATTTTAGAAGACAAATCAAAGGAGCTCTATGACGTAAACCATCATTTAGAGGAAACTAATGGAAAGCTAGAAAAACTCCTGATTGAAAAGACATCAGAATTGGCTGGGGTATTTATAAACATTGTAGATTCTTACATTGTAATGGATCTTGATTTTAATGTTATTAATATGAATAGCTCTGCAAAAGAGTTTTTAGGGTTTGATCATACTATTAAAAAGGTAAATCTTTCTCATTTTGTTCACCCCGATTTTTTTCTATACACCCAAAAATCGATGCGTTCACTAATGGAAGTTGGAACCCTCCAAAATTATCAAGCTAAAATTATTTTAAATGGTACTACTGAAAAATGGGTTCAAATAAATAGTAGTCTTATTTATGGAAAAAATGGGAAGCCAATAGCAGCCCAAGGTATAATTAGAGATATTACTCAGGAGACGGAAGTGAAAAGACTGCTTTCTGAACAGAAAAAGCAATTAGATATTATTGTAGAGAATTCTCCATTAGGTATTGTTCTCTCCTTAGATGGCATCATAGTTAAGGCCAACGCTGCAATTGTAGATATGCTTGGGCATACCGAAAATGAACTTAAAAACAGTTCGCTTAAAGCCATTTCAGAACCAGAGAATCCTAACGACGAAAATTGTCTAATGGATCAGATGTATAATGGTGAAGTAGATAAATTTACGACCATATTGAAGTTCACTAAAAAGAACGGTTCAAAGATTTTGGTGAAGACTATGATGACTGCAATTACAGATAGTGTAGGCAAAAAAGATTATCAAATAGCAGTAATCGAGGATATATCCAAAGAGTTGGAAGCAGATAGAAAATTAAAATCATCTGAAAATAGGTTGTCGACATTAATATCTAATATGCAGACCGGTGTGCTGTTGGAGAATGAATACGGTAAAATAGCATGGACAAATCAAATGTTCTGTAACCTTTTTAATAGAACAGCAACTCCAGAAGCGTATATAGGTGAAGATTGTAGTGCCTCTGAAGAAGAATTTAAAACATATTTTAAGAAACCAGAAAACTTCGTAAAACGAATAGAAGAAGTACTTGCAAAAAGAAAAACGGTATTATCAGATGAACTTGAAATGATCGATGGTAGAATTCTGGAACGAGATTTTATCCCTATAGATAATGATGGAACCTATAAAGGGCACTTATGGGTATACCATGATGTTACCATAAGTAAGAATTATAGAAAGAATTTGGAGGTCCAGAGAGAAAAGTATAGTAGCATAATAGCGAATATGAACCTTGGTTTAATAGAAGTAGACAATGATGAAGTCATACAAATGGTGAACCATCGTTTTTGTGAAATGAGTGGATACAATGAAGAGGAGCTATTGGGTAAAATAGCTTCTGATATCCTCCTATTTAAGCGTAGTCAAGTAAATCAAGAGAAAATCAAAAAAAGATTAAAAGTGGAATCTACTTCTTATGAAGTAGAACTATTAGACAAAGATAAAAACATAAAACATTGGCTCATTAGTGAGGCTCCAAGATCTAATGATTCGGGATCGGTAATTGGAGCTATAGGGATACATTTAGATATAACCGACCAAAAACATCTTGAACTACAAAAAGAAAAGTTAATGACTGAGTTGGAGGACAGTAATCAAGGTCTACAAGACTATGCACATATTGTTTCTCATGACCTCAAGTCTCCATTACGCAGCATTAGCGCACTCGCCACTTGGTTAAATGAAGATTACAAAGATGTTTTAGATGAAGGAGGAAAGCAGAATTTGGAGCTGTTGCAGGAAAAAGTGGCTTCAATGGATAAATTGATAAATGGTATATTAGAATACTCAACAGCGAATAGTTCTGAGCTAGATAATTCTAATGTAGATCTCAATAAAGTAGTTGCAGAAATTGGTGAAATAATTTATATACCAGGGCATGTGAAATTGATAGTGCCTCAAAATCTACCGACTATTATTGCAGATAGAACAAAGATGCATCAACTGTTTCAAAATATTATTAGCAATGCCGTGGTACATATAAAAAATAAAGAAGGGGTCGTTGAAGTACGTTATAAAGAAGAAGTTGATTTTTGGTGCTTTACGATAATTGACAATGGTGTAGGTATCCCTGAAAAATATCATAAAAAGATTTTCGATATATTTCAATCTATTGGGCAGAATGAGGAATCATCGGGTATTGGTCTTTCTATAGTCAAAAAAATTGTTGATCGTTACGGTGGTCGGGTATGGATAGATAGTGTAGTTGGAGAAGGAACACAGTTCCATTTTACGATTACTAAAAATAAATGCTGCTAAAACTAACCAATGAAAATAGTGCAGGCAATTAAAAAACCGAATGAACCCTTTATTTTTCAGGACACGTTAATTCAACTTAACAATCCATTGGTATTGGTATTCGGAAATCGTTATATGTTGGAAAGTGAGTATATCTATAATGAGGTTAGGGAATTATTTCCTACTGGCCAGATTGTTTTTGGTACGACCTCTGGTGAGATTATTAACGACACGGTTTTGGAGGGTACTGCTGTTTTAACCGCTATTGAATTTGAAAAAAGCTCAATTCTAGTAAAAAGGAGTAATGTTGAGGATTATCAGAATGATGATCAAAAGCTAGGGGAGGAATTAATGGCAGCATTTCCAAAAGAGAATTTAAATCATGTATTTGTAATTTCAGAAGGAAGTTCTGTTAATGGTAGTGCATTGATTAGTGGTTTGGAAAAGATATCAACAACGATAGGTTTGTCGGGCGGTCTATGTGGTGATGGTGATCGTTTTGAGCGAACCTTAGCTTCCTATAATGAAAACCCTAAAGAGGGTGAAATTATAGCGATTGGTTTTTATGGCGAAACGTTAGAAATATCGAGTTCTAATTACGGAGGATGGACACCCTTTGGTCCTGAAAGAAGTATAACTAAATCAATGGGTAATGTTTTGTATGAACTTGATGGTAAACCGGCTTTAGATCTTTATAAGACCTATTTAGGGGAGAAAGCTAAAGAGCTCCCAAAGTCAGCTTTGTTGTATCCATTAAGTATAAGGACACACCACGATACAGAGCCGTTAGTGCGTACTATATTAACTATTAATAATGATGAAAATACCATGACTTTTGCTGGAGATGTTCCTGAAGGGGCAAAGGTTCAATTAATGATGTCTTCGGTAGATGATATTGTTAACGGCGCCTACAGAGCCGCACAACTGGCTATGAAAGGAAGAGAGAAAACACCTGAGCTTGCACTTTTAATAAGTTGTATCGGACGCAAATTAGTCATGGACCAAAGAACGGAAGAAGAGATAGAGGAAGTCCTATCAGTAGTGGGGAACAATACTGTAATTAGCGGTTTTTACTCTTACGGCGAAATGGCTCCATTTACCGGGCAATATTCCTGTAAACTACATAATCAAACAATGACCTTAACCTTACTTAGCGAATAATGCATTCATTGTTAATTAGACAACTTAGAAAAAACCTAACAAAGCGCCTTGCATCACATCCAGAAATGGAAGCTTTTTTGAAGGCCATAGACATGTCATATCATGATTATGATGAAAGGTTGTCGATGCTATATAGGGCTACAACGATGAGCTCTGATGAGCTCTTTGAAGCCAATAAGAAGTTGGAGAAAGAGGCTGTTCAGCAAAAGAATATTTTAAGTTCCTTAGATAATGCCATTCGTAGTCTTACTGAGAATTTGAATGACAAAGAATTGTTTGGGCTAAATGTAAAAGATGAATTCAATACAGAATATTTGGCTAAATACATAAGTAATTTAGCAGATCAGGTAGCTGAAATGACTTCAGAGAAAGATAAACTTCTTAAAAATTTAGAAGCTCAAAATCAATCTTTAAACAATTATGCGCAAATGGTTTCCCATGATCTAAAGTCTCCAATACGAAATATTAATGCGTTGATGAGCTGGATTATTGACGATGAAAAGGATAAATTTTCTGATGCAAGTAAAGACAATTTCTCATTGTTGTCACTGAATATTGAGAAGATGGATAAGCTTATAACAGGTATTTTGAAACATGCAACCTTAGGTGAAACAGAAGAGCATAGAGTTTCTTTTAATCTAGATACTGTCTTGAAAGAAATTGAAAGAACTATTTATGTGCCTGAAAATATAACATTTGAACATGCAGGTAATTTGCCAGAAATGGTATTTGAGAAGGACAGGCTAGAACAATTATTTATAAATTTATTGACCAATGCGATAAAGGCAACTGAAGAAGTAGACAAAGGTATTATTAGAATAGACTATGAACCTGACGATATGTTTTGGAAGTTCAGTGTTTCTGATAATGGAAAAGGAATTGCCGATCATCATCAAAATAGCATTTTTGAAATGTTCAAAAAGCTTACGAATGATGGGAATGCTACAGGAATAGGACTTGCCATTGTTCAGAAAATTGTGGTGCTTTATGAAGGCGATGTCTGGTTGGAGTCCAAAGAAAATATAGGAACAACATTTTATTTTACGTTAAAAAAGAAGCAATGATAGATTTACCTAACCTTGATTATATAAATGAACTTGCAGGAGACGATATAGGCTTTAGAAACGAGTTTATTGCTGTTATCAAAGAAGAGTTTCCTGTAGAGAAAGATGAATACCTTAAACACATAACGAAAAAGAGATTTAAAAGTACGGCTGCTATTGTTCATAAGCTAAAGCATAAGTTAAATATTTTTGGCATGGAAAAGTCATACAATATAGCGGTCGATTATGAAAGAGAATTATTGGCAGGTCAAAACGATTCTGAAAAAAGATTTATTAATATTTTAGAGACGATTGAGTCTTATATAAAAACGATTTAAAATGAACTGTATTATAATTGACGATGAAGCTACGGCACGTGATGTTGTAGGGCAATTATGTTCAAAAATACCAGAATTGTATGTGATAGAAGAATTTGATAATGCTATTTCAGCTTTGAAATTTTTGAATAAACAAACTATCGATATTGTTTTTTTAGATATTCATATGCCTGGGTTTAGTGGTGTAGATTTTGTACAGACATTGAAAGACCCACCAATGATTATTTTAACCACCTCAGATACAGATTTTGCTATTACAGCTTATGAATATGAGTGTATTGTAGATTATTTATTGAAGCCTATAACATTAGAGCGGTTTGAGAAAAGTATAAAAAAAATCAATAATTTAGGAATTCGACAATCAAAAACCAAAGATGCAGTTGAACTGGTATCAGAATTAGGAGAAGAATTATATATTAACATAGACAGAAGGTTGATAAAAATAAAATTCGATGAAATTTTGATTATTCAAGCCAATGGGGATTACATCGATGTCAAGACTGAAAAGGATGAATACCGTGTTCATACTACCTTAAAAAAAATCAAGAACAAATTACCAGAAAAGTTATTCCTACAGATACATCGTTCGTATATCATAAATTTCACCAAAATTATTGATATAGAGGATAATAGCGTATTAATTGCTGAAAATGTGGTGCCTATAAGTCGTTCTAGCCAACCTGAATTGAGGAAACGGCTAAATCTTCTTTAATTAATATTCTAAGTTCAAGTCATAAGTGCACCACGAATATTTAAAACAGATGGGGCTGGCCCTATCTGTTTTAGGCTCAATATTTATATTCGTCTTACATGAAAAAAGATAAACAACGTTGCCTTTTTTAAAGGTATCAAATACAGTCACTACTTAAGGAAGGGGTATCACAAGCAGCAATAGCTGGTCAAATAGGTGTACAAGAGTACTGTAAACCGAGAATTGAAGCGCAACATCCTTTAGCGAGGACGAACTGCCGGACGTTATAGCGTTGAGCACGCCCTGGTCAATATCTATTTTACGCCACATTAGCAAGCCTAAACGGATAACTATTGACCGAAGGTCTTAAAAAACGCATCAAAGAGCTTATGAGCTATAAAAGTAGAGCCAAGAACTCATAACAAATCGACTGAACAAAGAGTCCGGGTATTGTGTAACCCACGAAACTATATACAAGTGGATATGGACAGCAAAGCACAGTAACCATAATAATCATGCGAAGTATAAAAGACTATACAGTCATCTGCGGCATACTGGGCGAAGACAAAAAGGTAGTAACACCAATGATAATCGCGGCGCCATTACCGGTTGCGTAGGCATTGATCAGCGACCTTGGGTTGTGGGCCAAGGTTACCGCATTGGTGATATTGAAGTAAGTCTTATGATGGGAAGTAATAAGTTAGCGCTATTGGTATTGACTTACAGGGCAACCTTGGTTACAATGATTGAAAAGCTTAATAATAAAAACGCAGATGAAGTCTACCAAAGAATGAGTGTGCAACTTGCTAACTTCGACTCATTTTAGATTAAGACACTACCCTTCTTTAATGGAAATGAATTTCCCTATCACTATAAAACATAGAAAAGATAAAACTTAAATACCTATTTAACTAGATCCTATGCGTCTCATAATAAGGGTGCTGTATAAAATAGAATAGGTGTTATAAGGTGATTTTTCCTAAAGAAGACTGACCTTAGAGAAGTCTCGAACAAAAGAATAAAAGAAGTCGAAAGTTTAATTCTAACAACCCAATTGAAGTCCTAAAATAAGTGTGTTGTACTTATGGGTTGAACTCGGCGATTAAAGAAGACATACATTTACTCTTGCCAATTTTCATGGTAAATTTTCGTGAATATCTCTTTTAATTGAACTTTGTTGACAGGCTTAATGACATAGCCAGAAAGTTCCTCAAATTCAGCTGCCCTTTTTCTATCACTATCACGCATAGAAGAGGTTACCATATAGATGTTTACATTATTCTCAATTTTAGTTTTCAACTTTTTAAATTCAGCAAGAAATCCCCAACCGTCTAAGAAAGGCATATTAATATCTAAAAATATAACGTCAGGTAGTTCAACATTCTCTTCTGTACATTTCGTTATGAATTCAACTGCTTGTTCACCATCAGTAAAAGTATCTACTTTCAAGGTTTCGGTTAATTGTTTTATCGTATGCTCCATTAAATATAAATAGAGTGTGTCATCATCTACCAATAAAATATTTGATTTTGCCTTCATTTTTCAAAAATTATTTTAAATGTTGTACCTATACCAACGTTACTATCTACTGTTATAGTTGCATTAAGTGCTTCTAGTTGAGATTTCACCAAAAAAAGACCCATTCCTTTGCCAGAAATATTTCTGTGAAACCTTGTGTAAAGTTTAAAAAGGTTTTCACCATGTCTTTCAAGATTTAAACCAATCCCATTATCTTTCACATATAATACCTTTTTATTGTTTTCATACGCAGATTCAAACTGTATAAAAGAAGAAACATTTTCTCTTTTATATTTAATGGCATTCGAAATGAAATTGTGTAAAATACTTTGTAAATAGAGTTTTGAGTATGTTAATTTACGCCAAGCTTTAAAATCTACCAATACCTCAAAGGTACTATCATCGAGAAGGGTTTCGGTAAACTCATTTTCAACTTCTTGTATCAATTCTAAAAAATCTATTTCAGTTACATTTATTTGCGTATTATCAAGAATGGCTACATACTCATTAATATCTTCCGTAAGGTGTGTTATGCTTTTGGTAACCTGGTCTAGTTTCGGTAAAAGTTGATTTAATTTTTCGGGTTCTTTTTCATTTCTTATCATTTCAACAATCACAGACATACTAGTGACAGGTGCTCTTAGATTGTGTGAAATCAAATAATTAAAATCACTTAATTGTTTGTTTCGAATTTCTAAGCAATTGTTTATTTCAGTAACAACTAAATTATTTTTCTGTAATTGGTCTTTGCTTTTTTTTAATAATAAATTTTTACTTTCCAATTCACCGTAAAATTCTTCTTTTTGAATCTTATTTTTTTGGTATACATATGAAAACCCAAAAAGAACAATAATTGAAATAATATTAAACGTTAAAATACTCTCAGATACGGGTAGTAATGAGGCTCTTATTAGCCTAGGTGGTATCTCTAGAACTAGTAACCAATTTGAGGGAGTAATTATTTTTGAAGATTTATTTGACTTTGAGCCAAAGGTGTGTGTTGTTCCGTTTAAGATAATCGGTTGCTGGGACCAAATATGATTATTATCCACAAAAGTACTATCCCTCATATAGGTATTGATATTTGGGTCTAATATACCAGCCAATGTGCTATTTGTATCTCCAAATTCATAGGGTAAATCTTCAAGGTTGGTACTAGAACTAATAATTCTATGGTCTTCATCTAATAGGTACACATTGGTATCTGCAACTTTGGATTTTAGCACATCAAGAGAGCTTTTCATTTTAAAGTTGATGACTACTAATCCTATTTGATTATTTTCCACATCAAAAATGGGTGCAACTGTTCTAATGACAGGTTTGTTGGGTTTTTCGATAATACCGTTTTCCCTATTCAAACTTATTTGAGATAAATACAGTTGATCTCGTTTCAAAGCTAGGCCAGCTTTTACGTAAGCATGTTCTTGTTTAGCCTGTAAATTACCAATTACTACAGAGTCGCCAGCTACTCGTACTGCTCTGAAAAATTCTTTACCATTTAAATCTAGAAAGCGAAACTGGTCATAATCTGTAATTGCTTTAACAAGTTCTATATAGCGATACATGAATTCTTCATGTTTTCCCAGAGGATCAAACTCTTTGGGATAGTTTAAAGTAGACCAATAATGGGTGTCATGTAGGAAAGAATAACTCTGTTCTTTAAAATTATTTTTCTTTATCGTAGTTTCACGTTTTTGATTCTCTGATAAAGTTTTTATTTGTTTTTCTTTTTGTGAAGAGTAAAGAAATAAGGAAAGTGCTAATAATGGAAGATATAGCCCAACTAACATTTTTAAAACTCTTTTCCACATATAACTTTGATTAGCCGCTTATTTTTAATCGTACTCAACGTGGAGGGAGTAAGTTTAAGCTTACTCTAAGTTACATTAAATTCTTGTTAAATGATCTTAAGAAATCATCTATACTAATTTAACAGGGTGGAAAATATATTTTAATAGGAAAGTATAATGTTAAAGGGCCTGAAAAATGAAAAATAACACTTTTTAAAACCCTTAATTAATTTAAAGCTGAGTTCAACCCATAAGTGCAACACACTTATTTTTTAGGACTTCAATTGGGTTATTATAATTAAACTTTCTAATAGGTCTGTAATTTAATAATCTTTCTACTTCCTTTATTCTTTTTTCAGTAAT
>NZ_VAUW01000023.1 GCF_005771495.1 Maribacter sp. ACAM166
ACCTAACTCTCTCGATACATCTCCTACCGACCTTCCTTGTTCATTTTCCTTTAGAGCTTTAATAATCTGGCTCTCGCTAAACTTGCTGCTTTTCATGATGACAGTTTGAATTTAAAGTTAGTAAATTCGAATTATTAACTGTCCTACTTATGGGGAAGCCTACACTATGTTGGAACCCATTATACCAGGAATAAACAGTCATGAAATATTAAACTTGGCAAAGGCGGTATCTAAAAATGGCGCAGTATCAATGGCATTCACAATTGTACGGCTAAATGGCGCGATAGGTGAAATTTTTACCGATTGGATAAAGAAAACCTTACCCAATAAAGCGGATAAGGTTTTACATCAAATACAAGATTGTCATGGCGGCAGTTTAAACGATAGTCGGTTTGGTGTACTCGGTAAAGGGGAAGGTAAAATAGCGACACAAATTCAGGATATGGTGCGTTTGGCCAAACGCATTTGTTTTAAGAACAAAGAGTTTCCTAAACTGAATACCCATTTACACGAACCCTATAAAGATTAACAATTGAAATTATTTAAAATCTTTTTCTTTTTAAGCTAGAGAAAAATAAATTTCTATAAATAGCACTATCCGCTAGTTTGAATCAGTGTTGGTGTAAACCACGTTGCCATCAAAAATGGTCATTGCTATTTCTGTATCTAAAAGTTGATTTTCATCTACCTTCATAATGTCTTGATTATAGATGGTGAAATCGGCCAATTTGCCAACTCTGATCGATCCTTTTATGTCTTCTTCAAAAGCACCATAAGCAGCATCTAAGGTGTATGATCTTAACGCTTGTTCTCTGGTCATTTTCTGTTCTGGTTCATAACCACCTTCTGGGGTTCCTTTTAATGTTTTACGACTAACACTAGCATAAAAACTGGCGATGGGGTTTAATGGTTCTACAGGAACATCTGTACCGTTCACAATCGGAATACCACTTTTTAATAATGCTTGCCACATATAGGCACCCTCAACAATTCTCTTCTCACCCAACCGGTCTATGGCCCATGACCTATCTGAAGACATGTGAACGGCCTGCATGGCAGGTATAACCCCTAATGCTGCAAAACGGGGAATATCATCTGGATGTAAATGTTGCGCATGTTCGATACGGAATCTATGGTCGGTTGTTAATTCAGGTAATTCTGTAAAAGCGGCTTCATAACGGTCTAGTATTTCTCTATTGGCACGATCACCAATAGCATGTGAGCAAACTTGAAACCCATTCTGTAAACCGTTTAAAGCTGTTTCTTTAACAAATTCCATGGGGAGTGTTTCATGACCAAAATGCCCTGGCCTATCTGTATATTCCTCCAATAGCCAAGCCCCGCGGGATCCTAACGCTCCATCACAGTTTAATTTAACCGAACGGATGGTGAACAAATTATCTGGGTCTATTCGAGGACCCTTTTCATACCATTCTTTGAGTAAATCTTTATCCCACCCAGTTAGCATTGCGTACAGACGAATACCCATTTTATCGGCCGTCTTCATTTCGTCATAAAGAGCAATGGTTTCTTTACCGATACCTGCATCATGAAAACCAGTTATGCCATTTCTATGACACGCAGCTACGGCAAGTTCAAAAGCTTTACTGTTTTTTTCTGGGGTACTCTCTGGAATATGTTTTGTAATCAAGGTAGTGGCTAGTTCGTTGAAGACACCTGTTGGCGTGCCTAGTTCATCACGAATGACTTCCCCACCTTCAACCTCAAATTTATCGACTCCATCCTTCGATAATATTTCAAGTCCTGCAATTTCCATAGCTTTTGCATTAGCAAAACCGGCATGGCCACTGGCATGGCTTAAGTAAACAGGATTGTCTGGTGAAATCTCGCTTAGTTTATAATGTGTTTGAAAACCATTTACGGTATTTACGGGCATTGAGTCCCATTTGCTTTGATGCCATCCCCTACCGGTAATCCATTCTCCTGGGGCTGCTTTTTTAACCTCTTCGGCTACGGCATCCACGATTTCTTGGTAACTGGTGGTGTTCATTAAATCTAAGTTCAGTTCATTGTAACCCAATCCCATAAAATGACCATGCCCTTCTATTAGACCCGGAGTCATCGTTTTCCCGGCCAGATCAATCAGTTGGGTTTGGGCGCCTTTGAATTTTTCCGCTTCGGCAAAACTTCCGGCAAAAAGAATGGTATCGCCATGTGTAGCTACTGCCTCTACCATTGCTTGTGTAGAATCTACGGTATAAATAGGACCGCCATAAATAAGTAAGGTAGCTGAAGTTTTATTAGGGCCTGAGCAGGCGGCTAGAATAAGAAAACAAAAAGATAAGCTGTAGAAAATGGACTTTTTTGATTGCATGTGTGTTGGGTATTTAATACTACGTTTAAATTATAAGGAAGTAATATTTATATAAATATATGAAAAGGAGTTAGTCCTTTAATTGTTTTACTAGAACAACTAAAGAAGAATTACTGTCAACACCTGATTTAGCTATATTTATTTGCTCATCTTTTCCATTTTTAAAGGTTTTGTTACAGGGGTTGACCTATGAAGTTTATGGATTGTCCTTCTGATGAAACTCTATTTGTATCATCGGCTACTTCTTGTATTTCTAAAGAGGACATGTCTTCACTTGGCGCTTCTATAGTTGTTATTAGTTTGTGCATTGAGTCCAATATCCATTAAAATAGGATATAAATACCCAATGTGTATTTTAAATAATTTATGTTTCAAAGTCAGTTCGAGTGCTGTATTTTTTAAATCTTTCATTAAAAAATAGGGTGTATCGAGAACTTTTTAAAGCCTAAATCGATTCTCGATACATTTTTTCTATTTTTTTTCGAAAAAAATGCTTGAAGTGACTCTCATTTCAGATAATCTAATCATAATGAACAATGGGTTATAATTGTGTTTATGAACCTTGCTCTTAATAGTCTTGAAAATCAACTCTACATCTGTTATAATACCATTGTAACCATAAATAGGATAAAGAATGCTATATTTTTTTGACGTAAAGTATTTAGTCTATTCCAAATGATGAAGATTAAGACTTGATGTATAGATTAATTTACACTATTTGACCCCCGTTAATTCCATAATCAAATCAACTTCCTCTTGTTTATATGGAGTGCCATCTGTTCTGAAAATTTCGTGAAACCAAAGTTCTGGTTCAGAACCATCTGGTATGGGTTTATCCCATGCATATTTGGTATTCGATTTTCCCTCTACAAGCCCCCAACTGATTGCGCCAATATTTTCTTTTTTCAAAATAGGCATAATATTGCTGAATAAGCTGTTATGTTTACGTGCCATATATTCGGTACAAATTAGAGGTCTGTTGTATTGTTTTAAAGAATCTATAACATCTTGATGACTGATTTCATCGTTGTAATTGTGATAGGTAATCACATCAGAATGTTTTACTTGAAACGTATTCAAGTCGGGTAAATCTAGGTTCCATACTCCGACAGATAGCGGTTGTAACGGATTTACCGCTCTAGCCCATTCAAATACATTTTTTAAAAGAGGTAAGGATTTGTTTTTGTATCCGGAATTTCCAGGCTCATTGTACAAATCCCAAAGAAGCACCCTTTTATCATCCTTAAAAGAGGTTAAAATATCTTTGGTATAGGTTTCAAGAATAGGCATTAAATCTTTTGAAGTAAACAACAAATCACCCGGATCACGTACCCAACCCGAATTGTGTATTCCCGGTTTAGGTTCTGGCTGCTTCCCTGCTTCGTAGGTGGGATTCCAGCAATCATCAAAGATCACAAAAATGGTGGTAATGTTATGCTTATCAGCAATAGTTAGATACGTTTTAACTCTTTCTTTAAACCCTTGCTTGTCTACTTCCCACGCCACATGATGCAGATATACGCGCATGCAATTAAGCCCAATATCAGCAGCCCAACTTAATTCCCTATCTATAGTTTCTGGGTCAAAACTTTCCTCTTGCCAAAATTCCAATTGATTTATGGCGGTACTCGGATTGAAATTGGCACCGCGTAGCCATGGTTTTTTTTCTGCCCATGCATTGGCTTTTTCTTCTGACCAACGTTCATTTATAGCTATTGGTTTCTTGTGTTTTTGATTCTTTTTCGCCTCTTGTTTACAGGAATATAAAAATCCTATCGTAATTAAGCCTAGGTATAATAGAATACTTTTAGTTTTTAGCATACGCTGTTGTAAGGGTTGATTATGATTTCTCAAGTAAGGTACAAAAAAGTGCCTTGGGGTTTAAGAAGGCTTAAGTGTTTCATTTCGTATTAAAAGCTTCGATTTCTTAGTAACTGCTGTAATGCTCGCCATCAGAAATTTTGGTTCTTTAATAATCATACAACAGGCACAAAATTGTTGTTTTGTTTCAGCTTAAGGAAAGTTTATACGAAAAGAGAAGATGGTAGAAATCTTTAAAAAGAGATGATTTTAAATAAATAGGAAATAACTAGATATACGAGTACATCTGATTTTAAAGAAAAAGTTTTGTTAAAGTAAAATCCAAAGAAGAACTATATACGTATTACATCTGAATAGTAGAACCATTTATGAGAACCAAGAATACTGCCAAAAACGAATTAAATATTCTGAACCAGCAAAATAGGGAGACCAAAAAGGGGTCATTTTTTTTAAGAATTAAACAGATTGTTGAGAATGCCAATGCATGGGGTATTTTCGTGTTAGGGAGCACATTTGTGTTAATGTTCGGTTCTGCTTATTTAGCCTATATTTTACAAAACGATTTTACTCAATTACACCTTGAAAGAAGAAGTACTTTAATCGGTCTTATTTTTATGACTATAGCTGTAGCGTTTTTTGTTTTTAAATTGAGCTTCTTTGTCTACACCTTTACACGGTTTTTAAAATATAAGGCGATATCTTCAGTATCGAATGATGAGTTGCCAATGGTAACTGTAATAGTGCCAGCCTATAATGAAGGCAAGCAAGTTTGGGCTACTTTAAAGAGTCTAGCTGAAAGTGATTATCCAGAACATAAAGTACAGTTGTTGGCTATCGATGATGGTAGTAAAGATGATACTTGGAAATGGATGTTAGAGGCAAAGGAGGAATTGGGAGATCGTGTGTCGATTTGTCAACAACCAAAAAACATGGGAAAACGCCATGCTTTGTACAGAGGTTTTAATGAAGGTACAGGAGAAATTTTTGTCACTGTTGATAGTGATTCAATCGTAGATAAAGACACCTTAAGAAATTTAGTAAGTCCTTTTATCGTTGATGAAAATTGTGGTGCGGTAGCAGGTAATATTCGTGTTCTGAATAATAAGGATGCACTTTTACCCAAGATGTTAGATGTGAGTTTCGCACTTAGTTTTGAATTTGTACGTTCTTCTGAAAGTACGTTGAATTCTGTGTTATGTACGCCAGGAGCATTAGCTGCTTACAGGGCGACAGCGGTGTTTGCTTGTTTAGATGATTGGATCAATCAAACTTTTATGGGGCAACCTTCAGATATTGGTGAGGATAGAGCGATGACGAATATGATTTTGAAACAAGGATTTCATGTTTTATTTCAAAGAAATGCTTATGCGTATACCAATGTTCCGGAACAGTATCAGGGATTATACAAGATGTTTATTAGATGGGGTAGAAGTAATGTTCGTGAGAATATTCAAATGTCTAAATATGTGTTCACGAATTTTAGAAAAGGACAAAAGGCAGGGACAAGGGTATTATTCTTTAGCCAATTTTCGAGAATTGTACTTTGTTACCCATTCGTATTATTCATGCTAGTATTTGTGGTTACACACCCTTTGTTATTTTTAAGTTCAACATTTGTAAGTATATTGGTATTGTCGACTTTTCCAGTTTTGTTTTATGCTAAACGATATACATTTATAGAGTCTCTTTGGGCCTATTCATATAGTGTTCTATATACGTTTGGTTTATTCTGGATTACTCCATATGCTATTGCAACTGCAAGTAGAAGAGGTTGGTTGACTAGAGACTTGTCTCAGAAATAAAAAGGGTTTTAAGGTCTTAAAAGTGCTTCAATATTTTTATATTGAAGCACTTTTTTTTTGACCTAAATCCAAACTAAAAATTAGTGAGTATTTTAATTGAAAGTAATTACTGCTTTAAGTTTTTATAGAACAGCGGATTCCATTCTTTATAAAATTGCTCTAAATAATCTAGCATGAATTGATGTCTTTCCTTAGCTATTCGTTTTCCAGTTTTAGTATTCATTTTTTCCTTTAACAACAATAGCTTTTCGTAGAAATGATTGATTGTGGGTGCGTTGGACTTTTTGTATTGCTCTTTGGTCATTTCAAGATTGGGAGGTATGCTGGGGTCATAAAGCGTTCTGTTCTTGAATCCACCGTAATTGAACGCACGGGCAATTCCTACAGCTCCGATAGCATCTAAACGGTCTGCATCTTGAACAACGTGTAGTTCCATGGATGAAAATATTTTCTGTTTACTATTGTCGCCAGCTAAACCTGCTTTGAATGAACTATATTTTATAATTTTCACCACATGGTCTATAGTGCTTTTCGATGCGCCCATAGATGATAAAAAATCTTCTGCCATTTGCGGCCCTAGCGATTCATTGCCGTCGTTAAATTTGGCGTCTGCAATATCATGTAATAGCGCACCAAGACTTACTACTAAAAGGTCAACTTTTTCTTCTTTTGAAATTAGAATGCTATTATTGAATACACGTTCAATATGAAACCAATCGTGTCCTCCTTCTGCGTTTTGCAAGGTTTCTTTAACAAAGGTGGTCGTTTCTTCTATAAGTTCAGTATCGGTCATTTAAAAGAGTTTACGCCAGAGGTTACCGAAGCTTCGATTTGAGAGATAAGTTCGTCTAAATTGCCTTGGTTTTCTATAGGTTGTTGTACATCAAAAGAAATCTTTGCGCCTAAGCCCATAGGAAATTGTCCATAACGAACCAATTTCCAAGAATTATTAATACTAATGGGAACCACCAATGCAGAGGGTGCATTTTTAAGGAGCATTTTCAAACCCATGGGTTTAAATGGTTTTGGGTGACCATCTCTACTTCTGGTTCCTTCAGGGAAAATAACGGCACTTCTATTGTGTTTTTCGATATAGTTTCCAAGTTTTCCAATTTCCTTTAAGGCAGATTTTCCATCATTCCGGTCAATTAAAGCTGAACCACCATGAACTAGGTTAAATGATACACTTGGTATACCTTTTCCCAATTCTTTTTTACTTACAAATTTCGTATGGTGTTTTCGCAAGTACCATATAATTGGGGAAATATCATACATGCTCTGATGATTGGTCACTATAATTAAAGGCCTATTAACAGGTAACTCATGGTTATTGGTAAACCTATACGTAGTTCCCAAAATATTTGTACTTCGCATGAGAAACAAATTGAGAACACTTACTGTTTGTTTTAATCCCTGATATCCAAAGATTTTAAACGTTAACCATTGTATAGGGTGAAAAATGAGCAAACAGAGACCAAATGCTACAAAGAATATGGGTGTTATGGTATAAGAAATCAATTTCTGCATGGTACAAAAATAAAAAACCGCTCCATTGGAGCGGTTTTTTAAAGCTATTATTTTTTATTCGTTTTTAGCTTAGGCTAAAATAACTCTAGCAAAACTCATCATAAGCTTGCGCCAAGTTTTGTGTAATCATTTCAGCTGGTCTTCCTTCAATGTGATGACGTTCGATCATATGAACTAACTCACCATCTTTAAACAAAGCCATACAAGGAGATGATGGAGGGAAAGGAACCATAAGGTTTCTTGCCGCATTTACAGCCTCTATATCTACACCTGCAAACACAGTAACTGCATAATCAGGTTTTTTATCATTTTGCAAGCTCATTTTGGCTGCGGGTCTAGCGTTGGCAGCTGCGCAACCACAAACAGAATTTACAACTACTAACGTAGTTCCTTCTTTTTTGATGGCATTTGCTACTGCATCCGCTGTATGTAATTCTTCAAATCCGGCTGAGGCCAGATCATCTCTCATTGGTTTTACTAATTCCGAAGGGTACATATTGTTTTATTTAAATTTATCAATTACAAAGGTAACCAATTAGTTATAGAGGTGCTTCTGACCTTAACTTTTCCTTAGTGGTACTTTCTAGTGGTATTATTTTATCTTTGGCGAAATTGAAAATAGAACATGATTAAATGGTTGGGAGCCTTGGTTGGCTTTTTTGTTAGAGGTTTGTCGGGAGCAGTTTTAGGATTTTTTGCCGGCAGTATTATAGATGGTTTTTTTGGTAATAATAAAAGTAGTGCGCGTACAGTCTTTCAAGATTATACAAGACCTAATGTGTCACCCGCAGATTTTGAATTGAATTTACTTTCGTTATGTTCCATTGTAATTAAAGCAGATGGACAAGTGAGTCAATCTGAAATGGATTATGTGCGACAGTACTTTGTGGGCACTTATGGCAAGGATAAGGCTAATACAATCTTCAGAACTTTCAATGAAGTCAATAAAAAAAGGGAAATATCTGCCCAAGATACCTGTAGGTTTTTAGTGCAACGAACACGGTATGAAGTACGTTTGCAGTTACTACATTTTTTGTTTGGCATTGCCCAGGCAGATGGGAGTATTAGTAATCCTGAAATTCAAAAAATTCGAGAAATATCGGGATACCTCAAAGTGTCGTTAAATGAATTCGAAAGTATTAAGGCAATGTTCATTAAATCTGCCGACAATTCCTATAAGATATTAGATGTTGATAAATCTGCAACAGATGCAGAAATTAAAAAGGCATACCGAGTAATGGCTAAGAAATATCATCCAGATCTTGTGAATACGAAAGATGAGGCTATTAAAAAAGGTGCTGAGGAAAAATTCAAACAGGTGCAAGCAGCATATGAAACCATTCAAAAAGAACGCGGTTTAAATTAATTTTAGTCGGTCTAAAACGGTGATTAGTTTTTGAATTTAAGACTGAATTATTTGCTATTGCTATTGCTATTGCTATTGCTAATGTGAAATTGACTAGCCCAATGTGACACTGTTAAATTCGATACAAATCATATGATACAAGAATTTTGGTTTTATGTACAATTAGGACTACAACATGTATTAGATATTAATGCGTACGACCATATATTATTTTTAACCGCATTAGCACTGCCTTTTACATTCAACAGTTGGAAAAATGTAGTGCTATTGGTAACAATTTTTACTCTTACCCATTGTCTGGCATTGGTTTTATCTGTTTACGAATTGATTAGTATTGATGTAAGTTGGATTGAATTTTTGATACCAGTTACTATATTCTTGACTGCTATTTTTAATATGGTTTACAGTCAAGAACAAAATGAGAATAATCAAATTCTGTTTCCTGTGTTTGCAACTGGCTTCTTTGGTTTAATTCATGGTTTTGGATTTTCAAACTACTTTAAGATGATGATTATGGGCGAGGAGGATAAATTCGGACCATTGTTCGGTTTCGCCTCTGGAATAGAAATTTCTCAAGTGATTATCGTTTTATTGGTTCTCGCATTGGCATTTGTAGTTCAATCTATATTTAATATAAAACAACGTTTATTCGTTTTGGTAGGCAGTATATTTATTATGTTGGTAACCCTCCCGTTGTTATATCAAACAATACCATTTTAAGATTGTTAAATTTTAGCCTAAGATATTGATCTTGCGTAACAAAGCAGGTACCTTAGTGCTGTATACGTGCGAGAAGCATGGTGAAAATGAAGAAAGTAAAACAAACAAAGTACGATAAGGCCTATTTACGAATGGCTAAGGAATGGGGTAAATTATCATCATGCACAAGAAAGCAGGTAGGCGCTATTATTGTTAAAGATCGAATGATAATTTCTGATGGCTATAATGGAACACCTACCGGATTTGAGAATTTTTGTGAAGATGAAGATGGGTATACAAAGTGGTATGTTTTACATGCAGAAGCTAATGCGATTCTTAAGGTTGCCAGTTCCACTCAGTCATGTCAAGGGGCAACCCTATATATAACATTATCTCCATGTAGGGAATGCAGCAAGTTGATTCATCAGTCTGGCATTAAACGAGTAGTATACCAAATCGGATATAAAGACGATTCAGGGTTAAAATTTTTGGAAAAGGCAGGAGTCGAAATAGAACACATGCCAGAAATAAATGTTGTTATCTAACGTTAGAGCTAAAGATGAACAAAAAAAATAATTTTCTATTACCATTGATTATTTCTGCAGCTATAGCTCTAGGTGTTTTTATTGGTGGGAAACTTAGTTTTAACGATACGCCAGAAAGACTTTTCTCCACCAATTCTAAAAAGGATAAGCTAAATAGACTTATAGATTATATTGATTACGAATATGTTGATGAAGTCAATACCGACAGTATTGTAGATGTTACTGTAAATAGTATTCTTGAAAAACTTGATCCCCATTCGGTATATATTTCTGAAAAGGAAATGGACCGTGTCTCTGAGAATATGAAGGGCGATTTTGTAGGTATCGGTATAAATTTCTATGCGTATCGCGATACGATTACGGTAATTAAAACTGTTAAAGACGGACCAAGCTATTTAAAAGGAATTTTACCGGGAGACCGCATCTTAATGGCAAACAAAGACACTTTGTTTGGAAAGGAATACCCAAGTGAGGCCATTGTAGATAAGTTAAAGGGGAAAAAGGGAACCTCGGTCAACCTCTTGGTGTATAGAAAAGCTGAAAACAAGACGTTCAGTGTAAATGTAAAACGGGGTATTGTCCCTTTAAAAAGCGTAGAATCTTTTTATATGCTTACCAAAGACATGGGCTATATTAAGGTAAATCGCTTTGCAGAATCAACCTACAAGGAGTTTAAAAAGGCCTTGTTTAAATTACAAAAAGAAGGCGCTAAAAAACTAGTTTTAGATTTAAGGGATAATCCTGGTGGTTATTTAGGGATGGCCGAAGAAATGGCCGATGAGTTCCTAGTAGATGGTAAACTTATCTTATTTACCAAAAATAAAAAAGGAAATATAAATAAGAGCTATGCTACAGATGAGGGCAGTTTTGAGGATAAACCAATTTATGTATTAATCAATGAAAGGTCGGCTTCTGCTAGCGAAATCGTTGCAGGTGCATTACAGGATAATGATATTGGCACGATAGTAGGTCGTCGTTCATTTGGTAAAGGGTTGGTTCAACGAGAAATGCCATTAGGTGATGGTTCTGCAGTGCGTTTAACGGTATCTAGATATTATACCCCAACAGGGCGTAGTATTCAAAAGACCTATGCAAAAGGAATCAAAGATTATTACCAGCGTTTTACAGACCGCTTTCATAGTGGTGAAATGATTTCTGTAGACAGCATTAAGGTAGCAGATTCTTTAAAATTTGTCACACCAAAAGGTAAGGTAGTATATGGTGGAGGTGGTATTATCCCAGATGTATTTGTCCCAATAGGGACGAATGAAGAAGAGGCTGTGGAGAGTATGGATAGCTTAGGCTTTTTATCCTTTTTTGTATTTGAACATTTAGAAGAAGACCGTGAAAGGTATCACCAATACACTCAAGAAGAGTTTGTGAATGATTTTCAGGTAGACGATATTTTGTTTGAAAAATTTGTGGTGTATTCTGTAGATAGAAACTTAAGAATGAACTTCTATGATTATGAGTACAGTATTAAGCGGTTTTTAAAGGCAAGCATAGCAGAACAATTATTCAACGCCAATATTCATGCAAAAATAAAGGCCGATGAAGATGCCATGCTTCAAAAAGTATTAGAATTGGATAGCGAAAAAATTCAGCAAAAAGAAGCTGGGTTAATAAAAGCCCAAAATTAATCTTTGTTTATCTTATCCTGAATCTTTCTGCTTGTTAAGAATACTAAAAGCAGAATAATTGCACATAATGATGCCATAATACCAATAAGTGCAATGGTGCTATTCTTTTCAAATGGATCTACGAAATTCACTAACGTTAAATTATAGGCAATTAAACCTAGTGCGATAACTATGAATATAATGGATAACGTCTTGCTCATACACTAATTTTTTATAAAAGTACAACCTTCTTTTCGGCTAGAAAAGCTGATTAATGTTAGCGGCGAACAATTTTACTGCGATAGCCATAAGAATAACGCCGAATACCTTACGGATAACATTTACGCCACCTGTTCCTAACATTCTCTCAATTTTCACAGATGACTTAAGTACTATAAAAACAAAAATGATATTTACGATAATTGCTACTATAATATTTTCAACATGGTATTCTGCCCTTAAAGAAAGTAGTGAGGTTAAGGTTCCTGCGCCGGCAATCAATGGAAAAGCTATTGGTACAATAGATGCACTCTCTGGTTCTTCGTCTTTATATAAAGTTATACCCAAAATCATTTCTATAGCCAAAAAAAAGAGAATAAATGCACCTGCTACGGCAAATGAGTTTACATCGATACCTATAAGGTTTAATATTTCCTCACCAAGAAACAAAAAGGCTACCATTATTATGGCGGCAACAACAGAGGCTTTTTCAGATTGAATATGTCCAACTTTGTTTCTAAGCCCAATAATAATGGGAATACTTCCTAAAATATCAATAACAGCAAAGAGAACCATACTCGCTGTAACAATCTCTCTAAGATTAAAACGAAATTCCATAATGAAAATTTTTGCAAAATTACGCTTATAAATATCGGTTTTGATGTTTATTCTTAAAATATTCTAAGGGCATTTTTTTTCAAAAAAATGTATCTTGCGGCAATTAAATTAAGCCATGTTTCAATTAGGTAAAACCATAGTGTCAGAAGAAATTATTGAAAACGATTTTGTTTGCAATCTTAGTGCGTGTAAAGGGGGGTGTTGTGTAGATGGGGAAGCTGGTGCGCCAGTTGAAGACGATGAAACTGAAATTATGGTGGATATCTATTCAAAGGTAAAACCATTTTTACGCCCCGAAGGTATTAAGATAATCGAAGAGCATGGTGCTTTCGTGAAAGGTGAAGATGGTGAGTGGGAGACACCGTTAGTTAATGGAAGTGAATGTGCTTATGTGATTTTTGATGATCGCAAAATAGCTAAATGTGGTATAGAGGAAGCTTATAACCAAGGTAAGATTAAATGGAAAAAGCCTGTTTCTTGTGAGCTTTATCCTGTTAGGGTTCGAGAGTATACCGAGTTAACTGCCGTAAATTATCACAAATGGAGTATCTGCGATCCAGCTTGTGCATTGGGCGAAGAGTTAAAAGTTCCAGTTTACAAGTTTGTAAAAGAGGCCTTGATTCGAAAATTCGGTAAATCTTGGTATAAGGAACTAGAAGAAGTAGCAGCGGAGCATCTTAAATAGTGGGTATATAAATAATAATTTGTGTTCCAGTAGGATTATTTTCTTCATCGTATTTATCAATGATTTCTACTTGAAAATAATTCTCATAATCACGTGAAAAATTAGCTAAGCGTTCTTTAGTAATATCTATTCCAACCGATTTTCTTTTTAAAACTTTGCCGTTCTTAATCTTTTCTGCGGCATCTCTGCCCACCCCATTATCGATTATCATTATTTCGATAAATCCGTTTTTGCCTTTTTTAATCTCTAGGTCAATATGTTTAGCACCAGCCTTAGAAGAGAGTCCGTGCCACAGGGCGTTTTCTAAAAAGGGTTGTAGAATTAAAGAAGGTATTTTAATGTTTTGTGTATTGATATCATCCTTTATATAAATATTGAATTTAATCTCATTAGAGAATCTAATGTTTTCAATATTCATGTATAGCTCTACAGTTTCTAATTCTTCTGCTAATGATATTTCTTTTTGAGATGAGGCTTCAAGTATTTTACGAACTAATTTCGAAAATTTATTAAGATAGTGCACGGCATTCTTTTTCTCATTATTGATAATGTACAGTTTTATTGAATTCAGAGAATTAAATAAAAAATGAGGATTCATTTGACTACGTAACATGCTCTGTTCTAGGGTTAGAAGTTTCTTCTCTGCATTCAATTGGCTTTGCCTGTAAAGAATGTATAGGATACCGATAAGTAAGACCAGAAAAATACCAATTATGATTAACATGGTTCGGTTCTTTCTTAATTTTAAACGAACAGATTCGTTTTCTTCGGCTAATCTTTCAAATTGATTGGCTCTTATTTGAGATTCATACCGCAAGATCATATCATTAACATACCTTAGGTTAAGGGAGTTTGTAATACTTTCTTCATATTTTTTAGATTCTTTGAAATAGCGCATGCCTTTTTCATAATCATCTCGTTTGATCCAAAGTTCTGATAGAAACTTGTTGGCTTCTGCAATTTCAGAATCTATATCATAGCTTTTGGCCAAAACAAGACCTTTCTCTAAATTCAATTCTGCTGATTCATAGTCTCCGAAACGTATAAAGGCCCATCCTAAATTAATATAAATAGTTGTAATTATTTTTTTGTCGCCTAACGCTATGGCCTTCTTTAGGTTTGTTTGAAAGAGGGTAATTGCTTCATTTATTCTACCTATATGTACATATACGTGAGCAATGCTGTAGTTGCAAATAATCTTACCTTTTTCAGAATCGATGATTTCGTTATAAACGAGAGATTTTCTAAAATTTTGAAGTGCAGGTTCTAATTGGCCTTGGGCTTCGTAGCATTCACCTAAATTTTGATGATTGATGGCTAGGCCTAGTTTGTTATCTAGCTCTTTTTCTAAAATCATTGATTGTTCAAACTTTTCTATTGCAAGGTCATATTGCTCTAACATCTGGTAGATGTTGCCAATACTATTAAGAGAAACGTTGATGCTTCGTTTTAATCCAACACTCGGCTCAGACACCGTTTCTGCTAATTCTAATGCTTCTTGACTATAATCTAGGGCAGATTTAATAGCATCCGTTCTTCTATGAGTTACACTTATCATATTTAAGCTATAGACTCTAAATTCTATACTATTGGCTTCTATTGATATTTTTAATGCCTCCTTAAATAACGTTAATGCCCTTGGGTATAAGGAAATATTCCGATAAATTCTGCCTAATTGATTATTCGCATAAGCTTGACCATATAAATATTTTTTGTCTTTTGATTTATAGTCAAGGTATTTTAATAAGGTGCTATCTTGTCTGTATTGACGTAAAACCTTATCTATTTCTCGATAGGTTTTTGGGGCTGCTGAGATTAAACTATCAACCTTGTTTTTGAATGTGGGTGTAAGCTTTTGCGAAAAATTAATGTTTGAGAATAAAAAAAACAGTAACATACAAAACAGTAATTGAAACCTAGTTTTGTGCTTTAGTATTCGTATCGGGTGCGAGTATTTTAGAATAGCCATAAATAAATCTACAACATATCTAAAAAATCTGATTTTTTCTGTCTTGAAACGGGAATTTTATGGTTAGACTTTAGAACAACGTAACCATCGGTTTTTAAGAATTCTTTTATTTTATTTAGGTTAACAATGTATGAATTATGAATGCGAAAAAAGGAGTCTGAAGGAAGTAATTCATTTACCTCTTTTAACTTTTTGGTGAGAAGTATTTTTTGCCCGTCAGTTAAGAATATCGTACTGTAATTACCATCTGATTCTGCGTATAAAATCTCATCACTTTCAAGAAATATCAATTTTCCATCTGTATTAAGGGTAATTCTATTATGAGACGATTTAGAATTTAAATTTAATAATGCCATTTCCAATTTTTCAACAGAGAAGTTTTTGTTATTAAACTTTTTTATTTTGACTATTGTCTCTTTCAAATCATCTGTATCTATTGGTTTTAATAAGTAATCTAAAGCTTCATTTTTAATTGCCTTTAGTGCATATTGGTTATATGCTGTCGTAATAACTACAGGGAAGTTTTTGTTGGTAAGTTTTTGAATAAACTGAAATCCATCCATAGTGGGCATTTCAATATCAAGAAAAAGACAATCGGGTGTGTTTTTTTCTAAATATTTTAGGGCATCATGGGGATTTGTGAACGAGGCAATAACATTTATTTCATCACTGAAATTAGTAAGTTCCCAAGTTAAACTTTGCAACGCTTTTATTTCATCATCGACTATGACAGCTTGTAGCATAAATGTAGTGGTATCAAGTTAGAAAGTTAGGAAAAAATAGGGGCTTGATTCGTGCTCCAGTATAATATTGTATCAATGGATGCGGTTTTGGTGTAATTGGTTCAAATAACGCTAATTATGTTTCTATTTGAAAATCGTTTTTTTGAAAGAAAAGCATTACAAGACTATTTAGATAGGGATTATTTTAAGGTTAGTAATATCCGATTACACAATAAAAAGCACAATTTATACAATATCGAGGTAGGTCTTTTCATCTTAATATACCTTTAACATGCACGTTAGAATTATTTTAAATCTAATTAACATGAGAAAATGCGGCTTAATGTTTGGTTTATTGATTATAGTCTTGGTAATTGCTTCTAAGGTTACGCAGGCAGATGAAAATGAAAATTTAGTAGTAGCACTTGAGTTACAAGTTAAGCAACCATAATATAGTTCTTTCGTCAAATATGCTATCTATGATTCAATTAATGAGTAAGTCTTTAAGGATTTTTTTTTTAGGTATTACTCCACTGTTTCTAGCCGCTTGTGTTTCAAAAACAGATCGTGTTTACTCTAATCTTGATAGTGGAGTTAATCAATTCGAATTCTCAGGACCAGTGAATTATAATAGTGTTGGTTCAGGATTTTCTCAAAATATAGTTGAAAATGATGTATTCACAAATGAAGTGAATATTCTTAAATTGAATTTTAAGTCTAAATATAATTCTCATTTAGATTTGATTCAATTTCTCATCTCTCCAAATCCGTTAGGAGCTAATCATCTTTCTGCTGGTATATATGAAATTAAGAATCTGAACCAGTTGATTAAACGATATAATGGAGTAGAGTGTATGGTTTTGCCAATTTAGGAGGGTTGGTAAGTTGCTTTTTTTGTTAAAATAGGGACGATGACTGACAATAAAAATGAGACCGTTGGAGTAGTGGGAGGTCTAAAAGTAAAGTTTGAAAATGCGTACAAAGAGTCTTTTATTTATAAAAGGTTTTTTTTAACGCTGATTAAATAATAAATACCAAAGAGAAGTACGGTCCGTTATAAGGTAGTGTATGTTATTTTATTTCTGATGTTTTGAGCGCCAAAATAAGTGAGGTTTACGTCTTGTACGTAGCATTACAATCTAAGAAAAGGTTTCGGGGGAACTACCTTTATTAGACTTGGTGGGCATTTTTCATAACATGAGCATTGGAGGGATCGTACAATTTTGGTAATATCAACTGCAATTCTTATTCTTTCTACTTAAACAACTTAGTTTGAGACATAGCAACGAGATGTCTATACATAGAGTGGTGTTTTATTGGTCAAAGTCAGTTATTGAATTTGTTCATGGAACATCGCACTTTGAACAGGTATGTATTACTTACGTATCAACGCGGCAGTAGATGCGATTACGTTACAATAGACAAGATCAAAAAAAAGAAGCGCTGGTAGCTGTAGAATCTGAAGTGGTAATATCAGTTTTTATTGAATAGGTAGGGGTTGAAGGAGCTGCTTATAAAGTAATTCCCTAAGCGGAGTTGGATAATTTAGCCTTTGTCTTCACAAGAAATGAAAGAATTAATTGGTAGGACCAAAGGAGGTCAAACTGAGGACGATTTTTTAATAGAAGTAAATAAAAAGGACCTCTAATCAAAGAGGTCCTTTTTATTTGTGGCTAAAGTTTAGTTTATGTAATGGAGTTTTTAATTATCGTTTTTGAGGTAGGGCTTTAAAACCGTTGTGAACAACAAAGCAACTACGTATATGATTAATACTGTGATATAAGGATCCATAGTATTGAAATTTAAGGCAATAGATTATGTTCGGTTAGTATATCAGTATTGGTTACGGGAACTTAATAAAATTATTGAATAAACTGCTAAAGTTTAACTTGTAGTTATTTTTAATAAGTTGCCATTGAGAATTTAATTTCATTCGAAAAATCTCAAAAGAATTGGACTGTACCTTTATATATATATAATAAGATAATTTAGAGGCCAATAATAAACAGGCGTAGACGATTAATGTGTATAGGTATGGGGACATACACAAAAGAACGAAATAGTAGGCTATCTCTTACATTTTGCGAGTGCAGTTCATCGAAAGGTATGTTTTTTTCGTTGAAATACATGTTTCGACTCTTTGTATTAGCGATTTGAGTAATATTGTAATCAAGGAATTTTAGCGATATTTCGAATGATTCTCGTAAATAATAGATATTATAAAAAACTATCCTCGTGCTTGTAAGCTTCTAGAACTGCCAACTCACCATCTTTACCTTGTTTTGAGTTTCCATGCTCCATACCAAGAACTCCATTAAAACCTTTTTCATGTATCCATTTAAAGACGTTACGGTAATTGATTTCACCTGTGGTAGGTTCGTTTCTTCCCGGATTATCCCCAATTTGTATATAGGCTATTTCATTCCAAGTAAGGTTCATATTATGTATTAGATGACCTTCATTCTTTTGCATATGATAGATATCATACAGTATTTTGCACGCGGGACTATTTACACCCTTACATATCAAATAAGTTTGTTCAGAAGTCTGTAGGTGAAGATTAGGCGAGTCTGATAGTGGTTCTAAGACCATTGTCAGTCCATGTGGTTCAAAAATCTCTGCACCACGACGTAAGGCTTCGATAACATTGGCATTCTGAATACCAATAGGTAAATTTCTTTCATAACCGCCAGGCACAACGGTCATCCATTTGGCATTTACGCGTTTTGCTACGTCTACGGCTTTTCGGCATCCATCTAAAAAAATATCTAGATGCTCCTGTTTGCCTGCTGCTAGGGTGTTTTCCATATTCCCGCCTTTATCAACAACGAAAACGCCCATAGTCATACCTCGTTTTGCTAAAGTTTCACCCATTTTTTCTTGTAGGGCTATATCTCGCTTCATCATATTATTATCCTCAAATGCAGTAAATCCTTGATCTGCCATAAAATTTATTTGATCAATGGGGCCTTCACCAGCGAGATGTTTGAACATGCCTAAATGTGGTGCGTATTTCAAATTAAATTTATACGCATTTACAGAACTATTTAAGGTATTGGCATAAGATAAGGTACTGCCAATTGAAATAGCCCCTGTGCTTAAGGCTGTTTTTTGAATAAAACTTCTTCTTTTCATAACTATAGGGTTTAAACAAAAAAGCCAAGGGAATATAAAATCTTCCTCTTGGCTTTTTGATTGATAAATTATTTACAGGTTTATAAGGACCAGTCCTTGCCACCGGTAAGCTCTTGAACATCTGCACAGGCAATATACTCGCCTGGTATCGGTAAATATACCAAAACTTCCTCTCCAACATATTCAGAGGCCTTATAGCCCCAAATGACCATTCCTCGTAAATTATTTGCAAAGGCGAACCTAGTTGTAGCTTCATCAAGTGTAGAAGTTTTACCTTCTGCGATAGCTTTTGTATAACTGGTTATGGACTCAAGCATTTTTGTTTGGTCTTCTTTGGAAAACTTTAATGAACTAGATAGTACTGGCTCTAAATCATCAGCAGTTAAATCATCAGCTTTTTCTTTTCCAGAAGCTGCTAACGTTTTATCCAAAAATTTTCCCATTGACATTTTGAAAAAATCTTGTTGCTCTTTCTCCATCACGTCATTGGCGAACTTGTCAATAAAAATATCGACCTGAACTTCTGATGCAGATGGTGTATCTGTTTTTGGCAAAATAATGTCCACTAATTTGGTTAGAACATTACCTTCTTCTTGTGTTAAGAATTCGGGTGTCCAAGTAATAGCAGGTTCACTTTTGCAACTTTGTACAATTCCTAATAGAGTTGGGGTTGCCACTATATATCCAAGTGACAGTCCCATATTCTTCAATACGCGTCTTCTATCCATTATATATTTCCTTTTTTAAGTTCTTTAACCGCATGGTCTGCAGCTCTAGCCGTAAAGGCCATGTATGTTAATGATGGATTTACACAACTCGCTGAAGTCATGAAAGACCCATCCGTTACATAAACGTTAGATACATCATGTAACTGGTTGTTCCCGTTTAAAACAGATGTTTTTCTATCTCTACCCATGCGGGCAGTTCCCATTTCATGAATCCCTAAACCTAAAGCACTCTCATTATCGTAGCCTTTTACTTCTCTAAGTCCGGCTTTTTTCAACATTTCAACAGCCGACTCTAGTATGTCCTTACGCATTTTTAGTTCATTTTCTTGAAGCTCAGCATCAAAAGTAACGGTAGGTAGACCCCAATCATCCAATTTGTCATAGTCTAATGTAAATCTATTGTTTTCGTAAGGAAGCACTTCTCCAAAGCCCATCATCCCAAAGGTCCATCCCCCTGGTTTTAAAACAGCTTCTTTTAATTCTTTTCCATGAGAAAGCTCGGCTATAGTTTCTTCCCAATCACCTCTTGAGGCACCACCTTGATAACCAAATCCTCGTTTATAATCGGTTCTATCGGTATCGCCACCTATATTTCTAAATCTAGGAATATAGATGCCACTTGGTTTTCTTCCTTTATAATATTTATCCTCAAACCCATCAAATTTACCAGAAGCACCTACCTGTAGTTGATGATCCATAATATTACGTCCTAATTGATCAGACTCATTACCCATACCATTAGGGAATGTATCAGATTTTGATTGCATTAATATCGAGGTCGACGCAATTGCAGAGGCACAAAGAAATATTACTTTGGCCTTAAACTCAAAAGTTTCTTTAGTTATACTATCTATTACCCTAACACCTGTTGCTTTTTTTGTTTTAGGGTCATACATTACTTCATGTACTATAGAATCTGGTCTAAGTGTCATATTGCCGGTAGCTTCTGCTGCTGGCAAAGTAGAAGAAAGACTACTGAAATAAGCGCCAAAAGGACACCCTCTTATACATCTGTTTCTATATTGACATTTACTTCTGCCGTCAAACTGTTTCGTCCCTGTTAAGTGAGCAGTACGGCCCGCCGTTACCACACGACCATCAAAATTTTCGGATACTTTTTCCTTTATATGTTCCTCAACACAGTTAAGCTCCATCATAGGTAAAAAGTCACTATCAGGTAACTGTGGTAAATTTAATGCTTCACCACTGACCCCAATATAATTTTCAACTTTAGAATACCACGGTGCAATATCTTTATACCTTACGGGCCAGTCAATGGCGACACTTTCTTTTTTATTAGCATTAAAATCGATATCACTCCAACGGTAACTTTGACGCCCCCATTGTAAAGAACGACCTCCTAAATGATAACCTCGCATCCAATCAAAACGTTTCGTTTCGTTATATGGATGCTCTTTGTCATTTACAAACCACATATGGCTTGCTTGATTCGTAGTGTACCCAGTTCTATTTTGTTTGGGTTGTTGCTCAATTATCTCCTTCGTAGCGGCACCACCATTTGGAAAATCCCAAGGATCTTTATTTGCGGTGACATAGTCATCTATATGCTTTACCATTCGACCACGTTCTAAAACCAATGTTTTTAGGCCTGCCTCACATAATTCTTTTGCGGCCCAACCACCACTAATACCTGTTCCTACAACAATAGCGTCGTAGGATTCTTGCTCGTTATTGTAATAAAATTTGCTCATAAAAGTTGTTTATTCTATAAATTTATTGAATATAAAATTAATTCTATACATTTAATGTCCATTCTTCTTGCGAAATTCGCTAAAATTAGCAAAAAGTAAGAGTATTAAACCAATTAAATATATTTAACGGTAACCATTGAGGTTATATTTTAAACTACAGCAAACAACCAAACATGAAAAGAAGAAAGTTTATTCAAAATGCCACTACAGCAGGTTTTGGGGTCACACTATTAGGAACTTACGCATGTAAGCAAACCAAAAAAGAGAATACCGAGAATACAGAAACTGCACTAGACGACCAGATGTTAGAGCCATTTTTTAAATTGTCCTTAGCACAATGGTCAATACATAAAATGATTAATGATGATGGTGTTGATCCGTATACTTTTGCCGAAAAAGCTAAAAATTGGGGTTTTACTGGGTTAGAATATGTGAGCCAGTTATATAATCCGGAATTGTCTGATGCTGATTATTCCGCAGAGGCAATGGCGAATTTTGTTTCTAAATCTAATGCCGAAGCTGAAAAGCACGGTATGAAGAACGTTTTAATCATGATTGATGGTCAAGGTAATCTTGCAGTGAATGATGAGGCTGAACGAAATGAAACCGTTGAAAAACACAAAAAATGGGTAGATGCTGCCGCTGCTATGAGTTGTCATTCTATACGAGTAAACCTAAATGGAAGTGATGTCCCAGAAGAATGGAAGGTTAACGCCGTAGACGGCTTGACAAAATTAGCTACATATGCCAAAGCTAAAAACATTAACATCTTGGTAGAGAATCATGGAGGACTTTCCTCGAACGGAGCTTTACATGCAGCCGTTATGAAAGAAGTGGGTATGGATAATTGTGGTTCACTACCCGATTTCGGTAATTTTTGTATTGAGAGAAAACCAGATAGTTGGGATTGTCTAAAGGAATATGACAAGTATAAAGGAGTAAAAGAATTAATGCCATTTGCGAAAGCCGTAAGTGCTAAATCGAATAATTTCGATGCTGATGGTTATGATACAGGTATAGACTATGTTGAAATGCTGAGAATAGTAAAAGAAGCAGGTTACACAGGGTATATAGGTGTTGAATTTGAAGGTTCTGAAATAAGTGAAGAAGCAGGAATTATTGCTACAAGGGATTTATTATTAAAAGCATCCAAAGAACTGGGTTAATCTAGATAGTATTACATATGAAAGCCTTTTTTAATGAAATTTTTGATTACAATTATTATTGTAATAAAAAACTTATAGATGAATGTTTAGAATTGGTTGAATTGCCACTAAAAACAAAAAGTTTATTTAGCCATATTCTAAACGCTCATGATATTTGGAATGCTCGGATATTGGGAAAAGCATCTGGATATAAGGTTTGGCAAGAACACGACGTTAAAAATTGGGCGGATATACATTATGAAAACCAACGTAGCTCTTTTGAAATCATGTCTAATGCCGATGAGTTTGATAAGCGTATAGATTACGAGAATTCTGAGGGCCGAATTTTCACTAATACCTTACAGGAAATGCTTTTTCATATTATAAATCATTCCACTAATCACAGAGGGCAAATAGCGGTAGATTTTAGGAATAATGGGATAACACCTATTGGTTTAGATTATGTCCATTATAAAAGATAGATGAGAAATAAAGTACGAGCACAGCTGTGCTTCATGATGTTTCTCGAATTCTTTATTTGGGGTGCATGGTTTGTTACTCTAGGTACATTTTTAGGAAATAATCTAAAAGCTACAGATGGTGAAATTGCATTAGCATTTTCCACACAATCATGGGGAGCTATTATTGCTCCCTTTGTGATTGGAATTATTGCAGATAGGTATTTTAATGCTGAACGCATATTAGGAATATTACATCTTTTGGGGGCTGTTCTTATGTACTTTATGTATATGAGTGCAGAGTTTGATACCTTCTATCTTTTTATTTTAGGATATATGGTTTTATATATGCCGACCTTGGCCTTGGTTAATTCGGTGTCCTTTAATCAAATGCGAAACCCTGCCAAGGAGTTTTCTATGGTTCGTGTGTTTGGGACGTTGGGATGGATTATGGCCGGACTTTCAATTAGCTATATTTTTAATTGGGATCAAGGGACAAATATAGGGGACGGGCTTCTGAGAAACACATTTCTAATGACCGCCATTGCATCCTTACTTTTAGGATTGTTTAGCTTCACATTGCCCAAAACACCTCCTAAGGCCACAAAATCAGAAAAATTTAATATAAAGGAGCTTTTAGGATTGGATTCTCTTAGTTTATTCAAGGATAAAAACTTTTTGATTTTCTTTATTTCATCCGTTTTAATTTGTATTCCATTAGCATTTTATTATCAAAATGCCAATCCGTTTCTAGTTGAGGTGGGAATGGAAAATCCCACAGGAAAAATGACATTAGGGCAAGTGTCTGAAATAGTATTCATGCTGTTATTACCCTATTTCTTCACCAAATTCGGGTTTAAGAAAACAATTCTTGTTGCCATGGCCGCTTGGGTAATCCGTTATTTGCTGTTTGCATTTGGCGATGTTGGTGAGCTAGGTTTTATGTTGCTCACTGGGATAGCGCTTCACGGTATTTGTTATGATTTTTTCTTTGTTTCGGGTCAGATTTATACCGATAGTAAGGCGGGAGCAAAGTTTAAGAGTTCTGCTCAAGGCTTAATTACATTGGCAACCTATGGAGTAGGAATGTTGATAGGATTTTGGGTAGCCGGAGAAATCTCCACTGCATATCTTTTGAATGACGGCAAACATGTCTGGGAGACCATCTGGTTGTATCCAGCAGGTTTTGCTTTAGTAGTGTTTGTTTTGTTCGTAATTTTCTTTAAAACTGAGAAAATAGACTATCAGTCTTAGATAATTTCTCTAAATTAAACCCCTGAAATTATTTCTTGAAAATAGCTTTCATTTTTTTATAGATTTATGCTATAATTTATTGGCAAATAACATAATGTCAGTAAGTTAAAAGGGTTGCGGTATAAGTCAAATCTTGAATGGATTACTTGTTCGTTAAGAATGTGGCAGAATACGAAATAAAATAGAATTTAGAGGAACATATATTCAACTTAAACAGATTAAAAATGCCAAAGAAAATACGCTTAGGAATATTAGGAGGGGGAGGCGATTCCCTAATCGGAGTGCTGCATAGAGTGGCATCACACATCAACGATAATTATCAAATCACAGGAGCAGTTTTTAATCCAGATTTTGAAGTCAGTTTAGCTTTTGCGAAGGAAATTGATGTTCCTTTAAATAGAATTTATAAGGATTTCGATACTTTAATTGAAGAAGAATTAAAGTTGCCTGAAGATGAGCGAATTCAAGTATGTTCAATACTTACGCCAAATTTCTTGCATTATCCTATGGCCAAAAAATTATTGGATAATGGTTTTCATGTAATTTGCGAAAAGCCAATGACAACTTCGTTGGACGAGGCCAAAGATTTGCAAAAGTCCCATGAAAAAGCAGGTACTGTTTTTGCATTGACCCATACGTATACTGGCTACCCAATGGTCCGTCAAATGCGTGAAATGATAAAAGCTGAAGCATTAGGAAAGATACATAAAGTAGATGTGGTTTATTATCAAGGGTGGGTCAATACGATTATTCATGACAAAGAAAAAAGGTCTTCAGTATGGAGATTAGATCCTAAAAAAGCAGGTATCAGCTCATGTATGGCTGATATTGGGGTGCATGCTTTCAACCTTGTTGAGTATACCACCGGTTTAAAAGTAAATGAATTGCTTTGCGATTTTAATTACTTGTATGAAGATAATAAGATGGATGTAGATGGTACGGTACTTATACGCATGGGAGACCATGTAAAAGGAGTGCTAAGAGGTAGCCAAGTTGCTACCGGAGAAGAAAATGGTTTAGCCATTGCTATTTATGGTGAAAAAGGTGCTTTCCGTTGGGAGCAGGAACGTCCAAACTTTTTATATAAATTGAGCGACACCGAACCTACTCAGATTTATAAACCAGGACATGCCTATAACTCAGAATTGTCTTTGGATGGAACTAAACTGCCTGCTGGTCACCCAGAAGGGATTTTTGATTCTATGGCGAACATCTATTTGGGTGTAGCAAAAGCTATTAGAGGTGAAAAATACAACGATGGTGAATTCCCAACTATGATTGATGGTGTTCGCGGGATGAATTTTATTGAGGCCACGGTAGATTCTCATAAAAATGGAAATACGTGGGTTGCTTTAGAAAAGTAATTTAACTGAAATCATTAAATATAAGAGCCGCATAATGCGGCTCTTATTGTTTGCTGAAAATAGGGGTGTCCATTAAAATACTTTGACGAACTGTTGGCAAACAATAATCATACTTTCCCTAGGCTCTCTCCCAAATTCGTTTAACTCTCTTGTGTAATAGTCCCAATGTACTTTTTTCCAGTATTCAAGTGACTTATCACCTTCGCCTTCTAGTTGTGCATAAGGTATGTCGATACTAAAGTACGGTTTAAGGATGACTGCTGTTGTGCGAACAATACATTGTGCCTCACCATGCCAATTAGTTACCACTATAAAATCTCCTATTTTAGGCAGTACTTTTTTGCGATTTTGTAATCCTAAAAGAGAATGTGATGTTGCTTTTTTAACCTCTTTTTTTACCAGCTCTGCCAATTCATTAGCATCTTTTTCAGTATCACCATAATAGGTTGTTTCAGGAGTGTTTTCAAAAGCGTGTTCCAAATGGGTGTCTAAATAATCTCCCCACATATTTCTAGCCGAAGCATTTTCCATAAGATGATATTAACTTTTTTTGATTGTATTAATCAACCTTCATTGAAGGTTATACCTTGGTTTATAAAGTACTGAATCTATACGTTTGTCTTTTTGTATTTCATTTGTAATCAAGAAAATTTTCCTTCTTTTAATTGTTCGGCAGCATGGTTTGCCGCTCTTGCCGTAAAAGCCATATAAGTTAGTGAAGGGTTGACACAGCTTGAAGACGCCATAAACGCCCCGTCAGTTACATAAACATTAGGCACAAGGTGAACTTGATTGTTTTTATTTAAAATAGAGGTTTTTGAGCTATGACCCATTCTTGCGCCTCCCATTTCATGTATACCTAGACCCGGGCCCGATGCTTCATCATATGAATTTACATCTTTAAACCCAGCAGCTTTGAACATGTTTACAATTTCCTTTTTAATGTCTTTGCGCATGTTGTATTCATTCTCTTTAAACTCGACGTCAAACGCTAATTGAGGTAATCCCCATTTATCCTTTTCGGTAGGGCTTAGTGTTACCCGGTTATCATCATACGGTAAAAATTCTCCAAAACCGGTTACGCCAATGGTCCAATGCCCTGGTTTTAATATAGATTCCTTTAAGTCTTTTCCATATCCCATTTCACCGATTGCCTCAGACCAATCACCTCTACTTGCGGTTCCTTGGTACCCAAAGCCACGTAAATACCCGTCGCGTTTAGTCTGCTCATTGAGATTCACAAAACGGGGTATATAAAAACCGTTAGCACGTCTTCCTTTATAATACTTATCTAAATAACCATCAACCTTAGCTGTGGCTCCTAACTTGTAATGATGATCCATAATACCTCTTCCTAAGGCGTCTGAATCATTGCCCAACCCATTAGGGAATCGTTTAGATTTGGACTGTAGCAAAATACCTACAGATGCCATAGAAGAAGCACAAAGGAAGATAACTTTAGCTTTGAATTCTAGTTTTTCATTTGTTTCAGTATCTATAACTCTAACACCGGTTGCCTTTTTAGTTGTATCATCATATATAATTTCATGAACTATTGAATTTGGTCTCAACGTCATATTGCCCGTGCGTTCTGCTGCTGGTAAGGTTGATGAATTACTACTAAAATACCCCCCAAATGGGCATCCTCTCCAACAACGATCTCGATTTTGACAAGTACCTCGACCCTCAAAAGTTGCTTCGGGATCGGTAATATGTGCGGCACGACCTATTGTAATCAAGCGACCATCTTCAAATTTTTCTGCGGTTTGTTTCTTAAAATCCTCCTCAACACAATTTAATTTCATGGCCGGCTGAAATTTTCCATCAGGTAACACTTCTAAGCCTAATTTTTCACCACTAACACCAATATACTTTTCAATTTTATCATACCATGGCGAAATATCTTCATATCTAACGGGCCAATCGACTCCTATTCCCTCTTTTTTATTAGCTCCAAAATCAATATCGCTCCATCTGTAACTTTGACGCCCCCAAGTAAGCGATCTTCCTCCAACTTGATACCCTCTTATCCAATCGAAACGTTTAGTTTCTACATAAGGGTGGTCTAGGTCATTTACAAAAAAGTGTTTTACGTCTTCTTTTGGCGCCCAATTTACACGGCTTTGTACATGATATTTCTTCTTATCCTCCTTAGATAATTCTCCTTTCATAGGATAATCCCATGGATCATCGTTCATAGTTGGGTAATCCTCAATATGTTTCACCATACGACCGCGTTCCAAGACAAGGGTTTTTAATCCCTTTTCAGTTAATTCTTTTGCAGCCCATCCGCCACTAATTCCTGTTCCGACCACGATTGCGTCGTATATTTCATTTTGATTCATGCCTAAATTTTTATCTTTTTCTATTGGTATTTCCTATATTTAGGGCATTGCTCCTAAGTATTGAGGATACTGCAAACAATTCTTTAAATATAATATTAATTGACAAGTTTATAGTGCCAATATTGGTAACTAATTAAAATAACATATAGTATAAAACGTATGAAAACAATAAAAGGCCCAGCGGTATTTTTAGCACAATTTGTAGATAGTAAAGCACCATTTAATACTTTGGACGGTATGTGTAAATGGGCAGCGGATCTTGGATATAAGGGAATTCAGATTCCTACTTGGGAAAGTTTCTTAATTGACTTGGACAAAGCGGCAGAAAGTCAAACTTATTGTGATGAACTTAAAGGCAAGATAAATTCTTATGGTCTGGAAATCACAGAACTTTCCACTCACTTACAAGGACAATTGGTTGCAGTAAACCCTGCATATGATTTAATGTTCGATTCATTTGCTCCTGAAAATGTTCGTGGAAATCCGAAGGCAAGAACCGAATGGGCAATAGAGACCGTGAAAAAAGCAGCAACAGCAAGTAGAAGATTGGGCTTAAATGCTCATGCCACATTTTCTGGTTCCTTATTATGGCATACGATGCACCCTTGGCCACAAAGACCTGCTGGTATGGTTGAAATGGGTTTTGAAGAATTAGCAAAGAGGTGGACACCTATTTTAAATCATTTTGATAAAGAAGGCGTTGATGTATGTTACGAGATTCACCCAGGTGAAGACTTACATGATGGGGATACTTTTGAACGTTTCTTAAAAGCTACGGGTAATCATAAAAGAGTAAATATTCTTTACGATCCTAGCCATTTCGTATTGCAGCAGTTAGATTATATCACTTATATAGATCATTACCATGAATTTATAAAGTCTTTTCACGTGAAGGATTCTGAGTTTAATCCGACAGGAAAGAAAGGTGCTTTTGGCGGATATAATGATTGGGGGGATAGAGCAGGTAGATACCGTTCTTTAGGAGATGGTCAAATAGATTTTAAAACGATATTCTCAAAACTTACACAATACGGTTGTGATGTTTGGGCGGTAATGGAATGGGAGTGCTGCATTAAAAGTCCGGAACAAGGAGCACGCGAAGGCGCAAAGTTTATTCAAGATCATATTATTGAAGCTACCGAAAAGACATTCGATGATTTTGCCGGTGCTGAGATTGATAAAAAAATGTTGAAAAAAATGTTAGGACTTTAAATATTATAGAAATGAAGAAAATAATTGGTAGTGTCGCGTTTTTACTGTTTTTTGTCTCTTGTAAACAAGAGAAGAAAGAAACTTCAGAAGCTACGGTTCAAGAAATTGAAACTCCTGAAAGTGAATGGGAAGTTTTATTTGATGGTTCTTCTTTTGATAATTGGAAAGAATTTCAAAGTGATAGCGTAAGTGATGTTTGGCAAATCGAAGACGATGCCATGGTGTATAACCCGCCAGCCGATGGTGGGGAGAACAAAAATCATGATCTTGTCACCAAGAATGAATTTACTGATTTTGTGTTAAGCTTAGATTGGAAAATATCAGAAGCAGGAAACAGTGGTGTTTTCTGGGGCGTGAATGAGGATGACAAATACAATACTGGTTATAAGACTGGCCCTGAGATTCAAATATTAGATAACGATAAGCACCCAGATGCAAAAGCAGGTACAACACATCAAGCTGGTGCATTATATGATATGGTTTCTCCGGCAAAAGATGTTACTAAGCCAATCGGGGAATGGAATACCATGGTTGTTACCGTAAATCATAAAGAAAATAGCGGTAGCGTTACTTTGAACGGAACGGAAATGGTAAGTTTTCCTGTGGCGAATGAAGAATGGAACGCTATGGTAGCAAAATCTAAGTTTGCAGGTTGGGAAGGCTTTGGAAAGTTTACAACTGGTAAAATCGGATTACAAGACCATGGGAACGTAGTGGCGTTCAGAAATATAAAAATTAAGCAACTTTAATTCAAACAAAACCTGATGAAATACAAATATATAGTACTATTATTGGCCGCATCTTTCGGTGTAATATCGTGCCAAGAAAAAGTAAAAGTAGAGCCCATTGATGATGTGAATAATGATGCAATGAATAGTATTATTGTTTATGATGAATATATGGGCGAAGAGCCGACGACACCTGAGGAAACGGAATTTTATGAACCTAACGTTTCTGTGATACAATCAGGTGCTTTGGGAGCGCCACCAAGTGATGCCGTTGTTCTTTTTAACGGCACCAGTTTAGATAATTGGATCAGTTCAAATGATAGTACAGCAGCTAAATGGCATTTGAACAAAGATGCTAGTATGACCGTAAATGACAAAACAGGAAATATTCAAACCAAACAAAATTTTGGTGATGTACAACTGCATATTGAATGGAAATCTCCTTTGCCTGTTCAGTTGGAGGGACAGCATAGAGCTAATAGTGGTGTTTTTCTGAATGGTATTTATGAAGTGCAAATTCTAGATCAAAATGATAACCCTACATATGTAAACGGGCAAGTTGGTTCTATCTACAAGCAGCATGTGCCTTTGGCAATGGCATCTGTTCCGACAGGTGAATGGAATATATATGACATTATCTACCATGCACCAGAATTTAATACTGATGGTGGTAAAATTAAGTCGGGTGACATCACGGTTATCCATAATGGTGTGTTGGTTCAAGACCATATTGAGTTGAAAGGTACGACCCCTTACATTGGTTGGCCTAAAAACCCAGCACATGGTAAAGGACCATTGTTGCTGCAAGACCATGGTGATGATAGTCGTGTAAGCTTCAGAAATATTTGGGTTAGAGAGTTATAACACAATTTTAAGAATATAAAAAAAGGGGTGAACAAGAATTAATTTTTGTCTACTCCTTTTTTTATTAAGGATAGGTAGATTCATGAAAACTAAATTTCACAATTACCTTACCTTTGTCAAAATCTAAAATGCATCCATGATTCAATCCATGACAGGCTTTGGTAAGTATGTAATTCAATTACCAAATAAAAAAATTACGGTAGAGCTAAAATCACTCAATAGCAAGAGCATCGATTTAAACGCTCGTATGCCATCTAGTTATCGCGAAAAGGAATTGGAGTTAAGAAAGATAATCGCAAACTCACTTCAACGTGGTAAGGTAGATTTTAGTCTATATGTTGAACTTACAGGTGATGAAACTACTTCTCAGGTAAATGAGGTTGCTGTTAAGCAGTACATGGCTCAATTGAAAAGTATAGCTACGGGTGATGACCTAAAATTATTGGAGATGGCACTTCGTTTTCCAGATGCTATGAAAACCGCAAAAGAAGATATCGATGAAACCGAATATGAAGCAATCAAGCAAGCGTTACAAGGGGCATTGGTTGAAATAAACGAATTCAGGTCTGAAGAAGGCGGTGTTTTGGAACACGATTTTTTAGCTAGAATCGCTTCTTTGCAACACTTATTGGATACAGTAATAGAAATAGACCCAGAACGTCAAGGCACTATTCGTGAACGATTAGAAAAGGCTGTTCAAGATTTGAAGGCAGACGTTGACGCTAATAGATTTGAACAGGAGCTTATTTACTATTTAGAAAAATATGATATTACCGAAGAGAAAGTAAGATTGGCAAACCATTTAGATTTTTTCAGTAAAACGATGAAATCTGACGATAGTAATGGTAAGAAATTAGGTTTTATTTCTCAGGAAATAGGGCGTGAAATCAATACGATTGGTTCTAAGGCAAATTATGCGCCAATGCAGCAATTAGTGGTGCAAATGAAAGATGAACTTGAAAAGATTAAAGAACAAATGTTAAATGTGCTATAAATGAAAGGTGGAAAACTTATAATTTTTTCTGCACCTTCCGGAAGCGGAAAAACAACAATCGTACGTCATCTCTTGGCTCAACCCGAATTAAACTTGGCCTTTTCGGTTTCGGCGACATCAAGACCTAGAAGAGGTAAAGAGAAGAATAAGGAGCATTATTACTTCATGTCTGTTTCAGAATTTAAGAATCATATCAAAAATGATAATTTTTTGGAGTGGGAAGAAGTGTATAGAGATAATTTTTATGGCACTTTAAAAAGTGAAGTAGAACGTCTTTGGGCAGAGGGAAAGAACGTTATTTTTGACATTGATGTAGTTGGAGGCCTTCGTATAAAAAAGAAATTCCCAGAGCTTACATTGGCTGTATTTGTAAAACCACCTAGTGTAGATGAATTAAAAATCAGACTTAAAAAACGAAGTACTGAAAGTGATGATAAGATAAATATGCGTATTGCCAAGGCTTCGGTTGAGCTCGCTACAGCTCCGCAGTTTGACCGTATTATTAAGAATTACGATTTAGATATTGCGCTAAAGGAATCAGTAGAATTGGTAGCCGCTTTCATAGGTACTGAAAATGAATAGTTAGATATGAAAAAGGTTGGTCTTTATTTCGGAACCTTTAATCCTATACATATTGGTCATTTGGTCATTGCAAACCATATGGTGGAGTTTTCTGATTTAGATGAGGTTTGGTTCGTTGTTACTCCACAAAGTCCTTTTAAGGTCAAGAAAACGCTTTTAGATAATCATCATAGATATGAAATGGTCTACGAAGCAACGAGAGAGTATCCAAAGCTAAGCCCTAGCAAAATTGAATTTGACCTTCCCCAACCAAACTACACTGTAAATACTTTAGTTCATTTAAGCGAAAAATATCCTACTGGGTTTAGTTTTTCATTAATTATGGGAGAAGATAATTTGAAAGGGTTGCATAAATGGAAGAACTATGAGACCATTTTAGAGAATCACAATATTTATGTTTACCCTAGAATTTCTGATGGGTCTATTGAAAAACAGTTTATACAACATGAAAAAATACATCGTGTAAATGCGCCCATTATGGAAATCTCATCCACCTTTATTCGAAAAGAGCATAAAAATGGGAAAAACATAAAACCTATGTTGCCGCCAGAAGTCTGGACGTATTTAGATGAAATGAATTTCTATCGTTAGTTAGTAGTATTTGCTTTTACAAGCGTGTCAGTTGCTAAATAACCATCATCCTTATTATAAAACCATTCACGGATTTTAGGAATTTTCATCCCGTTAACGCTAATCATTTCCGATAGTAAGATATACTCTCCGTCGTTTTGGCTCTCATCATGGTAAAATTGATATACCTCCATAGCATACGTTTTTGGGTCAAAATAGAAATACCAGGTATCACTTCCCACTTCCTTGTCGTAACCAACTTTAAGTACTACATATTCTTTTCCTTTAAAACTCTTTTTAGTCACCTTGGAGTCAATGATACTGCCAGGGTCCTCTAACTTCATTGGGAGGCCATACAGATAGGTGTAATAATTCTTCATCATTTTAGCTCTCTCACACGTAATATTCAAACTATCCTTAATCGTAGGCAATATAGACGTGCTTCCATTTAATTTTAAGGTACATTCCCCTTGCTTCAATTCTGATTCAATTGTTGAATTATCCTTTTTAACAGTAGATTTAAAATAATTTTCAGGCAAATTGACCTCTAAAGTTGTACTGCGAGAATCATTACCCGGACTTTCCATTTCTATGAGCATCTTCCCTCTAAAAGATTTCCAATTACCATCTGGGTCATGAAAGGCAATAGCGTTTTTAAGAAGTTGTTTGCCACTAAGCTCTTGTCCAAAAACGGTAATATTTAACAGGAGCGCAATGAATAAAAAAAAGTACCTCATCATCAGATTGATTTGTGATGACAAGGTACTTATAATTTCAGATTTTAAAAATTGTTATGACTTCTTGGGTTGTTCTATTGTTGCTGGTGCTATAGAACTATCATGTTCATTATGGTATTGTTGTAATAGATTCATAACAGAAGTCATTAGATCTTTTGTTTCTAATAGTAATGAAAAGTATAACGTCGTGTTTTTAGGGCTCGATTCCTCTGTACGTGTTCTGGCTACCTGTGTTTGTATTTTATCAGAAACCATATCGAATAATTCTTGTTTCTGATTTAAAACAAGTCCGATTTGTTCAAAAGACTGATTGGAAAAAGCATCTTGAGTCTGATTTAGAATTTCTTCTAGTTTTAAATCGATTTGTTTTAGTTCTTTTATTTGATTGTACTTTAATTTTTTATGATTGTTGTTGACATGCTTGTGGCTAACTTTTCCAATATACTCCAAAGACTGAGCGATATCCGTCAAATAACCTAAGGTGTTAATGTAAAAATTACTAGCGCCAACACTGTTATCATCAAGGTTTTTGATAAAATAGAAAATATGGTCACGAAGATCATCAATTTCGTTTGAAAGTTTTTCTCCTTGTTTTTTATTCTTCTTCAATAAATTAACATCCTGTTTCGCTAGACCGTTAATAGAATTCGTGAAAATTTTATTAGTTCTTTTCAAGACATTTGAAATATTCATCGCACTTTCAAAAATCACCCCTTGAATAGAGCTACTCTCGGCCCTGTTCAATGAATCCTCGGCACGAAGCTCTTTTGCCTTTTTATTGTGGGAAATGTAGTTTCTTGCCAATAACAAAACAGCTGCGAATAATAGCACCGCTAACGCAGCACCTTTTCCAAAACTTATAAGGGTCAATATAATACCTGATGCGATAAAGGCGATAATTGCTGTTCCGAACCAACCGCCGATAACATTAAGTACACCTGCTACTCTGTATACTGCACTTTCAGCTCCCCAGGCCCTATCGGCAAGAGATGAGCCCATAGCAACCATAAAAGTCACATAGGTAGTTGATAGCGGTAATTTGTAGGATGTAGCAATAGAAATCAATATTCCAGCTACCATAAGATTTACAGCAGCACGAACCATATCAAAGGCAGGGAGTTCATGAACTTTATTTTTTGATAAAGCGATTACAGGTTTGTTAAATTGCGTATCAATTTTGGTCTGCCAAGATTTAGGCATTGCATAGGTTAGCATTTCGGAAATAGAGATTGCCAATCGCACCAAACTTCGTGATAGAAAATTTGGTTGAAAACGCTCTTTGGTGTCTTCTTGGCTTGATAAATCTATTGAAGTTTTGACTACACTTTTGGCTTTACTCGAGAACCATAAAGTAAGTACCATAATCATGCCCGCAGTGAATAAAAGTAAGGTTGGGGTTGGAACTTTTTGGGCCAATATGCCCATGCTGAAGTCTGAAGCGGCAACACCAGAGGTCATCCATGCCTCATACGATTGCCATGCAGCAATAGGTACTCCGATAAAATTCACCAAATCGTTACCAGCGAAAGCCAAAGCCAATGCAAAAGTGCCCACTCCAATAATCAATTTATAAATATTTACCTTGGCGAACTTCATTAAGATATAGGATAGGCATGACCAGATCAAAAAATTCAATAGGACTAATATAATTAATTTGGTCTCCAAGAATTCTTTTATAGTAATACCACCAATAATATCATAGCTTTCACCGGAAAACGAAGTTCCGCCAATTCCTTTAATTAAAATAAAATAGGTGATTGATGATAATGCAAAACCACCAAACAGGGCACCTACATGTGTTGGTTTTTTTTCAAAGTTATAGGATAAGAGTAATCTTGAAACCCATTGCACCAATGCACCAATAGAAAATGCGACAACTACCGAAAGTAATATTCCAAATATAATTTGAATTGCTTTATCATTATTGATATAATTGACAACATCTGTAAAACTACCATTGTCCGCTCCAATTTTAATCAATGACATTGCAACGGCCGCACCCAAAAGTTCAAATACGATTGAGACTGTTGTTGATGTTGGCATACCCAGGGTATTGAAAAAATCCAACAACAAAATGTCAGTAATCATTACTGCCATAAAAATGAACATGATCTCGTCGAAATAGAATTCACCTGGATTAAAGATCCCTTTTCTGGCTACCTCCATCATGCCGCTTGAAAAGAGTGCGCCTGCAGCGATTCCAAAACTAGCCACAATCATTATGGTTCGAAATGAAAGGGCTTTAGAACCAATTGCTGAATTCAGAAAATTCACCGCATCGTTACTAACTCCTACAACAAGATCCGCTACAGCCAAAACGGCTAGTGCGATAAGCATTAAAAAATAAATATTATCCATAATATAGTACGCTATCAATTTACAAATATCATTATCGCAATCCGCTATAATGTTAGGTTAAGGTTATTATTTCACTAGAAATGAACGTCTAGCTGCAATCTGTACATTAAACCATCTTGCCCAGCTTCTTCTGAAAGATAGCTGAGATCGGTCTGTATTTTTAATTTATGGCCTACAATGTACTTTGATAGCCCTAGGGTGTATTGCGACTGCAGATTTCTCCCTGTTATTTCTTTGTCTAGTTTAATGTTGGTGTATCGGCCTGATATTTCCCATTTATTTTTGAATAAATAGCCAGATTGAAGATTGATCCCATCACCAACTTGCACTTCCTCTCCAGTAAGCGAACCATCTGAATTTTTAGCTAGAGGGTCATTGGCTGTTCTATGGGCATATTCTCCCATAAATGAGAACCCGTTATATTTAAACATTGCGTCTATGAAAAGGGTGTTAATATCGGTTTCATAAAATCCAGTATCAGTGAACATATATGTGCCTTGATTACTTCTGGTTTTTACTGCGTTTTGATTACTGTCGAAGGTAGCTGCTAACATTAGTTTTGGTGTTTGCTCTCTTTTTTGGTCACTGCCCCTATATTCACCTTTACTTAAGAATTCACCAAAGGGTAAAAGCTCCAAGCGAGTTGAAAATTGATGACCTCCAAGATTGCCACTAGTGATATTTCTTCCTTCGCCTTGTGAAATAGCTAGAATTTCGCGTAACAAGAATTTTTCGGAAATATGAAATTGATGCCTTAATTGAAAACCGACGTCGCGATCAATGTTAAACCTACTATTTAATAAGGAGCGATCAACCTGCATTAGATCGCCAGATGAAATAACACGTTCTATATTGCCCGGTAATTTGGTCTGACCGAACCACAGCACAAAATTTTTATAAAAATTCCATTTCACCACGGCATCTAGAATATATCTTGGTGCGTTACTTGTAAACTGCGAAGCACCTGAGATATCTCGATTGGAAAGCCCGAGTTCTAATTTATATTCTAATTTTGGAGAGTATGCAAACCCAGCGAATTTAAGTCGTGCCCTACGAACAAGGAAATTTTGTTCAGGATTTATTAGACCACCATCAACAGCATTCCAATTGGAAATTGCCAAAATCTGCATTCTTGCCCCAACTTTCATAGTCCATGAACTATCTTTTCCAACAAGATTGAATAAGCCATTACCAAAGGCGGGCGAATTAACTTCTTGACTTTTAGCGCCAGATGAAATTAAAAAAAATAGGCATAGCCATAGTGGGTTGATTTGCATCAAGTATTAGTTTTTGTCGATTGCAAATTACTTAAATGAATGTTAAGTTAATGTATTCTTAAGATTAACTCTTGGTGTGGATTTTGGTATTTTAGGGTACAGTAAATTTAATTGTGCCCGCTCAATGTGGGCATATGATCACTTATGATGAGAATAGGATACAAAAAAAGCTACCTTGGCCAAGGTAGCTTTAGGATTTCAAAAAACTAGTCGACAAAAACTAATAGTACAAGAAATCATCTTTGTCTTAAGACATCAACGAAGATCAGTGTTATAAATAACCTTAATGTAAGGCTAACATTAAGTAATCTTTAATTCTTTTATAAAGTATATAAAATCGCTAATTATGCTTTTTCTGATCTCTGAATTAGTTACTACTGAAGTAAATTGAGTAGGAAAATTAACGTCGTGAAATGGTCAAAATGATTAAAAGAAGCAAGTGGTGTTAAGAAGTTACCATTAAAGCTATTTTTAAGATTGATATTTTATAAAAGTATCGATCTAATCTTATACAAACGTTAATTGTAGCAGCTACCTATTTTGATGCTGCTTTTACCGCAGTCAAGCCTATTACCCTTAAAGTTTTAGCTTTTAGGCTAGCTTGAATATTTTTTGTTTCGCCTGAGGCAACAGTTACTGATAATACAACGTTTTCATAGCCTAAATACTGTACTACGATAGTATATGCTCCCGGTGTAAGGTTATTAAATTCAAAATTACCACGAAAATTCGTGTGTGTAGTTAATGAAGTATGTTCAATGAAAACGGAGGCCATCAATAACGGTTCATTAAAAAGTTCACCATCTACTATATTGCCCTGAATTGAACCAGTATGCTGTCCAAAAGAAAAGGAACAGATGATTAACGTAAATAGTAAAAATACTTTTTTCATGTATGTTTTAACATTTGTTTACAAAGAAACCTCAGCTAGGTTAAACTAAGGTTAGCTAAGGATTATGAATGTATGTTTTAATGGTTAAGATTTTGCGCGCCCAATCTCCAATGAGTGATTTCTTGTTCTACTATGAAATCTCAAAAAATGTATCTTGCAGTCTGTTAAAAGAAATTACATGAATTGGGAGCAATTACTTTCTTTGCGAAGGCAAGGAGATAAGAATAAACGTTTAAGAAATGAGCAAGATGATACCCGTTTAGGGTTCGATGTAGATTACGATCGAATTATTTTTTCTTCAGCCTTTAGGAGTCTACAGGATAAGACTCAGGTTATTCCACTTTCCAAGACAGATTTTGTACATACTAGATTAACGCATAGTCTTGAAGTTTCTGTTGTAGGAAGAAGTCTGGGAAGGATAGCAGGTAAAAAAATTATAGAAAAATATCCCTATTTAAAAGAGGTATATGGATACGCCTTTAATGATATTGGTGCGATAGTGGCTGCAGCAGCATTGGCCCATGATATAGGTAACCCACCTTTCGGTCATAGTGGCGAAAAAGCTATTGGTGAATATTTTAAAACAGGTAATGGACTTCGGTTCAAAAATGTAATTACTGAAGTAGAATATCAAGATATTATTGATTTTGAAGGTAATGCTAATGGATTTAGGTTATTAACTCAAGACAGGGCAGGGGTGTCTGGTGGTTTGCGATTGAGTTATGCTACATTGGGGGCTTTTATGAAGTACCCCAAAGAATCACTACCCAAGAAACCTACAAAGCATATTTGTGATAAAAAGTTTGGTTTTTTTCAAAGTGAAAAACAGAATTTTAAAGAGGTAGCAGAAGATTTAGGTTTACCGAGTAGAAGTAACAATGAATCAATTTCCTATGGTAGACATCCGTTGACTTTTTTAGTGGAAGCAGCCGATGATATTTGCTATACCATAATCGATTTTGAGGATGGTATTAATCTAGGTCTTATATCTGAAGATTATGCATTAGAATATTTGATAAAATTAGTAAAGGGAACCATAAATACCAAAAAGTATAATTCATTGGTATTTATGGAAGATAGGTTGAGTTATTTGCGGGCGTTAGCAATAAACACCTTGATTCAAGATGCAGTTTCCATTTTTATTGAGAATGAAGAAAGTATTTTAAACGGTACTTTTGAGGTGTCTCTCATGGATAAAAGTGCCTATAAAGCGCAGATTGAAGATATTATTTCGTTGAGTGTTCAGAAAATATATCAATCTCAAGAGGTGGTTGAAAAGGAAATTGCGGGGTATAGCATCATTTCCGATATTTTAGATGTTTACATTGGTGCTTTAATGGGGAAAAAGAATGATAATACATCAAATTACCATAAACTAATATTGCGTACGTTACCAGGAGTATATCAACAGACCAATACATCGATTTATGAAATTCTATTGAATACTTGTTGCTACGTTGCCAGCCTTTCGGATAGTGCAGCAGTACATATTCACAATAAAATTAAAGGAAGGCAGCTTTAGAAGCCATAAAGTATCCCAACACCTAAGATTTGTTTGAATTGAATTTTGGGAGAGCCAGGGTCTACAATGGTACCGTTGTCATTTTTGATGACATCGAAAAGTATGTCATCATCGTAAATCATTTGTGTGCCTAAACTGGTGCTGATAAATTTATTCACCTTCAAATTTAGGTTGAGTTCCCAATCAACATCAATGTTGCCAAAGCTTTTAATATAGTCGGTATATAAGTTGACCCTGCTTGTTAACTCAATATTTTCTGCGATGTTATAATTGAAGTTGTTGGTTATGAGTATGCCAAATTCTAGAAGATGGTTTTCCCCTGGAGTTACCGTATTTCCGTTTACATCCAATTCTGCTTTCTTTACCCCAAATGCACCATTATCTGCTAAGTCCTGATCTAATACAAACGTTGATTTTTGTGTTATTGGTGATAAATACAGATTGAACTTTTCATCTTTTGTTATAAACGAGGTACCTGCTCCAAAAAGTAAATAACCGGGTGACATAAATCTGGAAATCGGTGCTTCTCTATCGGGATATTTATATCCATTCGAAAACTGTGTATTAAAATTCAGCTGTACTGAATAAAACCAATTACTGATGGTATCTTTTTTAAAACCTAAATTTGAACTTAAACGTATGACATCTTCTGTTTTTCTAAGCTTCCTCCCTGCTTGCGCGTTTAGACCATAACGGAGTTCCAAATTATTATCCCATTGAGAATTGCTGAATTTATATTTTCGGGCGAATTTCAAAAAGCCCAAACCACTAATGGCATTATCACCCCCAGCATTCCAATTTACAAAGGCTACTTCACTTACATTTATACCAAAACTATTTTCATTCTCCCAAAATGAGGGTACTCTAAATCGCTTAAAACCTTCTTGTAATGTTTTCGTCTTGTTAAAATTGATGTTCGGAATTTTAAGATTCACATCTTTTCTTAGTGAATATATTTTATTAACGGTTCTGCGTATGACAATGGTATCAATAACGACACTATCAACTATAATACTATCGGGTACAATGGGTGATGGTATTGTATCTTGACCATACGACCAAAATGTCACCAAAAAAAGTAATGGAATTAAAAATTTAATGGATTGTGAAACTATTCTTCTCATAGAAATTGTTGTACATATTTTTTTACGGACATCTTATCTATTCCTGCTTCTTTATATAGTTTTTCTGTAGGACCGTGAGGTATAAAGCGATCTGGAATGCCAAATATCTTAATAATTTTATTGATTCCAGTAGTATTTGCAAATTCTAATACCGCACTGCCAAATCCACCAATAGCAGAACTATCTTCTAAAGTGATAATATGTTCAAATTTTTGAACTATTTCTTCGAGTAATTGAGCATCCAAAGGTTTGATAAATGGAAAATTATAATGTGCTATAGTGGAGTTTTCTCCAACTTCATTAATTATTTCAGTTGCTATATTCCCTATTGGTCCTGTGCTTAGAATGGCAATTTTATTCCCTTCCTTTAAGAGTTCGCCCTTGCCAATGGTTAGCTTTTTCATTTTTTGTTGCCAGTTCACAATAGTGCCTCTACCTCTAGGATATCGAATCGCGATAGGCTGTTCTAGACCCATTTGTGCGGTGTACATTATATTGCGTAATTCAACTTCATTTAAAGGGGAGAAAATAATAAGATTTGGTATGCACCTTAAATAAGAAATATCAAAAACGCCATGGTGGGTAGGGCCATCTTCGCCGACTAAACCGGCACGGTCTAAACAAAAAATTACAGGTAAGTTCTGTAGGGCAACATCATGAATAACTTGGTCGTAGGCCCGTTGTAGAAATGTAGAGTAAATATTGCAAAATGGCACAAGACCATCAGCTGCCATACCAGCGGCTATTGTAACTGCGTGTTGCTCGGCTATGCCAACATCAAAGGCTCTATTTGGTAATACATCCATCATGAATTTTAATGAACTGCCAGTGGGCATTGCTGGTGTTATGCCTACAATCTTATCATTTTTCAGTGCTAATTCCACTAAGGTTTTTCCAAAGACTTCTTGAAATTTAGGCGCCTGTTGTTGCGTTTGTGTTTTTTGAAGTTCACCAGTCTGTTTATCAAATTTACCTGGCGCATGATAGACCACTTGGTTTTCTTCTGCCTTTTTAAGTCCTTTCCCTTTGGTGGTGATAACATGCAATAATTTTGGACCTTCTATTTTTTTTAAACGTTCTAATTCTTTTACCAATAGGGGTAGGTTATGACCATCTATTGGACCGGTATAATGAAAATTAAGGCATTCGAAGATGTTCTCTTCTTTCGCAGTTCCTATTTTTACGTTTGTTAGGTATTTTTTTAATGCACCAACACTGGGGTCTATCCCCATTGCATTATCGTTTAATACTACTAAAATATTAGCATTGGTTACCCCTGCATGATTTAAACCTTCAAATGCCATACCACTAGCAATCGAAGCATCACCTATAACCGCTATATGTTGTCTTTGTGTTTTTTCTTGTAATTGAGCAGATAATGCCATGCCTAATAGTGCCGAAATAGATGTAGAGCTATGTCCAGTTCCAAAAGCGTCATAAACACTTTCCTCCATTTTCGGAAAACCGCTTATACCTCCAAATTGTCTATTGGTTTCAAAAATTGATTTTCTACCCGTAAGTATTTTATGTCCGTAGGCTTGATGACCCACGTCCCAAATTAATTTATCTATAGGTGTGTTGAATACGTAATGAAGCGCAATAGTTAATTCTACAACCCCTAAGCTTGCGCCTAGATGACCTTCTTTAACCGATACGATGTCAATAATGAATTTGCGAAGTTCATGGGCCAAGTGCTCTAAATCTTCAGCGTTTAAAGTTCTGAGGTCTTGGGGATTATTAATATGTTCTAGAATTGCTTTCAAATTATGAATGTAATGAGTAACAAAAATACTTTTTTAAAAACGAAACTATTGTATTTTTGAAGCTATGGTTTTACCCTACGATGACACCTATTTTATGCAAAAAGCCTTGCAGGAGGCGGAATACGCCTTTGAAGGGGGTGAAATACCAGTTGGTGCGGTCATAGTTATTCAAAATCGTATCATTGCTAGGGCGCATAATCGTACTGAAAGACTGAACGATGTTACAGCGCATGCAGAAATGCAGGCCATTACTTCAGCTGCAAATTTTCTTGGCGGGAAGTATTTGAAAGACTGTACATTGTACGTTACGTTAGAGCCTTGTCAAATGTGTGCTGGGGCTTTATATTGGAGCCAGATTAGTAAAATAGTATACGGAGCTAAAGATTTGCAACGCGGTTGTGGTGTAATGGGAACAACCTTACATCCTAAAACAACAATTGTTGGAGGTATACTTGAAGATGATGCCGCACAATTATTACAGCAATTTTTTCTTAAAAAGAGATAGTATAGTCTAGACAAAAACCACGCAAAAGCCTGATTAAATTGATTTCAGGCAAAAAAGTATATTTTTTATAGTACTTGCACTTGTCCGGCAACCGTACCTTTTCTTCCCTCTTCTTCTTCATAACTAACTTTATCACCCTCTCTAATTGCCGTTCCTTGTAACGTAGTGGCGTGAACAAAAATATCTGTTCCAGTTTCTTCATTGGTTATAAATCCAAATCCTTTAGATCCATTGTAAAATTTGACGGTACCAATCATTGTCTTTAAATTTTCATATTAATATTCTAAATTTACGATATTTTGCTTTGATTGGTAGAAATTAGAGCAGTTAATTTAATGGAGTATCTTGATTATCAATGTTTTTGGGTTTTTTTCCTTGCATTTTTCGTACGTTGTCATCCGTCAACATATAATTTTTGAATTCTTTTCCTCTGCTTTCTTTGATCAAGAATAGTGGCATGGCCAGTAAAAACAATCCTAATGTACCAGAGCCAATAAATTTATTAGCCGTATCGGCCTGTTCCCCCTCAAGATTGAAACCATAGATTATTAATCCAATAGATATAAGTACAATGGCCGTTATAAGATATTTCATATTATTTGGTGATATTAATTAATTCTCTTCTATACGCGGTTAGTAGTTTCGATTTTGAGACAAACCCAATGTATTTTCCCTCTTCAACAACCGGTAGATTCCAAGCACCGCTATCTTGGAATTTTTTCATAATATCGGTCATTTTATCCTTTTTGAAATCAATTATATCTGGTGGAAAGTGCATGATGTCCCTAATAAAAACTTCTTTATACATTTCTTGGTTGAACATAATTGGTCGGATATCATCCAATAGAATGATACCTAACAATTCCCCTGTCATTTTGTTAACCACAGGAAAAATATTTCGGTTTGATTTCACAACGGCTTGATGCACCATTTCCCCTAAACTCATTTCTGGATAGAGTTTTATGAAATTGTCTTCCAATACTTTTTTCATATCCATCAAGGTCAAGACGGCATGATCTTTATCATGGGTAATCAGCTCGCCCTTTCGGCCCAGTTCCATATTATATACGGAATGTGGGTGAACGAATTTAGTAATGGAGAACGACAACGTAGCCGTTATCATTAAAGGAATAAATAGTTCATACCCTCCTGTTACTTCCGCAATTAAGAAAATTGCGGTCAAAGGGGCATGCAGTACGCCAGCCATCAGTCCCGCCATGCCTACCAACGTAAAATTGCTTTCAGAAATTTTGGTGGAGAATAGTCCAATATTATTAATGATTTTTGCCGTGCAATTACCCATAATACTACCCATAAACAAGGTTGGCGCAAAAATACCCCCAACGCCGCCTGCTCCAAAAGTAAGAGCGCTTGCAATTATTTTGAATAGTACAAGACCTGCAAGTAACATGATTATAATCCAGATATTACTTAGATCTAGATTGAAAAGATTATTTTTTAAAACTTTCTCTGGATGGCCTTTAAGTAAGTTGTTGATAACATCAAAACCTTCTCCGTAAAGTGGTGGCACCAAATAAACTAGTATTCCTAAGGTAATACCACCTAATAGGAGTCTTTTTACTGGTGATTTAATTTTATCGAATATTTTCTGGATTCTCTCATACATTTCGGTAAAATAAATGGAGGTGAGACCTGAGAATAGCCCTAAAATCAAGTAAAAGGGCACATCGCCGATTTTAAAAGAATCTTCTATTTTGAAGGGTAATAGTACATCTGACCCAAAGAAAAAATAGGAGGTGATAATGGCAGACAGTGAAGCTAATAACAAGGGTAACATCGAGGCAATGGTCAAATCCAAACTAAAAACTTCAATTGCAAAAACGATGCCCGCAATAGGCGCCTTGAATATGGAGGACAAAGCACCTGCCGCTGCACAACCTATAAGGAGGTTACGTGTGGTTTGGTTCATGTGGAACATTCTTGAAATATTGGAGCTAATGGCAGCACCGGTAGCAACCGTAGGCCCTTCAAGTCCAACAGAACCACCAAAACCTACAGTTAACGGTGCAGTCAAGATAGAGCCGAACATTTGAAATTTGCGCATTATTCCCTTATGCTTTGCTATGGCAAACAGGGTAGAAGGTATGCCGTGGCTAACCTTGTGTCTTATTATATACGTGATTATAAAATATACAAGGGTTAGGCCGATAATGGGGAAAACAAAATAAAATGCCTGATGATAGTATTGAACCAAGTTGCCCTCAAGTAAATGCTGGTAAAAGTGTGTGAGGTTTTTAAGAATAACGGCACCTATCCCAGAAGTAAAACCAACAAGGATACTTAAAATATAAATGAACTGGCGTTGTGTGATATATTTGGCACGCCAAATTAATAGGTGCTTTAAAAAACTTCTCTTTTTTGTTGGCATTTCGATGACCTTTTTCTTAGGTAGGCCAAAGTTATTTAAATAAGCTGTATAATATTGATTTTAAGCTCTTCTTAATCTTCTAGATAAATTTGTCATAATGTTTCTACGTGATCCCTATTGTTGAAATCAACAATGGCATCATCAATCATCGTAAGTGTTTCTTGCTTTTTTCTTTATCGCTTAGGATAAGGGTTTTGTAATGTTTAGTATCTATAGATTTTGATAAAGTAGTAAATCATCTTAGCTACTTTCATAATAATAGTATAAATAGTGATCACCTCAATGAAGTATCAGGAGCATTCCTAAAAATCTATGAGTGAGTGGTTATAACCACTTTTTTACTTTTAAAAAATAAGTAAATTAAGCAGTACAATTTAGTCATTGGGTTTTTGAAATAGTGTGATTTTTTTCAATTTATTCATTAGGACTTTATTACAAGTCCAATTTCAAACTTAGTTCCTTCAACTGTTTGGCATCAATAGTAGCTGGTGCATCAATCATAACGTCACGACCGCTATTATTTTTAGGGAAAGCAATGAAATCTCGTATCGTTTCTTGTCCTCCTAAGATGGCAACAAGTCTATCCAATCCGAATGCGATACCACCATGTGGTGGAGCACCATATTGAAAAGCATCCATCAAGAATCCAAACTGTTCTTTTGCCTCTTCAGGCGTAAAACCTAAATGCTTAAACATAGTCGCTTGTGTTTCCTTATCGTGAATACGAATAGAGCCACCGCCTATTTCATTACCGTTTAAAACAAGGTCATATGCATTTGCACGCACTGCACCTGGATCAGCATCTAATAATTCTAATTGACCAGGTTTAGGAGAAGTAAATGGGTGGTGCATGGCATGGTAATGTCCTGTTTCTTCATCCAATTCCAACAAAGGAAAATCTACAACCCAAAGTGGAGCAAATTCATTCGGTTTTCTAAGGCCAAGTCTGGTAGCCATTTCCATACGAAGCGCACTTAGTTGTGTTCTTGTTTTATTAGCATCACCAGATAACACGCAAATAAGGTCGCCTGGTTTGGCACCTGTCGCTTCTGCCCATTTTGCCAAATCTTCCTGAACATAGAATTTATCAACGGTAGATTTGAAAGTTCCATCTGCGTTACATTTAACATACACCATACCTTTGGCACCAACTTGAGGGCGTTTTATCCAGTCTACCAATGCGTCAAGTTCTTTTCTAGTGTACGCTGCTGCACCTGGTACGGCAATACCGACAACCAACTCAGAAGAATTGAAAACTCCAAATTCTTTGTGTTGGGCTATCGCATTTAATTCGCTGAATTCCATTCCAAAACGAATATCAGGTTTGTCATTCCCATACTTCGCCATGGCATCATCATAGGTCATACGTGGGAAAGAATCTATCTCGACTCCGTTAATTTCTTTTAAAAGGTGCTTGGTCAATTCTTCAAATACAGCAAGAATATCTTCTTGCTCTACGAAGGCCATTTCACAATCTATCTGTGTGAATTCTGGTTGTCTATCTGCACGTAAATCTTCGTCCCTAAAACATTTTACGATTTGAAAGTATTTATCCATACCGCCCACCATCAACAATTGCTTAAAGGTTTGTGGTGATTGTGGCAAGGCATAAAACTGACCTTCGTTCATTCGGCTAGGTACTACGAAATCTCGTGCGCCTTCAGGGGTTGATTTTATCAAATATGGAGTTTCCACTTCTATAAATCCTTGGTTGGATAGAAATTTTCGAACTTCCATTGTCACCCTACTTCTAAAGATTAGGTTGTTCTTTACCGGATTTCTTCGGATATCCAGATATCTATATTTCATTCGGAGGTCTTCACCACCGTCTGTTTCGTTTTCAATTGTAAATGGAGGGGTTTTAGATTCATTTAAAATAACAAGTTCTGAAACCAAAATCTCAATGTCCCCTGTTGAAATATTAGCATTTTTTGAAGCTCTTTCTATCACTTCTCCTTTAATTTGAATCACAAATTCACGACCCAAATTTCTCGCTTGCTCCAATAATTCTTTAGAGGTACGGTCTTCATCTAAAACTAGCTGTGTAATACCATAACGATCGCGTAAATCTATCCAAACTACGAAACCTTTGTCCCTAGTCTTGGCCACCCAACCAGAAAGGGTGACTATTTTGCCAATGTGTGATTCTCTTAACTCCCCGCAGGAATGGCTTCTGTACATAGTAGTTGCTTTAATGAAAGGGCAAATTTAAGAAGTCTAGTTCATTAAAGATCTATTTAAAATGCGGGTTTTATGCTAGATGGACGAATATAAGGTGACTTTTTCGTCAAAACATAAACCACTAGAAAATAAATAGTTACAGTTTCAATGTTAATTTAATGTAAACTTTAAGTTATGTAAACATTGATTTATTTGAAAATAAAGGTATATTTATAACGTTACTGTTAAATAGAAATGGTTTAAAATCAAATAGATGATGAAGAAAACACTAATTATTGCTATGCTAGTTTTGTCTTTTGGAACTTATGCACAAATCGACCCTACATTCGAACAGGAAGGGAATAAAGTAAAAGCAACCTATTTTCATACTAACGGAGAAATAGCTCAACAAGGATATTTTTTAAATGAGAAATTGCAAGGGGCATGGAAAATGTTCAATGAAAAGGGAGATAAAATAGCCATGGGTAATTATGATTATGGTGTAAAAACCGGTAAATGGTTATTCTGGGAAGGTGATATTAAAAAAGAAGTAAATTTTGATAATAACAGAATTGCGAGTGTTACCAATGCCAAAACTATAGAACCCGTTACTGTAAATAAATAGACTCAAATAAAATAAAAATAGCCCGTATCTTCAGATACGGGCTATTTTTTTTAGGAAGAATTCAATTAAGCAACACTGTCTAATTGTTCGTTTTCTTTATTGCTAGTACCCCCAAACCTTATTTTAATACGGTATACAATATTGAATAATACCGGTACTATAATTAGGGTTAAAAACGTAGCAACTATTAATCCAAAGATTACCGTCCATGCCAAAGGACCCCAGAAAACAACATTGTCACCACCAATATAAACATTAGGGTTGAACTCTGAGAATAATGAAAAGAAATCAATATTAAGTCCGATTGCTAAAGGTATTAGCCCTAGAACGGTTGTAATCGCAGTTAGTATTACCGGTCTAAGCCTAGCTTTTCCGCCTACAATCATGGCATCTGTGGCATCGTTCATTGTCAAAAGGTCACTGTCATCCATGCCTAATTTAACCTTTTTACGATCTACAAGAATTTGGGTATAATCTAAAAGTACCACACCGTTATTTACCACAATACCTGCTAACGAAATAATTCCCATCATGGTCATCATGATTACAAAAGACCATCCTGTCAACATTAATCCACCAAATACTCCTATAAAACTTAGGAAAATAGCAATCATAATGATTAAGGGCTTTGAAATTCCTCCAAATTGAAATATCAGAATAAGCAAGATTAAGCCTAAGCCAGAGAAGAAAGCACCAATCAAGAACTTTTGTTGTTTCATCTGTTCTTCTAATTGACCTGTATAATCAATTTTAATTGCATCGGGCGTACCCTTAAAGCTTTCCATTTCTTTTTGAATCTCACCTACTATTGCACCAGCATCTGTAAAGCCAGGTTTTAATCCAGAATAAATGGTAACGACTCTTTTACCATCTCTATGCTTAATCGCACTAAAGCCAGAAGTATTCCTTTCTTTCGCTACTGCAGCAATAGGAATTTCTTTAATCTGACCACTTGCGGCATCCCTAAATATGATATTCTGATTAAATAGGGCACTTTTATTGTATCGTAATTCTTCGTTGAACCTAATATTAATATCATAATCCTCACCATCTTCTTTGTATATACCTGCCTTTTCTCCAAAAATAGATCGTCTTAATTGGTTGCCGACTTGACCTACTGCTACGCCAAGCTCACCTGCTTTTTTACGATCGACAATCACTTGCATAGATGGCTTGCCTTTGTTTACATCGATTTTTAACTCTTCAATACCGGCAATATTCTTGGTGTTGATAAAATTTTTGATGTCTTCTGCAGTATTGATCAGCTCTTCATAATCTTTACCTTCAAGCTCTATATTAATAGGGAAACCGGCCGGTGGACCGTTAGCATCTTTCTCAACAGAAATTGCCACACCCGGATAAACTCCGTCAAGAGCACTTTGAACACGACCTCGAATGTCTTCGGTGTTCAAACCTTCTCTATATTTGAATTCACTAAAGTTTACGGTTACTTTTCCTTTATGGGGCATTTCTGCTGAAGAGCCACCGTCGGTAAGCGGGTTTCCTGCTCCTTCACCAACAACCGAAACCGCTGAGGCCATCATAAAATTTTCGCCATTCTTTTTGTATTTTGGGTCATCCATTATAGCATAAACCTGATTCTCCACCTCTTTGGTGATAATGTTCGTTTTTTCTATTGACGTTCCTTCCGGATATTCTACATAAACATAAATCTCGTTAGGTTTATTATCTGGAAAGAATTCTATTTTGGTACGACCACTTCCAACAGACATTCCAAATAGCATAAATACACCTATTAATAACAAAAATGTAAGGCCAAAATACCAGTATACGTTACTCCCCCTCAAAGCATGCTTCAAACGGCGCTCATACCAATTTTCAAATCGAGACATTGTCTTTTTCTGAAAGTTCTGCGCACTACCCTTTATTAGGTATTTATAGGCCCAGAACATGATGCCTGTTAAAATTAATACAGACCCTAAACCACGCATTGCTCCTCCAAATACAAGTATTAATGTACCTATAACACCTAAAATAACACTCAATCTAATGAGTTGCTTCAAGGTAAGCTCCTTTTCATCTGTACTCATAAATTGAGAAACGAGCATAGAATTCATGAAAATAGCAACGAATAATGATGAACCTAACACTACAGAAAGCGTAATAGGGAAATAGATCATGAATTGGCCAAAAATTCCTGGCCATAAACCTAATGGAACGAATGCTGCAACCGTTGTTGCAGTCGAGATGATAATAGGAAATGCTATTTCACCAATACCTTTTTTTGCAGCTTCGATTCGTGGCATACCTTCGTCCATAAGTCGATACACATTTTCGACCACAACGATGCCATTATCGACCAACATACCAAGCCCCATAATCATTCCGAAAAGAATCATTGTATTTAGGGTATATCCAAGCCAAGAAAGAATAACAAATGACATGAACATTGACATAGGTATCGCAAACCCAACGAAAAGTGCATTTCTAAATCCTAGAAAGAACATTAATACAGTAACCACTAGAATAATTCCGAAAATAATATTGTTTACAAGATCATCTACTTGGTTCAGCGTTCGAGTAGAAGAATCATTGGCAATAGAAATGTTAAGGTCTGGTGGAAAATAATTAGCTTTCTCTTTCTTAACTAATTCCTTTATTTTGTCTGCTGCAGATATGGAATTTCTACCAGCTCTTTTCTTAATGTCTAGCATTACTACGTCATCACCAAATTCACGCGCATACGTAGTTTTATCCTTAGCATTAAAATTAACCTTGGCGATGTCTTTCAAGTAAACCACACCCTTATCTGACTTAACCACAAAATCATCAAGCTCTTTTGGGTTTTCTATCTCCCCAAGTATTCGAATTGTACGTCTTTGCCCAATAGTTTTTAAGTTTCCTGCAGACATGGTCATATTGCCATTGCTTATGGCGTTGATGACATCTTGAAAGCTAATTTTGGCAGCCATCATTTTGTAGATATCAACAGCTACTTCTACTTCTTTATCCTGAGCTCCACGAATATCTGCTTGTTTGATTTCGGGAAGGTCTTCAATTTCATCTTGAAGATATTCAGCAAATTCTTTAAGCTTTTCAACAGGATAGTCTCCTGTAAAATTGATGTTCATAATCGGGACTTCTTCAGAAAAGTTCAAATCAAAAACATTGGGCTCTACTTTAGCACCATTAAAAGTTGGCCAATCTTCACTAGCTTTTTCACTATCTACCTCATCTTTCACCTTTTGCTTTGCCTGTTCAACAGTAATCTCTTCGTCAAACTCGATAGTTAGTATGGCGTAATCTTCTTGTGAAGTGGAGATGACCTCTACAACATTACTTATGTTTTTCAACCGATCTTCTAAGGGGTCGGTAATTAGCTTTTCAATATCCTCAGCTGTATTGCCTGGGTAAGGTGTGCTAATGTAAATTTTAGTCTCTACAATTTCAGGGAAATCTTCCCTAGGCATATCCATATAGGCACTGAACCCTAGCCAAAGAAAAATACCGATCATTACATAAATGACCGATGGGTTATCAATGGCCCAAGACGATAAACTGAATTCCTTATCAGCATTTTTTTGTACTTTGCTCATCGATTTTTATTTTTGAATTTTTACTTTTTGACCATCCTTAACGCTTCTTGCGCCTTCCTTAATAATATGGTTCCCATTAATCAAACCAGATAGTACTTCTATTTTTGCGCCCTGCGTTTTACCTGTGGTAATGATGGTTTTTTTAACCACTGCCTCGTTATCTGCATTTGGTTGTTCTGCTACAAAAACATACTGATCACCTTCTGCATTTTCAGATATTATACTAGTTGGGATAAGTATTGCATTTTCATTGGTGTAATCATTTAAGTTTACTTTAGCAGTTAGGTTAGGCTTTATTCTGCCTTCTTTGTTAGTAACCGGAATTTCTACTTCAAAAGATCTATTTGACGGATTTATGAAGTTACCTGTTTCTCTGATTTGTGCAGTGATACTGTCTCCTAAAACCGGAAAGTATACTAATGCTTCTTTTCCTTTTGTAACAGAACCTAAATACGTTTCTGGCACTTCTACTTTGACATACATATCTGATAGGTTTACAAGACGGAATACTTCAGAACCTGGTCCAGGAGAGACTACTGTTCCTTGGTCTTTAATGACCTTGTCTATAATACCTGAAAATGGGGCTCTTATGTTAGATTTCCCCAATTGACTTTGCGCTTGAGAAACCATATTCTCTGATGACTCATAATTAGTCTTCGCCTGTAAGTATTGAATTTCTGAACCTATGTTTTGGTTCCATAAACGTTCTTGACGTTCAAAAGTCGTTTTAGCCAAAGCCGCTTGTGATTTTAATTGGCTTAATTGACTTGACATACCGCCATCATCTATATTTGCCAATAATTGCCCTTTCGCTACACGGTCACCTTCTTTAACATACACCCGTTGTAACGTACCTGCCATTTCCGGATAAATTAATACATTTTGCTTCGTACTTACATCGCCCTGTAATTCTAGGTAGTGTGTAAAAATCTCCTTCTTCGCAGTCAATGTATTAACCAGAGGTAATTTTTCATCGTTACCTAATATTGCAATAACTGAGTCTAACGATTTAATTTGTGCCTCAATTAACTTTTGTTGTGTAGAGATTTCGTTCTTCTTGACTCTAATTGCTTCAAGATTGCCATTTGCTATAACGCCACTTACTGACTGGTCTCCACCACCACAGGAAACCAAGCTAATGATGGTTATGAGTACTACTAATATATTTTTCATGATACTATGTTTAATGATTGATTATTAGGCTCTTTTATTTAAAATGATTTCTAATTCGGTCTTTTTGTTTATTACTTCTACCATGGATTGTAGGTATTCTTGTTGCGTGGTATACAACTGTGTTTGAGCTTGCCTAAGCTCAAAACTAGTAGCAAGACCTTCTTTATATTTAATTTGATTTTTACTTTCTATACGTTCAGAAAGTGTAAGGTTTTGTTTGGCCGTTTCATAATTGGCTATGGCAAGCGTGTAATTATTCTTTGCATTTTCTAGCTGTAGTCTAATTTGTTGTTCTGCTTCGGTCAGTTGCGTCTTGGCTTTTTCTAAGGCAATTTTTGCGCGTTGTGTACTTGCACTTCTTTTTAGGGAACTAAAAATTGGAATGCTGAGGTCAAACCCTAATACCGAAGAATCAAACCATTGTTGGTCGTTGCTTAAAAAAGAAAAATCATTTGAGAAAGCTGAACTACCATAATTAACAAAAGCATTTAGCGTAGGTAATGCACGACTTCTGGCCAATTTCCATTCGTAGTAGCGTTGTTGATTTAAATTTTCTGCTAACTTAAAATCAACGTTGTTAGCCAAATTGAAATTAGAATTAAGAATATCATAATCAATTTTTGATACCGTTAAGTCTTCTAGATTTTCTTGAAGTTGTGTAGGAGCCTTCAAATCTAAGCCCATACTAATATTTAGCATTTGCAAGGTGATTTCTTTTAATCTCAATGAATTTTGTAGTTGGTTTTCTATAGAGGATAGCGTGATTTGAAGTTGGTCTACGCTTTCTTGTTCTCCTAGTCCGTTTTCATAAAGCTTTGAAGTCTCATATACATTTTTCTCTAGCGTAGTTTTATTCTTCTCTAGAATTTTAACACTTTCTTCTGCCAAAAGCACATTGCCATAGGCTTCTACTACCTGTTTTCTAACATCTAAGGCCGTTTTCTCTTTATTATTGGTACTATAGTTTAGAAAAGCTTTTGTGGCCTGTACACCAACAATGTATGAGCCATCAAAAATTTGTTGTTTCAATGTTGCGGTGGCCATAGCTGTTTGCGGTTGACCAAAAACGACCTCGACGAACGTACCTGGTTCACCACCAAAGATATCTGCCGGAATTACGCTAACGGGTTGTTTTAACTGATTCTGGTAGCTAACGGCACCACTAATTTGAGGTAGTCCGCTTGCAATGGTTTCCCATTTTTGCTTCTTTGCATCTAGAATATCCCTATCGGCATTGATAGCGGCATAGTTGTTTTCTAAAGCGAATTGTATTGCTTCTTCTAAAGAGAAGCTATGGGTCTGTTCTTGTGAATATCCTAAACTAAAGCTTAGAATGGTTATTATAATTAATACTAGATTTCGCATTTATTCTTGATTTGAATTGATGATTATATTTAATATTTTCTTTCCTTTTGGAGAGACAATTCCACGTAAATGGTATTCTAAAAACGAGTCCATTAATTTCGATACAGGAAATCGATTCTGCTGAAATATGTTTTGATCCTTAATACTATTTAGTCCTGAATAATAAATTCTCGCAATAAATTCTGAGTCCAGATTATCTCGGTAGATTTCTTGTTGAACTCCTCGCTCTATATTAGACAGAACACATTTATGCATTTTATTATAATGCATGGAATTGATATTTTTATGAATTTTTGGATAATACTTCATTAGCTGAAATTGTGGAGAGGTCTTTTCATCATTTAGATGAGACAATACATATTTTTTAATTTCATAAAGTTCCTGAATTGGGTTTTCATCCATGCCTATTATTAAATCGATACCCTCACTCATATCACAATATTTGTGCATCACACAATCTTCGACCAATTCGGTTTTATTGCTGTATTCGCTATAAATTGTTTTTTTGGATATGCCAATTTCATTTGCGATATCATCCATCGTAATACTCTTGAAACCACGCTCTAAGAAAAGTTTGGTAGCCGTGTCTCTAATTTTTTCTTTCATAACGGGTGTAAATATACAATAGGAAACTTAGAAAACTATAAAAGTTTCCAAAGTTTTTACTAATTTAATGTTGGTCCGTTTCACTCGCCCGTTATTTGCCGAATGATTTCTATTTATATGATTTTTATAGGCCTGCTCACCTTCCTCTTTCCAAAATTCATCGTACGATTTTCATTTCGAAAAATGGGTTCTCATAGAGCTGCATGAATTGGGTTTGAATAGTTTTTTTACCTTTATTTGGGCCATCGCCATCGCCATCGCCATCGCCATCGCCATCGCCATCGCCATCGCCATCGCCATCGCCATCGCCATCGCCATCGCCATCGCCATCGCCATCGCCATCGCCATCGCCATCGCCATCGCCATCGCCACTGCCAAATCCGAATATGATTCTAGAGAGGAGAAGTATTCCAACCGCTTTCCAATAATCAATTCCTGGCTACCCAAATGGGTCTGGCATAAGCCAATTCCATAAGCGTATAACAACATATCCTACTAGAAAGGCAATACATACCCAAGGATGATGTAGAAGAGAATTTTAAAGCCTTTGTTAACATAAAATTTGGCTCTTTTTTTATGATTTTTCAATTTTAGATTTCCTATGTATGTTTTTAATGTGTTATGTATTTCTATATCTTTTAATAAAATAGACAATGCCCTGTGTCTTCTAGCCATTAATGTGCCTCGTGGAATACCATTTTCTAGTGCAATTTCTTTATAGTTGTAATTTTCAAAGTCTACAGCTATGAATATATCCCTTTAAGTAGGTTTTAAATTGGTAATTGCAATTTTTAGTTTTTCTCTTATTTGTGCTGGGTACTCTGGTGAAGAGCCATCATAGAACTTATTCGTAAAATCTGTCTAAAGTTGTTCTAACTCCTCCTGATGATTAATGCGTTTCTTTTTCGTGCGCATTACATCTGTAATTTTGTTTTTAATAGCACTATAAACAAAACTACCAATACTGTTGCTTGGTAAAGCATCTATTGGCCTTGAAAAACTTCGCAAGGCAACCTCCTGAATTATATCCTCGGCATCACTTTCTGATGTTTGTTTGATTTTTGATTGGATGTAGCGCCTAAGCGAGTCATATTGCTCTTCAAAGAAACTATCTAGATTATTGTTATCTTTTGTTTGGATGCCAACCAGGAGTTATTTTAATCGTCTTTAGTTATAAAGACGCAAATTTCAAAGGCTATTGCATTTTCAGGGGATATCTTTTGCTCTTTTTCAAGTAAGGCACTTTTATTTTCTTGTTTTCCTTCTTTTACGATATAAAGTAAATGCTACAAGAGTTAACAAAATAGCACCTAAAAAGCACCAAAAATAGTGTAGGTATCTTGTTGGTGTATTTACTTCTATTATTTTTAATTGTTGATTTGCTTGTACTTTGGTAAATAGTTGTGTCTTACCTCCAGTCCAATCTACAATGACAGAATCTACTAGGCTATTAGTACCCAATCCAAAATGTGCAATTACCGAATTTTGAGAAAGGTGGCTTGATCCACCACCATCAATTTCTCGAATTAATTTCTGCCCATTGACAATTATGGTTACTCGTGAACCTATACCATTCGTTTCAGATTCTTGTCCTTTAAGGGCTACTTTTAGCCAGTTGCCTTCTTCCAAATCATTTCGAAAAAGTTTTGTTTTTGAAGGAATTGGGTAATTTAATATGGGTTTTTGGTTCACGACCAATACATCCATATCACCGTCATTGTCCATATCGAATATTACCGAACCTCTACCTATACCGTAATCATTAATGGCGAATTCCCTTCCTTTTTCCGTAAAGGTATTAGCGTTATTTTGGAAATAGAAATTGCCCATGGGAGTGCAATTTGGGTTTAAATCCCCGTTAGAAACAAACAGGTCTAAATCTTCATCATGGTCAAAATCAGCAAAATTAGCACCCCAGCTAATGGCTAAGTTATAGGTGCCCAGTTCTTTGGCTTTATCAACAAACGGTAAACCATTGCCCTGGTTCTCCATGAGCATATTAAACTTAATATTGGTGATGTAATAATCCAGCCATCCATCATTATTATAATCTCCAACTGCCGCACCCATAGCATTAATCTTAAGATCCATTCCTTTTTCCTTACTTACATCTTCAAAATAGTCGCTTGGATATTCATTTTCATAAAGAAAATTTGGGACAGCTTTATATCCAAAATCTTGATTGACCAATAAATCTTGATCTTGGTCATTGTCAAAATCCGTGAAAACACCTCCAAAGCCAAAACCCCTATGCCCTAAATCATAATCTTCATATACATTTTCGAATTTTTCGCCACTTTTATTTTTCAATAAATAACTTTTGGCTGTTTGGTTTGCACTGACAATCGTTGCATCTTTTATGACTCCTAGCTTGCCGGTAAATTCTTGAAAATAATTACCAACGAATAGGTCTGGGTAGCCATCAGCATTAATATCACCAAAGCTGGGCCCAGTACTAAATGAGTTCAAATCTTTTAAGCCATACGCATCTGTTACGTCTTTAAATGTTGAATCGCCTTGGTTTAAGAATAATAAATTTTTTGCCCTTGGAATGATGTTTTTTCCATCTGTCGTAGTAATCGTAGTAATGAACAAATCTCTGAACCCATCTTTATTAACATCAGCACTTACAACGCCTTGCGTTACATATTCATTAGTCAATTCTAGACCAGAACCTTCAAAAAAATCTTTAAATATTCCGTTGCCTTTATTGATGTAAAGCCTGTCAGATTTTATACCCCCTGTTATATACAGGTCTTCCCAGCCATCATTATTTACATCAAATACGGTAACGCCTCCACCAAAGGTACCTTCGTAGACTTCATACTGATGGTTGATTCCAGCTGATTCTGTAACATCTGTAAAGGTTTGTTGTGTTAATCCCTTTAGTCCTAAAGCAAGACAAAGGGTGCTAAGAAATAGTCGCTTTATGATTATCTTATTTTTCATTTGTTTTTTTCCATTCTAAACCGGCTATATTTTTTGCTATTTCTACACCTTTTTCAAGACCTACTTCATTGTCTAATTGCGTATGTATACCACCATAAAATCTAGAATCTGCTGTTTCTTGAGCGGCTTCCCAGAAAGTATCAAAAGACCGATTTACAAAATCAGTTTCTTTTAATTCATCTCGCTTTCTTCCTTCATGAGCCTTATCGGTAAATGTGAATTTTTTTCCGAAATTATCTTCTAAGACGGTTGCTGCTGCTGCTGCTTGAATTGCATGCCCCGATGGGAAAGACGGAAATGGTGGGTCTGGCCAAAATGACTCCCATTCTTCATCGATATATTGAGGGATGAATGTATTTGGACGCTCTGTAAAAAACTGGTATTTCCATTTCCAGCAATTTATAAATGCATCTGATACAGCCATACCTAATTGTGCATAAACCTGTGCGCTTTTAATAAGATTTGAATCATGACCTGCTAAAGCAAGCGTTGCAAAATAATAGGAATGACCTGGTGGAGTGAAACTTACGTCTGGGTCGTCGCCCCACCAAATAGCTACTTCTTTTTCATTTTGGGTTAATTGAAGATCCTTGAGGTAGACATCTTCAAATTGTTTGTAATAAGGTGAACCTGGGGTGGTGTCATATGGAATTGGTTGAGGGTCTTGAAGTAATTCATTCGTTGTCGCAAATGTTCGGTTTTCACCCCAATGTGGATGTAGAGGGTGATGGCTGAAGGATTGGGCAAATAATGGTGGTTTCCAGGATCCAGGTCTTACAGGGTGAACAATGGTCTTGTCAAAATTAGATAAGTAACCTCTATGCCCACCATCTGTTTTTGACCAATCAAAGATGGTATTTGCTACTGATTTTCCAAATGCAACAGATCTTAATACGGTTTCTTTGTCCAAACCGTCCTGAAATTGGTCGAAAATAAGCTGTTCAAGAGAATCGATTTTTTGAATATTTTCATCTGATGTTTGAACGTAAATGTTCTTTAAAATTTCAGATTGCCCGGCATTTAAAGAAAGAACCCAATTGTATTCTTTTGTAGGGTCAATGGTAGGTAGTGCTTCAAATTCCTTTAATTGACCATTCATTGATGTATACTCCGGATATCCAGGAACAATTGATTCATACATCGTAAGGCCTGCATAACCAAATGCCCTAGAAGCAAAGGTAGGAGAGTTTGAAGGGGTGTATCTGGTGATGAATAAGGTCATATTTGCCCATTCAACGGCTACATCTTTCTCTTCAATCTTGGTGTGTTCTGTTGTGGAGCACGCTGTTAGAAACAGGAGCAGACTTATAAGCGGTATTATTTTTTGAACTTTTTTCTTGTACAAGGTCATCGTAGTATTAAAATTCTATTTTTTTAGTTGATAGGTTTCAGGAGCGGCACCATAACTGGTGAAGATCAATTGGTGATTTATCAATATTCCATGGGTATCGCTTCCTTTCAAGGAGAGGCCAGATTGTGCTTGTGGTAAATAAGTAAATTTACCAGTGCTATCACCAAGTAGTAACGTGCCATAATTCGCATCAAATTTTCCTATTCTTAGTTTATAATAGTCATTATTGCCTAATAATAATAGATCAATATGTCCATCAGTATTGAAATCTGAAGCAATTACATCAGAAGTAGGTGAAAATTGCGCTTGAATAGGTAGAGGAGCAGGTTTAAATGTATGATCATTTGAGCTTAGAAAAAGGGTAGTTTCTTGATGAGTTAAGGTTAACTTGTTAGCTTTCAGCAGTTCTTTTTTTGTGAATATATCAGATATACCTGCGCTTGCAAAAGTTTCATAACTCGTAAAACGATGTCTTAAACTGGCTAATTGTCCTAAAAGCTCATCTCTTGTTAGAAAGGGATAGCTTATACCATCTTCAAAAAAGCTTAAAATAGGGTCAATAGAACCGTTCGTGTCAAAATCGGAATAGTATAATTCGGCAGGAGTGTTTGTACTTACGCTGAACTGGGTGTTAGTGCCAATATTCCCTGCAATGATGTCAAGTTTACCATCCTCATTTACGTCTATTAAATCAAGGCTGGTCCAAAGCCCGTGTAAAGATTTGTCAAAGAATATATTCGTTTCATTGTGCAATTTTCCATTCTTGTTTACATATATTGAGATGGGCGACCATTCTCCTAAAACAACAAGGTCTTCTATGTGGTCACCATCTATATCTGCCCATGCGGCATCTGTAATCATACCAGGATTTACCAATGTTGGTTGAATTTCGTTAGTCTTGTCTATGAAGTTACCATTACCATCGTTGATTAAAATAAAGCTTCTAGGTGTTTCTGGGTATCTGCCAGGAATACTATAACCGCCTACAAACAAATCTAGGTGTGAATCATTATTTATATCTGAAAACTTTACAGTGCCAGTACTTACGTTCATGGTCGGTAAGGCAGATTTCGATTTTGAAAAACTACCTTTTCCATTACCTATATAAATTCTGTCTTGTAGTCTAGAGTCATTTTTAGAGAAATTGTGATAACCTCCACTTGCTATATAGACGTCAAGAAAACCATCTGCATTGGCATCAAATACTGCAATGTCGGTATCAAAATATTCAGCGTCTAATTCAAAATCTTGAATGGTTTTTTTGTTGAATTTTTGAGTACCTGTTTGAATATATAAGGATGCTGCCTGTCCAATACCACCGCCAACAATAACATCCTCTAGACCATCATTATTAATGTCTGCTTTTACTATTGTAGGGCCATTATGTGATAGTTGCTTTAATAATAGCGATTGTCTTTTAAAATCATTTATGGGAGAAGATTGGTGTTTGTATTCAATAGGGGAATTAGTTAATGTAAATAGCGGTTCAATGTTGGGTGTTTCAGGCTGTACTTGCTTTGCATTACGCTCTTCGATAACCAAGGTTTCGTTCGTTGGTAAATTATTAAACCTTTCTTTTTTACCAGAATTCCATTCTACGACCAAGGAATCAATTAATGCCATTTTTCCAAGTCCGAAATGTAAAATTGGTGAAACAGTGGAGAGATATCCTCGGGTTGGCATTTGTTCAACTACCTGGATTTGCCCTTTTGTAAAAAGGCTAACCTTTGATCCGATCCCAGCAGTGTTTTTCTTAGCACCTCGTAATTGAACTTTTAAATAATTACTTGTTTCTTTTGGTGTATTGTTTCTATAAATGAATGCTGGTTTATTGATGTTATTTACTACCAAATCTAAATCTCCATCGTTATCTAAATCACTATATATAGCACCATTACTATTTGCAGGGTCATCAATGCCGGTCTCTTTTGTGTTGTCGATAAAATTAATGCCATCGGTATTCGTGAAATAATAATTCGTTAAGTCAGATGCAGGCATTTTCTGGATAAGTTCTAAAACATCTTGCCGTTGAAGACGCCCTTTTGATTGAACAAAATCTTCCATATAATTGATGAAATCTAAGTTGGTGTAATCTCTATAATATCCATTGGTAACGTAAAGGTCTTTAAAACCATCATTATCAAAATCAGCGAGTAAGGGAGCCCAACTCCAATCTGTATTTGAAACGCCAGATAGTTGCCCAATTTCACTAAATGTATCATCACCATTGTTTAATTGTAGCATGTTGCGCATGTACTGATGATGAAATCCACTTCTAATATTTAGGTCAAATTTTTCATAATTATCGGGAGACAATAATAGTTTTTGACGTTTGTTGTCTGCGGGCAACATGTCTAAGGTAAAGATGTCTTGCCAACCATCATTATTAATGTCTGTCACGTTATTACCCATTGAAAAATGGCTTGTATGGCCTATTTGTGAACCTAATTGGTCTGTGAACGTTCCATTTTTATTATTGATGTATAAGTAATCGGGTACTGTATAATCATTCGAAATATAGAAATCTTGCCAACCATCATTATTAATATCGCTGATGCCTATGCCCAAGCCATAAGTGAGAGCAGAGCCGCTGATACCTGATTGTACGGTTATATCATAAAATTTGTCCTCTTTTTGCTCAAATAGGCGCGTGCCTTGCAATGGGTCATCCTTTTTTAGAAATTCTTTGGTGCTTACTTCATTAAGTACCGGTAAAGATTTCGGGTTGTGATTTAACAAAAGCATGTCTAAATCGCCATCCTTGTCATAATCAAAAAAATACCCTTGGTTACTATAGGCAGCACTTGCGATACCATAATCTTCAGCTTGTTCTTTAAAGATTGGAATATTATTGGTGTCGTTACCTTGATTAATGAATAGTTGATTCTTCCTCTTTGCTGCGGGCAAGGCTCCTGAGTAACACAAGTACAGATCTAACTTACCATCACCGTTTACATCTGCCGAGGTAATGCCTGTTTTCCATGGACCTGGTCTTCCTTCGACTTTTGAAAGGGCTGTAACATCCTTAAACTTAAAGTCGCCTTGGTTTATATAAAATTTGTTCTCTCCCATGTTGGAAGAAAAATATAAATCTTGTAATCCATCATTATTAAAATCGCCTGTAGCAACACCACCACCATTATACAGGTATTCATATACCAACACATTAGCATTTAGGCCCTCTTTTAATGTGTTTTGGAAAGAAATGTTAGTTTGTTCTTCTGCTAAAAGTGTAAACAGAGCAGGGTGTTCGGTTATGTTACTCGTGGAAGTATTATTTTCTGTATTATTTTTACAGCCTTGAAGTAGTACGAATAGAATAAAAAGTAGGGTAACTAGATTTTTTGCCATTTCTTTAAAAGTAAAAAATCTATCCCAAAAAGGGATAGATTTTTCTAATATCTCAATAAGAAATTTACTTAATACCCAGGATTTTGAATTAATAATTCGTTTCTGTTGATTTCATCCCTACTTAAAGGCATGTAATACATCTTGTCATCCCAAGTTCTGGTCTCATTGTCATTATTGTCAATAACATTATAGTTATAATCATAAACGGTTGTGTCATACTGATAGGGTGTTCTTGGTGTAGCTCCTGCTTTTAATGTAGCAGACACTTTCATAACCTCTATACCTCGACCTAAGGTTTCGTCTGCTATCATCCATCTACGTGCATCATGATAACGGTGCTCCTCATAAGCCAGTTCAACCCTTCTTTCGTTAATATAGTCTTCTAACAGTTCTGTTCCAGATGCGGTAATCGCAGGCATACCTGCTCTATATCTAATCTTGTTCAACCAATTTCTAGCTTCTCCTTCATCACCAGAGGCAATAGAAGCTTCTATATAGTTAAGCACTATTTCTGTATATCGAATAAAAGGCCATGGCACAACCTGAGCACTAGATTGATTGTCTACTATAGCCGGATCGGCGTCAATAAACTTACGAACATAATACCCACTTCTACTACCGTTCCAATTCTCAATAGGGGAGTCACGCATATCTACTCCTGCAATAATTCCTCCAGAACCATCAGCATAGGTACCTGTTTGTATTTCGTCAAATGGGTCAATTGCTGCAACGTCATCCGGTCTTGGTTTCCATGGAGAGCCGTCATAAAGTATCGTTGCTGAAAGCCTCGGGTCTCTATTTTCATAAGGAGCCGCAGCATGTTCAGGATTACTCCAATCAAAATCGGAACCATCCATCATTTGATAATCATCTACCAATTGCTGAATTGGCGTGTTACCTGCCCAGTTGTGATATCCGTTAGGGCCATTATTAATGCCTTGGTGAATACCTCCTAGAGGCCAATTGCTTTCAACAGTAAATAATGGTGTGTGTGTGCGCTCAAACAATAATTCTGACCTTGCTGCTGCATCACCAACTGCGCTTCCGCCACCCATACTTATAGAAATATGGTTCTGCTTTGCTTCTTCGGCAGAAGCAGGTTCTGTCAAATCTAATTTGTAACCCGTTGTAGCATCTAAAACTGCCTTTGCTGCCGTTTTAGCAGCATTCCAACGTGTATCTCTATCTCCTGCGGTATACGCAACCAAATCAAGGTTAGAGTAGCTACCAAGGACCGAAGATTTAGCACTTGCCGTTGGGCCGTCACGTAAGTCACTTGCTGCATAGATTAACACTCTAGATTTTAAACCCATAGCACTTAATCTAGATGCCCTACCAGCGGTAATACCTTTACCGTCTAGTAATGCCATTGCGGTATTTAAATCAGCAATAACGAATTCGACATTTTCAGCATATGTACTCCTTGCAACGGAGTAATCTTCATCAAGTCCATAAGGGCTTTCAACTAATGGAGCACCACCATAATAGCGCATTAATTGGTGATAATAGTAGGCTCTTAAAAAAAGAGCTTCACCTAATAAGCGATCTTTAAGGGTTTGGTCTTCAAAAGACGCATTTGGTAATTCTTGTATAGCAATATTCGCCTTTCGAATAGCTAAATACAATTCGTTCCATTGTGGTATAATGTTTACGTTCCCTGTTCCTGATGGAGAAAGAGACCCTTCCGTAATTACATTAATGCCTCTTCCAGAGTGGGTAAACATAGCTTCATCCGTTAAGGATGCCAAACCTTCTTCTTCAAACCCTCCATACCCTAGTGATGAATATACATTGAAGACAAACGCTTGTGCAAGGGCACCATCTGCCCAGGTTGCATCTGCTGAAATTGCATCTAAGGGCTGTGTTTCTAAGAAATCATCATTACACGAAATAGGTATTAAGGCTACTGTCAATAAGCCTAAGAGTACTAATTTTCTTTTTTTCATGATTTTTTTTTTAAAATGTTAAACTAAAACCTGTATTAATAATTGACTGTTGTGGATAAAACTGTCCACTATTACTTGTTGATTCAGGGTCATAGATATCTTGTGCTGCCCAAGTTGCAAGGTTTAGACCACTCATGTAAACTCTAAATTTAGACAGACCAAATTGTTCTATCATTTGTTTTGGAAAATTATAAGCCAATTGAATGTTCTTAAGTCTGATATAATCCTTGCTAAATAAATTGTAAGTGTTATTACCGAATGAGCCTCCAGAATAGTAAGTGTCTCCCCTACTTGCAAGTCTTGGGTTTACACTACTAGGGTTCTCTGGGCTCCATCTATTATCATAGCTATATTTAAGGAAATTACCTATATCACCTGATTCAGTCTGAATAAACAATTTTGCTCCTGTTGCTCCTTGTAAAAGAACAGATAAATCGAAGTTCTTGTAAGATGCGTTAAAGGTGACACCAAAGTTGAAATTTGGATTAATACTATTATTCAATCTTACTTGATCTAAGTCATTGATGGCCCCATCACCGTTGATATCCTTAAACTTCATATCACCTGGTTCTAACTGTGGTTTAACAGCGCTGTAATCTAAGGAGTTGGCATTTACCGCAGCTTCATCTCTAAATACGCCATCAGATTCATATACTAAGTAAGACCCAATTGGTTTGCCTTCTTGCAGTTGATAATTTGGAGCACCAGGAATTTCATCTAAAAATTCAACACTATTTTGTGCGTATCCTCCATTGACACCAACATCCCACTTAAAGCCATCTATATTTCCGCCATAGTAGTTTAAAGCAAATTCAAATCCTTCATTATTTACTTTACCAGCGTTAACCGGAGGTAATAATGCCGAAATACCAGAAGAACCTGGTGTTGAACCTGTCTTTTGAATCAAAATCTGATCTCTTTTGTTTAAAAAATATTCAAACGTAAAGCTTAGCTTACCATCAAGTATAATACCATCTAAACCAACGTTAAAGTTTTGAGCACGCTCCCATGTAAAACTTGGGTTTGCCAATAAAGGTTCTGTTAATGTGGTCTGTACCTGACCATTTATTGGATATTGACCGAAATCATAAATTGATCGATAAGCATACTCTTGAAGTTCATCATCTGTTATGTTCCCATCACCATTCGTGTCAAATGCAACTTGGTCATTACCCATTTCACCGTAAGAACCTCTAAGTTTTAAATAGCTTATAGAATCTACATTGAACCAATCCTCATTATTTATATTCCAACCTACTAACAACCCTGGGAAAAATCCAAAACGATCGTCACCTGGGAAGATATAAGAGCCATCAACTCTCCAAATAAATTCTGCCAAATATTTTTCCTTATAGTTATATTGGGCACGGCCATAATACCCTAAACGAGTTCTGTTATATGCAAAACCATCCGTTTCCTGTCCTATTTCTCCACCAACGCCAATTTGATCAACAGCAGTAGATAAGTAGTTTCTTCTAAATGCCGAGAAAAACTCACCCTGGAAATTTTCACGTGTTACACCCGCTAGAAGTCCAATAGTATGGTCATCACCAATAACTTTATCGTAACTTAAAAGACCTGTTAAATTAACATTGTTTACATTATTTGATGATTGTAATAATCTAGCGTCAGTAAAATTAGATCGTATGGCTCCAGTAAGTACAGGATTTCCGGTTTCGATATAGTTTGCGCGATCCAAAGAATATAATGTCCAAGGTGTTTGCCATAATTTTCTACGTTGTTGGCTTTGATCTACACCAGCCATTAAGGTTAGTTTTAACCCTTCTATCCATGGATTTTTAATATCTACAGACCCTGTAAATTGGAGGTAGTCGGTAGGTTGTTTGTCATAACCTGTTTCATTTGTGGTAACAACAACGGGTTGTTGACCATTTTCAATATCTGGTCCTGGCAATCCGTTAGGCCATACAGCTGGTTCATTTGGTCTACCTCGCATCAACATCCTGAAAATAGCACCGGCACCTTCTGTAGGGAACGTTCGGTCTTCTTTTCTGTAGGACATACTTAATTTAGTAGAAATATAATCATTGATTTTAGCATCAGTATTTAGCCTGAAATTATATTGTTGATACCGGTTTGCAGAGTTTTTGTAAATCGCTCCCTGATCAGCATACCCTAGAGATGCATAATATTTTAAATCTTCATTACCACCGCTTATAGATAAATTATGTCTTTGTTGTTCTGCCCAATCTTGGAAAGTAGCACCAAACCAATCTGTTTCTGGATATAGCCAAGGATCAGCCTTAGTTCGATGATTATTAATTGTCTCTGGACTAAAAGCCGCATTTACAGTTTCTGAACCACCTGGAATGTCATAACTTCCGGTTGATTGAAATGAACTATTTGCAGCACCCCATTGACTTACGGGAATATTACTGTTGTAAATAGACAGTTCGTTCATGATGGTCTGATACTCAACTGCGCTAGACATTTCAGGTACTCTTGTTGGTCTAGTAAGACCAAAATCGGCCTTATAGTTAATCTTCATTTTACCGGCATCACCTGTTTTGGTGGTAACGATAATGGCACCGTTCGCTGCTCTTGCTCCATATATGGCTGCAGAGGCATCTTTTAATACAGAGATGTTTGCGATGTCGTCAGCATTGATACGACCAATACCACCATCTCTATCAGGAATACCATCAATAACAATTAGGGGTTGGTTATTACCAAGTGTATTGGTACCACGAATGCTAATAGTAGATTCATCGTTTCCTGGTTCTCCACTAGTCTGAACAATAACAACACCTGGCAGTCTACCTGCTAAAGAGTTCGAAACACTTATCGCTGGGGAACTTTCTAAAACCGGACCTTGAACTGCAGTAACTGCACCGGTAACCGTAGCTTTTTTCTGAGTTCCATACCCTACGACAACCACTTCGTCAAGATTTGCAACATCTTCTTCTAAAGAAACGTTAATGGTACTTTGGTTATTAATAGCAATAACTGCAGATTTAAAACCTATATAGCTAAAACGTAAGCTTGTATTGTTGTCTTCTAGTGTAATCGTATAATTCCCATCAAAATCTGCCTGTACACCTTTTGTTGGGTTATTGGCGTCAATTACCGAAACACCAGGTAATGGCATATCATCACCTGCTGATGTTATTGTACCAGAAACGGTCGTTTGGGCAAAAGAAAACGTGATCGATAGAAAAAACAATAAAATAAATAAGTACGATCGAGTACTGTGTTCCAACGGTACCGTTGGGGGATAGGATAATTTCATTTGAGTGTTGTTTAGGTTGATTTACGAATTTATCAAAAATTTGTGTTAATTATAATTATTTTAATATATTGAGTTATACGCCTAATATCTGTTTTATATTTTTATGATAAATAGGTTTGGCTAAGACCATTCTTTCTATAGTTTTATGAAAAATACTTTGCTTGAATTGAGAGCGGTTGATTCTAAAACAAAATTCATCAAAGTAAGCTTGTACGTGCCATTTGCTTACGTGAGTTGGTATTGCTCTTAACCAAGATTTTAATTGCATGATCACTATGTGCAGTTCTTTGAAATTTTTACCGTTGTTACTGAATTTCTGTTCGATATCATAGTCCTTTTTTAGTGGTGAATATCCTCTCCATTTATCTGTCACTATTTTTGCATCTGTACTTATAT
>NZ_VAUW01000024.1 GCF_005771495.1 Maribacter sp. ACAM166
GTAACTTTAGAGTAGATTACCATAGATAGATTTTTAGATTAATGAATTGAATTTCAACACTTTAATTTACTGAAAATCTATCTTTTTTGTTGCATAATAATCAAATATTATTAATCGAACTCAGGTTAAAATGTTTCCGACCGATGATACTGAGAAGGAGAATAAAAAGGAAATTTCTTAGTCATTTACCTTAGTGACGACAAAAAAAGCTTATTTCAGTACTTCAATAGTACTGATTCCTTAGGCATTTTTTATTATGAAATAGTGTTTAAAGAACTTTATTTTAGCGTTATAATGCCATAAACTCAACGGGTCATTATTTTTTATACGCTTTATTTCTACCCTAACTAACGGTATAACAGTATAAATAAATACACTATTCATGGCGTAGTAGGCCACAGGTTTGAACGCTCGTTTTACGCAGCAGCAAGGAATTTAAAATTAACCTAAAACGTATTGAAACAATAAACTTGAAGTAGTTAACACGTAGTGCTATGATGTCATTTGTAACTGGAGCTTGCAGCCAAAAAGGAAGAGGATACCTATTTAGCTCGTAATAGGTATGGCGTTGAAATTTGAGACGTAAAACCAGTGAAAATTCGATTTTTTAATAATAGCAAAGACGGAAACTGTTTAATTACGTTGCCCAATGACTTAGAATTCTATAACGCTGTACATTAATTAGGTGTAGTAGGAGACGGCTATGAATAAATGGGGATTAAAACTCTTGTTTTTATGTGTGCAAAACCAATAAAGGAATAACCTTACAAGGCGAGCATATTAAAAACACAATCGATTTAAATTTGAAAGTCGAAGTTCAAATACTAAAAGACAATCCTAATAAGTGCTCAAGATTTGAGAGCCTTGCTTGTCAAAAAAATAGATAATCTATTGCAAATATATTAATCGTTTAATTTAAGTACAGCCATAAATGCTTCTTGTGGTATTTCAACATTACCAACCTGTCGCATACGTTTTTTACCTTTCTTCTGTTTTTCTAAAAGCTTTCTTTTACGGGATATATCACCACCATAACATTTGGCTGTTACATCTTTTCGTAAGGCTTTAATGGTTTCTCTAGAAATAATCTTGGACCCAATAGCAGCTTGAATAGGAATATCAAATTGTTGCCTAGGGATAAGTTCTTTTAACTTTTCACACATTTTTTTACCGATGTTAGCAGCATTATCAGCATGTATCAATGCGGAAAGTGCATCTACGGTTTGAGCATTCAATAAAATGTCTACACGTACCAATTTAGATTCTCGCATTCCAATAGGGGTGTAATCAAAAGAAGCGTACCCTTTAGATACTGTTTTTAAACGGTCATAGAAATCAAACACAATTTCAGCCAATGGCATATCAAAACTGAGTTCAACACGCTCTGTGGTCAAATAGGTTTGATTGGTAATTTGCCCTCTTTTTTCAATACAAAGAGACATTACGTTTCCAACAAAATCAGATTTGGTAATAATTGTTGCTTTTATATACGGTTCCTCAACACGGTCTATGGTTGATGGATCTGGCAAATCGGTTGGATTATTAACAATCATCGGAACCTGAGGGTCTCTACGGGTAAAGGCGTGGTAGCTAACGTTTGGTACCGTAGTAATAACGGTCATATCAAATTCGCGCTCTAAACGCTCTTGAATGATTTCCATATGTAGCATACCCAAGAATCCACAACGGAATCCGAAGCCCAGCGCAGCACTACTTTCTGCAGCAAAGACCAAAGAGGCATCGTTCAGTTGTAATTTTTCCATAGAAGATCTTAATTCTTCAAAATCTTCGGTGTCAACAGGGTAAATACCAGCAAAAACCATAGGTTTTACATCTTCAAAACCTGCAATAGGATTTGTAGTTGGATGAGCAGAATCGGTAATCGTATCTCCAACTTTCACTTCTCGCGCATCTTTTATGCCCGTAATTAAATACCCAACATCACCTGCTTTTATTTCTTTTTTAGGTTGTTGAGTCAGTTTTAAAGTGCCAACCTCATCTGCAAAGTAACTTTTATCTGTAGCAACAAATTTTATCTTCTGTCCTTTTTTAATAGAGCCGTTCATTACTCTAAAATATGTTTCAACCCCTCTAAAAGGATTATAAACAGAATCAAAAACAAGCGCCTGTAATGCTTCGTCTGGGTTTCCTTTCGGAGCAGGAATTCGCTCAATAACCGCACTTAAAATTTCTTCAATTCCAATACCTGTTTTCGCACTAGCAGGTATAACATCCTCTGCCTTGCAGCCTAAAAGATCAACGATATCATCGGTAACTTCTTCGGGACTTGCGCTTGGTAAGTCCACTTTATTTAAAACCGGAATAATTTCAAGATCATTCTCTAACGCCAAATATAGATTTGAAATAGTCTGAGCCTGAATACTTTGTGCTGCATCGACAACTAAAAGTGCGCCTTCACAGGCAGCAATAGATCGAGAAACCTCATATGAAAAATCAACATGTCCTGGAGTATCGATTAAGTTTAGAATATACTCCTCGCCCTTGTAGGTATATTCCATCTGTATAGCATGGCTTTTTATGGTAATACCACGCTCTCTCTCAAGATCCATACTGTCTAATAATTGCTCTTTTTTCTCGCGATCGGTAACAGATCCGGTAAACTCCAAAAGACGGTCGGCCAAGGTGCTTTTACCATGGTCTATATGCGCAATTATGCAGAAATTTCTAATGTTTTTCATAGCGGTAGTAGTAATAATAATGCTGCTTTATACCTAAGAGAATCCTCGGTATAAAAGAGCAAGTGCAAATATAATCTAATTTAAACCGCTAAGCTTTGCTGTATACCCCAATTTATTGTTACCGTGTTTTCATTGGATTACAAAAAATATAACCAAAAACATCATATTTTTTATTAGATTTGGTATTCAACCTAAGTTAAAATTGAAATTACTATTTGCTGCCTTATTCTTCGTATTGGGTACTTCCCAAAGTATCTTTAGTCAAGCCTTTGAATTAAAAGGGAATGTTAAAGATCAATACCAAGAACCCATTCCTTTTGCATCGGTTTTTCTATTGACTGTGACAGATTCATCTTTGGTGAGAGGCACTTCGGCTGATGAATACGGCAATTTTTCAATTGAAAATATCAATGAGGGGGTTTATTTTTTAAGGGCATCGTATGTGGGTCAAACCTCTAATGATCTGGCATTAGAGATTTTTAAGGATACAAAAATTGGTGCGGTTATCATTGAACAAAAAGCTGAGGAGTTAAATGAAGTTACGGTTACAAGTAATCGGCCAGTGGTAGAGCGTAAAGTTGACCGTATCGTTTTTAACGTGGAAAACACAGTGCTTTCACAAAACAATTCTTGGGATATTCTACGGCAGACCCCAGGTGTAATTGTCATGAATGATGAATTACAGGTGCGTAATCAAGCTACAACAGTCTATATTAATAATCGTAAGGTGCAATTGTCATCGGAAGAGGTGCGTAATCTGCTAGAAAATTATCAAGGGGAACATATAAAATCTGTTGAGGTTATTTATAATCCACCCGCTAGTTATGATGCTGAAGGGGGTTCCATTCTCAATATAGTTACTAGTAAAAACGTGTCTTTAGGCTATAAGGGTAATATAAGTGCTGGATATATCCAAGGGGTGTTCCCAAAATATAGTTTTGGTACTTCTCATTTTTACAAAACCAATAAGCTTAATGTAAATGCCAGTTATAACTATGCGCCAAAAAAAGAATTCAAGAATACATTGAATAACACTAATTATAAGAATGATACCGGTATTTTTTCTAGTTGGGATACCGATTTTGACCAAGTTATTCGAAGTAATACACATAGCGCAGGGCTTGTAGTAGATTATGATTTTGACGATAAAAACACACTAAGCCTAGCGACTAACGCACAGGTACAACCCAAAAAGGAGTCTGATTTTTTTCAAAGCACAACTATAAAAAATGGAGTAGGGGTGTTAGATTCTACGTTTACTACAGGTAGTTTCTTGAATGAAAAAAAGAATAATATATCTGGTGATCTTACATTCAAACATGGGTTTAAGGGAAATGGGAATCTTAATGCAAATGCACATTACACCTATTTCGATCTTAACCGAAGCCAAGATGTCAATTCTAATTATTTTTTGCCAGATGGTTCGTTTATTCGTGAATTCAATTTCTTCACGAATGCAGACCAGCAAATTGAAATTAAAACCGCTCAGTTAGATTATAGCAATTATATAGGCAGCTTGTCTTTTGAAACGGGTATAAAAGGATCTTTCATAAATTCTGAAAGTATGTTGGGTTATTTTCTTCGGAATAACGGCTCGCAATTCATCCCCAATTTGTCAGATAATTATATGTACGATGAAAAAGTATACGCGGCATATGTTAGTTTTTCAAAAGACTGGGAGAAATGGAGCGTAAAAACTGGTTTACGGGCAGAACAGACAGAAAGCACAGGGGTCTCATCAAGTGTGGCAACTATAAACGATCTTGAGTATCTTGAATTTTTCCCTTCATTTTATATTCTACATAACCTAAATGAGAACCATAGCCTATCTTTTGATTATTCTAGAAAATTACAACGGCCTCGCTATGATGATTTGAACCCGTTCAGAACGTATATTAATGAAAGAACTTTTGAAGAGGGCAACCCAAACCTAACGCCTAATTTCAGTACTAATCTTAATTTCAACTATACGCTTAATCAAGAATACTTTTTTGATTTTTATTATCGGGATAATGGTAGGTATATCTCTAGGCTTACGTTTCAGGATAATGAAAATTTAGTTTTGAGGGACATTACCCAGAATGTTCTAGAAAGTACTTCGTTCGGTCTTGATTTCACTTATGGAAAATCAATCAGTAATAATTGGTACTTATATAGTTACGTATCCCTCTTTCATGAAGATGAAACATTTATAGCGTTGCAGAGTGATGCCTATGCATACCAGAATGAATACAATGGGGCGTATATTGACCTCACCAATTACCTGACTCTTTCGAAAGACGGCACCTTTAAAGGGGAATTGGGGCTCGTATACATGTCTGGCTATTTACAAGGATCTTTTCTGCAAGAGGAATCTATCAATTTAACCTTGGGCTTCAGAAAGTCGTTTATGAAGAACAGGGCCATTTTTAGCGTAAGTGCGAATGACCTATTGGGGAAATACAACGCCTATGTCAATTCTAACTATTTAAATCAAGACAACCGCTATTTGTCCGTTCCAGAAACCCAGTATGTTAAATTTGGATTCACGTACAATTTTGGGAATTTCCGGTTGGAGGATAACCAACGAGATATAGAGAAAATTGAGCGGGAGCGACTTAATAATTAATTAGAGGTCTAGTGATACGAATTTGATAATTCCCCCTGTTAAATAGTTGTCATTTCTGTCAGAAATTTCCGATTTTCTTTCCTATTTTTAGAGCTTAGAATTATCATTGAATGAAGAGTGCTTTTATTACACTATTGTTATGTAGTCTGACTTTTTCCCTAGCGTTTTCCCAAGAATATTCTATTACAGGTTTTGTACATGATGCGAATGAGCACCCAGTCATTTTGGCAAATGTGATTTTGCTATCTGAAGATGGCGATTTCACAAAAGGGACTGTGACGGATGAGAGCGGTTATTATAAATTTACCGCCCTTACTAAGGGCGCTTATCGCATAGTAGCCAGCTATATAGCAAATACCGTAGAAAGTCCGTTAATTCAGCTATCTAAAGACACCGAACTGGAAAGCCTTGTAGTAAATGATGCGCAGGAATTGGATGAGGTAACCGTAGTTCATCAAAAACCCAAAGTAGAACAATTAGCGGATCGCCTGGTCTTTAATATAGCCAACACGGCCCTTTCTGAAAATGATATTTGGAATGTTCTAAAGCGCACACCAGGGGTCATGGTCATGAACAACGAACTATACATTAACGGTAGCCCCAATGTCAGCATACTGATTAACGGCAAACGCATCAATCTACCACAAGAAGACCTCATGAACTTGCTTTCTGGCAATTCTGCCGGCAATGTACAATCAATAGAAGTGATTACCAGCCCACCTGCAAAATATAGTGCTGAAGGTGGATTGATGATTGATATTAAAATGAAAAACAATCTTGTTTCGGGATATAATGGTTCTGTTTTCAATCGGTACACCCAAGGGGTGTTGCCAAAACACACCCTGGGCATGGATCATTTCTTTAAAGGAAAGAAACTGGACTTCTCTACGAACTATAGTTTTAGCGATAATAGGGATTGGATCAGATATACTGAAATCACCAATTTTTTGGACAGTGGTCAAGAAAATGAAACGTGGGCGGCAGAACAGAAGTCCATTGAAAGAACCAAAAGCCACAACCTCAATCTGTTTTTAGATATTCAATTCAATGAGAAGAATACCATTAGTCTATCTTCTAACACCAGTTACTCCCCAAATGGCGTCATTAATTTTACATCTACAACGGCTATAGAAGATGCTAATGGAGGTTTAATGGCAAGCCTAGAAGGGTTGAATATTTCAAAAAATGATATGTTCAATACAGCTTATTATTTTGATTGGGTACGTAAATTGAACGATAGTGGTGCTGAGCTTTCCTTTAATTCACACATCACCTATTATGATTTTAAACGAAACCAAGAACTGAACAACGACATTGTTGAGGGGGATTCTGAATTTATTTCTGAAAACACATTCCGTGTTTCATCTAATCAAATCATCAATTTGTATAGCGTTCAAACCGACCTTACACTTCCATTGAACCAGCATTCGGTTATGGAAACAGGGTTGCGGTACGCGGGCATTAACTCTGAGGCCAGCATAGTACAAACAGGTTTTGACCAAATAAGAGAAGGTGTAGGTCTAACAGATTCTGGCATTTTTAATTATGATGAGCAAATTTATGCAGGGTATATCAGCTTGAATAATAGCTGGGAAGACTGGAAGTTAAATTTGGGTTTACGAACGGAGTATACCGACACGAAGGGTGAGTTGAATACACTTACTGATATAAATACCAATTCATACCTGAATTGGTTTCCTTCCATGGCATTATCGTATACCGCAAATAAAAACGCGTTCTTTTTAAAGTCTTACAGGCGCATTATAAGACCGAAGTACAATAGCATTAATCCATTTAAATTTTATCAAACGGCAAATTCTATAGAAGAAGGCAACCCTAACCTTAAGCCTGCATATAGAGATTATGTTCAATTCGATTATGTATACGACAAAGCGTACAAACTCGTATTATTTGCAGGGAAACAGTCTGATGAACAATCGCAGCAATTATTTCAGGATAACACGACAAACATTATACGCACGCAATACATTAATCTTGAAACCAACTATTATTATGGGGCAGATGCAAGCTTTTCAAAAGACCTAACATCCTATTGGAATGCATTTTTTTTAATCAGCCATTTTTATGATGAGGATAGCTTTACCGATTTAAATTCGAATGAAATTATTAAAAACGCTATTTGGACCACTCATACGCGTGCCACCAATAGTTTTACTTTATTAAATGACAAATCACTTTTTGCTGATATAACGTACGCCCATTTTTCACCGCGTATTAGGGGTAATTCTAGAATTGAGGCCTATGGTAAATTAGGCATGGTCGTACGAAAGACATTATGGAACAAAGCTGCCAGTATTTCATTGGCCATAGAAGATATTTTTAATGATGGAAATATAGCTGCAACTAGAAATTATCTCGATCAGAACAATAGTACGTATACCAGAAGGGAAAACAGGGTGGTCGTTTTTGGTTTCCGATATAAATTCGGGAATACCCAGATTAAGGATAATCAAAAAAGAAAGAATACCGAAGAAGGTAAGCGTTTATAGGGGTTATTCTGTGCCAGTATGGAACCGGATACACCAAGGCTTGCCAGAAAAGGCCTCAATGCTTTACTACATTACCTTATTGGTATTGATTGCCGGTGCATTAAACCGTAGTGTTCAATCGATTAGTAAAGCTGCTATTTCAATGAGGGTATCTTTAGGAAGAATACTTTCAATAGTTTACTTCACATTCATGGCAGAACATATGTCAAGACCTTCTCGTATTTTTATATAACTTTGCATCCCAAAATTAGAATACGCCAGTGCCCAAAATAGGAGACATACAACTACCTGATTTTCCGTTGCTTTTAGCGCCAATGGAAGATGTGAGCGACCCACCTTTTCGTGCCCTTTGCAAGGAGCTAGGAGCCGATGTGGTCTACACTGAATTTATTTCGTCTGAAGGATTGATTCGTGATGCTGCAAAGAGCGTCATGAAGCTTGATATTTATGAGAAGGAACGCCCTGTAGGTATCCAAATATTTGGAGCTAATTTGGAGAGTATGTTGCAGTCCGTAGCGATTGTGGAGAAATCAAATCCCGATATTATTGATATCAATTTTGGTTGTCCGGTAAAAAAAGTAGTTTCCAAAGGTGCGGGTGCGGGTATTTTAAAAGATATCGACTTAATGGTTTCGTTGACCGAAGCTATGGTGAAACATACCAACTTACCCATTACGGTAAAAACCCGCTTGGGCTGGGATGATGATTCCATAAAAATTGTTGAGGTTGCAGAGCGTTTACAAGACGTAGGATGTAAAGCGATTTCTATTCATGGACGTACAAGAGCACAAATGTATAAAGGCAATGCCAATTGGGAACCTATTCGAGAAGTAAAAAATAATCCACGAATGCATATTCCGGTATTTGGCAATGGTGATGTAGATACGCCAGAAGCTGCTTTGAAAATGCGTGATGAATTTGGATTAGATGGCGCAATGATTGGTCGTGCTAGTATAGGCTACCCTTGGATTTTTAGGGAAATAAAGCACTTTTTTGAAACGGGCACTCATCTAGAACCGCCAACCATGGAAGAACGGGTTGATGCTGCACGGCGTCATTTACAAATGGCCATTGACTGGAAAGGGGAAATCTTGGGTGTTTTCGAAACGCGCAGACACTACACCAACTATTTTAAGGGCATTCCTAATTTTAAGGAATATCGTATGAAAATGGTCACCAGTGACGATTCCGCATCTGTTTTTGCAGCGTTTGATGAGGTGTTGGAAAAGTTTGGGGATTATAATTTCAGCTTAGCCTAAGCATCCACTAATTTTTTATTGATTCTGCTACTTGCAATTTTAGAGGCAATTATCCCCAAGACGATAATTGTAGCCAATACAACTATAACATTAATGAACTCAAACTTTACAGGGTAGGCAAGGGAAGGAGTAATTCTTAACCAGCCAATGGCAAGTTGTGACCAAATTAAAAGCACGCCGATACCCACACCGATTAACCCTCCAAAACCAGTAACTAAAATTCCCTGTACAAAATAAATACGCCTTAAATCTTTGATGGTCGTTCCAAGGCTGTAGAGTGTTTTAGAATTCTGTTGCTTGTCCAATATCATCATGATGATAGCACCTACTACATTGAAGAGGGCAATAATGAGCACCAGGGTAAAAATCAGGTACGTAGCAACATTCTCGGTATTCAGCATTTTATAGAGTGTGCTATTCAGTTGCTGTCTATTTTTTAGTTGAACGCCAGATCCTAAAACAGCTTGTAGGTCAGAACGAACAGCACTAGGCTCAACTCCGTCATCCATTTTAAAATTAATACCCGAAATCTGCAGCGAATCTTTCTCTAACAACGCTTGTGTTAAGGCGAGGTCAGCGAATACATACTTATTGTCTAAATCGGCCTCTACGGCATACACACCACCGATAACCATAGGCAATTGATTATATAGCGATGAAATACTTTGCTGAGAGATGGAACCCTTACCGGGCTTGAAGGCATAAATCTGCATGGGACTGCGAAACTGGTTGATCGTAACCCCTAATATATTGGCGACACCCAAACCGGAAACAACCTGAGACGCATTAATGGTCCAATCACCCATATACAAGGTGCTATCCACACCAGTAACCTTGGTGTAATTACTGTCAATACCTTTTATATAGGCAATATGGTTTTTTCCTCTGTGTTCAAGGGAAACCTTCTCCTCCAATTCTTTGGAATAATAGGCAAGTCCTTCTATTTGATTGAGTTTTTGTTCCTGCTCGGGGGATAGTGAAAACGTTTTTCCAGCTACGGGTAAGGCTTTTAATTGTGGATCAAAAGATTCAGTAAATGACAGGCTAAAGGTTTTTAGTCCGGCGAAAGCCGAAAGAACTATGAACAGTGCCGCAGAACCGATAACAATAACTAAAAAAGTAATAAAATTAATGATGTTGACCGCGTTCTGGGTGCTTTTAGAACGCACATACCGTTTGGCGATATATAAGGGAAAATTCAATTGATCAGGACTTTTTTCGCTTTGGCAGCAAATCCCTGTTCTCCATAGGGTTTTCCTCGCGTTTTAAGGACTTTTCTATATTCTCAATATAATCTAACGAATCGTCTAGGTAGAACATTAATTCGGGCACCCTACGTAATTGGTTTCGGGTACGTTGCGAAAGTTCGTGTTTTATAAGGGGCTGGTTCGATTTTATCCCTTCCATTAATTCCCCTGCCTTATCGTTTGGAAAAATACTTAGGTAAATCTTTGCGATGGATAGGTCTGTGGTCACCGCAACTTTGGATACAGAAATTAGCGTATTCCGTAACCCACCATCAATAGTGGCCTTTTGTAAAATGTCTACAATATCCTTTTGAATGACCCCAGCTATTTTACGTTGTCTTTGCGTTTCCATACTGCAAAAGTAGGTAGAAAAAATGTATCTTGACCGCTATGTGATGGATCGTGAAGTAAATAAGGCATGAAAAAAATTGAACATTTGGGAATTGCGGTAAAGGACATAGAAACTTCCAACACCCTTTTCGAAAAATTATTGGGCGTAGCTCCTTATAAACAGGAAGCTGTAGCCTCAGAAGGTGTGCTTACTTCCTTCTTTCAAAACGGACCCAATAAGATAGAATTATTGGCATCCACAGACGTGGACGGACCTATTGCCAAATTCTTGGAAAAGAAAGGTGAAGGCATACACCACGTAGCTTTTGAAGTGGATGATATTGTAGCGGAAATGGCACGGTTGAAGTCCGAAGGCTTTACGCTGTTGAATGAGAAACCTAAAAAAGGGGCCGATAATAAATGGGTCGCCTTTGTACACCCTAAGAGTGCTAATGGCATGTTGGTAGAACTCTGCCAAGAAGCCTCACTCAAAAATGAATAATTTAATAAAAGCTCATTTTCACACTGAGCCTGCCTTGCCGGCATGGTAAGATTAGTCGAGGCGCTACATTGATAAAAGTTAAATCTGCACAATGAATACGCCTGTTACATTGAACGCAGTCTAAGTGTCTTCAAGATCAACAAGCCACTTTTGAACCTTACATGTTGCACCAACGGATAGACAGCCTCAATTAACTAAGAAAGTATTCTACAAGTATGCATAAAAATCTTGTGTTGATTAAAAATAAGTGGTAATATTGCATCCGCAATTAGCGGGTCCTATAGCTCAGCTGGTTAGAGCACCTGACTCATAATCAGGTGGTCCCTGGTTCGAGTCCAGGTGGGACCACTTAATTACCAAGCAGTTACATTTTAATGTAACTGCTTTTTTGTTTTAACAGCGTGCTTTCAGCGTGCTTTTTTTAATTCGGTTCTATGTGATTTCCTTTCATAATCAACCCTTGTTAGCAATAGAAAACCGGCTTAGTCTTGATTTTCTCCCCTAAGTTTAACAGGGCTTCACAGATGTGAGGCATTTTTTTCAAAATGCACAGTTTTGTGCACACTCTTGAATTTTTTTTCTTTTTCAGATAAAATTCAACTTTTGTTGGTCTTATTTGTAGTGAATAGAACCCATTTGAGTTTATTTAGCGTGGTATTTCCTACTTTTAGGATTATTAAACCAGATACCAATTAATGGCATTATTTCAAACTTCCGTACTTAAGAATTACCTCAAGCAATTAGATGAAAAAACAGTTAATAAAGCATATTTAAAATATGTTTCCTATTTTCAGAATGCCACCATACAAGAAAATATAAGAAACTCTAAAGAAGAGCAGTTTCAGGCCACATTTCTAAATGAACTCTTTGTTTCGATTTTAGGATATACGCTCAATCCAAATCCTGATTTTAACCTTGCTACTGAATTTAAAAACCAAAAGAATAATAGAAAAGCTGATGGGGCCATATTATCAGGTGATATTGCAATTGGGGTTATTGAATTAAAAGGCACTAATACCAAGGACTTGGAGAGTATTCGCAGACAAGCGTTTGATTACAAAGCCAATCAAAAAGGTTGTGTTTATGTAATCACTTCAAACTTCGAAAAGCTTCGTTTTTATATAAATGATGCGACAGAATTTGAAGAATTTAATCTCTTTGAATTAACAGTGGAGCGCTTTAAGCTTTTATACCTCTGTTTGCATAGAGTCAACTTACTTACTAACCTTCCTTTGTCAATTAAGGAGTCATCCTTGGTAGAGGAGGAAAAAATAACCAAACGTTTCTATGCGGACTATTCTTTGTTTAAAAGGGAATTGTACCGCGATCTAGTACGGCGAAATGTGGTTCGATTAAAGAAATATAGGAAAGCGGAATTACAAGAGGTTTCTCTTGGTGAAGTTGGCCATGAGGAGATGGCCCGATTAGAAAAAAATGTTAAGCTCGGTCTATTTAAAAAATCACAAAAATTGATTGATCGCTTTTTGTTCATCTTTTTCTCAGAGGACAGGGGCTTATTGCCTCCAAATTCCACTATTCAAATCTTGGACAAATGGAAAGCAGATGTTGATTTTGGAGATGAAAGACCCCTATATGACCTGTTTAAGCAATACTTCAATTTTTTGGACCAAGGCCGGCAAGGCACGACTTCAAGGGCTGAAATTTATGCTTATAATGGTGGGCTTTTTAAACCAGATACGGTATTAGATAATCTAGAAATAGACAATGATTTATTATATAGACACGCCCTTAATCTTGCAACGTACGATTTCGAAAGTCAAGTTGACGTAAATATTTTAGGGCATATTTTCGAGAATTCACTGAATGAGATAGAAAGTATTAACGCCGAAATTGAAGGGTCGAAATTCGATAAACAAAAAAGCAAGCGAAAAAAAGATGGGGTATTCTACACCCCTAAATACATTACCAAATATATCGTAGAAAATACGATTGGTAAACTATGTGACGAAAAGAAAGTTGCTTTAGGCTTTAAGGAGGAGGAGTATTTTAAAGGGAGAGCCAAGAGGCCTAAAACGAAAATACTGGAGTTGGTGCAACTCCTAGACTCTTATAGATCTTGGTTATTGGAACTTACCATATGTGACCCTGCTTGTGGGTCTGGGGCATTCTTAAATCAAGCATTAGACTTTTTGATAAAGGAACATAAATATATTGATGAACTTAAGGCAAAAATCTTAGGTGGTGGTTTGATCTTTAGTGATATTGAAAACACCATTTTAGAGAATAATATTTATGGAGTTGACCTTAATGAAGAATCTGTTGAGATTGCCAAACTCTCGCTCTGGTTACGTACGGCACAACCTAGAAGAAAATTGAATGACCTGAGTAGCAACATTAAGTGTGGCAATAGTTTAATGGCTGATAAAAAAGGAGCCGGTCATAAAGCGTTTGGTTGGGAGCAGGAATTCCAGAAGGTTTTCGAAAGAGGTGGTTTTGATGTTATAATTGGCAATCCACCATATGTAAAACTAGAGACTATAAAGGAGCAATCTTTACAGCTAGAAAAATACAATTTTGAAACATTTGACAAAAGAGGAGATTTGTATGTGCTATTTGTGGAGAAAGGTTTTAATATACTAAAACCAAAAGGGGTATTGTCTTATATAATGCCTAATAAATGGTTACAGGCCGGCTATGGACAGCCCTTACGTTCATATTTTTTGACTAAAGCATTACATCAATTAATTGATTTTGGTGACATCCAGATTTTTCAAGGAGCAACGACGTATCCTATAATTTTTGTTGCAAGTAATAATAGTCCGGAGGAAGAATTTAAAGTTGCTGTTTTACAATCTGCAAAGGCGACCGATTTCGAAACCAATGTGGAGCTAAGTTTTGAAAGTTATAAAACAAGCTCCTTTGATAAGAATACATGGGTAATTTCATCAAAAGGTGATAAAGAAATTTTAAATAAACTAAATGACAAATATATACCATTAAAAGAATTTGTGCATGGGAATGCATTAAGGGGCGTTTTAACAGGACTAACCGAGGCGTTTTTAATATCTCAAGAAGTTTATAATAAAATGGTGCAGGAAGATGCCAAGGCAGTAGAATTTTTGTTTCCTTTTTTATTGGGTCGTGAGGCAAAACCGTTTGCCAACCCAACACCACTAAATTATCTTTTACTTTTTGAAAAGGGTTTTACTAAAAGTAAATTAGGTGAAGTTGCTGAAGAAGAAGCTTGGCTTTGGCTACAAAAGCAATATCCGTCGATTGCCGAATGGTTATCTCCCTTCGAAGCAAGAGCTAAAAAGCGAACCGATAAAGGTGATTTTTGGTGGGAATTAAGAGCATGCGATTATTATTCCGATTTCAAATTACCAAAAATAATGTACCAGGTATTACAAGTTAAACCTTGTTTTATTTATGACGAGCAAGGCTTGTACTGTAACAATTCTATGTGGATAATCCCTACTGAAAATAAAGGTCTAGCAGGCGTATTAAATTCCAAAATGGGTTGGTGGCTTATTACCAAATATTGTACACAAATACAGAATGGTTGCCAATTGATATGGAAGTATTTTGGGCGAGTGCCAATACCTAATCTGAACGGTGAACTAGATTTATTGGTAACTGATATGATTGCATTAACAAAATCGTTAGATACGCAACTTGATAGTTTATTAAACTTACTAAAATCAAAATTCAGCATAGAAAAATTTAGTAAAAAACTTCAAAGCTGGCATGATTTAGATTTTGCAACGTTTAGCAAAGAGCTCAAAAAGCAAAAAATACAATTGAGTTTGGCTGATGAAGCAGAGTGGCTTAACTATTTTGAAGAAGAAAAAATGAAAGCACAAGAACTGCAACTTCAAATTAGCCAAACAGAGTCAGCAATTGACCAAATGGTTTATGAGCTTTATGAGTTAACAGAAGAAGAGATTGAAATTGTTGAGAATAATTAAAACATATATTTTAGAATGGCGGAGTGTATTGATTGTGGAAAGCAGATAAAGGACATCTATGAAAGGTGTTACAGTTGTAATAACGAAAATCAAAGACCTCCAAGTAGCTCAGAAGAAAGGAATGAACCATCGGAGGGAGAATTGTTTTTACAGGAATATTTTGATAGTGAGGGTATCGCATATAAAACTGAAGTGCCGATAATAGGTTTAAAGAATGACCCTAAAGCATATAGACTAGCCGATTTTTATTTACCCAACTATGGACTTTATGTAGAATTTTTAGGAAAATGGTTTGTTTCAGAAAAGGAGAAAGAACGTTATCGTGAAAAGAAAAAGGTATACTCGGACAACGATATTCCATGTGTTTTTCTGTACCCTGAAAATTTAGGAATAGTAGATTTCATTATTCCTAGTAGAGCAATTAAAGAATTCAAAAAGCATGGTCTAATAAAAGGCTTGTGGTTGTTTAGACTTAAATTTTTATGGGCATATAAAAACGGCAATATAGTCTTGCTACTTTTTCTGTTGTATGTTTTCATTTTTGGAGATTTCAAGTGGGAAGAAGACACCAATTTGATATTGGGGATTGTCGCCATAATTTGCTATCAGATATTTACGATATACCAGTTTTATAGAAAGAAGCTAGATTAATGTATGGCTTGATTGTATTTAGGTTTAGAGCTTTGCTAAAAAAATATACTAATGTCGATGTCCTCGCCATGAGTTTTCCTGAAAATTGGCAAGAAAAGGCTCTTTCGCCCCTCGAATAAAGTGTTAGGCAAACGATTTGGACAGGATTCTTAAATGCACGTTTCTTCTCCATTGTGTAGCCTTCATAGGTAATGGCATCAATGACGCGCCAATACTTGCTACGAGTAATGTAGCAATCGCAATGGTAGGTCTTGGTAGCGATGTGGCTATTTAGAACACAGATGTTATCATCCAGAACGACCAACCGAGCAAGATTGCAAGGGCGATTCAAATAGGGCATTCCACTCGAAAAATTGTATGGTAAAATATCTGTTTAGCGTTCGGAGGTCAAGATGGCATTACCTTCCGCACGGGTGTCTTATTTCTGGTCTTCTTTAATAGTCTCGGTAATTAACCTCTTACGGACACTTTTACACTCTTTGCAAAAAGCGGATTTTGTAAAGAGTATTGATTTTTTCATAAAACTTGCTGGTAGCTGAACTTACATTCCAAAAGCATATAAAAAAAGCTTAATGTAAAGAGTATGCCGTTAAGTTGTAGCTTTTAAAATGAAACTTATACACGGTCCGCTTTATACTTTGCTGGAATTTTATCTTTAATAGACTCTTTAAAACGATGAGTAGTAGAATAGGATACCTTGCCATTAAATGCAAGTTGACCGACAACGATTGAAGGATGTAAATCAATTTCTTTTGAAACATTTCGCACCAATTCCTCAGTTATATAGTTCATGTTAAATTTTAAAGCAGAGAAAATAGAAGATTTAAGAAGGACAACATCTGTCAATTCATTTGCTTCCTTTTCTTTTTTAGATGTCTTTTTCGAACTTGTATCGTCTATGAAAATAAGATTGCTGTCATCCGTTTTTGAAAGGTGTAAATAGACATGACTTAGCTCATGAGAAAGCGTGTGCCAGAAATTATCTATTCTATCAAACCGGCCGGTTAAACATACAACAGGGGTTTTGCCATCAAGGAATGCAGCACCATCTAAATAAGTTTTTGATAAATGAGATAAATAAACAAATTTTACCCCTACCTCTTTAAGTTCATTTAGAAAATTCTTCACACCATTTGGTTGAGTAGTATAAGAATGCATTGTCTGCATTAAATTATAAAGTGCAGCACGATCAAATTTTTCAACATCCAATTTTTTAGAAAAATTTAAAACCATTTGATACCAAATTACAGCGTTCTTTGGATTAAATTTCTCCTTAAAAGCCTCTGACTTTTTATAGTTTAATTTTTTTTCTAAAGCATTAATAAAGTTGAAACCTGATTCTGAAATTTTATTTTGCCCCCAGAAGTCATTGATTTGTTTCTCTAGGTTTGAGACCTTGTCAAACTTTTTTAGCCAACCTTTTTTCAGCATTTCTGTTATCGGCATCTCTATGTATATCAATTTTTTACGATATACAGAATCATCTTTAGCGTCAAGATTGTTTTTGGTCAATTGATATTTTGTATCAAGTTGCATCCAATCTTCAGCAGATAAATCAAATGCACTTTGTAACAATTTAGCAGTTGAAATAGTAATTGATTTTTTATCCTTTACCATTTCATTAACATGTTTTGTTGAGATGGATAGAACTTGAGCGAGATCCTCTTGAGTCCATATATAATCATCGAGGAAATATTTCAAAGCCTGACCTGGGCTTTGAAATTGCGACAGTTTTGACATTTTGACTATTTAGAATTAAGCATACATTGCTCCAAGAAGAGCATTGTTTAAAGTTCGACAAACAAAAGTACAATTTAGTACTACAATATAACCATTTAGGTAATAGTATGCAAATATAACGCACGACTAACATTTTAGGTTATAAGACAAAATATGATAATTACCATTTAGGTTATTTTTTTAGTACTTAAATTTTCTATATCTTTGCATTAATTCGATTCAAATTGAATCAAAAAAAATCAGGCAGAAAACTACCTGATTTGGATTTTAAATAGAATTCACAAGGGCTACGAACCCGAGTAAACCTCAATGTGTCGTTACTGCAAAGGTATAAATTCTTCTTTAAAACACCAAATGGTATTTTCTGCTTGATTATTAATTAATTATTTAAAGCACTTAATTCGTCTTACTATCTTTTTTATCTGATTAAAACGGTTGATCAATAGCTATTAGATCGCCAATTCCTTTAAACACCTTACGGAATGTTTGGTTTGTGATGGAGGTTTTAGTCTTGTAGCTCAATTTTTTTTAATTATTAAATACAGTAAGATGACTGCAAATAAAAAAGTCGATTTATATGATTGCTATTGTAAAGGAGTAAAACCTGAAATAGCATATGAGTACTCTTTTAAAATACTTAAAGAGGAATACTCAACAAGAAAACAAGTTTTAATAGGTAATGATCTACATGAACTATATGGTTCTAGTGCTGCTACCCATTTTATTAGAATGGTAGTAAAAGAAGGCAAAAAGGAAGTTGGCCCTTTGACTAAAATAGATCTAACAAAATGCGGAATAGAGAAATTTATTATTCGTCCCTATGAGCAAGAAACTATAGATTTGGAAACTTGTTATTGCGAGGGTGCGACCCCAATAATTACTTTTCAATACCTCCTTAAAATAAATAGGGAAAAGTATAAATCTGAGAAGGAAATATTAACTGGTGCAGAAATTTTGGCTTTAGCTGGAAAAGATTTTAAAACTTATAGATTAAGGATGTTTACCAAAAATGGGAAGGTCATTATTGATGCAGACCAAACTATTGACCTTACCAAATGTGGAGTAGAAAGGTTCGTGGCAGAACCTTTGGATTGCACCGAGGGATTTGTTGCAAAAAATCAGTTTACTCTACCTGATGAAGATGTACATTTTTTAAATTCAATTGAGAATGAAGCAGAACTGATTCAAGAAGGTAATACAAAGTGGTTAATTCTCAGGAATTACAAAATTCCAGATGATTATAATGTGGCAATTGCAGATTTAGCAATACTTATACCTCCGCATTATCCAACTGCCGGATTGGATATGGTGTATTTTAATCCTCCCCTTGCAAGAAAAGATGGTGCTTCTATTAAAGCTTTATCTCATCAATCAATTGAGGGTAAAACATATCAACGTTGGTCCAGGCACAGAACCGCTGCTAATAAGTGGAATTCGGATATACACAATATTGAGTCTCATATAGATTTGATGGCGAGATGTTTAATATCAGAACTTGATAAACGTTAATAGCCATGGTACATTTTAAAATTACAGATAAAATGTGCCAAGAGTTGAAGAACCATCTCCATAACGGAGATGGTTTGGAAGCTCTTGCATTAGTAGTATGCGGACGTTTAAATCATGAAAATGATAACTGGCTACTAGCACATGAAATTTTTCTAATGCCCTACGAAAAATGCTCAAGAGATATTGATTACGTAAGTTGGAAAACAGAACATATTGAACATTTATTAGAAAAAGTAAGAGAGAAAGGTTTCGCTATTATAAAGGTTCATTCACATTTTGTAACGAACTCTGATTTTTCTGAGTTAGATGATGCTTCAGATAAATCATTTTTTGAAGCCGTATATGGGTGGTCAAACTCTGATTTGCCACATGCAAGCGTTATAATGTATCCTGACGGATCAATGAAAGGCAGAACTATTGAAAGCAATATATGCTTTACTACCATTCCTAAAATTACCGTAGTTGGCAGCAATATAAGAGAATTCCATAATAGTTTTTCAGATACATTCATAGGCAAAGAATTTATTAGAAACCAACAAGCATTTGGTAAAAAAACGACCAAAATGTTGAGAGGTTTAAAAGTTGGAATTGTTGGATGTTCTGGAACTGGCAGTCCTGTTATTGAACAATTAGTAAGATTAGGTGTTGGTACCATAGTACTAGCGGATGCTGATTTAATTGAACACAAAAACCTTAATAGAATTATAGGTTCTACTTTTGCTGATGCTAACTCTAATAGACTTAAAGTAGATACAATTAAACGGCACATTGAAAAGATTGGCTTAGGCACAAGAATTATAACCTTTCCAGTAATAATTCAAGAGAGCCGAGAAGCTTTAGATTCATTTGCTAGTTGCGATATTATTTTTGGTTGCGTCGATTCTTTTGAAGGAAGATATTATTTGAATTTGATTTCAACGTATTATTTAGTTCCGTTGATTGATATTGGTATAAAATTGGTTGCTGATGGAGAAGGTGGTATTGATTCAATTAACGGAAACATACACTATGTAGATCCAGGTTCAGAAACTCTTATGGAAAGAAATGTTTTTACACAAGAGCAATTGACTGCTGAGAGTTTACGAAGGATTTCCCCGCAAGAATACGAAAAAAGAAAAGCGTATTTCGATAATTTGGATATAGAAAGTCCTGCTGTAGTAAGTATTAATATGACATTTTCCGCTTTTGCTGTAAATGAGATGTTAGGCAGATTTCATCCCTACAGATATAGTGATAATGCTAAGTTTTCCCATACCTGTATTAATTTATCAGATTGGGATATTAATACACAACCTGTAAATGAAACCAAATCTAAGTCCGCACTAAAACATATAGGAATAGGTAATCTAGAACCCGAATTGGAAATTTATGTAAATGAAACAGCTGTTTAAATGGATACTTAGTTTTTTCACAAAAGAAAGTAAAGCTTTTAAGTTGAAAATAGTTTCTGAATTACCTAAAGAACCAGTTGAGCATACTCTCTACTTAGAAGGTAATGTAAAAGAGGATGACTATTGGTATGCATTATTAAAATGTCCCTGCGGTTGCGGGGACAATATAATGCTTAACCTAATGACCGATTCAAAACCTTGCTGGGAGGTTAAGCTTATTAACAAGCACCCTTCAGTTTTTCCATCAATCTGGAGAACGAAAAATTGTAAAAGCCATTTTTGGGTAAAAGAAGGGAAAATATTTTGGTCCTAAAACCTAGGCAAAATCTAAATCGAATAAGACATTATTCTCAAATTCAGTTTGAGGATTGCAAACAGTCTCTATTTGATTACCATACAATAAAAAACCATATGTATCAATCGGATGCACACACTCAATAGAATTCTTATTGATAATGAATTCTTCCCTTAGTTGCATAAGTAACCTGCCTAAGGCATTTTTACCAATGAGAGTTTTTTCAATAGTCTCTACCGCAGCCCAATCTTTATCTTTGTTTGATAGCTCGACAATAGCCTTATCTCCAGTTTCACTTAAAACTTTCGAAAACTCGCTAAAATTTTGGGATAATTTTACTTTTAATACCCAATACATAATTGAATATTTAACTTCTTCCCAGTCTTGGCGTGTGTATTTTAAATATTTCCTGCTAATCATTTTAGCCGTCATTGGGCTATTCTGTTCAATAATCTCTTGTTGAATTTCTGGAAATAGGGGAAATCTACATGCCTGATATAAAGCTTCAGCTGTAGGAATTATTACCTCATTTACTCTTATAGAATATCCTGGAGCCATGTTTGACAAACCACCAAATTTAGCTTTTGTACTCTTAAAAGTTACGACTTCGCTTCTATTGTATGTCCTCTGGGTAATTTTCATCAATGACAATATAATAAGATTTGTTTATAATCCTCTATTTTTAACGCAAAAAAGTGGTGTCCAATTGTGTCCTGGCACGTCCCACCAAAATACTAGTGGACAAGTGTTGGAAATATTACGCCAGGTAAAAAACAAAGTTCCAGTCCCGAAGGTTCTATGCGACCTCACAGTATCTCCTAAAGGCCTTTTTCTTTTGTCAGGGTTTTCAGATTTAACTTTACTAAGAATTTCCAGTCCTTTATTCAAAAAAATTGATTCAATTCTCAGTCTATTTTCAGAACTACTAAAAAAAGTCTCTTTTTTTGGCATATTTGATGGACGAAATGCAGGAACCTTTTCGTGTACTTCTTCTAGTTTAGCTAAATATTCTAAAGCTTCTCCAGATTGTTCCTTAACAGGGTAGATACAATTTGCCTTTTGTTTTGGCCATTTCACTTGGTTTTCAATAATGTAATCATGTCCAACTATGAGCCGTTTTTTGATGGCATCGTCGAATTCCTTCATAAGGCGAAACTCCATATTTCCGAACCCTAATTGGTGATAGCAGAAAAAGCTAACCGCTATTGTTTTGGTATTGGCCAAAACCGCTTTGTAATTTTCATTGACACCATCTTCTTTCTCAGATAACCAAGTTTTTAAATCTTTAAATACAGTTCCACCCGTTGCAAGTATATCATCGAAATAAATAAAATTACGTTTAGGACGATTAGCAAAATTCTTATAATTTATCATATGCTCCGTTTGAAGTATATCATCTATTATTTCTAATAATTCTGGCTGACTTTTATTGGCTATTTGCATATCAAAAAAATGAGTGTTTTCCACCAGCACATTCATATTAGGATACTTATAGAATTTCATTATTTCTGTTAGTCTATTTCTTAGTAAGTCTTTAGCTTTTTCCTTAGATATATATATATTAGGAAGAAAATGTAATAGTTCCTCTAAGACAAAGGAACCATCTTCTCCAAATTGATTTGCCCATATAACAATATGCTCTATAGTAATTTCAAATTTTCTAGCTCCATAATCACATTGATAATCCTTGATTATTTCATAGATGGCTTCCGCTGTTTGCTCCATTTAATATTAGATTTATATAGGGTGGCACTTCTTTTTGGCTCCGATTCAAAAAAATAAAGTTAATAACCTTTTTACAGTTGCTATTGAATTGATGGTATTTTATTTGAAAAGTCCATAGAATACTTACCCAAAAACTTTGCGCGTGGATCCTGATCAATTTTTGTATTGTTCCGGCAGATAAACGTTAAGCAAAAATCGGATAGGGCGCAGCTACTTTGCTATGAGGTAAGTCATATTTGGTCTTAGTTCATTTTTTATACTCCCCTATTGTCCTTTAGTTCTCAACTAACTATTAATTGGTAGCCCACTTTTAATCGACTCTTTACAAATTGCACCTTTTGTAAAGAGTTTGTTGTGAGATATAATTTTTGACTAGAAAACCGGCACGGCATTATTCGATGCTGAGCAGCACCTATCAATAACCTCCAATATTTGTTCCGATGTACATTCATCTACTACCGATAAATCAAATTCACTAGCAAAATCATATAAGAATAATTTGAGTTCCCCATAAGTCTCATGTTCCAAACCACTACCATTCGGTTCGTAGATTTTATAGGCCAAAGACCTGCCAAATTCCCTATCGAATTCCTTTTTGGAACGGGTCTCATCATATTCGAAATCTTCCAAATAGGATATATATTTTTGGTTTAATGCCCAAAAATATAACGCGGTAATCTCATCTTTTTCAAGATTTTTTTTGAATCGACATAAGAATCCGGATAGGGTAAGCCCAATTTCATAGGGCATGCTAAAACCATAAAAATTCATACTTTGAAACAAGTCGGTAATTGTTCCGTTATTTGATTGCGATTCAAAACAAAAGGCCATCAATAATTTACGGAACACTACTTTTTTAACATATGCAACCGTGACCGAACTGACTTCTTCTGTGATGAACAATTTATCGTTTATGGTTATCAAAGCTTTGAAAATATTTCTGTTGGTCTGGGGTTCCGATTTGTAGATTATACAAAGATATTAAGTAACAATTATTGTTCAACGGGAAATTGGCATTTAATTTTTGCACCCTTTTATATTCCCATGCTCCTGCGGAAGTCGCGCAAACCTTCCACTCCAATCCTCCACATGCGTACGCGCTTCGCCGGTCCGAAGCACAAGTCTTTCCGTTCCAGTTTTGCACGACACCCTTGGTGCCGCGCAAAAGCCCAAGCGGCGAAAAAACCGCTTGATCTTTCCTCTCCCTGTCCACAAATTTTTGTTTTTCCGAAAGAGGACAGAAATTTTTACTTCTCTTTACTATTTATTGACACTTTAGGATTTAAACAAAGAATTAATTCGCTTACTTAAGCAGCAGCAGCAGTTGAAGCTATAAGACAGCTTAACCAATCAGTTTATAGTCTATGGAGCGAAATGAATCTTGACTATAGCTCTTAGCGACCTGCATCACGAAAATAAATATTATTGGTCTATTATTCTACAATTTTTAACACCCCTTCAATACTTTCCTTAAAGGAGTTGCTTGCGCGAATAACATCTTCCATTGCATCCATATCGTTTCCTGAAATAGTATGGCTAAAGGCATGGGCACGTTCCAACATTCTTATATAGACTTTTGGGTCATTATTTCTTGTCAACCTTCTCAATCCTCCCAAATAGTCTTCACGGTACACGGTAGGAACAATAATCTTGGTCTGATGTGCAGTCGATAGTTCGGCGTTCATCATCACACGTGCCATACGCCCATTGCCATCTAAAAAAGGATGTACCTCGCTTACGACGAACATCATATAGGCCGCCTTTGAAAAAGGATGTGTTAGTGTCTTGTAAAAGTCAAAACTCTGTAACAACGTACCTCGCACAAGCTCCATATCGACAAAGGATGTATCCCCGGCCTGATTATTCTTGTCCTTGAACTTTCCAGGTTTTTTGTCGGTACGGGCGCTGAGTAATATAGCGTGACGGTATTTAAGGATTTCAATAAAATTCTCCCCGGAGTATGGAACAATTTTCATTTCGCGCTTGTTGGAAACTAACTGGTAGGTGCCCAGAACATCATGTGAATCTTCATTTCTTGATGGTACGGGTTGTTGGGTGGCAATTACCTGTTTCGCTTCACCAATCTCAAAAACGGTACCTTCTATGTAGTTGGAAAAGTAACTTTCATAGAACGCAAAATTTCGATATGCCTCTGTTGTCGTATTCTGTTCTTTGCGGTATTTGAACTCTTGTTGTTTCAGTTCCCTAAAAAGTAGTTCGAATAGCTGTACACGTGTTGGGTCGAAAGGATTACCGATTGCACGTGCTTTAGCCAAGGATGATTTCAATTCTTTTGCCGGTCTTGTGGTCAATAAGGCACTTATAACCCTATTGAGCTTTTCGAACGCTGTCTCCAATCCCAATTCTTTAGAAATCTCCCTAGCACGATCACGAACCTGATTGAGTTCCTCTTCTCCATTAACACGAACGATTTTTTCCAATTTCTCCTCGATTTGTGGAAAGGCAAGTGTTTTTGAATCGCCACCTGTTTGTCTTGATACTTGAAGGTTTTCAAGCAAAGCACGCTCCCTTTGCGATACCATCAATGCTCCGGAAAAAGAAGTATCTCCCTTGATTGCTTTCGGACCTTCTAAAAAGCGTATTACAATTCCCGGAAGTTTTACCTTTTTAGTGTATTTATAGGTCACGAAGATTTGGCCACTAACTGTAGGAGCGAACTCAAATGCCGAGCGATGGCTTAAAATGGCACCTGGATATAGATTTCCAAGAATTGGGAATATATTTCGTCGAATGATATCCTCAGGAGTATCTTCGAGGTTCGAGGTATAGATCCTTGAAGCAATTTTGCGAACGATACCATCATCTTCCCATTTCGATATCCTACGCGAAATGACCGAGTCTGGAGAACCATAAATAATTTCTTGCAGGTGTAAAGGCGTATGTTTTTCCATTATAATCGGTTTAAATGTAAAATTGCAAAATATTTTCCACTATGATTAAGTTTCAGTAAAATATTTTCCAGTATATCAATGTCTAATAATTTTCTAATAAAACACTGATATTAATTTATTAGTAAAATATATTCCAGTGTAAACTACAAATTGTTAAATATTTTCCAGCATAAAAACCAGGGGTATCACAAAATGTGATACCCCATTAGCTAAATCAACTTTTCCGATCTTGTTCCTATGTACCAGATACTCCTTTATCATTTTGATAAAAAGAATTAGCCGTTTAACTTATTTTACTCTACTGTAAACCTTAAAAATTGGGGCTATCTCTAAATAAAGTATCAATGCCAATTTTGTATTGAGCAGCTAATTTTCCATGATATGTATTCCCCAAGCCCCTGCGGAAGTCGCACAATCCTTCCGCTCCAATCCTCCCCACCGGACACGCTACGCCGGTCCGCACGGGAGGCCTTTCCGTTCCAGTTCTGCACGACACCCTCGGGGCCGCACAAAAGAACAATGGGGAAAAACCCTTGCTCTTTTCTCTCCCTGACCACAAATTTTTTGTTTTTTCTATGTTCCCCAAACACCAAACAAGACCATATATGTTATCGGTCTGGTCTCATATAATCTGATATGTACCGATATGGTTTTATGTCATAAAATACTGATTGTTAAGTTGTTATAATCAATAACTATATATTATATTTATCCACGAAGGTGGATGGCAAGTAATGTTTTGCGCACCGCAAAACGCCTACTTCTGCGAAGTGAAAACGGATAAAAATCGAACTGAAAATGGCCAATAGCAAAGGAGGCAGGAAACGCCTTGGGGACAGAAAAAGGGAGCACGCCATAACGCTCAGGTTCAATGGCGCGGAACTGGAAAAAGTGAAGGGCATCCTGCGGTCGTATAATCTTGATATTGGAAAAAGGGGAACCGTCGGCCCATTCCTAAGAAAGCTCATATTGAACGGGGAGACGATAAAGGAGAAACGGATTCCCGATGGACTTTCCAACCTCAGTTACCAGATGAACAGGATAGGGAACAACATCAACCAACTGGTCAAGGTGGCCAACTTCAAGAACATGCGCAGCCCGAACTCGAACCTCGAACGGGAGATAGAAAAGTCCAACAGACTGATGCACGAACTCATAGAAAAAATCAACAACCAACGGTAAGATGATAGCAAGGGTACTTTATCGAAAAAATGTACAGGGAGTCCTGAACTATGTATTGGGCAAAACGGAAAGTACCATACTCGGTTTTCAGAACACCTATTCCGATACGGACACCGACACACAGTTTTTCGGGAGGGTGCTCCATTATCTTGGCAACAGGCACGATACCGAAAAGCGATATCTGCACGCCTCGCTTAATCTGCCCCGTGGCGAGCATTTGAACGACACCGACTTTTTTGAACTTGCCAAAAATTATATGGAACACATGGGCTACGGCGAACAGCCGTTTATCGTGGTGCGCCATAACGACACGAAGCACGAGCATATCCATATCGTTTCCACCACCATAAAGGAGGACTGCTTGCAGATAAACCTCTCCAATGATATCAGAAGGAGCATTGCGACCCAGAAACACCTAGAAAAGGAATTTGGACTTTCCCCATCCCCAGATACAAAACAGACCAAGGAACTGCCTGTCTACGACATGCCCCATTTCCGAAATGAGGATAGCAACGGGGTCAAGTTCTACATACAGGACATCGTGAACAACACCCTTCAAAAATACAAGGTGCGCAGTTTTAATGAACTGTCCAGACTATTAGAGCCACATCACATCGAGGTAAGGACCGTGAACTATAATGGAAGAATAGGCGTAGCCTACGGTATCTCCGTAAAGGACGGTTATCGTTCAAGGTTCATCAACGGCTATACCGTACACCCGCAGTTGAGCGGCCCAAAACTGCAAAAGGTATTTGAGGCGAACAAGAAATCAACGCTGTTGCCGATGGTAAAGAAGCGGCTTGAAAAGCAACTTCTGACCACCTATGGACTTTTCAGGACCATAAACCCCGAACACCTACCCGATATCCTGAAGGCCTATCAAAAACTGGATTGCAGGATCGATTTTGACGAAAACGGAAAAGCCATGGATTTTATCATCTATGACAAATCCGGTCATGTTCTCCATAGTGAAGAAATAGCGACCAATATCGGTATACGACAAAACACGGAACTGTTCGATAGCGAACATACCCAGATGTATGCGGAAAGCGAACAGCTGGAACTGGAACTCCAAAGGTGCATCAGGGAAGCATATCAAAGCGGTTATCAGAATTCAAGGAGCAACATCCTTTTCTCGGAACATATCGATAGGATATCGATAACTGAAGTCGTGGCCGAAATGGCCAGATCGGAACGTTTTCTGTTTATTAGCAAATACCTGAACATGGACAACCATAAACTGGGCAAGCTGATAAAAAATCGAATCGACATTGTAAAGAACAAGCTTTATGCCACCGAAACGATAAAGGAGGAACAAGAACTACATAAAAAGGCGGAACTACTAAAGGATTCCATCCGAAAAGGACTGTTCGACACCCCGAAACAAAAGGAGGTACTTTATGAACTTCTTGGGAGTATCGGCACCGAATATGAAAACGGTACGCTAAGCTACACGCATTCTAATCGACATAAAATAAAACTGGATTTTGGTAACATACCGTTACCGAATCAGATTGATTTTTATGCCTCCCGAAGTTTTATCAGGGAAAATGGGAAAGTTTTGGACGGACTGTTGAACGACAGGTCCGAAAAGGAAATGGATCTAGGTCCTACGGCGATATTCCTACCGTTGATGTTCCCGAGGGTCTACGATGCCATGGTTCCGAAATACCGACAACAGTTTGACCGGCTAAGCCTCAAAACCTATTATAAATATGGCCAAAGCATGCAGGTATCCTTCGAGAAATCCCCTTCTGATCATATCGAGTTTTTCAATGCCAAGGGCTTCTATTTTGAAAGGAAGGAGGAGCGGATATATATCCGTTCGATATATCCAAAGTCTCCGGTAAGCGTTCCGCTTGCACCAAAAATGCAGACCTATCTGGAATCATCTAAAGACCTTAACAAGACTTTGGAAAATCAAACTATAATCTTGGAGGATATAGTATCCAAAGGACGGGACAGCCTAAAAAACCTTTGGTCAACATATTTGGTAGAGCGTGGCCAATACAAGAAAGCGGCGTATCTTTTTATATTGGACGGGATCAGGCCAAATCTGCCACTGGAAATACTGGAGCACCATATGGACAACGGACTGAGGGAAGCATTGGAAAGCGTCGCCAAAATACAATTGGACAGGAAGCAGGCGCATATCCTACGGAAAGGCATCTATGCATTGGGCAATCTACTGGGAGGTGAACGCCCCAGATCGGAGGAAGCGTTCAACGGCTTTAAAGATGAACTTACGGACTATTCAAAATACAAGAGCAGGGGGTTTTCGATGTAGAATATAACGAAATGCTTTGCTCATGGAATTCTGCGCACTAGCGCGCGTTTTTCTGTGGTTAGGGAGAAGAAAGAAAATTGTGGGCTCTGATAAAACGCTAATGCTTCCACTTCTTCTAAAAGCTGTGGCTTTTTAATGTTTGGCGTTAGTAATCTTAGCATTAATCTCATCGAGTATTTTCTCTGAAACACTTTTGCCATAATGTTTTTCCGTAACCTGAACACTTGAATGTCCAAGCCCCGAGGATATTTTTCGAATATCTATACCCATATCCAAACCAATATTTGTCCAAGTATCTCTAAGGGTGTAGGTAGTGATTTTTTTGTCGATTACTGCTAAGGCCGCAATACGTTTAGCATACTTATTGAATATTTGAACCTTACCCTTATTTACCTTAAACAACCTTTCAGGGGATGTTTCTTTAGGGATAATTGGAAAGAGATAGTCATTATCGTCTTGTCCGTTCAAATAATGATTAACGATTTCCAAAGATTCCTCGTTTTGGAGAACGCTGAAATAATCGCCTTCGTAATGTGTTTTCTTGCGAAAATATTTGATGCGGTTTTCTGTAAATTGAAATCGTTTTAAAACAGCCATATCAAAGAAATTCATTCCCATATTGTTGAACATAAAAAGCAGATAATTACGATTGTCCCAAATAGGTGTATGCGGTACTAATTCTAAGGTTCGAATTTTATGGATATCCTCCAAATCGATAGGAGCAGGGGCATTCGCATGGCTTTTCTTTTTAATATTGGATAAGGGCTTATGCTCTTTCAAATCCACAAAAGTTTTTCCGGCGTCGTTCATTATGGCCTGTAGGCTGCGGAGAAAGATAGCAGGAGTGTTTTTTGAGGCATAGCGGTTAATCAAATAGGCTTTAAAATCCTTTGAGAAACCATAGTCAATGGCTTTGATTTCCATATCAAGATTTTTAAATTCCTCCAATGGAATCAATTTATCTTCAATGATTTCATACAGCGTTTTTATTTTGAGGTCTTCCATACCTTTTAAATACCTTCTGTATTTTATTAATGACTTTAAAGCATCTTCATAAGAACTGGCTGTAGAAAATCTACCTTCCATTCTCAGGCGATTTAAATATTTAGCTCCATGATTAAGGATGGTTCGTGATGGGGATTTATTAAAATATAGCTGTTCAATTTCTTGTTTCAGTTTATTCATATCCCAATGCTTAATCTCCCCCTCATGTTCTGCAAGCCATAAATCAACTTCCGAATAGATTTTTCGTATACGTTTTGTGTGCCTCACAGAGTTTATAATCCCTGTAATATTTCCAGTAGTAGGGTTAAATTGATTTTCCTTTAAATGTAAATTAAGAGAAATATAGCGTGTTTTTCTATTGTGACTAATACGAAGAACTAGCATATACTTATTTCCTATAATTGTGTTAGACGAGCGTTTGTCGAAGGTTATCTTAATTGTTGCCATAGTGAATCGGGATTATTGAGAACTTTTTTTCAGCGTGCTTTCAGCGTGCTTTTTTTGGTTTCAAGTGGTTTAATATGGTTTTAAATATAAGTAAAAACCCTGTAATACAGACCTTTGTATAAATAATAAATCATATAAAACCATAATCGGATTGACTCATAATCAGGTGGTCCCTGGTTCGAGTCCAGGTGGGACCACAAAAAACCCCGTAACGTCAATGTTTACGGGTTTTTTTATTTCTGTATACGACGAAGTTATGTTTTTTACCCCTTAATTTGATGGTTAATAACTATTTTTTTATTTCTTAAAAGGGTGGATTAGCAGGATATTTTTAAGTGTTTTGACACATATTTAACAGGAACGTTACTATAGCAATGTTATTTGCTGGCTTTTTTCATTCAAATTAATATCCAAGCATAGTTTTTATCATTTCTCGGTAACCAGGGAATTCATTTGGATTTAAAAGAATCTGATCTTTATTGTCCGCAAGATTTAAAACCTTAAAATCAGGTGCAGGACTTGTTTGAAGTATATATTCACTCAAAACTTTTGCTCCTAATTTGTTATTGCCACGTAAACTGTAATAATATGTATAAGATGCAGGATTGTTGGCTTTGTCTCCTAATTCTGTCGAAAGCCTGTCTATTTCTGATAATATTTTCTCAATCTTTTCGATTTCAGCATTCAGTTTAGAAATTTTTTCTTCGCTGTACATTGAAGGAAATTCATTTTTATATTTTTCTTGTCTTTTAAGTTCGCCTTTTTCAAATTTTAAATCTTTCTCGAAATATTCTTTACGATACTTAACATTATCGCTGTATAGCACAGAATCTGTTAGTTTTAATTCCACAAATTCGTAACTTTCTGGGTCGTTCATTTTTGGTTTTAGATATTCTTCAACATTCTTTTTTACAATATCTTGTTGAGTTGGCTCTTTATCTGATTGGCAGGAAGTCAGTCCGAATGCTACAATTGCAATTCCGATAAATAAATTAGTAGTTTGTTTAATCATAATTTCTGGTTTTTGTTTTTTAGCTGGCGCACGATGCATTGATACAATTAATCCTTCCAGTTCCACTTTATACCCTCTTAACAATAAATCGCGTTAGTAATCTGTCTTTCCTTAATATCCTTCAAGGCTAAATTAGAATTTTCATTAATTAATGCATTTCAATTTATCTACCAAAACCTCTTTATATGTAAAGTAATCATAATCATGATAGCCGTCCGTTCCTTGTAATCTAATTAACTGAATTGGAGAACTAATTAGTTTGTTGTAATTGCTAGAACTTATTACACCGTCGAGTCCAAAGCTTCCACAATCGAGATCTCCATTATGGCGTATAATTACAATTTCACCGTTTTCCAATTTAATTTTAGCAAAAGAAACATCATTGCTTAGTGGACTAGTACAACCTAAATCGTGAATAGATCCTATACTAAATATTTTTTTTCCGTCGTAGTTTCCGAGGGCAATCCTTAGATCATCTAATTCTGTAGATATAAGATAACTTTTGGTTAGCCTTTTCTGAATATTATCAAATTTATCTATTTCATTGGTTACATATTGGCACTCACTCTTCTCCTTAATTCTTTGAATCTCTTTCTCCTTTTCTTTTTCTTTTTCAGCTACTAATTCCTGTTCATTTTGTTGCAATAATACTAGGTCTTTTTGCTCTTTTACCTTCTGTTTTTGAGCAATATGCATATCTCTGATAAAACCCTTGCAGTTTTCAGTTTCAAAATACCAACGGTCATTCTTAAATCCTAAAAGTGTTATTTCTTGTTTATAGTTAATCCGACATTCAGCTTTAGTGTAGGAGTTGGCATCTGAATATATTATCGGATTTCCATCAGGGATTATTTGAACCTCTTCATTAAGTTTAAAGTAGTCTTGAGCAGAAAGGCTAGATGTCATAAGAAGTGTTGTAATCAGGATAATTTTAATTTGGTCAAACATACTTTATAAATTAATCGTTAATTTCTTGTTTCATCTTTTTACTAAGGTAATTAAATAAAGAAACCCTCCAAAGAACGGTTAAAACTATGGAGGGCTAAACAAGAAAGAACGGTATAACTTTCCTGCTATGTTCTATTAAAACGTCTTTTTTTCAATTCTGTATTTATATATTTAAGGTTTAGAAAAATGTTGTGCAGTATATCAGACTCGCTAAGATTAAAACTATTAACGCTTGTATGGTTCAACCTTACATTTTGTACCCTTAATTGTTCGTGCAACTGTACGTCCGTTAAGTAGGTGTAATCAATAACACTATCCTCTACCTTTATCTTTTTCATGCCTTGAAGTATTGTACGTTGATAACTGGGTTCAATCCCTCCAATAAAATCCCTTGGTGATATCTTACAACATGGGCTATCATAGTGGCGTTAAATTTTGAGTGTAGCTCAATAGCTGTATCCATGAATTTTGTGACTAGGTCGTACTCTTCTTTTTTATTCTCGTTCAGGTAGATATTAAAATCATCTTTGTTTATAGTCGATTTAAGCCCTGTTTTAGATACTTTGGGAGCGTACACGACCATTTGCCTAATAGTAGCCTTTATACTGCTTTCTAGGGCGTTAAATTGCTCTCTGCTTATATTTGTTTTAGTTTTAAAAACAAGTTCCCTATCTAGGTGTTGGGGCTCATTCTGGCAATATTTATCCCAAAATATTTCAAGCGTATAATCAAAAGGACTTTCTAAAAAATCAGCTTGGTCTGTTATCATTTTGAAGTCCCCGATTGCCTTAGTGGTCAGTTTGGTCAATTCGCTGTAAGTATTGAATACTTCCTCATCTTTTGTTAGATACTTTTTGTATCCATCAGCATCAAAACCAATTTGTGTTTTTACATTTTTACTCATAAGATATTTATTAAAATTTACTTTTTGTAATTACTCTTAATCAATAAACAAAGGAATTTCTAATCCATCCTTTATTTGCCATTGTTCCATAAACTCCTTAACTTTTTTCAATGTTTCTATTACTCCGATACTACTATCTGTGAAAGCACCTGTGGCATCTTGTATAAGATTATCCATTTCTCTACCTTCTAGTTTGTTCTTTAAAATATATTCTTCCAATTCATCGAAGGTTCTAAGTACAACATCTTCTAGTTCAACCTCTTTTATTTGGTATTTTGTGGCATTCTCTATTTCCTGCAACACATCTAATTCTTTCTTGCTATCCATATTTAATTGTTATTTAGTTTATTCTGTAGCACCCTTATTCGCTCCTGTCTTTCTTGCGGCGTCATTTCGACAAAATCCTCTATACTGGTAATACTTTCTATCTCGGTTCTATTTAATTTAGGCAAAGCGTACTCCAGTAGCTTTATAATAGTATCAATTCTTTCTTTGGCAGATAACTCCTCAAAATCGTTTATTACGTTATCCCATTGCTCATCTAAAAGGCTCTCTATTCGTGTTCTAAGCGTTTTTAAGTCCTTATTGCTGCTACCTTTAGGTCTGCCTGAATTTTCTCTTTTACCTCCTCTCATATTTGATTAATTTTGATTTTTTTTCAATTATGCACTTGCCAAAATTGAATTTGTTAACCTGTCTTTAAATTCCTGTAACCTGTTCAGGTATGGTAAATAAACATTGTTGCCGTTGTTGGCTTTCACGGTGTCAAAATGACTTTGAACAAATGCGGAGCAATCCCTAACCGTACCAAAGCCCAGTTTAATTTGGTCGCTAGGTATTTCAATCGATTCAAAGTAGTTTTCAAGGTTTAGAATATCAGCGTTCCAATCTTGGGGCTGCTCCTCTGTGAACGGGTCAAATTGCTCGCTTACAAAAACGTCAAAAGGCTCATCATCTAAAAATAAAATGTTTTGTTCAGGGATAACATTAGTAACATTAGTAACACTTTCGGGTTCTTTGTAAATCGGTTTTTCCCGTTGTTCCCTGAATAGTCGCCAATCTTGTTTTATAAGATAGTCCGCAAGGTCGCTACCTTCTATTTTGTCATTTTCAGGTGCTAACCTTTCCAATAGGTCCGAAAAAATAAACCTTGTTTTAGGTAGTCTACTTTCATAATTTTTTGCTTTTGTTTCCCATTCTTTGAAGGTGTTGCCATCTTTTGAAAGGTCTGGAAATACATACACAAAACGTCCTTGCAATACTTTCAGCTTATCAAATGAGAAACTACTTTTATTATATACCGCCAACCAAATAAGGCTTTCAGGCGTTTCGGGCAATCCAAAATACAAAGTGCTATAAATAGCCGTTTTAGGGGCTTCTACCAACGCAACGGGGTTATTTGGGTACTTGTTTAGTAAGTGCCCCCCAAACAGGCAGGAAACCCTTTTATCCTGCTTTGTGTAAGCTTCCAGCCATGCAGGCAACGGCTCGTTTTTTCGGCTGTGGTGTTTCTCGATTATCGAGTGTAAAAAATCCGTTCCCGTGGTGTGGTTCTGTTCGTCAAATTCCTTTACTTGTATTGCCCTTACATTGTCGTTTATATCAATAAAAGGAAAAGTAGTTGCCCCTGCTCTGTAACCATTTGCAACCGTACCCAATCGGTACAGCTGTATAACCTTTGTAACGTCATCAACTTCAAACGGAAATTTAACCATATGGAATAGGTTTTGGATAAACATATTGTTTTCATAGCGTTCACTTAATAGTGTTTGTTTGAAAGTTCCAAAGTCAAAAAATACTGGTTCAGGCTTGGATTGAGAGATAAAATATTTTTGTTCTGGGAGGGTAACATTAGTAACACCAGTAACATTTTGTTCCTGCTCCCAAATCATTTTGGCATATTCATTTAGGTATGGATTCAATTTATAGGCACATTTATTTTCACGGTCACAACGTCCGTATTCCTTTGGTAAAGGTTCTCCCGTTTCAATGTCGATATAAGCAACGAACGTTTTTTTGTCGCAGTTTGGGCAATTATGCTTTTTGCTGCCCCTTTCTAATTTATAGCGGTATGTGTTACTATTGTTATTAATGTTACTCATTTAAAAAACATTTTTTTTACGTTAAGTCTTATTGAACGGGCTTGATATATGCCGCTAATTGGTTTCGAGAAATCCTATCTACAACAAAACCTAATCCTTGTAGCTGTTTTATGAAATTTGACTTTTTAAAAGGTGTCATCCCATCCTCTATACAAAAGGCTTTATATTCAGCGTATAAGTCTTTAATTAACTCATGTTCGTCTGGGCTTTTCTCATAGTCGTTTTCATTCAAAAACATCTGTACGCTGTTGCTTTCTGTTTTATATTGCTCAATGGCTTCTTGTGCCGCTTTGCAATCTGAAAAACGCCTTTGTTCCAATAATCTATTAAGGCCATCCAGTACCCAATTGAATACTCCTGAAAGTTCGTTTTCAATTATTTTGGTGTGTAAATTTTTATCCTGTTCCTCTGGTGGTATGGTAACGTCAAAGGGAATTATTAAAAACCTCCTGAAATATGCCGTTGTATGCTCAACATCCTTAGGTAGTTCATTGCAGTTAAAAATTAGTTTTGCATATTGCTTTAAAATGAATGGCTGCCCATAAGGCAAACGGGCTTCAACGGGTTCGCCTGAAACTAACTGTTTAAATATTGACGCTTCCAATTTGCCATTTATTTCGCTTGCGTAGTTTACCAGTTTATTAGCCAACTTCGCCCTAAAATATCCGTTGTCATTTGTAAGGCTTTGCAATGAATAGCTGCTTATATTGTCATTTCCCAACAAAGCACTTACCACCTCGAAGAAAACGGACTTACCATTCGCACCAGTACCGTATAGTATTAAAGCTTTCTCCTCTTTTAATGCGTTACTACCATGTTTAATAAAAACAAAGCCTAGATATTCAGCCAATACCTTTTGGCGTTCTTTATCGGGCAATACTTTATTTAAATATGATTCAAATAGGGGAGCCGTCGCATTAGGGTTATATTCAAACGGCAATTGATATGTAATGAAGTCGGAGCTATCGAACGGTCTTAGGTTTGTTCCCTGTGGGCTTATTTCAAACGTCCCATTTAGCAGGTTAATCAATACAGTATCCTTATCACTTTCGGGTGTTGGTAAATATGCCGTTGCAAGGAATTGTTTAAAAAGCTGTTCCCTGAATTGGTAAAATCTTGCAGAAAATTTGGTAACACCCATTTTCTCTGCTCCCTCGCCTAAAAATTTTTGAAAAGTTTCCTTATCAATGTCAGCCCAAAACGTACCATTGTACAGATAAATAAAATCGTGGTTTTTACATAAGCCCCAACGATTTTTTTCGGCAAAATTCAAAGCGTTCTCAATTGATAGAACTAAATAATGCTTAACATTCAATTTTAATTTATCCAACTGCTTTTGGATATCCTGTGCCTTTTCGCTTCCTTTCCCTGCCTTTTCCAGTTCCTTCATTAGTTGCTTAGCCTCAGGAAATGCAAGTAATTTAAAGTCAAGCCGCTCAAACTGTTCAATCAGCTTTTTTAAAATATCATAATGTGGTGTAGCTTCACTTCTTTTAACCAGTTCTTTAGTATGTACTGTAAAAGTATCTGCTTTGTCAAGGTCATCAAACGTAACATTCAGCTTCGTTTTACCTTCCTTTCTTTGCCCATAAGGCGCTAATAATGTATCCTTACTCATATCCCGTTTTTATTAAAAATTAAAATCCTACAATTCCTTTTTGTTGGGTTTTTTATTGATTAATATCTAGGATTTCGTTTAGATCATACCGCTTAGCTTTACCCAAACCGTAGTTTTTTATTTCACCTCGTTCATCTGCACGGTACACGGTAAATAAGTTGACATTGATAGCCGCGGCTAGTTCTTTCGCTGAAACTAAATTTCTCATTTTCATACTATTAATTAATTAATGTTATGAGAGAAAACCGTATTATCAAATTTTATACCTTTGGACTTACCACAGTACCAAGGGCGTTGTTCGATATTTCGGATTTCGCTCTTTTTTTTATGCTCTATATGAGCTTCCTAATCTATAAACGTAAATTGGGGTATTCTGTAAACTACTGTTTTTGATTAATTTTACGTTTTCGCCCCGATACCTTACTTTTAATAGCGTATTTGTGTTTTAAAGCATTGAATATCAGTGGTTAATGTTTATATATTAAAGTTTTGTTAAGATATACTTTTTAGGTTTTCACTTCGTTTGTCGACCGTCATTTTATTGATTTCCTCAACCCTTAATCTATTGGCTTCGGTTATAGCGGAATTTTTACCACCTACGTAAATAAAGAAATTTTCAAGTTGCTTATGCCCAGTTATTGCCATACAGCTTTGAGCATCCCATCTTAATTCTTTGTATAAATAGGTAGCCAATGATTTACGCCCTGTCTTAGTTGTAATCAGTTCGTGTTTAGGATATTCACCTATTTTACCATTTTTGGATTCATTAAGTACTTCCTTTATTTCACATTCCTCACACACCTCTTTCACCATCTTGTTAAGGTGTGCGTTTTGGCTGCCTTCATTATCGCTAAACCTAGGAGGGAAACCACCATATTTATCGATAACCCTTTTTACACGGTCGAAAATCGGTATTTCAACGGTTGCCCCTGTTTTCCTTTGGGTCAAAACAATAGCCCCATCCTTAATATTATCCTTTGTAAGTGCATTACAGTCCACAAACCTCTGTCCAGTACCACAAAGCACGATTAGCCAATCCCTTGCGTATTCCATTATTTCATTTGGCATTGTGGTTGAGAATATTAGTTCCTGCTCCATTTCTGACAACGGGACTACTGTTGTGTCGTAGCTGTAGCCTTTTATGTTCCTGAAGTATGGGTCGACCTCCTGATTGTCATTATAGGCAGCCGTTAATATGGTCTTTAAGGATTTAAGTTTACGCCCTGCAGTAGAAATAGCGTATTGTTCAGTTAGAAACGATTCAAAGGAATCGATTGTCTTATTATCGAATGAATTTAAGTTGATTTTTACGCCTTCCTCTTTTTGAAACAGTTCTAAAGTTGATTTTAATTGCTCATATTTCCTTAAAGTTCCCTTGGTGTATTGTTTTAGTTTGTTCCCTTTGGTTCTATAGCCTTTTTTCTCGCACTTCTTTATAAACGCATCAATGTAGTCCGTAATACTCTTGGTATCGGTTTTAGTGAAGGTTCTTTCTTTCTCGGGTATCCTACGTATATCATATATTATTTGCCTAAAGTCGTCCCCAGTAATATCGCTTACAGATTTTGAGAGGTCGAGTTCTACATCTGTTATGTGATTAAGGAATTTTGTTTCTATGGCAGTTAAATATTTGACTATCCTTGCATCCCTTGGCATTTTCTTTTTGAAATCCCAGTTATTTTCAACATCGGGAACGCTAATCTTTGTACTTATAAGAAAATTTTTGTGCCTTCCTATAGATATACGAGCTTGGATTTTTGAATTTCCTTTCTTTGTTCTAGGGTAAAAGTTTACTGTAGCCATAATATGTATACAACATTAATTACAGTAAAATTAGTAATAAATAGTAATGAGTAGTTGTAAGCCTAAGTAAAACGGGTATAAAGTAATTAACAGCAATGTTAAGATGTATACTGCCTTCGGGTACAGGTGGGACCACAAAGAGAAGCCGAAAGGCTTCTCTTTTTTTGTTTATAGCTATAGTAGCTTTCACTTACATCTTACAAAGCTATGTGCTAATCAAATTCTATACAGGAGCATGCCACGTATATTGTAGCCTTTGCTCTTTTTAAAATTAACCATAACTGGAACTTGATCCCGTTATGGTTAATTAAATAGTCATTATTTTAAGAAATGCTTAATGCTGATGTTTGTGTTTGGTGTAGTGTTCTTTTAACAAGTCCCTGCCAAAATCACCATCAAAATCACGCCAAACCGAGTGAATGTGGTTTGCATTGTTTTGGCTGTTGTCAAATTCGATCATAAAGGTTTTTGCCTGTATGCGGTAGTAGTGTGCTTTTCCAAGTTCTGTGGCACCTGCCCATGCAAATCGCATCTCATCCATTTCCTCTTTATGGATGTTATTTATTTTCTCTATTGCCTGATCTGCAGGGATAGTGGAAACATATTCGTAAATGATGTCCATTACAAGTTTTTTCTGAGCGGTATTTAGATTACTGACCAATATGCCTTCAGGGGCTAGTTTCTCTACTTCTGACTTGTTGAGGCTAACCACATCGTTGTACGCTTTTTCATTAAAAATAGCAATCTTCTTCTGACTACTGCTCAGCATATTGATTAGTTGTAATCCCATATCTTCTTCATTTACCAAAGGGCTAAATCCTTTCCGTTCACCTTCCATTATTCTTCCTGGGTTTGAACCGAAGAATCTAGGGGCATAAGAAACAGTATCAGCTACGGTCGTAAAATGTAGTGAAACATGATGTCCTTCAAAAGTCCACATCCAAATGTCTTCCTGTGCTGGATTTCCGTAAATGGAAACGTAATACCTTTCTGGATCTCGGTAAACCGAGTCGCCAGAACTTGCCGCCAGTACGTTTTCTAGGCCAATGATTTCAGTCGTCTGCTTGTAGCCGGTGTCACTTAATGATGACTGGAGCAGCCTATGGACTAATTCCTTTTGATCCGGTCTTAACGCTTTTAACGGCAGTCCTTGTCGTTCATGAGAACTCCAGGGTAAAAAGTGCCATTGGTCTCTAGTATCTGCATTAAATTCATGAATAATTGTTGCTTTTTGGGGTGCTGTCAAAGAATTAATAAATTGGTTGACAATCGTCACATCTTGTGGGAATCCCAAAAAGGGGAAAACGGCAATAAGGACTACGAGGATATGTTTTTTCATATGTAATACGATAGTTCACCTACTTTATAAGGTTCAGATTAATACGTTATCTTAAAAATACTTCCACCAAAGTCATCACTAACATATAATGCACCATCTGGCCCTTGTGCCAGTCCGCATGGGCGGTGTTGCAAGGTGGCATCTGTTGGGTTGGCCAAATCAAATCCGGCAAAATTATCGAGGAAAATTTCCCAATCTCCACTTGGTTTTCCATTTTTAAAAGGAACAAAGGCTATAAAAAAGCCCTTTTTAAGCTCTGGAGATTGATTGTGAAATGCTATGAAGGCGCCATCTTTATATTTATCTGGGAACATGTCTCCCGTATAGAAAAGGACATCATTTGGGCCTAAATGCGCAGGGAAGGCCACAAGGGGCATAATAGCTCCTTTTTCACCTGACTGCTCGCCGTCTCCCCCATACTCGGGAGCTAAAATACGCTGCTTTTTAAATTGGTCGTAATACGTATAGGGCCAACCTGCATTGTCATGTTCCTTCAATTCATATAAGGTTTCGGCAGGTAATTCACCATCTTGTTTTTGAGTATAGAGATCTGGATAAAAATTGTGTAGTCCTCCCCGGCCATGATCGGTCGCAAACAAGGAGTTTGTTTTGAAATTCCATGTAATTCCAACTGAGTTTTTAAGGCCCGTAGCATACCGTGATCCATCGGCAAAGGTCTGATTCAGTTTATCGGACCTAAATTTCCAAATTCCTCCAGCCGAATCCAATATGCTACAAGGCATCATCCCTGTATTTGCTTCTTGATCCCTGCATGCATCGTTCCAAGAACCTATGGTCACATATAGGTTGGCATCATCATCAATCGCAAATGGTTTGGCATTGTCCATGCCCATATCAATTAAGCCACCCACAATTTTTTCCGGGGTATCCGTATCAATAATGTTATGGTCATCATTCAATTTATAGCGAAACACACCCGTATTTGAAGACGCATAGAGGTAGTCGCCCTTTGCTAGAATTCCTGTGCCGGGAACGTCGGCAAAGTGCTGTTGCTCATCTATGGTGCCATCCTTATCATTATCCTTAAGTAACACAATGGCCTTGCCATCTTTCAGAACGGATCTATTGGCATAGATATCACCATTTTTTGAAATGGTCAAATGTCGAACAGCGCCTAAATCTTTTCCAACTTCTTGAACTGAAAATCCTTCGGGGGCTTTTAAAATGGTTTCATTACGTGCTGTTTTTTCTGATGGCTTAGTTTCGTTTTTGCATTGCACAAAAAAAGTTGCAACTACCATAGCGGTTATCAACAGTAATGGGTTTCGGGTAATAGGTGTTCGTTTCATTTAGTGGTTTTAGACGATTGGCAAGTTTTAAAGTTACTATTTCAATATCACTTCTATACCAAAAAATTAAAATACACCTATGTTGTTAATTGTTGAACTACAAATTACTATCGAATTTTCAATCTTTTTATAAGATGAAAACGATACCTCAGGCAATTCACTTCCTACTATTTTTCTAATAGTCAATCTTGGGCATGCCCAAGAGGAATATAAACTCTGGGAAGGCGAAAAAAACCTTTTATAAGGACAACAATCTCCAGGAGTTCGAAAAAGAGGCATGAGGGAACAACAGTAGCGGGAAAAAGTACGGAACCTACGCTAACAATTTATAAAACTGAAGGGCAAAATACGGGCAAGGCGGTCATTATAATTCCTAGAGAGGGGTATGAATTGGTGGCCATGTACCATGAGGGGGATGAGTTGGCAGAGCTGCTATCAAAAAAGAGAATAACAGCGGCTGTGTTAAAATATAGAATACCCAATCGAAAATCTTCAAATGAACCACACTTGGTGTCGTTGACCGGATGCTCGCAAAGCACTTAAAATTATAGTGAAAAAGCGGAATTCAATGGTGTTAACACAGATTAGATAGGCGTTATTGGTTTTTTCTGTCGGAGGACATTTGGCAACGGTTCTGGAGCTTTGGAAGAGCGAAGAGGTGCATGCAACCGATGACGATTCTTGTAACCTTAAAGAGACTACGTTATATGCGCAAAAACTACGGGACCAACAAGTGTTAGCGGAAACACATGTTTTACCTAATGGCGGTCATGGCTTTGGGGTTGGTAGCGCCTCTGACGGTGCAGAATAATGGGTTGGCCTTTAAATAAACTGGCTAAAGAACAATACATTTTGAGTACGTTATAGGAACGAACCTATGCTATTAATTCATTATTCTTTTTGGCGTTTACCTATTCGGAATTTGACCTTAGAATATCGGAGTCAACACAATATTTCTATAGGCTACAGTGCCATGGTCACCCTGTAAATAAATTGGGCCTGGAGCAAAAACATCAGCGCTAATGGCTCCACCTGTAGGGCCTTCCACAGCTGCATTATCTACAATCTTTTTTTCGTTTAAGATGACCGTTATATGGCGGTCTACCAAGGTAATGTCTAAGGTCTGCCATTCACCTGCGGGTTTTTCGGCAGTTTCATTTGGAGTAACACGGCTATAAACGGCACCCATATTATGGCTGTCAAGTTCTAATCCATAAGAGTCCACTACTTGTATTTCATATAAGCCCCTAAGATATACCCCGCTATTGTTGCCCTTAGGTACGTTGACCTCTAATTTTAAATTGAAATCTGCAAACTCTTGTTCGGTACGTAGGTTTCCATAAGAGATATGTTCACCATTATCGGGCTGTGCGGGATCATTCTGCATGGTACCGTTTACCACCTTAAAACCATTTGCCATGTTAGGGTTAATAGGTCTCCAACCGTTCATATCCTTCCCATTAAATAGTTTTATAGACTTCCCATATTTAAGCGCAGTTAAGTCTGGTGCAGTGCCTACGGCAGGCATCCGTTCTCCTCTGAAATAACTAAGTTCCTCTCCGGTTCCTCCCCAAGATGGTCCCGTCATCGTGCCGGCAATGGCATCGTTTATTTTGGTAATGCGTAAGGTGTAGGTTTTGATATGGATACGCTCTTTTCCAATGGCGTCTTTCTCGAGTACTTGTTCAGAAGTTCGGGTTACGACCAAGGTATTTTCATCTACCAAATACATATCTGAAACAGGGAGCACACTACCACCGATCCATAGCAGCTCTCCGTCTAGAACTCCTTGCTGCTCATGCACTTTAAGCCAACCAACACCACCACCCACAATATCAATGCCCCATGTACCCAGAAAACTGTTTTCCGCTTCGGGAGATAATTCACAGGGCGTATTCGCAAATAAGGAAGGACCGGTTAATACAACAGCAATAAGGGCAAGGACTAATTTTTTCATGATTTCGGTTTGGTTTAGTGTCTTAGATAGGGCATACACTATAGTATGTATCGCATACTAAAAGTAAGGATTTATTTGGTAGGGGGTACTTTAGTAGTAAAGTTTATACTAGGTAGTATTGTGGTAAGCCCAAACACAACCTATTACATAGAGGTAAATCCATCAAGGAATTGGAGGTTTTTTTGTTTTTCACAAAAACGTTGTGAGCATCTTAGTACATCTCTTAACTTTACACCCCATGAAAAACCGAAAATTGAAAATCAGTGATATCATTTTTATAGTTTTTATCGCCTTGTTGCTTATTCCACAAACTAGAACACCCATTCAAGTAGCGCTCAACAAACTAAAGGTGGCAGTATGGTCTCCAAGTATTTCAGCTATGGAAGATCAAGATCAGGTAACGCCTTTTAAATATGCTGTACAAGATTTAAACGGTGTATCTAAAACCATTCCAATTGGTCAAGGGAAGGTCACTTTTTTAAGTTATTGGGCGACGTGGTGTCCACCATGTATTGCAGAAATGCCCGGTATTCAAGAATTATATATAGATTACGGAGAGACCATCAATTTTGTGTTGCTGACCCAAGAAGAGGCTGAGAAAGCACAGCGGTTTATGACTAAAAGTGGGTATGACTTACCGGTGTATATTCCTCAAATGCAAGCTCCTGAAATACTCCAAGAAAACAGTCTTCCCACCAATTACATTATTGATGCCCAAGGTACTATTATCATCAAAGAAACCGGTGCTGCAGATTGGAACAGTGGCAAGGTGCGCAAATTGTTAGATGGGCTGCTTTCTAAATAAGAACGATATGCGCACGAATCTTTAGAATCTTAATTAACGAAGTCTTTCTTTAATATAAGTAGACATCACTTCTTTTTTGTTCAACGCTTTCTCTGCAAAATTGAAAAGGCTTAAACACCTGTCTAGATTTTGATTCTCATACGATACTTTATAGTAGATGTTATTATTCAAATAGTCTGTAAGCGCCCTTATGCCATGCATAAAAGGCATAAATACGGCGCCAAGTGGAAGACTTTCTTTTTCTGCATCCGTTAAAAATTCAGGGTTTGATGCGAGTCCGTCTACAAAGGCTTCGAACAGTGCAGTATTAAACGTAATCTTTTCATGATTTTGTTCATCTTCAGGTGCTGTGTTTACAACAGTTCTAATAGCATCACCAAAATCGTAATAAAAATAGCCCTTCATTAGTGTGTCTAGGTCGATTAGGCACAAGGCCTTATCAGCGTTCTTGGAGAACAGGATATTATTGAGTTTTGTATCGTTGTGACAGATACGCACCGGTAGGTTTTCGGTATCTAAATGGTTGAGTTCGTTCAGAAAATAATGTGCTTTTTGAATAGCAACTTCCGCAATCTGACGTTTTTGGGGTTCGGAGGTGTTAAGCGCTAGTTTAAATTCTTGGGTTCTATGGGGAAGGTTATGAAACTTTGGTAGGGTATCTTTAAATAGGCTGACATCTATTTTTTTCAAGAAACGATGGAATGCACCAACGATTCTGCCCGCTTCAAAAGCAATATTCGTATTGGTGGTCGTGTTGTAGGTAGTACTATTAGGTATATAGTTCATCATGCGCCAGAAACCACCATTTTTCTGTAGGTAATTTGCGCCATTTTTGGTACTTAAAAAAGTAATTTGAGCATAATTATCTGGCCCCAAATGAGGAAGGGCGTAGCCTATGTTATCCATTAAAATACCTGCATTCTTAAACACATTATGATTTATTTTCTGAAGAATGAATTGTTGGTCCTCCCCATCTGTCACCAAAAAGGTGTCATTAATTAGACCGGCATTTAAGGGTGTCCAGTGAAACTGATTTCCGTTGAGGGTAAACTCTTGAAGGATATCAAGAATGTTTTGTTGGTGGGTCATAAAAGTGATTTGCGAAATAATTGTTAAAGGTATTAAAACCATTGATGTCAAGCATCAACCCTTGAGATTAGTTCTTCTATTCCGTTTTAGAAAAGGAACTATGTGGTGTTGTGAAAATTCGTTTAAATGATACTTCGTGTTATGAGCAGGTTAAGCATAGCACACTATAGAACGTAAAAATTTAATTTATATACACACAAAGGCAATAGAGGTTATATGTTATACGTTTGTAAGTCAATTCCTATAGTTGTAGATAATTCCGTTTGAGAAATAAAAGTATATTCATTTTAAATGCAGTATAACTTTTACGTAAACGATTTGTACCATTAGCCAGTTTTTAAAAGAGATTTAAAACCCCCAATAATGATTCAGATTAAAACCTACTTTAAAGTTTCAGTATTATTTCTTACTTCCCTGTACACCCAAGCGCAATGCGAGGTGTTTAAAAGTGAAATTGCCGACGTTAAAAAGTACATGTTGCAGGTGAGTCAGCTATCTGATTCATTACGTCCGGCTTCTGAAATTGCATCATTTAATGCTAAGTTTAGTACAGCACGATTCAGTACCAAAACGGTTCTGTTATTAATGGGACAAGCGGTTACGGCTGCCGATGAAGCTGTTCTTCTTGCTTCGGAAGCACAATATGACTCTCAGAGCTGCGGATTGGTAGAAGCAATGAGTTATAGCATAGACGCAGAGCGCCATGCCATTGACGCTCGTGATTTTTCCAGTGAGGCATTTGAAAATGTAAAAAGCGCCTCCAAAGCGAGAAACTTGGGAAATTTACAGTTCTATATGCGAAAGGCGCAACGTATAATAAGGGAAGCCATAAATTCTGCGGATGCATCTGCATATGCTGCCGAAATTGCACATTACAGCTGTAGTCATGATGAAGACCATGCCAGTTTAGATAAATAATTTTCTCTGGTAATTTCAGAAATCAAAAAGCGTTAAAAGGTGGTTTAGTGTTGTATGCACTGGGCTACAAATAGCACTACACGGTTTCTGCTTTTCCTGCCCCTAAACCCATATATAATTTGAGGACAGCAATTATAAATAACGACATAAGGGCATAGTCCCAATTTCCTGTCAAGTCAAAAATCCCACCAAATAACATTGGTCCTGTTGCAGCTACTAGATACCCTATAGATTGTGCCATTCCAGATAATTCTGTGGCGCCTTCGGTATCGCGTGAGCGCAACACTAAAAACAGTAAGGCAAGCCCAAATGTGCCGCCTAAGACGATACCTAATAAAGATATCCACATAGCGACCAAGCCAAACTGAGGTAAAAGGAGTCCGGTTAAACTTATTAGTTCAAGAAGTATTAATACAACCACTATTCCGCGTTGGTTTTTCAACTTTCCTGCCAAATAGGGGATGCAGATAGACCCGATAATTCCGGTTGCTTGAGATAAGGAAAGCATCCAACCGGCAAAGGCAGCATCATAGCCCCTACTTTGTAGAATAACAGGTAGCCATGCCAAAATAATATAGAACACCATCGACTGTAGCCCCATAAACAGGGCAACTTTCCAAGCCAATTTTGATTTGACCAGTTTTTTCATGGCTACGCTAAAACTTCTATTACTCGAGGTTTTAGTCAATTTACCCACCTGGGGCATCCAAACAAAAATAGCTACAAACGATACTAGCCCCCAAACTACTAATGAACCACGCCATCCTAAATTAAGATTGTCTGCTAGAGGAACACTTAGCCCAGCAGCCGTAGCCGCTCCCACAGACATAATACTAGAATACATACTGGTAATAAACCCAGAATTTTCACTGAAATTTCGCTTGGTCAAACTGGGCAACAGTACATTTCCAAAGGCGATTCCAATACCTAATAAAAAAGTACCCAAGTAAAGAGCAGGGATCCATTCAATATAGCGCAGGGCAATCCCTAAAGTCAATAAAATCATGGCTCCTAATAAAGTACCGCCAATACCAAAGCGTTTGGTGAATAAGGGTGTTAGTGTAGATACAACTCCGAATGCAATAAGCGGAAGGGTCGTCAATAACCCTAAAAGCGTATTCGATAACCCTGTACTACTTCTAATTTCTTCGATTAACGGACCTACACTTGCTAAGGCAGGACGCAGATTTACCGCAATAAAAATAATACCTACTATTAAAAGGTAGTTATTGATTTTCTTAGGGTTTTTGAAATGGGATTCGGACATAGTAATAGCCATATAAAAACGATGCAAAAGTACCGAAACCTAGACCCATAATTTCTATAGAAGTTTAAAATTTATATATAAAACCAAGTGAATAGCTATTCGCATCGTTTGCAAAACTCAGCTGCATATGTTCCCTTTGGTATGGAGTGGTAAAAATGTAAGCGCTACCGATACCAACAACGGCTCCTGCCAACACATCCCAACTATCATGTTTTTGGGCATTTATTCGACTATACCCGGTATAGCCTGCTAAAATATAGGCGGGTATTCCGTAACTCCATCCATATCTTTTCTGAATAAAAGCTGCACTCTGAAACGTGGTTGAGGTATGCCCAGAGGGGAAGGCCCGATTCCCATTGTTGAATGGTCTTTTTTTGTCGGTCGCATATTTGAGACCTATGGTTACGGCTTGGTTAAGTGTAAAACCCTTGGCAAATTGCCAAGTACCCTCATAATCGCCGATAACTAAGCTACTTGTGAGCGCTGTTGCGGGCATCACAAACAGGAGTATATCACCAGAGGTCTGTATCGTCTTGTTTTGACTATAAACAGTTGTGCTAAGTATGAGTAGAAGCGTTATTGTACAGTGTCGTATTTTGTGCTCGAAAGTAGAACGCATAAAGTTTCGTATTTGAGTTTTTTTTAAAAAAATACAATTTGATTCTAAAGAGAATTTAAAGTTCGGATAGGTTGAATACCAATAGGTCAATTATTTTGCGGTAAGGACGCACAATGATTTTTCTAAAATGGAAATTGTAAGTTGATTTGTATCTATTCGGTTATGTTCACCATCTACTTGAGTATCGAAAAAATCTGCATGATTACGGGTAAGTTGCACATTTGTTGTCTGAAAGCTTTTCGATTCTTTTAGCCAATGTACTTTTCTAATAATGATTAAAATACCCAGCCATAACATTTTTAATCGATTAATTTTCTTGATGACCAGCACGTCTAACATGCCATCTTGAAGGGAAGCTTTCGGAGTTAAACTCAATTTATAGCCCATTTCATTTGAATTCGAGACCAAAACGATAAATGGATTTATCATTGGGGCTTCCCCATCGATACCAATGGATAATGGCGTATTCTTTTTAATATCGCGAAACGTTGTTACACAGGCACTGATATATCCTAAAAGGGTTCTTTTTTCAGAGGACTCATAATGTTTGATTAAACGGGCATCAAAACCTACGCCTGTATTGCTAAAAAAATAACGACCGTTGATACTCCCAACATCAATATGTTCTTTATGTTTATCCCTAATAATCTCTAAAGCCTTTCTCCTTTTCTTCGGAATTTTAAGGTTAGATGCCAATCCGTTGCCCGAACCCATAGGTACAATACCCAAAGCAATATTCTTACCTATTAAACACGTGGCCACTTCATTTATAGTTCCATCACCACCGCAGGCAACAATGATATCTGCCTTTTCTAAAATGGATGCTTCTGTCAATTCTGTAGCATGTGCTTTATATTCAGACACCTTTATTGTCAACTCGTGTACCCCTTTTATAAAATAGGGTTGTAGCTCCTCTTTGGTTAATGAAGCGTTGCCATGACCAGCAATAGGGTTTACGATGAAATGTATACGAATCATTGATTAAGCGATTTTAATTGAAGCCCTCCATTATGGTACAGCTCATCTGCTACTTGGTAATTTGAGATGGCTATTTTTTTAAAGGATTCATCCATTGGTATTTTTTGTAGACCGTTATCCATAGCGTTCCAGTTATAAAAATTTACTGTTTCTCCATCGCCTAACACTAGAACTTTTCCATCTTTTAGGTATCCTAATTTTCTATAATTGCCAATAAGGGCACGTTCATCTTGCGGACCCATTTTAAGGATATCCATTCCGAACAGATTGCTATTGTATTCCCATCCTAAGGTAGAGAATAACGTAGGAAAAACATCTATCTGTGAACAAAGCGTACTGATTTTTGAGGCTTGAACATTGGGTAAATTATAAATAAAAGCTGGAATATGGTAGTTAGCCACATCCAATTCCCATTTACCTGCACTACTGGCGCAATGATCACTCATAATTACAAAGACAGTATTTTTGAACCAAGGTTTAGTTTTGGCCTCTTTTAAAAACGCTCCGATTGCATAATCCGTATATTTTACAGCACCACTTCTACCAGTACCAGAGGGAATATCTATTTTTCCTTCCGGATAACTAAACGGTTTATGGTTGGATGTGGTCATTACAAAATCGAAAAATGGTTTGCCAGATTGATGAGCTTTATCTGCTTCTTTCAACACCTTATTGTAGATATCTTCGTCGCAAACGCCCCAAGCATTTTTCAAATGTGACCTCGTCATCTTCTATATTGGTACGCTTTACAGCTATATTGGCATCCAATAGAAATCCACGGCCTCTATCCACAATATTGAAACCATTGCCTCCAAAAAAGGTATTCATATTATCAAAGTAGCCATCACCACCATAAAAGAAATTACAATCATATCCTTTTTCCTTGAACACCTCTCCAATTGTAAAAAGCCCCGTGTTATTATTTCTTTTTACGATGCTACGGCCAGGAGCTGTCGGTATCGAAAGGGCTATAGCCTCCATTCCTCTTACGGTACGCGTTCCTGTAGCATATAGATTATCAAAGAAAAGACTGTGGTTGACAAGAGAATCTAAAACCGGAGTTATGTTCTGGTCACCACCCAAACTGTTCAGATATTTCCCACTAAGACTTTCAATACAGATAAAAATAACATTAGGTTTTTGTTCTGTGCCAGTCGTATCTAAAGAATGAATTGTTCTATAAATCTCATTCTTATCTGGATGCGTAAATTCGTCGTGAAAGGGTAGGTATTGTTTCTTTATAGTTGTAAAAGCATCAGCTTCTGGGATAGTGCTGTAAAATTTAGAATAAGCCAACTCATTGTTTCTAAAGGCTGCAAAGAATGAATATATACCGGCTTTTGAAATCTCGTTGTTATACCTGTTTTTCGACCATTCTGCTTGGTCATTGTTTATGAAAAATCCAAATAGGACACATACTGCAACCCAAGGTAACGTGGCTATAAAGCGTTGTTTAAAAGTCGTCTCGTTTTGAAAAATTGCTTGAAATAAGTTCTTTTTATAGCATATAAAAAGCGTAGCTGCAACTAAAGTAATTAGTGAACCTAAAAGCAATGGTAAAGTATACGATTCATTAATATTTTTGACCACTTCATAGGTGTAGATTAGATAATCTACCGCTATAAAATTAAAGCGCCGTTGAAATTCCTCCCAAAAAGTAAACTCTCCAAAAAAGGAGAAATAGATAATTAGAACAGCCAGAAAAAACCCGAACCAGGTACTTATTCTATCGAGATAGCTTCCACACCATTTTTTGGGGAAAATTAGCAAATAAAGTAAAAAGGGCATCAAGAACATTGAAAGTGTTCCAATGTCATATACAAGTCCTGTTGCAAAAGTTCGCACAAGGACACCTATATGCATGTCTACCTCTGAAAAGTCCCAAAATAAAAATGTAAGACGTACTAAAAATGAAGTAGTAATGAATAGCAGCACGAATGCTTTAAGTAAGGTATAGCGTTTTGGAAAAAGAAGGTTCCACATATTAAGGTAGTTGTTATAAACTGACCTTAAAAGTATGTGGTGATTCTTAAGAGATCTTAAAGCTCACACATTGTTGGGTGAATTTTATTTTACAGTTTTTAGTTTTCTGTGTGATATGATAATTAAAAACATCATACAAACAAGAGCTACTAAAGACGCAGGTAATGTTCCCAAATCCATCCCCCCTTTGTTTATGGGCTTGGTTAGAAAATCACCGAAGGTCGCTCCAAAAGGTCTTGTGAAAATAAAGGCAATCCAAAAAAGTACAATCTGGTTGATTTTTGTAAAATAATGCAATAAAATCGCCAAAATAATAATGCCGGCAGTAACCATCGCGCCATTCATGTAGCTCAACCCAACGACATCACTAAGATAATCGCCAAAGGCCGTACCTAAGCTATTAGAAAATAAAATGGCAATCCAATAATAGGTTTCTTTGCTACGATTAGTAATGGGATATACTTCTAAATTATTGAATTTTTATACCATAGAAATAATGTCGTTAATAGCCCAATAAATAACAACAAGCTCCCCCATGTATAGCCAAGATGCAGACTTCGGTCAATGAAATCTGAAATCTCTGTGCCTAATGTCGTAGTTGCAATAATGACCAGCCAAAACCATATTGGGATGTACTTTTTTCGAGTCAATTGAATTCCTAAAACAATACAGAAAAAAGCAAAGGTGATAAGAATACCGACCATATAGCCCAAACCTAAGGTTTGCGCAATAAAATCACCCAAGGACTCTCCGAGCGTGGTAGCCACGATTTTCATCAACCAGAAAAGCAAGGTGATTTGTGCTACTTTATTAAGTGTTTTCATGATAGAAGGAGTTATATTTTATATATAAAGCCTCCGCGAAATAATTGGGTTTCAAAATAATTCTGATAGGCGGCTGAAAAACCTTCATTCCTAACTTCTTGACGAATGCCAAAACGATTAAATATATCGGAAGCAGAGAAGGTGAGTTCCGCTTTTTTGTTCCAAAGGTTTTTCTTGATGCCTAAGTCTATAGAAGAACGGGACAGCTCTCTACCTTGGGGGAATGTTTTTATCGGAATAATAGACACCCGTTAATTGAAAGGTGAAATCACTAGGCAAACGAAGCTCTGAGGAAAGCTTTGCGTTCCAAGCATTGGCAGTAGATTCTTCAATTACAAAAGGCCGCACGAATGGAAATAGCACAGTGCCTTCATATTTTTCTATTGCATTTTAGTACCAGTTAATAGTACTGGAGAGGCTCCAATTTTGGGTTATGTCTTGACTTACTAATAATTCTAAACCGGTATTGGTAGCACTACCTGTATTTTGGTAGATTCTATTTACAATATCATAATTAGGATTCGAATCATCAATACTGAAAATACGCATGTATTGATCCTGTATGATTCTATGGTACACGGCGGAAAATAAGGAGCCAGAATCCCATGAGTATTTGTGAGCCACTTCAAAGGCATCGGTAAATTGAGGGCGTAAATAAGGGTTGCCAACCTTTAAAAGCTCTGGGTCGTCATATTTTGGGAATACCCGTAATTCTGGTTCACCTGGCCTATCGATACGTCGATTATAAAAAGCAGATATTTTGTTATACTCGTTTAATTTATAGGTGAATCGCACACTAGGGAACAACTCAAAATAATCGTATTTATCATTATTAGGATAATAGGTATTCGCAGGGTCTAAGTCATAAAATACGTTTGTCTGTTCTGCTCGTAGGCCTGCTTCAACATCATAAAATTCTTTTTCCAATAAGTAATTTACATACCCGGCATATAAATTTTCTCCCCAATCGGAAAATGAACCAAGCCCGGGATAAATTATAGATTGATTACCTGGAGTAATCGTATAATCTACAGGCAGTCTTCGAATACGCAGTTTCGCCCCTAGTTCAACTCTTCCATTACTAAGAGGCTTTACATAATCACTAGATACACTTGTGGTATTTTCTATTGCCTTAATAGTAGTCTTGTCCCTACCAATGCGAACTGAAGAGCTATCGTTTAATGAATAGGTTTCGTCTTCTAGACCTTGGGTATATTGTGCGTTGGCGCTCAAAGTATGTCCAGTTTGCTTGAATGAATGCCGATAGTTAACTGCGGTATTGACATAACGGGTTACTTCCTCTTCTTCCCAATTATAAAATCGGTTTCTGCTATTGGTATTCAAATCAATAAATGCGACTTGAGAAGTATCGATATGCCGTTCACGGTCATAAAGTCCAGAAAATGTAAAGCTGTTCTTGTCGTCTAGATTATAATCAATTCCGCCATTAATAATCGAACGGAATTGCTTTCGGTTTTCTGGCACTTCAGAAATAACATTTCGACCATCATCATAATTTCTAGTCGTAAATTCATTATTCGGCAGCGCTTCTTGAAGTATAAATTCTGATTGCAAGAAGTAATTAAGTTTCCCTTTTCTATAATTAAGATTGATGCTAGGAATCAATTTAGGGTTTACAGAAAAGCTACCAAGATCAGTAGGCGTGTCGGGTCTTCGTTTACCGAGTGCACCTAATCCGAAGGATAGCCCCACATCACCATTTAGGCCCTTTTGTCTCTCTTTTTTGTAGATAATATTTACGATTCCTGCAAAGCCGTTGGCGTCATACTTTGCCGATGGATTATTAATAATCTCAATTTTCTCAATGTTGGATGCAGGAATGTTTGCTAATCCCTTTTGGTTACCAAAACCGGTTAAGCTACTTTGTTTCCCATCAATCAGTACGACCACTTTATCGCTACCTCGTAAAACTACTTTTCCGTCTTGATCAAAGGTGACTCCTGGCATTGTTTTCATGGCATCTAAAACAGAACCACCGGCTTGCGCGATATTATTATCAAGATTGAAAGATTTTTTGTTGAGGTCGCTATTGATGGTGGCTTCTTGTCCAACTACTTGCACTTCGTTTAGTTGTTCTGCACTGGGTTGTAGTAATATTTTTCCAAGGTCATAATCGTTATTTAATCCGCCTGCAATAAATGGCTTTTCTACAGATTCATATCCGATAAATAAAAATACTAACATGTATTTTCCTGTAGTAAGTCCTAAGATTTCAAACCGACCATTATCATCGGTTATAGCGCCAGTCACCATATCTTGGGTTTCAGAATTTTGGACGGTAACATTGGCAAAAGGTGAATTTTCTTGGGTAATTGCATCATTCAATTGCCCTGTTACTCTTACCGAGCTTTGGGAAAAAGCTTAAGCTACAGAATAAAGGCTTAGAAACGCAATGATAATATTTTTCATGAAATCAACTTTAAACAACAAGGATACTGCAAGAATCTAAAGACAACTTTAAGAACGTTAATTTTCTTGAAAGAAAATCTTGAAATGATGTTCATTAGCGTCATAACTATAGGAAGGTTTGAACCCATAGCGGTCACATATTTTTTTCACGATTGCCAACCCTAGTACGGTAGATTTCACTTCGTCCGATTCTTTATAAAACCGATGGAATAATTGGTCAGGTTTCAGAATGGCTCGGGCACCTTTATTTTTCACAGTTAGAAATCCTTTTTCTAGAACTACCTCTATTGGGGTATTTGGCAAGGCATATTTTATGGCGTTAGATAATAAATTCTCGCAAAGTACTACTGCTAGATTTTCATCCATCAAAAGAATAACCTCCTCTTTACTTTTCAATTGTATTTCTGAAGGATAAAGTTCAGAGAGATTTTCAATTCGTTTTTCAAGAACTTTGTTCAAGTTACAAGGCGTTACGTTTTCGAATTGCTTGTTTTCAATTTTGGAAAGTAGTCCAAGTTTTTTGTTTAATTGTTTGAGTCGATGAATATCATTTTGAATGGAGGATAATTGTTCGAATTGTAGATTATTGAGCTTCTCACCGTTAATAATCGTATCTACCTTTGCCTGTATAATAGCTAAAGGGGTTTGGAGTTCATGAGAAACATCTTCTGTAAATTGTTTCAGGGTTTTATAATCAGAACGAACTTTATCGGTCAACGTGGTAATTTCGGTATTGAGTTCAGAAAATTCTAAAATATCACTATCTACCAGTGAAATAGTGTTTTCAGAAGTCAATGAAAATAGCTTCATTTGCTCCAAATTCTTAAAAAATGGATGCCATAGTTTTCGCGTTCTAGATTTATTCAAATAGAACAGAAAGATGAACACGAGTAAAATGACGATGAGATAAGAAACGACAACGGCAATCAAGATATCTTCTGATTCTACAATAAGTGCGCGAACGGTTATCCGGTACTTTTGGTTATTAATAATAGAGAAAGAAGTTAGCTCTCGAAACTCTTCTATTTCATTTTGGGAAGGGTCAAAAATCAAGGTATCCTTTAAATGTACAACCTCTAATTGAGAAACAGTTTCGACCTCAACCATAGGAGGGAGTTGGTACATAGTACTGTTTTCAGAAATTGAATTTTTAATTCGTGCTTCCGTAGAACGTAGCTCCTCTTCTACCTCTCTTTGTAAAAGATTCTGTACGTAAAAATAAAGTCCAATTGTACTGAATACCATTAACACAAGACTAATCCAAAGAAATGTTTTAGACGTCTTTCGTAGTAATCGTATCTTTTTAGTATGCGCTGTCATTGATTAACCTTCCATAAATTTATCACCACTACCATAAGCGGTCTTAATGTATTTTGCTCCGGCATCGGTCATTTTTTTACGTAGGTTGTTAATATGAACGTAGATAAAATCGTAATTATTAGCCAAATCGCTATGATCTCCCCATAAATGTTCGGCAATTATTTCTTTGGAAAGGACCCTTCCCTTATTGGTAATAAAAAACAACAGCAAATCATATTCTTTACGCGTAAGCGCCATCGGTTTTTCGTCGATATAAGAGGTTCGGGATCTGGTATCGATTGAAATTTCATTAAACTCCAATCGTTCTGTGCCACCAAACTTTCCCCTTCTTAGCACTGCCTTTATTCGGGAGTTCAATTCGGCTAAATGGAAAGGTTTGGTCAGGTAGTCGTCTGCCCCTAAATCAAGTCCTCTCAACTTATCCTCTAAGGAGTTATTGGCAGAAATAATGATGGTAGCCGATTCTTTTTTATTCTTCTTTAGTAGCTTGAGAATATCTAGACCGCTGCCAGTTATTAAATTAATATCCAATACTAATAGGTCATATTCGTATAGGTCTATTTTATACAAAGCTTGCTCATAGCTGGAAGCTGTTTCACATACATTCCCATCTTTTTCCAAGTAATTGGCGATGGCATATAGCAAGGCATCTTCGTCTTCTACTATTAGAATTTTCATGGCCCAAGGTTAAGGTATAAATATACGTTGCATATCTAAAGAAATTCTAAAGAACCATAAAGGCATACATTTGGGATTGTAAAATATTAGTCCTTCTTTTTTTTACTGACCAACCCTTTGGTAAACTCATTAAGTGTTTCAACCTTTTCCTCGAAATCGCCCTTTATGGACTTTCGATATTCGTTGAGGTTTTTTACAAGATCATCGATATTTTCAGGCAGTACATCCTCAAAAAATTGTCGTAGTCGTTTAGCCGTTGTTGGTGACTTTCCATTAGTGGAAATAGCCACTTTCACATTACCCTTTGTCACGATACCGCCCATATAGAAATCACAAAAAGGAGGATTATCAGCAACATTAACCAGAATCTGTTGTTCTCTACAATCATGATATACTTGCTCATTTACAGGAACATTATCGGTCGTTGCAATAGCCATATGTTTTCCGTTTATGAAAGACTTATCATATGAAGCCAAATTCATTTTTATATTGAATTTATTGGCCAATGCAATAGTATCCTCCCTAAACATGGGCGAGACCATTTCTACCTGAGCATTCGGGCTTGATTTAAGTAAAAAGGTCAATTTTTCTAAGGCTACATTACCGCCTCCAATTATTACTATTTGTAGGTTAGATACTTTTAAAAAAACTGGGTAAAGCTCATTCCGTTCCATGTATATATATTTAAGCTATGATAATGCTTTAGTACTACGCAAGAGCCTTAGTAACTAAATTTAGTGCGTATTTAGAAAGCGGTAATTTTAATGCTGCTTCTTGACCTTTTACAGACATTTTTCGCCAGGTTTTTTGAAGAATACCAATGGTTTTATCTTCAGGATGTTTTAGGGCAAAAGACTCAAAATAGTACTGTAAAAAAACCAAACAGATAACATCTTCTAAGCACTGTGTTTCTTCGTTTTTCTTGAGTTGTTTTTTTTCAAGCAGGAAGCAAACGTTGTCTATAGTATCTTGGCTGTAACCGACATCTTGTAAAATAAGCGATGCTTTCTTGGCATGGAATGTTTTCAAATCTTGTCTCCATCGTAAGTATCCCTCACGATTCATATCATAAGATGCCCTAGCAATTTCCCACCTACAGATATGTTGACAACGCACAGTGATACGTAATATTTCGGATGCTGTAGGGTGAAATTCATTCAAACATTCTGTCATACGAATGCTATAAAGCACTTCTTTGGGGTATGTTTTACCCTCAAAAATTTCGGTATAAGGGTCTTGTTTGTTAGCGGCATCAAACTGCTGAAAAGCCAGTACTAATTTATTTGGGGTCGCCATAATCTTTGAGTTGCGCCAAAGCTATTCAGAAAAGCCAACATACACAAAGCCATGTTCTATTTTAAAAGATAAGTAGTGGGCGCATCAAAACGTATATTCAAATTTTCTTCTATTTTCAATGAGAATATATTATAATCAATTAGGAAGCGTAAGTGAAGAAGAAATAACTAGCATTGAGATGGTCGATACAAACAAACCTTAGTTCAGCACCATGATTGTTTTATCGTAAATGAGAAAGGTTTTGGCGCTTAAAATTTTAGTATTTTGTTAGTACAAAATCTCAAGAGGTGAATGAGCATTATGTACACCTTGTATGTTCCGATCCAAAGAATAATTTTAATAAAAAACTGATTTAACTATTTATTATAACTCAAATAACAGGACTTATCCTACATTTAATCAATATGTTAGCGTATATTTAATACTGGCTAAAAAAAAATTATTTATTACGTATAATAGCTACTATATATTACCATTCGTACTTATCAATAACCAACATGGCACCATTTAAGACCAAAATTAAACCAGGTAATAAAAGCGAATCATCAATCGTGAAAGCTATAAAATTTACCATCATAATTGCAGTAATTGGTGTGCTGCTCTGCTTTGTCTTTTTGGCCCTAGAGCGATAATATAATTCGCTCCCGTTTATGGTAGCTGTTCAATTTATTCTAAATGAGTGCAAATCACTTACATTTTATGAGAAGGGCAATTTATTTGTCCAAATTGGGAAGAGAAAATGATGGAGGGTCATTTGGGGCTGTAATCGTAAAAGACGGTGAAATCATTTCCGAAGGGTTTAATAAAGTAAAATCCTTAACCGATTGTACCCAGCATGCAGAGCTTTTGGTAATTCAAGCGGCATGTAGGAGATTGAAATCCACTACGCTAAAAGAGTGTATACTTTATACAAGTTGTGAGCCTTGTATGATGTGTTTAGGGGCAAGTTATTGGGCGAAATTTCAAAAAATTTATTATGGTGCCTCTGCGCTACAGGCTAAAGAATATGGATTCGTCTATTCTACTATGTTTTATGCCTCTGATAAAGGCGCAAGACATAAAGAATTTAATTTAGAGCAATTATTAGCAAATGAGGCGGTATTGGTATGGCAATGATTAGACCAGTTTCTTTAAGTTGATATTGAATAATCGTAGAGACCTAAAGCATACAACCATGCACAGTTAAGGTTGCATAACTGGTAATTCTAACATGCGTTCGGGGCCATAAAATTTAAAGGCGATACCAAACGCGATAACCGAAAGCACCATACCAATCATAAATATAGTATACGTCCATCGTAATATTCTGTATTTTCTCTCGAGAACAATTCCAAGAAAATAAAGGTCTTTAGTTAAAGAGCTATAAATATAATCCTTATCCTTAATAAGTTGGGCCATTGCCCACTCGTACTGTGCTAATTCCATTTTATGAAAATTGCCAAAGAAAAGAAGGTTTACCTTTTTTGACTTTACTTCTTCTTCAGTGAACTGCCCTGAGGTAACATTGGGTTTGGTGGCCAAAACTGACATCACCATAGATACAATACTGAAAATAATAAAAACGAACGTTGGATAGATAAGATAATCGTTTGATGGATTGTCTAACTTGGGTATTAGGTTAGACAGCGCCATAGAAATGATAATTGCATTTACCGATAATAGTATATTGGCTTTTGTATCTGCTATATCGCTCAATTTTAGGTGATTTCGTAAAGTTACTCTGTATAAAGTCTGGATGCCCCTGTCTGGGAGTTCACCTTTGAACTTGGCCTTTAGACTTTCTTTCTTAACAAGTTTGTTATTTTTCTTTTTCGCCTTTATGAGCTTCTTAATATTCTTGTCCTTACCTTCTTGCCAGTTTGCTAGCGCATAATCGGTATAAAAGCGATGTTTGGTTCGTAGCAGGCGTATATTTTCTTGTCTCCAGTCTGCAGTAGAATAATTTTGAAACCCAAGAGAAGCAAGTTCTTCACGCAACAATTCTGAAGTTTCCCTAAAACTTTTGACGGCAAAATATGATGAGTTTGCATCGCATATTATTTCTTCTAGTTTATTTTTAGGCTCATAGCCTTCTGCAGTTGCCATAATTAAATTACAAACACTATCCATAAAACCTGAAGAGCAGTCATTTTCACCTAAGAACGCTTTGGCTAAATCACAACTACGTTCTTCATGATTGTTATATGAAACAGTGTAACCTAGGTCATGAAACCATGCCGCTACCAATAGTTGCTCTGTTTTTTTTTCATTTACTTGTTCACTCTGGATCAGTTCTTTGGTACTTTCTACCACACGTTGTGTGTGCCTTAGATTATGATACAGGTAATTTGGACTAGAATTAGAGGACAGTTTATTCGTGGCGAATTCTTCTGCTTTAATTATTATTGTTGACATACTTTATTTTTAAAGAGTAACACTCATGAAATTAAGGAATTAAAACTCCTTTTGTTAGATAGATAGACCAAAACCTACCTGAATCAGGTTACTTTCCTTAGAGTTGAAATATCCTATATTAAATGTTAATGCCTTTAAACTACTAATCCAGAAGCCACCACCCTGAGATGTATGCCATACATTAGAATTTTCATTAGGCTGCCATACCCTACCATAGTCAAAGCCGCCATACATACCGATAGTAACCGGCGAAACTGCAGTAACATAACGTTTGAGCTTTAATTTTAAATCTGATGATTGATAAAAATAAGACTTCCCGGTAAATCGTTCATCTCTAAATCCTCGTAGACCATTGCCACCACCTAGAGCAGGAGTATGGTAAAAGAATACTGTATTATAGTCAAATAATCCCTTATATTCTGCCATGGTACTATAAACCAAAGAACCTGAGGATTCCAATTTGTGGTCAAAACCAACCTTTAAGGAAGCATATCCAAATTTATTCGAATTGAGACTTAGGTTCGTTTTATATCCCGCCGCAAACCCAAAGTAAATAGCTTTGGATGGAAAATCTCCGGCATCATTACGGTCATATTCCCCTGTTAATTCTAAACCACCATAAGTTTGGTTATCAAAAACGGTATTACTTAAATTACTTGGATTAAAAAAGCGCTGCGGATTGTCGGCTACCTTAAAAGATTCAAAAAGTGTTTTTATGCGTAGGCTGTAGTATGCGAGACCTACACTTGCTTTGAACTTTTGAATTCTAGCCCTGTAAAAATCCCTTCCTTCATTATCTTCATTATTTATGGATTCATTCCCATATCCAAAAAAGTTACTTACGTAGCGATCATTGGTAAAGTAGGCATCCATTTCAAAATTCCAACCGGGAAAAACACTTCCATATTTACCTGAATACGCTATTTCTGCAGCTTCAAAATTGAAAAAGTAGTTAGCACTCATACTGTGTTTCTGTTTAAACGAATTACCATTAATTCCATTCTTCGTATAAGTATTTGAGGCTCCTAAAAATGAGCCGTCATCTGTTCTAAAACCAGCAGTTGGCACTAATATATTTGTGTTGGGGGTGAAGTATCTGAAATGGTACGTATTCGTTTTGTAGTTATTGGTGAGATGCGTTATAGGCTTTAATTCTTCAAAATTGATTTTCTCATGTTCCCAATCATATATGCGTATTTTCTTTCTGTCTTCAATATCATAGGTGTCTTCACCATAGCCGCCTATAATTTTTAGTTTTGTATTCGGGTTTGCCTTTCCTTCAACCACAAAAACATCATCATCACCAAGTCCATATATCCATAGTTCTTTCGTAAGGCTATCGTTGAAAGCTCTGGAATACATTAGCTCATTTTTTTTATCCGATAAATTTCGCGTCACAGTCACTTTCGTTTCACCATTACCCATTCTGGTAATAGTGAAAATATCGTCTTTTTCAGTTCCTTTAATGGCAACAATTTTATTCAGGTATTCTGCATATTTCTTAGCAACCTGGGGCAAAGTTTTAAGACGTTGTATCAAGCTCTCTTTAATGAATTCTGATGTTTCGTCCTGTACGGCAAAAGGTAGGCGTTTAAATGCTTTCTCAATTATAGTTGGAGTAATGCCTTGTTGAATAGCGTTAGCTTCCTCTACCCAGACTTCAGGCCCGTAAGAAGTAAGTAAAGTACGATCCAACTTATTACCTGAAAGATTAAGCCATTTTACATTGTCTACATCACCATCATAGGTTTCCCAATTCCTGGCGTTAGGAACGAACCATTGTATGAACGGTATCACTTTACCATCGAATCTAGGAAACACGTTATCACGATCTCTTGGTACCGGCATAAATTCTTTTTCACCATCGGGACTTTCGTACTCAATCCACCTCCATTGATCTTGGTGCCGATCCCAATCGCCAATAAGCATATCAAAAATTCGAGCTCTTATCAAGCTTTTTTCATCAACCGAATAAGATTCATCACTCTTAATTTTTTCAAGCATATCGGTCGTGCTTTCATAGTCCGTCACTTTACCAGAATTCTGGTCAATCGTTCTTCTATAGCCTTTATAATTTGCTTGTTCTTCGGAAGGTCTTCGTTCTATAAAGTAAAGTTCATCACCATAATCATCATTGAATTCCTTTAAGATCTCCTGTTTTGGCACATAAAACAATTCGGTATCAGAATGATTAATTTCTGCAGACTCTGCCAATGGGTCTACCACCATTTGCATATAAGGATGAGCGGTAGAGAAAAAATCTGATATCACTTTTTCAGCCCAAGTATCTTGATAATCTGTAGTGTTATATGCGATACCTGGTAATTTGAACTTTAGAAACTTAAGTGCGCTTTTACGTAAAGATCGCATAGCGTATTGCTTGCCATTGGCATCCTCTAGGCGTAAAGAAAAAGATTGGTGACCACCACCTTCTTTAATAACCTTTAGTCCGCCATAAAGTGTATCTAGCATAACTACCGTTGCATCAACCGGCTGACCATAGTATGAGCGGTAGCGTTTACCCCATAAGAACTCATAAAAGCTTCCTTTCTTATAAGCGTTAGGGTCGTCAAGAATTTTCACTTTTTCGATTTTGTTCGTACTTGCTGTAAAATTGGAAAACTCTTTTTTCGGTTCTAGTTTCGGTAATACAGGAAAAGTTGTACTAGAAGATAAATCGTCTTCTGAAACAAAGGTGACTTTAGAACTGCCATCATCATAGTAATCTAAACGGGCAAACCCACGATCACCAAAGGCATATTCCCCTTCAAAATTTAAAGACCCACCAATGGCGCTAATTTTGCCAGGGCCTAATTTGGTAGCGCTTTTAGCACCTAGAGACCCACTGATGATTTGGTGTATGTCTCCACCTTCAAGCAATTGAAGACTCTCTTCGTGACCAGAAATTAAGGTAATTCGGTCATTAGCTTGTGCCAATGCGCTAACAGCAATGCGCAGGTAGTTATATCTTCTAGAATTTACATGTTCTGGATTAAAAGCACCTAAATCCATTACTGTATTTTTAACGGTGCCTAAAACAGGAAATGGCTTTAAATGATCTTGAACGGTTGTCTTACCGGCATATATACCATTAGTGAATACTGGGTGGTGCATGGCAATAACAATGTTTTTCCCTTGGCCGTCACCAATATAACCTTCTAGCTCTTCCATGAAACGCCTACGGGTGATAATGTCGCTACATTTACTATTAATGCCTTCAATTCGAGACCAATTTGATATAAACCATTTAGAGTCTACCAAAATTAAATCTAAATCGTCATTGATAACCCTATAATCAATTGGGCAACCGTTATCTGGAGCTACTTCGGTATTTTTTCTATCCAGGTCTTTTAGGTAATCTTCAACCTTTTCAATTTTATTGAGTTGAAAACTTTTCCACTCATTATTACCAGGCAAGAATACTGTTTCCCCATTAAAATTAGCGGAGAGGTTCAGCTGCTGTTGAATAAGAAGACTGTCTACGTTCCAATTTTCGGAAGTTGGAGAAATATTATCCCCTGTGAAAATAAGCATGCTATTTTTAGATGCATTATCTAATTCTTTTTTAAATCTAACTAAAAGAGAATTGTTTGATGGGGATGAAGTATTTCCCAATCCTCCGGCAATGTAAAATGAATAGGTAATTTCATTATTAGAATTCTCATTTTCAGCATTGACAATGCTTTGCTCCTTAAACGTGGCGCAAGAAGAAATCAACAATAAAAGAACTAATAAACTGATAGTCTTCGCAAAATATATATTTGCCCATGGATAAAAATAGGGTTGAATGGTCATAGATTAAAACTCTTTAGATATATGTAGCTTAATTATTAAAAAACACGTTTGAAATGATTACACCTATAATTAGGAAGACTAGAAACACGACAAGTATTGTCACTCCTAATTTTGTTTTTTTATTCTTTTGAAGAATGAATTCTCTTGTTTCTTCCTCAGATTCTTTTACAAACTGTGTTTCTTCTGGTCCTTGTTTCATGAGTTTTATTTCTTAATATACACTGCTTTCTTATTGACAAATTCTAATATGCCTTCTCTAAATAATTCTCTGCCCTAGCCTGATGCTTTAGTGCCATCAAAGGGTAGTCTTGAATCAGATTTTATCATTTCACTGATAAAGAATGCTCCATCTGTTATTACTGAATATCTTTCATGGCAACAAATTTATAGCTTACCAGTATGACCGTTTAATGCTTTCGGCTTAATTCTTAACCCTTTTAGGCTATGGTTACCGTTAATATTTCGGGGTTTTGAGTTAAAGGAATGCTTAAAAAAGAACGTCCTTTGTATAGGATGAAATAAGTCATCGACTATTTTAAAATTAAAGTCTAAATAAACTATTAATAACATGAATAACAACGGAAATACATTACTGGCCATTATTGCAGGGTCTGCTATCGGAGCTGCTTTAGGAATTCTTTATGCTCCTGACAAAGGTGAAAACACTAGAAAATTAATTGCAGATCAAGCAGCTGCTACTAGAGATAATTTTGCTGAAAGCGCTGTGGATATTAAAAATAAAGTAGCTTCTAAAGTTTATGATGAAAGACAAACATTAGATACGCGAGTTGAATCGTTAGTTTCTGATTTGAGCTACAAAACTGAAGATGTGATTTCAACTCTAGAGGCTAAATTGGCCGAGTTAAAGTCTAAAAATAAGAAAATGCAGAAAACATCATAAATGGGAATTATTGATTCACTTAACGAAACGTCAAACAAAGCTATTGACGTAGGCGAGATTTACTATAAGAAAACGCAAGAGTATTATAGGCTTAAAGTGTTTCAACAATTAACAATGACCACTGGTATGCTGCTTAAAATAGCAGTCATTGGTGGTCTAGGTTTTTTGGCACTTATATTTTTATCTGTAGCCGGTATTATTTTTCTGGGTACGATACTAAAGAGTATGGCCGCTGCATGTTTAATTACAAGTGCAACTTTTATCATTTTTTTAATCATTGCTTACGTATTCAGAAAGAAAATTGATAATATGCTGATAAAGAAATTATCAGTCAAATTCTTTAACTAAGGTAATCACATGTATAAAAATTTTGACGAAATAGAATTCAATTTGAAACGCTTGAAATTAGAGCGTCAAATTGCTTTGGAGGAAATTAAAGGGCTAAAACAAGATGTTCAAGATGATTTGAGTCCGTATAATTGGATTTCCACCGCACTTTCTGCAGCAAAAAAATTCGGATTGCTCTATTTAATGAGAAAAGTAGTTAAGTAATACTATGCTATATCTATAGATATTCCTCTACCCCTCACATTATGCTGAAACTCGCTGGGGCTAATACCGTATTTTGCCTTAAAGATTTTAGAAAAATAACTTCTACTGCTAAAGCCAATGGTGTACACCACTTGAGATATATTCATATCTGTTGTATTAATGAAATCTCTGGCAGCTTCTAGTCGTATGTGTCTAATATATTCCGTTACGGTTCGCGCATACAATAATTTAAAGCCTTCCTGTAATTTTGCTTGCGAAAGTCCAGATTCTTGAGATAATCCTTCAACCGAATAATTTATTGAAAAATCAGAAACAATTGTTCTAGCAAGGTTCCTGACAATTTTCAATTCTCTCTTGAGAAGACTTGTTCTAGGGAGTGTGTTTTTACTGTCTTTTTCATGTTGGGTGATATGCATCGCTAATATCTCATACACCATTCCCTCCATTTGCATAATACGAATCATTCCATTTTTAGCAGGAATTTTACGCAATGCAGTTATTTTATTAGCCAGTTTAAGGTTGTATGATCCAAAGTATGAAAATCTATTTTCATGATCTGTATCCATAAATACCTCATGTAATTTCTTGTTTAATGATTCAACACCGTTCAGCCTCTTTTTTAAATACTTCTTACGGGTAAGTTGAACGATATTAATAACCAATTTAATGCCCTTTGGAAAATAACTATAGTTTTGACCACCCTCTTTATTGGTAATTATAACAGACTGAAACCGCTCTAATTGTTTCATATCATTCTTGCCATTTTTTCCAAATCTATGACTACAAGAACCTTCTAAGCAATAAATGAAATGAATTGGGTTGTATTCAGTAGTGTCTGTAACGAGCACAGTATCTTGATGAAATATTATATCATATTCTAAAAGCCCCACACCCCATTCAAAAGTTACAAACCGAATATTTCCTGTGGCATTTTCGTTATTTACAGTGAATGTGTATTCGCCCCAACGCTCCTTAATCTCTCCGCCTAAAACCCGTTGCATTTGCTGCATGGTGTCTTTTAGGCTTGTGGCGTGCACTTCAATTACGTTCATGTAGATTAGTCGTTAGACAGTAAATATCGGTCAAAAAAAGAAAAAAAAGAAAAAAAAGTTACAATTTTAAGCTAGTTGAGAAGCATAAAAATAAGGGTAAACACAAAAAAACACCCCTCTTAAAAGGGGTGTTTATAAAGGTATATATTACAAATTATAATTGGTCTCGAGAGTCTTTTGTCCAGGCATCCAACATCCAGCTAACTTTTTCGATTTCTCCAATGTAAGCTCCAATCATATCTATAGTTCCTTCATCGCCAGCTTCTTCAGCTTTTTTAACCACTTTGGTCATTTGTTTTAAAAGAACCTCATGTTGGTTAAGAATATTATCCACCATTTGTTTGTCAGAAATAAGGGAAGAGGTCTCCTTAATTGATGAGATATCAAAGTACTTAGAAAATTCACTTGTTGGGTGATGTCTTAGGGTCAATATTCGCTCAGCAATTTCATCAATTTTTATTCTTGCATCGGTATATAGCTCTTCAAATTTAATGTGCAGGTCAAAAAAGTTTTTACCAAGCACGTTCCAATGATAGCCTCTTAAGTTTTGATAGTACAAATTATAATCTGCCAATAATATGTTTAGTTCTTTGACAATAGGTTCAATATCTTTTGATTTAATATCTAAATAGCTCATTATATCTTGTTTATTAATTGAAATATAAAGTTACTTTTTAAAATTGCATACTATTAACTCAGAAACGGTATTGATCGACGCATTTAAAGAGTAAGAAAACTACCGATCCTATTAATTATCGATTAGAGGTTTTCTAAGTTCAAGTCATAAGTGCAACACGAATATTTAAAACAGATGGGGCTAGCCCCATCTGTTTTAGGCTCAATATTTATATTCGTTTTGATGAAACATTACAAACAATTGACCTTAGAGCAAAGGT
>NZ_VAUW01000025.1 GCF_005771495.1 Maribacter sp. ACAM166
ATCATTTCAAATAGCATTATCTCAGACCAAAGAGAAAAGGTATGTACAAGATGTTTTATTGAAGCAACAAACCGAAGTGGCTAAAACACTTAAAAACGGTGGTGTTTTTATGTTATGTGGCTCTATGGCAATGCAACACTCCGTACTAGATACTTTAGAGGAAATTACGACTACCCAATTACAACAACCATTAAGTGATTTTGAAAATAATGGGCAGATTCTAATGGATTGCTATTAAAAAATAAAAGTTTATTTGGCATCAAATAAAAACTATCGCTAAAAATTTTAATGCACAGCTTTCATTTTGTGAAGGTTGGTCTTATTGGAAAAAGGAAAGAAATTATCTACTAGGCATGTTTAGTTTCTTTTTAGCTCTACTCTATTTAGACTTTAGATATTCCAATTTCATTGCTGTTTCAATCTCGTTTGTTCTAAATTGACCAAATAAGTTAACCAGGTAAGTATCTGGACTAGATATTTCAGAAGTAATTATTTTATCAAACTCTTCTTTGCTAATAAATCCTTTTTCAAACAACGGTTGAAACGTTTCCTTAAGTATAGGATTGATTTTTTCTATTTCTGATTTTTTCATCCCCTATTTAAACTTTAAATATGCTCTTTTCAATCCAAGGTATATTTGACTATTTAGTGGACCAATCATCTTGAAATCAATACATTCAAACATCTCCTTGTCTGATTGTTCCTTGGGAAAATCTCCGTCCAGTAAGATATCTCTAGACAATTCACCTAAGCGGTCAAACTTTCCGGCGCTTATCTCAATAAAAGTGATTAAATCCATAATATACTTTATTTGAACTCTAAAGGAAGATACTAAAATTTGTGCCAAATAATAAACTCTTTCCAAAAGGTACATTCTGAAAAGAGTATAAATGACAATTTAAAAAGTACAAATTGGTTTTTTAGAACGTATAATTAGTATACCGTCCTAACTAATTCCGTCATCTAATAAAGCTCTTGTCGGCCCACGGATATTTTTAAGGACAAGTATATTATCAACGATACAATATCATAAAATATATTTATGTATTCGATAGAAAACATTAATAAAAATTAATGAAATGATACCTTTAATTTTGACTCTCGAAAAATTAAATACACTTCATTATGACGAAAATCACGGTTGCACATGGGGACGGTATCGGCCCTGAGATTATGGATGCCACGCTTAACATCATGAAAGCAGCGGGAGCCCAATTAGAAATTGAACCTATCGAAATTGGTGAAAAAGTATATCTACAAGGGAACAGTGCAGGTATTGCCCCGGAATCATGGGAATCGCTGCGCAGAACCAAAGTATTTTTGAAAGCACCCATTACGACTCCCCAAGGAGGTGGCTTTAAAAGTTTGAATGTTACCACCCGTAAAACCCTCGGACTTTATGCCAATGTAAGGCCTTGTATTTCTTACCATCCTTATGTGGCTACCAAACATCCGATTATGGACCTCGTAATTATTCGAGAAAACGAAGAAGATCTTTATGCTGGTATAGAACACCAACAAACGGATGAAGTTACCCAATGCCTAAAACTTATTACCAAACCTGGCACCGAAAAAATCATCCGTTTTGCTTTTGAATATGCCAAAGCTTATAAAAGGAAAAAGGTGACTTGTTTTACCAAGGACAATATCATGAAACTTACCGATGGATTGTTCCATAAAATGTTCGATGACATAGCTCAAGAATATCCTGATTTAGAAAGTGAACATTGGATCGTGGATATAGGGGCTGCCAAACTAGCCGACACCCCCGAAAATTTTGATGTCATAGTGATGCCAAATTTATATGGTGATATTCTTTCCGATGTAGCGGCACAGATCACGGGATCGGTAGGTCTTGGAGGAAGTGCCAATATTGGTGCTGAATATGCAATGTTCGAAGCGATTCATGGTTCAGCCCCCCGTAGAGCTGGTCAAGATATGGCCAATCCATCTGGTCTATTATTGGGTGCCATACAAATGTTAGTCTATATTGGCCAACCCAAAGTAGCTGAAAAGATACATAATGCCTGGTTGAGGACGATGGAAGATGGGGTACACACCTATGACCTTTTCAAAGAAGTGGTGAGTAAGGAAAAAGTAAGCACCTCCGGCTTTGCTAAAGCAGTCATTCAAAGGCTCGGTCAAAAACCCAAAAAACTAAAGTCCGTTGAATATAGTGCTGGTAGTACCCATAAAATACAGGGGCATTATACCAGAACAAAACCAGCTAAAAAAGAATTGGTGGGCGTAGATATTTTTCTTCACTGGAACGGTGAAAAAAGAGACCCCAATGTTCTAGGCGATATCCTGAGCAAGTTCAAAGCTGGTTCTTTTGAAAACAAACTGATTACTAACAGAGGGGTTAAAGTATATCCTGATGGCCTTCCTGAAACCTTTTCTACAGATCACTGGAGATGTCGTTTTACTACGGATAAGATGGATGTAGCTGGTAGTTATCAAAACGTTCTTGAACTTTGCACCCTTATTTCAGAAGCGGGTCTTGACATTATCAAAACAGAAAACCTTTGTCGTTTTGATGGTGAAATCAGTTTTTCAATGGGACAAGGGCAATAGAAAGTAGCTCACAGATGGAGGGGTAGATTAATAAAGAAAGGGAAAGGGCAATAATCCTAAACTGAGAGCAAAACCAAGGACTACTTAGCTAAGTAGTCCTTGGTTACATTTCGAAGCTATTATCGGATCCCAGCGCCAACTTTCTAATACATAGGGAATAAAATGACATTAAAATACCTGATAAAAAATATAACCATGGTCAACGAAGGATACAGCACTACGACCGATATTCTTATTTACGACGGAATTATTCAGAAAATCGGAAATATTTATGTTGAACCAAACCACAACGTAATTGACGGAACAGATAAACACCTCTTCCCAGGTATTATTGACGGGCAAGTTCATTTTAGAGATCCAGGACTTACACACAAGGGAGATTTATATACCGAAAGTAAAGCGGCTATAGCTGGTGGCACAACTTCATTTATTGACATGCCAAATACGGTTCCGAATATTTTAACCGTTGAAAGCCTAAAGGAAAAGTATGAAATTGCTTCAAAAAAATCTTTAGCCAACTACTCGTTTTTCCTTGGTGTAAACGGAGATAATATTGAAGATGTAATAAAAACAGACACCAGCCAATTTATTGGTGTTTCGGATGACGGTTTATATTTTACCAAAAAAGGAAATCTACTTGCCGATAATCCAGAGACAATGGAAAAACTATTTGCTAACTGCAAATCTATTATCGCTATTCATTCCGAAAAAGAAGCGGTAGTAGAAAAAAATGAACAGGCTTTTAGAGAAAAATATGGCGATGATATTCCCGCAAAGTTTCATCCAATAATTAGAAGTACTGAAGGGTGTTATGAGGCGACCAAACAAGCTATTGAATTAGCTCAAAAACACAATGCCAGACTACATATCCTACATTTAACCACTGAAGCAGAAACGCACTTATTTCAAAATGACATTCCGCTACAAGAGAAAAAAATAACAACTGAAGTCTCTGTACATCACCTTTGGTTTTCAGACAAAGACTATGAGCGATTAGGAATGCTTATTAAATGGAATCCAGCCATAAAAACTGAACAGGATAAAGAAGGCTTGTTAAAGGCATTACTTGATGATAAAATAGATATTATTACCACGGACCATGCTCCACACACTTTAGAGGAAAAACAAAAACCCTATTTCCAATCTATGTCAGGAGCACCAATGGTACAACATTCCTTAAACTGTATGTTAGAGTTTTATAAACAAGACCTAATTTCATTAGAGAAAATAGTTGAGAAAATGTGTCACAACCCTGCAATTCTCTATAGTATGACAAACAGAGGCTTTATTCGAGAAGGTTATTTCGCAGATTTGACCTTGGTAGACTTGAATAGCCAATGGACCGTTGCTAAAGACAACCTACTGTACAAATGCGGTTGGTCACCATTGGAGGGAACAACATTTCAAACGGAAATCAAACAAACATTTGTGAATGGAAATCTAGTTTATGACCATGGATTATTTTATGAAGAAAAATCAGGTATGGCAATAGATTTCAAAAAATAAAAATGCCAAATATGACCCTTGTTTCAAAAGACATTACAAAAGCCATTGAAATCGTAAATAATGAAGATGTAGTAGCAATACCTACCGAGACGGTTTATGGCTTGGCGGGAAATATCTACAGTGAAAAAGCAATTCGGAAAATATTTCAGGTAAAACAAAGGCCCTTATTCAATCCCCTAGTAGTCCATGTTCACTCTATAGAAAAAATACAAGAAATAGTAAGTGAATTTGCCGATAAAGCCAAAATGCTTGCAAAAGCCTTTTGGCCAGGTTCTTTAACTCTAATATTAAAGAAACGATCGGACATACTGGATTTAATAACTGCAGGAAAAGATACCGTTGCCGTAAGAATACCAAACCATCCTATCACGTTAGCTTTATTAAAGGAATTATCCTTTCCATTGGCTGCACCAAGTGCAAATCCATTTGGTAGTATCAGTCCCACTAGTTCGAAACATGTTGAGAGCTATTTTAAGAACACCATACCAATGGTGCTTGAGGGTGGAGACTGTAAAAACGGAATAGAATCTACGATTATTGGCTTCGAAAATAACGAACCCTTACTATATCGGCTCGGCGCTATTTCCATTGAAGAAATTACAACTATTATTGGCGAGGTAAAAGTAAAGAACAAGAAAGAATTAGCCCCAAATGCACCTGGAATGTTAGCTCGACACTACGCACCCGAAACAAAAACCTATCTAGTAAAAAATGCAGAAAAATTCATAAAAGACTACACCGGGAAAAAGATTGGTGTGCTACGATTCTCTGGTGAGATAGATTCTTCGAATATGGAACATGTAGAGGTATTGTCAAAAAAAGGCGATTTAAAAGAAGCAGCATCAAAATTATACGGTACCCTGCACAAGTTAGATAAATTAAATTTGGATATGATTGTAGCCGAAATTTTTCCAGACTTTGGATTGGGTAAATCCATTAACGATAGGTTAGTAAGAGCAACAAAAAACAAATAAACACCAACAACTTAAATGAGCTTGGAATTATTTAAAAACAGAAAACTAATAATTGCTACAAAACATAGCAAAGAAAAGGTAATAGCCCCTTTGTTGGATGAAAATCTCGGTGTACACTGCTTCGTGGATGAAAACTTTGATACGGATGCTTTAGGCACTTTTACAGGAGAAATCGAAAGGGAACTTGACCCAATAGCAACCGCAAGACAAAAATGCCTTTTGGCAATGGAAATCAACAACTGTGATTTGGGGGTGGCAAGTGAGGGGTCTTTTGGCCCCCATCCTTCATTGTTTTTTGCAAGTGCCGACGACGAATTTTTGATTTTTTTGGACAAGAAAAATAATTTGGAGGTAATCACCAGGGAATTAAGTTTGGAAACCAACTTCAACGGCAAAGAAATTAAGAATGAAGAAGACCTTTTTGACTTTGCAGCTTTAGTCAAGTTTCCCTCCCATGGGATAATACTTCGCAAATCGAAGACCGACAACAATCATATCATCAAAGGTATTTCGAATGTTGATGATTTAAAAAATGCATTTCATTCGTTATACAAAAAAGGTGCGATAATCTACGCAGAAACCGATATGAGAGCAATGTACAACCCTAATCGAATGGCCGTAATTGAAACTACGGCCAAAAAATTGGTTGTTAAGTTAAATTCGTGCTGCCCTCAGTGCGATGTTCCAGGTTTTGGGGTCACCGATTCAAAAAAGGGTTTGGAATGCAGTTTATGTGGTTCACCAACCAATTCTACCTTAAGTTACCTCTATACCTGCCAAAAATGTAATTTCACAAAAGAAGAAATGTATCCTCATAAAAAGAAAGTGGAAGACCCTACCTATTGTGATTATTGCAATCCATAATTTTGGACTAAAATATCAAATGGCACCACTTTCATATCTATACGTGTAAATGATACAAACTACTGAAGATGATTTTTTCGAAAAAACACCGAATGTTGCGTGGTGAGAACATTATAGATTTTCGTTATTATGTTATCTAAAGCACCGGCCAAGGGGAACCCAAACTCCTAGCAAATTCATATGGGTGAGGCCGGTGCTTTCAACAACAAAATAAACACTAATTATTATTTATTATTGGTCAATGGAAACTTCCCTTTTTGTGTTGGGCACTTTCAATTCCTTATTGACCAAAGCTTTTTCAAAATCGGCGGTAATTGTAGGCCAGAACCTAAAAAAGTTGCGTCCGTCTTTTCGTTTTAGCGTTACTGCGGTATTACCGTTTTGTGAACTCACTTTGGTAACCACCACTTTTTGTCCTTCGAGATTATTGAAATTGGCGATTGCCCCTCTTTTAATAATGATATTTTTTCTGGGGAAATCGATATGCTGATACCCCGCCGCGTTTGCCGTACCAAGGGTCAGTATGGTGCCATTTTCAACGACACCCATATTTTCTTGTGCAATCAATCCAGAGCTAGGTCGTAGTGCGGCTGAATATGCCCCACAATTAAAAAGATTCAATTACAAGGCACATACTATTTTTTACGAACCAATAGAAAAAGGCATTTTTGTGGTGCGTATCTTAAGCCAAAGACAAGATTTTGAACGCCATCTTTAAAGTCCATATAAACCTGGGTTAAATTAAAATAGTTCAATTAAGTCGGAATCAGGTTTATTTGAACTTTAAGGATTTGGACAAAGGTTTTGACAGAAGCTTTTTGTTGTCTCCCGACATTTCCACTATAGTTTTCAACGACTGACAAGGTTCAAGTAATTTAATTACGCTGTTCCTATTTAATAATTCCACTTTCATTGTCAAAATATCCCTTTTATTCCTTGAATCAGGGATTTCAATACGGGCCGAGCTATCAATGTTAACTGCGGCCACTTGTCCGATTATTTTTTAGTAGTTATTTATTAATTTAAATTACGGTACGCTTTTGGGCTTACACCGGCCTTGTTCTTGAACATCTTACTAAAATGTTGTGGGTATTCAAAACCTAAATTAAAGGCAATTTGACCGATGGGATCGCTTGAATTCAAGAGCCTATTTTTTGCAGTTTCTACGATATGTAGATTAATATGTTCGGTAAGGCTTTTACCCGTTTCTTTTTTGAGCAGATCGCTAAGATATTTGCCGGACATTTGCAAAGATTCCCCACATTCCTTTACCGACGGGATTCCATTTTTAGATGGCATATCACTATCAAAATAAGAATGAAGATATTTCTCGAATTCGGTAACGAAGTCTTTGTTCTGACTCTTCCTTGTAAGAAATTGGCGGTCAAAATAGCGTTGACTATACCCGAGCAATGATTCTATATTGTGTACGATTATATCTTGCGTATGCTTATCCATGTTTTGATGGATTTCACTTTTTATCTTCCTGACAATTTCGTTTAGCGATATTTTCTCTTTTTCAGATATATGTAAGGCTTCGTTACTGTCATAATCAAAAAATGAACGCTGCTGAATGGAATCGGCAAGTGCATACGGTCGAATCAGGTCAGGATGAAAAAAAATACTCCAACCACCTAAATCGGGACTACGATTTCCAGTACTTGTTGTAATCTGTCCTGGACGCATAAATACTAGACTTCCCTCCTGAAAATCATAAGAAGTTCTACCATACTGAAAAGTACCTTGTATATTTTCCTTTAAGGATATGAAATACAAGTGATTGTTAACGCGAACGTCTACCCCAAAATTAAGGTTCATTTTTTCACTATGTTGTACTATCGATATTAAAGGATGCACAGGCTTCTCTACTTGTAACAAACGGTGCATCTCACTTATACTTTCTATATGTAGTATATTGCTCATTGTAAATTGTTTAGAATATGTTCGTAGTATATTTGAGCTCTTTCTTTCGAAAAATAATCCAAAATAATCAATGATAGGCCAAAAACGGAAAGTGCTACACCAATTGCGTGATATGTTGGGCTTTTAGAAAAAACAAACATAAGAATAACAACCAAAAAACATACAGCACTTATGGATAGAGATGTAGGGTACATAAATTGAAAACTCTCTACACGAATTCTTTCATTTTGAAGAAATTCTTCCGAATCCGCTTGATAGGCCGTTTGAAATTCTGTAATTCTATTGTTGTTGGAATACATCATAAAGCTACCCATTGAACTAAAAAGTAACCCGATAAAAAATGATGGTATTACCAATGCCTTTGCGTTTATGGTGGTGCCATATTTCCAGATTAACAAAGTGCAAACTAAGGTCAGGACCCCAAAAATGATAACGCACAATCCTTCGAACATTTCTCCTTTCGCCCATTGAGTGCTGTATTCTATAAATTTCATAGTTATTTTTAAGTGTTATTTTACTATTATCAATTGCCTTATTTTTTAACAAGATTATTTTGCTCAAAAAGAAGCAATTCTTATCCAAATATTGGTGACAATGTACTTTTTAGATTAATTGTTTAAGTGCTTTTAAATAAACTGCCAACCTGTGGTGTAAAGTAGCATCTAAAATTAACATTGTTAGGAATAATCCTATCAAGCCAAGTCCTAATCCTTTGTAATAATATTGAGACGATAAGAAAAATACAATAGCAGCAATGGCAATGCCTACAAACCAAATATATGGCACTATACTGTACGTTTTATCGTCTTTCATCGCTTTGATTAGTTCGGTTTCCAAGGCTTGTTTTGGATTGGTTGTATGACTTTCGGAAACGGTATCTAAGTGCTTTGGGCGTGCAATGACCTGCATGCTACCATAACCGATTAGAATCAGGATAATCAGACCCATTGGAATCACCATTCCCTTTAGGATTTCATTATTGTTTCTAAGAATAAATAATGCTCCAATACATATTATGACACCTAAAACTAGCATTATTTTACCTTGAAAAACTTCTCCGCTTACCCAATTTGATGTGTGTTTTATAAGTTCCATTATTTTATGATTTTAAAAATCGAAGCATCATTTTGTCTAAAGTTTTGTCCGATAATAATTTTCGAGACCAAATCATTTGTGAGGAAGTTTTACCAGCTTCATAGGCCGTTTTAGGGTTCTTACTTTTAATTATTTTCAAAACGGTATCGGCAATTACCGAAGGAGGTGAAGAGTATTTAGGATTATTGTCTCTAGATTTAGACCAGTCAGCTATCACTTTGGTCATTTCTGCATATGATCCGTTCTCAGGTTGGTTTATCATTGGATCTACATAAGTACCGATCAATCCTGTGCTTACTACACCTGGCCTTATAATAACTACATCTATTCCAAATGGTTTTAATTCCACACGTAAAGAACTTGACAAACCCTCCAAAGCGTGTTTTGAAGCCACATACCAAGAGCTTAAAGGCCCGTGAACCTTTCCTGCAATAGAAGACGTATTGATAATTTTTCCCGCACCTTTTTTACGCATAGAGGGAATAACCAATTGTGTAAGATGTGCCAGACCAAAAAGATTGACCTCAAATAGTTTTTTTGCATCTTCAATAGCGGTTTCCTCCAATGAGCCTAGGGTTGCAACTCCTGCATTGTTAAATAAAACATCAATACCACCATGTGCTTTTTCAATAGTACTTACGGCATGTTCTATGTCCTGCTCATTGGTAATGTCAAGCTGAATAGGAATACATCCAAACTCTTTTAACTCATTCAGCTTGTCTATTCTACGGGCTGCAGCATATACTATATAGCTTTGTTTTGCCAATCTTATGGCAGTTTCTCGCCCCATACCAGAGGATGCACCGGTTATCAGAATTACATCTTTTTTGTTCATGTTCTAAATTTTAAAAATGTAAATCTATGGGGAATCCAAATTCCAAACTGCAATCTAACGCAGTAAGTCTAATACATTTGGAGGGATACAAGGCTCTGAATAGCCAACAGGTATAAAATTGGACTCATGACTTACATACTATTAAAATTTATCAAGAGTAAAAATTATCCATGAATTAAATCGAACTTCCTTAAAACCATTTTCTTAGTGTAAGGTTAGCTTTAGAAATATCTCATGGCTGCCGTTATTGGTGTTGTTCAAAGAAGACTCCACATTGGCTTCATAGGCATACCCAATATCAAAACTATTATCCAGATTAAAGAGTACAAACCCTGCAAAACCTTCATTGAGTCTGTAGGCCGCACCAATTTCAAATGTTTGGTCATACCGTAATGCAGCGGTCAGATCGACTGAAATCGGGGCATTTTCAACATACCGAACCATTGACGATGGTTTCAGAAGCAATTTATCGTTAATCTCAATATCATAGGCTCCCATCAGGTATACGTGCAACTTGTTCCTGCCGAGTCGGGCCGTTCCATTTTCTTGTTCCAACCGTCTTGGCCTTAAAATACTTGGGGCGGATAGAGACAATGAAAGTTTTCTGTTCTGGAAATATACCCCTGCACCAATGTTGGGGGTTATGCCTCCGTCAATATTCATCAAAGAGGGATCCCCCTGTATCCCAAAGGTCATCAGACCATCGGTATTGGCATTATAGGAATTTCCCGAAGCCTTTAATCCAAAATAGATATTGGTATAATTATCCCATTGCACTTTATAGGAAAAATCAATGGCCACCGAGGTCTGGGTTTCGATGAAGGTCTTGTCGTTGATAATACTTACACCTAGACCCACGTTCTTGCCGATATGGGTACTGGCCAAAAAACTCTGCGTTTCCGGAGCACCTGCTACGCCCGACCATTGACTACGGACGTTCGCGGCGAACTCTGTACGGTCTTCTGCGCCTGCATAGGCGGGATTCACAAAGTTCATGCTGTACCTATAGAAGATATAGCTCGGGTCTTGTTGGGCCAAAAGGTTTCCCGAGAAGAAAAATATAAATAGGATGATGTAAATGCTGCTGGTCTTCATTGCGATCGTGGTTTGATTTGGTTAATAGTTTATGAATATCCATCCATTGACTGGAGCAGACCCGTTCTGTAGTTCGATGACATAATAGTAGCTTCCCGAAGGCAGGTTCTCCGACCTGGAACTTGATTTTCCGTTCCAATCGTTTTGGTAACCAATCGTTTTAAAAACTTCGTGCCCGTACCGGTTGTAGACTGTAACAACGGCATTCGGATGGTTTTCTATTCCTTGGACTATCCAAGTGTCATTGATGTTGTCGCCATTGGGGGTAAAGGCTTCTGCAGCGGTAATGGACTGTTCCAAGCCTACATTGGGGTCAGAGTCATCGCTATCGGCATTGGAGCCTATGCCATCACCGTCGACATCTATACTTTCGTCAGGGTCGTTCGGAAATGCATCAACTTCATCTGGCACACCATCGCCATCAGTGTCAAGGCGATCGTCCGTCTCATCGTTTTCATCGTTGATGCCGTCGCCGTCGGTATCTTGACCATTATCAAGTATCCCATCTCCATCCACATCGGCATCCTCATTATCCGGTATTCCGTCACCGTCGTCATCGGTATCGGAGTTGTCGCCAGTTCCATCGCCGTCGGTATCCGTATCCTCGTTTTCATCCAACGGGAAATCATCGTCTAAATCGGGAGTGCCATCATTATCGTCATCAGTATCTTCATCATCGGGTATACCATCACCATCATTGTCAGCAATTTCGTCACCACCTAAGGGAAAGTCGTCATCTTCATCAGGTATTCCGTCACCATCATCATCGGTATCGGCATTATCGCCGATTCCATCGCCATCCGTGTCTGTATCTTCGTTCTCGTCCAATGGAAAAGCATCGTCAACATCGGGCGTGCCGTCACCGTCATCATCCGTATCTGCATTGTTTCCGGTTCCATCGCCATCGGTATCGGTGTCCTCGTTCTCGTCCAATGGGAAAGCATCGTCAACATCGGGAGTGCCGTCACCGTCATCATCCGTATCTGCATTGTTTCCGGTTCCATCGCCATCGGTATCTGTATCCTCGTTCTCGTCCAATGGGAAATCGTCATCCGCATCGGGCGTGCCGTCACCGTCATCATCGGTATCGGAATTGTCGCCGGTTCCATCGCCATCGGTATCGGTGGTCTCGTTCTCGTCCAATGGGAAATCATCATCCGCATCGGGCGTGCCGTCACCGTCATCATCCGTATCTGCATTGTTTCCGGTTCCATCGCCATCGGTATCGGTGTCCTCGTTCTCGTCCAATGGAAAAGCATCGTCTACATCGGGCGTAACGTCACCGTCATCATCGGTATCGGAATTGTCGCCGGTTCCATCGCCATCGGTATCGGTGGTCTCGTTCTCGTCCAATGGGAAATCATCATCAACATCGGGAGTGCCGTCACCGTCGTCATCGGAGTCACAGACATCCCCATCTCCATCACTATCGGTATCCAACTGGCTATTATTAGCTATGGCAGGGCAATTGTCCGTTCCGTCAAGAATTCCATCTCCATCGGTATCCAAGTCATCATCCGTGATGATTATCGTCACGCTCTGGTCTGCCGACGAATCAAAGGCATCGTCTGAACCGGCATCGTTTACCGTCACCGTTATGGTTGCCGAATCGTCACGGTCGATATCATCGTCCACACCTGTCACCGTTGCGGTCTGTGGGGTATCCCAGTTGGCCGCCGTGAACGTTAGTTGTGTTGCGTTTACCGTTGCTTCGTTCGTGTCATCACTCGATATATCGAAAACAACATCGCTTGTGGGTTCGCTATCCAATATAATTGTAAAGGTGTCCGTTCCTCCGTCTTCTGCTATGGTCAATGTAATTTCACTTTGAGTAAAGCCTACGGCATCATCATCGGTCAAGGTAATGGCAACTGTTTGGTTCGCCAAGGCATCAAAGGCATCGTCGGAACCGGCATCGTTGATGGCTACCGTGATCGTTGCCGAATCATCACGGTCGATATCATCGTCCACACCGGTTATGGTTATTGTTTGTGCGGTATCCCAGTTGGCTGACGTGAACGTTAACTGTGCTGTGCTTACTGTTGTCTCATTCGTATCATTGCTCGATACATCGAATACAACATCGCTTTCTGGTTCACTACCCAAAACTACCGTAAAGGTATTTGTGCCGCCATCTTCAGCTATGGTCAATGCGGTTTCACTTTGGATAAAGCCTACGATATCATCATTGGTCAAGGTAATGGCTACTGTTTGGTTTGCCAAAGCATCAAAAGTATCGTCGGAACCGGCATCGTTTACCGTCACCGTTATGGTTGCCGAATCATCGCGGTCGATATTATCTTCGACTCCTGTTACCGTTATGGTCTGGGGCGTATCCCAGTTGACTGCGGTGAAGGTCAGTTGTGCGGCACTTACCGTTGCCTCATCGGTATCATTGCTCGATACATCGAATACGACATCGCTCGTTGGTTCACTATCCAATACGATTGTAAAGGTGTCCGTTCCGCCATCTTCGGCTATGGTCAATGCAGTTTCGTTTTGTGTGAAGCCTGCTGTATCATCATCGGTCAAGGTAATGGCAACCGTTTGGTCTGCCAAGGCATCGAAGGCATTGTCGGAGCCGGCATCGTTGATGGCTACCGTGATCGTTGCCGAATCATCACGGTCGTTATCATCGTCCACACCGGTTATGGTTATTGTTTGTGCGGTATCCCAGTTGGCTGACGTGAACGTTAACTGTGCTGTGCTTACTGTTGTCTCATTCGTGTCATTGCTCGATACATCGAATACAACATCGCTTTCTGGTTCACTACCCAAAACTACCGTAAAGGTATTTGTGCCGCCATCTTCAGCTATGGTCAATGCGGTTTCACTTTGGATAAAGCCTAAGGTATCATCATCGGTCAAGGTAATGGCAACCGTTTGGTTCGCCAAGGCATCAAAAGTATCTTCTGAACCTGCATCGTTGATGGCTACCGTAATTGTTGCCGAATCGTCCCGGTCGATATCATCTTCGACTCCTGTTACCGTTATTGTCTGGGGCGTATCCCAGTTGGCCGCGGTGAAGGTCAGTTGTGCGGCACTTACCGTTGCCTCATCGGTATCATTGCTCGATACATCGAATATAATATCACTCGTTGGTTCACTATCCAATACGATTGTAAAGGTGTCCGTTCCGCCATCTTCAGCTATGGTCAATGCGGTTTCATTTTGTGTAAAGCCTACGGCATCATCATCGGTCAAGGTAATGGCAACCGTTTGGTCTGCCAAAGCGTCAAAAGTATCTTCCGAATCTGTATCGTTTACCGTCACCGTTATGGTTGCAGAATCGTCCCTGTCAACAGCATCATCCACACCCGTTACCGTTATTGTTTGTGGGGTGTCCCAGTTGGCTGCCGTAAAGGTCAACTGTGCCGAACTTACGGTTGCTTCGTTGATATCGTCGCTGGATACATCGAATACAACATCGCTCGTTGGTTCGCTATCCAAGACTACCGTAAAGGTATTTGTGCCGCCATCTTCAGCTATGGTCAATGCGGTTTCACTTTGTGTAAAGCCTACGGTATCATCATCCGTTAATGTGATGGCTACCGTTTGGTCTGCCAACGAATCAAAGGCATCCTCTGAACCGACAGCGTTTACCGACACCGTTATGGTTGCCGAATCGTCACGGTCGATATCGTCATCCACACCTGTTACCGTTATTGTTTGTGGGGTGTCCCAGTTTGAAGTTGTAAAGGTTACCTGCGCTACATCTACCGTGGCTTCGCCTGTATCGTCGCTGGAAACATCGAAAACGACATCGCTTGTAGGTTCGGTGTCCAGGACTACTGTAAAGGTGTTTGTGGCCGTATTCTCGTCAATGGTCAATGTTGTTTCGCTTACCGAAAAGTCCGGTGTTGTAGTCACAAAAGCCAAAAATTGGCCATCAGCCGGATCAATGGAAGCTGCGTATACCGTTCCTCCATCGGTTAAATTAATAATGGTATCAGTACTGTCGAATAGGGTGTCATCGGACAATACTAGGGCCGGTATCCCCGCAGGGAAGCTGTACCCACTTTTAGGAATAGCGATGTACACATTACCTACGGTACCGGTCTCCTCTATTTTCCATACACGGTCGGAGCGGTTGTTGGTTCCGCTGTCAAAACTCGAAGTAAATGAATTATCGATACCGTTGTTATGAGCCATCATCATAAAATTGCCATTGCCCAAGCTGGTCAATGCCGGATCTTGATTGCTGGTAACCAACACGGCCGCGGTGGATAGAATGGGTCCGTTGGCGGTGTTAACCGATTGCGATACTCTTTGGTCCAATCCGGAGACATCATCACGCCCGACACCAAAAACATCCGTTGTATATCCGCTGTTAGCGCTATAATCATATATAACGGAACTGTTGGAGGCCAGATAATCTCCTTCGTTGATCGCCCCGGTTTCCCCGGCCACGCCATCGCCATCAAAATCGGGGTCAAAAGTAGTGCCGTATTTTATTGAAAAATAGGACTCGATCCGTTGGCGTTCGTTATCGGTCAATATTCTATCGTATGTAAATACCTCCGCAATTTTTCCGTCCCAATCCCTTGGGCTGTTGGCCGCCTCTCCGTTACCAAGTCTGAATTGATCAACTTCTGTACCTATTCTGTTTGAAGGTGAAATTCCATCGGGATCGGCAACAGGATATTCCCTTCCATAATAAAAACCATCGTAAATACTATTGACTGATCCAGAACTTCCCGAAACTGAACCTGTGCCATCAAAACTAAAACCAACGACCAAGGGTTTGGTAGTCCTGAATTCTATTGTATTTCCAGGATTCCCATCATTATCAAAATATCTTGATTCGGTATTCCCTGTAGCATTAAGTGCTATACCAGTTTGACCGTCGGTAAATCGGATATATAGTTCACTAGCGCCTTCGTTATTAGCGTCGGTGTCCAACCATCCCCTAAATCCGGTAGCTACGTCAGCTTGTACTACGGAATAAAGAGTAATATCTTGATCTCCCTCAAACCAAGGGGCGTCATTTTCATCCCATTGCAGCCAATCATCCCCATCAAAATCTATGGCAGGGTTGTAGTTGATACCGTTTATCACATAAGTAGGATTACCACCATTGGGCTCGTCTAAGTGATTACCAAGGCCAGAGGCATCATGCCATGCTTCGACCACATCTCCATCTTCTGCCATATCGGTACTGCCGCCGTTTACATCGGCATCTTCAAAGACACCGCTATCGGCCTTTACCCAAAACTCTAAACCGGAGGCCACACCGCCAGGCCCTACGGCTATAAGTTTGGCCAAAGTTAGATACTCGCCATCGGATAAGGATGCTCCTGTGATTTCCCCGTTGGTATTTAAATTGCCTACAGAAGTAAAGCCAGAGGTAAAATCGCCATCACTATCTTTAATAAGTGTCCAAGTTTCGTCAAAGCCTTCGAATTTCATGTTGATAGATTGGTTGAAGTTCGTGGTCTTGTCCACTTTCCATTCCCTAGCTATTCTGACATTATAGGTAGTCCCGTCGATTTCTGTAGACTGTGTGCTTATCGTGCTACCGTTATTGGCCAAAGTCAAAAACTGCCTGTCGTTGGTATGCGTTGTACTACGGGAGGCATCGGTGTTGGCTGTCGTAAAATCGGCATCCAAGGCTATACTCAAAATACTATTGGCATTCACCGATTTGGAAACTCTTTGATTTAGACCGCTATTATCGTCACGACCGATTCCGAAAATATCGCTATCATATCCATCATTATCATCTGCCCACATGTTTGTAGTGCCATCTGATGCTAAATAGTCTTGTTCCATTTCAATACCGTACTTCAAGGCGAGATACGAATCTATTTTTTGTTGATCCGCAGCAGATATATTGGCATCGTAAACAATTACTTCTGCGATGTTCCCTGTCCAGAAAAAGCTCGGAGAACTAGCTACATCTGTACCGATACGAGCAATATTGTTTACTGTATTCCAAGTAGGATTGCCGGTGACCCCGGTTTGCTCAACTCCATTTTTGTCAATAAACGTTGTAGAACCATTATATCTTCCGCCGGCAATTACGGGCGTGTCCAACTCCCAAAAATTCGTTTTTAACTTATCGTTGGTCGCACCCCAAGAACCATAAACCATAGTATTACTACTCTGACGACCTGCTAGTAAATGAGCCTGCGTATTCGAAGGGCTACCGTGACCGAATACAATATCATCTCCGCTAAACGTTGCTGTCGGTGTAGCGACCACCCGCATTAGGCGCGCACTATTCCCAGAAGGATAACTCATTAATACTGAACTTTCCAATGCTTGGGAACCATTGAAACTAACTTGTGGATTAAAATTCAAGGTATTGCTAATACCATTGAAGTAGCTAGGGCCAATAATGCCGCTGATAATTCCGAAGTCGCTAGTGCCTGATGACTGGTCATTCCATTGTTGGATTGTTCCATTATTGATGGCATTTGTACTTCCAGTATCAGAAAAAACATCGCTATCGGCTTTAAGCCAAATAGACAAATCTGATGATACGCCACCTGGAGTTTGTGCCGTCATTAATTGTAATCCACCCAATATCAAGGTTAGGTAAAACACTATTTGCAAGGGATGATTCTTTGGGAATTTAGTTTGATATTTCATAAAATGGTTCGTATTTGGATAATAAAACAGGTAACAAATATTAATTATTTGTAGTCTTATTCTTTCTTTTTGTTGTGTATTTATAAAATATGTGTGTAAGAATATCGATTAAAGGTGTTAAACAATCGACAAGTAGTAAAATTGCAGATGTGTGGAACTTGATATTTTAAGTTTTTGTTTCCACTACCATATTTTTCTGATGAATACCGAGCTTATACCAATGGAGTATTTGAAAGGGCAAATAAATAGTACAGATATTCATCTTAGGTATTCTCATTCAAATTATATTTATATGTAGGAAAAGACTACAAAAGTAGAATGTATTTTGTAGGTAAATTTATACGAGATGCTAAATATTGAATACAATTCACTGAATTATCCTATAGATTGAGGAAATAGTGTGATTTTCATTTGCGGACTTTTACTTAATAAATCTCAGATTTGCTTGGTTTTGGTCTAGAAATTAGTCCCGAGCGCCCGTCATAATTGTTTATTTTGGATATAGTAAATGTTCGAAGACCGATCCGCAATTGGTTTTAGTTAGCATCTGAAGAAATTGTTTAGAATACCTGAAATGAAGGAATAATATAGAATCACGTAGAAAAAACATTATTCTGTATAAAGGCTATTTAGCCAAACCGTTTTCTAAAAGTTCATATCCACATCTCACAATGTTTCATTTATGGCTTTCTTAAACTAACTCTTATTCGAACACCCTAAGTATAATTAAACGGTCCGTTATTTGAACATTTACCCAACCACACAATCATTGAGCTTATAAAGTTTAAAGTACCGTATCAATTAATTAGTTTACTTTTTGACCTTTATTTAAACTTTTTGATCAGCTAAAATATTTCGTTTTTTTTATAATAACACCTCAAGCGCCTTGTCAACAATTCCGGTATCTAATTCTTTCAAATACGCCTGTGTTACCGTCAAATTTTGATGCCCCAAAGATTCACTAATCACATCTGTGGCAACCCCTTTTTGTTTTAGACAATTTGCAAAACTATGACGAGCTACATAACTACTAACGTTTTTTGTGATTTTACAGAGGGTGGCCAGTTCCTTAAGCTCCCTGTTATATATGCCTAGCATTTTGTGTTTTCTATCAGCTAGTTGTGTGGGGGTATAGTCCTCTCGAAAAAGAAGTGGAAGTACATACTTGTTGCTATATCCATGTATGCGATAGTAATCCAATATTTTCTGGACTGGGGGCATAATAGCAATAGAGAAATTTCCTTTAGTTTTTGCTCTAGTATAATAAATAATATTGGCTTCAACATCTTTCCATTCCAAACTCATCATGTCCGCAAAATTCATACCCCTAGTGTAGAAGCTAAAAACGAAATAATTTTTTGTGTTTATTAAATGTGGATTGTTGTTCAAATCTAAATGAATGATGGACATGATTTCTTCGAAATCCAAGGCACGTTTGAAACCTTTGCCTCTTAACTTTGATATTTTGTAGGTTTTAAACGGATATAGACTTTCTTTGATTACACCACGTTCTATTGCTTTATTGAATAGTGCCCTAATAGCTCTCATTTTTACACCTATGCCACCATCGGTACCACCCCTCGATCTGAGAAAGGCATCATACTTACTTAAAAAGGAAGAGTTTATTTCTCTAAAGTTCAATTTCTTGAATTTGTGAAAAATCTGAACGGAGGTTTTAGCATCCTTATACGATTTCGCATTCCCTATCCGTCCAGCGAAGGTCATCTCTTCTATGATTTCGTCAAAAAATGCAAAAACGTCATTCTTCACGGGATTGAAAGTTATTCTATAATTTCTATCGAAGTCTCGTATTGAATAATCCGGATTCTCAATTTCTAGATCAGTAATGATTTTATAAGCTCGTTCCTTGAACTTTACAAGTAGTCGATTAAATTGAGTGTGGTTTGAATTTCTTTTATTGAAATTACCTGTGGGTTCTATCCATTCGTTCAATCTTGCGCTGAACGGAGTTTTGTAATGTTTACATTGTCTTTCTTTGGTAACGCGCAAACAGACTGGATATGTCCCATCGGACAATAACTTTTTTTTGAGAACAATCTTGAGCGTTATCATATTTTATACATTTGGGGACAACATTTACATAGTTTAATTTGTAATACCCTACTGCTACTGGTTGCATGTGATGATAATGGGGACAACATAGGGACAACAAATGGGCTATTAAATGTAATTATTGTAAAACCAAATGCAAAATAAAAAATCATAAAATATTGATAATCAGACTATAAGAAGGTAAATGGCACTAAATGAAAACACTCCATTTGCGGCTGTTAATCAGAGGGTCCTTGGTTCGAGTCCAAGAGGGGGAGCCCAGTAAAGACAAGCCTTTCAAGAAATTGAAAGGCTTTCTTCATTTTAGCAGGTACTAGTTTGGGTACTTATTCCTTTCTTTATTCTAAATTTAAAACATGGAAGGAGTTTAAGTTATGATGGAAGGGTAAAGCAAAGTATGAGCAGAAAAGGAAATTGTGGGGTCAATGCAGTCGCCGAAAGTTTTTTTAAGAGCTTAAAAGTTGAATGGGCATACAAACATGATTATGGTCTAAGGTCCGATGCGGAGCTATCCGTCTTTCAAAGGATATAAACTTGGTACAACAGAAAAAGAATGCATTCAACATTAGGATACAAAACCATAGAAGAATTTAAAAAGGAAATATAAAATCAACAAATAGCTGTATGAACTTTATCTAATTGTCCACTTTTTTGTTGCAAGTCCAGATTACTAGAATGGTAAGCGATGATAAAATAGACCAATCAGAAATAATGAGTAACTAACTACTGACCTCTATAAGGTTAAATTGCGAATATTAGAATATCTTCAATTTACGTATGAAAATTTCATCTGTTAAAATCAAGGCACATAAAGCTCTATCTCTAATATCTCAATTTAAAACCTACCTTGTAGGAAATTATTTGCAGCTGATTCATGAAGATGATAATTTCATATGTTTGTTTCATATGCCCAAATTTTCGGGCAACGGCTCTTGGCTTACAAAGCGAGGGAGCCCCTACTATTCAGTATGACCTTTTAAATTATTTTTTTGCTATTGTTGGCATACTTGGTTTGATACTTGGGCTTTATATCATTGTGAGCTATAGAAAAAAAGACAAACACAATATTTTTCTTGGCATTTTTACAATGACGACTGCTTTAGTACTTCTTGAACTTGTGCTTTATTGGCTCGATGGCATATCCTATAATCCAAAAGTTTTCTTTTACAAATGTCTAGTTTTTTTATGGGGTCCCACCTTATATCTTTACTTTGAAAACAAGGCTTTTCCTACAAAATGTATAGATTTAAAACCCTCAATTTCTAAACATTATGGAATTTTTTTAGTTTCAATACTACTCTTATTGCTTATCGGCAACACGAACGTAGTAACCGAGATACCAAAATATGGAATCTTATGGGCGGCGCTAGAGTTTGTGTCTAATACTTGGATAAAATCGGCCTACTGTGCATTTTACTTTGTGTTAATGATAAGACAATACCTACGTGATAAAAAAGAATTAAACCGCATGGGAAGGACTTGGGCAAAAACTTTGATTACATTTTTCACCCTTGTTTTCTTACTTGTGATTTTAAGAGCTAAATATGCAGAATCAAATGATTGGGACAATATAACGAAGTATTTGGCAGCGTATTTATTTGCCACGTTTATTATAATTATAGGCTTTTTGAATATTATTTTCCCTCAAAAACCTGAAGAAATAAACGACAATAACCAACTTTCAGATGAAAAATATAAAAATAGTGGCTTAACCGAAGACATGGTAAAAGCGTTGAAAGAACAATTGATTGTTGCAATGCAAGAAGACAAACTATTTCTTGACCATACCGTTAATCTTCAAAGTTTAGCAGACTCATTAAATACTGATCGCTATAGTCTTTCACAGGTGATTAACCAAGAGTTCGGAAAAAACTTTTATGAGTTCATCAACGACTACCGTATTGCAGAGAGTGTAAAAATTATAAAACAAAATCCAGAAAGAATTGAACTCGTAGTTGATTTAATCTACGAATCAGGTTTTAACAATAAAGTATCTTTCTATAAAGCTTTTAAAAAGCGAAAAAAAATGACTCCCGCAAAATATATCAAGGAATATTCTACTACTTCTTGATGAACATTTAACATATTCTTTAATTATCCCAATAAAACCTTAAATCTTCTTAGTAATTACAAACATCTTATTTTCAGTATTTTAAAATAGAAGTAAACGTTAATCTAAATCGTATTGCCGTTAACTTAGGTCGGTAGTAAGCGATATTTTAGTTTTTAGCTATTTCTTTAGACGTAAAGTTATAGGGGGCGGTACTCTTCAAAACATTAATGGTTTTGATCTTATTTTTCTATTTGGATTAGCTGCCAATAAAATAATGTTGCCCCTTTTTAACCAACCTTATACAAAAACTAAATACTAACACTCAAAAGAATTCCATGAGAACAAAAACAAGAGGTATTCTAACGCTATTATTGGCGTTTGTCGTTCACCTGTCGTATGCGCAAGACAAAGCGGTTTCGGGTACCGTTACTGACCAAACAGGTATACCGTTACCAGGTGTGAACATAATTGTAAAAGGAACCATCAATGGTACCCAAACCGATTTTGATGGTAACTATGCCATTCAAGCCGCAGAAGGTCAGCTATTGGTATTCTCCTATATCGGTCAAAAAGAAGTAAGTCAAACCGTAGGTACAAGTACTACAATTAATGTACAGATGGAAGAGAGTGCTGAGCAACTTGGCGAAGTAATTGTTACCGGAGCGCTTGACATAAAGAGAAGTGCTAGAGAACTAGTAGCCTCTGTAGCCTCACTAGATACCGAAGATATCACAAAAACCAGAGCCGTAAATGTAGCTACAGCAATTGTCGGAAAAGTTTCAGGATTACAAATCAATACTGTAAACAGCGGTGTTAACCCTAGCACTCGTGTTGTATTGCGTGGTAACAGATCTTTATTGGGTAATAATGAAGCACTTATCGTAGTAGATGGTTTTCCATCTTCGAGAGGTGTATTAGATCGAATTTCCGCAAGTGACATTGAAAATATAAGTGTATTAAAAGGTGCTAACGCAGGAGCCTTATATGGTAGTGATGCTACCAATGGGGTAATCGTTGTTACTACCAAGTCAGGTAAAGGTCCATTGTCGGTCACCTACAATACGTCTTATCAAATGGAAACTGTTGCCTACTTGCCAGAATTTCAAGAGAAGTTTGGTGCAGGTGGTTTTCCTGATGGAACTCTTTATCCCTTAGAGAATGTAAACTGGGGTCCTAGATATGATGGTAGGCTAGTAGACGCAAGTGAGACCTTAGATGATGGTCGCGTTTTACAAGTTCCGTTTACCCCTATTAAGAATAGAAACAGAGATTTCTTTAATACAGGTTCAACGATTAGACATGGTGTTACCGCTGGAGGTGGTGATGACAAAGGAGATTATTTCATGTCTATAGATCAAACCAACACTACTGGTACTGTACCAAAAGACACATATAACCAAACAAACTTCAGACTGAAAGGAAGTCGAACTTTAGATAAATTAACAGTAGGTGGTAACCTTTCGTTTTTCCGCTCTCATGCCAATACAGTTGGGGCAGGTGGTAGACAAAACCGCCCCGTATATTGGAATGTAATCAACACGCCTTTACATATTCCTTTGAACGATCCGGAATGGAGAAATTGGAGGACTGGCGAATTTACTAGGAACGAAGTTTCGTATTACCGTTTTTATGAAAACCCATGGTTTATCATTGATACCCAACGAGAAAAAACTGATTTAGCAGAATTTAATATTCTTGCCAATGCTAAATATGAGTTTAACGACTGGATATCTGCATCTATACGTTCTGGTTATACCGGAAATTCAGCCAGTTTCAAACGTGAATTTGGCGCTTTTAACTATGCCTTTCATCTGCAAGACACGTATTCTGAATTAGGGGAATATGGGGCCAGAACAGCAGACAATATTGCGCAATTTGAGCGCTTCAATACAGATGTACTACTTCAGTTTAATAGAGATATAACTGAAGATTTTACAGCCAAGTTAATTTTAGGTCAAAACATTAGACATGAGTCTTCAAAATTCATAAATGTAAGTGGTCAAGATTTAATTATCCCTGATTTTTATAACGTAAGTACGAGAACTGGAGAATTGCAAGGTGGTGAGAGTTCTACATTGCGTAGAAAATTCGGTTCTTATGCTGACCTTACACTTAGCTATAAAAGATACCTAAACTTAAACCTAACAGGTAGAAATGATTGGTCTTCGACACTACCAAAGGGTAATCAATCTTTCTTTTACCCAAGTGCAGGTCTTTCTTTTATAGCTACTGATGCTTTTCCATCTATAAAAGGAGATCGTGGCATTGGTTATTTGAAACTTCGGGCTAGTACTACCAGAACAGGTAATGATCCTAATATATACCAAACGCAGGGTACATTCTTTGCTCCAGGTAATTTTCCTTATGGAACCACAGCTGGGCTTTCACAATCAGTTCAAGAGCCAGCTCCAGATTTAAATCCGGAGTTTACCACTTCAACAGAAGCTGGTTTTGAAATGCAACTCTTTAGAAATAGACTTAAAATCGAGGCAACCGTTTATAAATCAAATTCTACAGATCAAATAGTACCTATTAACGTTTCTACCTCTTCGGGTGCTGTTAGTAACACCATCAATGTTGGTGAAATAGAGAACAAAGGTATTGAGCTTGATGTTAGTGGTACCGTTTTTCAAAACGAAGACTTTAAATGGGATTTAGGCACTAACTATTCAGGTTTTGAATCAGAAGTAATATCACTAATTGATGGTGTAGATGAATTGGACATTGGCGGTTTTGGCGATGCTCAAATTATTGCTAAAGTAGGCCAGCCCTATCCGCAAATTCGAACAAGCGCTTATTTACGTGATCCTCAGGGAAGAGTAATCGTTGGTACTGATGGAGATCCGTTGCAGGATACTAAAAATCAAATTCAAGGTAAAACCACACCTGATTTCACGGTTGGAGTATACTCGAATATTGTTTATAAAAACTGGAGTCTTTACGCGGTAGCCGACTACCGAACAGGTCACGTGTTTTTTAATGATATCGTAAACGCATTAGAATTTACAGGTCTTACGAAGCACAGCGCAAGTTCTGACCGTCAGCCTTTTATATGGCCCAATTCAGTATATGAACAATCAGGAACTTTTGTAGCTAATACAACTAGACCCACTTCTGGTGGTGGTAATGCGTTCTGGGATAAGTACAACGAGGTAAAAGAAAATTATGTGATTGATGCTACAACTTTGAAGATTAGAGAACTTGCGTTGTCGTATACTTTTGATGATAAGACCTTAGATCAAATTGGGTTAAGCAACATTACTTTAGGGCTTTTTGGTAGAAACCTCTTCACTTTTAGACCAAAGGACAATGTGTATACTGATCCTGAATTCAATTTCACAACAGGAAACGCCATTGGGGTTGGTACTCAAGCGCAATTGGCTCCTACAAGATCATACGGTGTCAACCTAAGTATTAAATTTTAAAAAAATGAAAATGAAAATAAATAATATAATTAAACATAGCCTAATTGTAGTGTGCTCAATGTTACTGCTAGTTGGCTGCGATGATTACTTGGATGTCAATGACAACCCGAATAATCCGCCCATATCAACACCAAGCTTAACTTTACCTGTTGCGCAACAGACGTTTGCCACCTTAAATGGTACTTCCATGGTGTATCTCGGTCAATTTATGACCTATAACTGGACCACCCCATCAAACTGGTCTGCAAATCAAAATTTGATTCGGTATAATTTTACGAACCAGCAGAGTACAAATATTTTTGAGACCTCTTATGCTAGTATTTTTAAAGATCTGACCTATGTTCAGAACTACGAAGATCCTACAGGTGCGTCTGATTATAGTGCATATGACGCTATAGCACAGACGATAAAGGGCTTTCAATACCAATATTTGGTTGACCTTTATGGTGATATACCTTTTACAGAGGCTAACCTTAGGGGAGCGAATAGAACTCCAAAATATGATGATGCCGAAACTGTATACAAAGCTACAATTGATAGCTTAACGAATGCAGCAACGTTAGCATTGAATCTCCCTGATGGAGCTGCGGACCCTGATAGCCAAGATATTATTTTTGGTGGAGACATGGTTTCTTGGGCACAATTTGCGAACACCATTAAGTTGAGAATGCTGGTTAGACTTAGCAATACTGGTCAAGATGCTTATATTAAAGATCAAATAAGCTCGATCAACGCCAATGGCGCTGGCTACATTGATTACGATGTTAATGCTAATCCTGGCTATTCTGATGATTCGGGTAAACAAAGTCCTTTTTGGGGCTACATCGGCCAAGGTCCGGGAGGTACTGATATTGATCGTAATGATTTTACAGTTGCAACAGATTACATATTAGAGTTATTAGATTCTTATGGTGATGTTAGAGCTACTCAATTATATGCCGAAGCCGCAAACGGTGGCTACAAAGGTGCTCCACAATCGACTATACTACCTGGTACTGGTTTTACCTCTAATGACCTGTCAAAAGTTGGACCTGGTCTTTTACTTGACTTTGATCAAGATCAACCAATTATGATATTATCTGAAAGCTTGTTTTTACAAGCTGAGGCAGTTCAACGTGGCTACATCACAGGTGGTGATACCGCCGAAAACTTGTATAATAGTGCTATTGAAGCTTCATTTGAATATTTAGGAGTCGAAGATGCAACTGTAGCTGCACAAGCCTACTATGCACAAGCGATTGCTAATGTTTCATGGGGTTCTTCAACAGATAAAATAGAGGCCATTATCACGCAAAAATGGATTGCATTAAATGGCACCTCTTCCATTGAACCATGGATTGAGCTTACTAGAACAGGTTTCCCTACAAACTTGCCTATTCCGGCTGAATCTGACGGAGTGCGACCAGTGAGGCTTTTATATCCTGACACTGAAGTTTCTACGAATTCGAACAACGTACCAGCACAAACCAAAACTGATGTATTCACTAACAATCCATTCTGGAAATAAAATATAAAAAAATGAAAAACATTAGATATATAATGAATTATACAGTCGGTTTGCTAATGGTACTCGCGTTAGTATCTTGCGATGCTATCTTAGACCAAGATGAAACTGATTTTGGAACAGGATCAAATACTGTTGGTTTTGAAAGTGGCTTTACTACTTTAAAGGCTGTTGCTGATGGACAAACTGTATCATCTGGTATCCCTATTATTATTCAAGGGCCATCGGTCTCAAAACTTAAAGGAGATGTAACTGTTTTGGTGAATCTAGACCCTAGTTCTACTGCAATCGAAGGTGTTCATTACACTCTTGATTCAAACAATATAGTCTTATCACCTAGCTCATCATCACTTTCGCCAAGTGGCGCGGGTGTTCGTTTGGAAGGTACGTTGCCAGTAACAATAATTACTGCAGGTATTCAGCCACCGTTGGATACCCCACCAGTTCTTAATTTTACCATAACTGGAATTTCTTCAAGCGAAAATGTTGTACTCAACGACCTTACACAGCAAGTTTAAGCCACTATTGGGTATTCGTGTGCATTTAATATCGCAGACTATGAAGGAACGTATATGGCGACTACGGATGAATTTGGCATATACATCAGCCAAGCAGAAGCGTTTGAAGTTGTTACAGGCCCGGGAACAAACCAAGTAACTTTAGTAAATGTTGCAGCACACCCTGAAGCATTTGACGTAGTAGTTGATATTGACCCAGTAACAGGTGGTGTAACGGTACCTAAACAAGTAGCATTAAATTACAACAATTTTGGATCCACCCAATATGGAGATCTTAGCTGGGAGGCGTCTGGTGGCAGTTCTGGCTCAACACCTGGTAATTGTATAGGTATTATTGATTTTACTGCTACCTATACCGTTGGCGCAGGCTCTTTTGGAACTTTCAGAACGGTTTTTGAAAAACAATAATATCAATCACAACATTGTGTAAATGATTTACATTCTATAATTATGTTGAGTTTAGTTAGTAGAGACTGTCTGGAGAGGCAGTCTTTTTTTTTACGAAAATTTAAGGAGTAACTAAAAGGATTACTAGCAATTATTGTTATGCTAACTATTATCAGCTATAGGTGATTCACCTTGAGTCTTTTTTTGCAACCAAATAAAGTAAAACTATGGAGAACTAATATAACCATCAACTTCTCGTAATAAACGTACAATTATTATCCGAAGAGTAGGTAAAGATTTAAAAGTAATAAACTCTGTACAAAATGTACTTTTTATAAAGAGTTATTTGTGTTACACAATTTTTATTATCTTCCTTGAAAGTTTCAAAAAAGGATTGATTATCAATAAATAATATTGCATGAAAATAGAGGTAATCATCAATTATTCAGTGGATTAATAAAGCTCAGTAAAGCTATTCGAGATGGCCGCCCTAACCACCACCAATCACCTTATTTTATTTTAAAATCTGGAAATGTAATAAGTCAATTTGAATTTCTAACTAGGGCTGAGTATTTGAATAAACTAGAAAAACGCAAGTATTTCGATATGGATATTGACCTTGCATGTCAATTTGAAGCCTTGAGAATTACTTAAAAATTTAAACAAAATGACGTTGGCGATACTGAAAATTTTTACATTATTGGCTATGCAGAATCATTGATTCTGAAAATGTATGTCTAGAAAAGATTAAAAGACTGGAAAATAGAAGGGTGAATAGAATTCAATATAAAGACGAGTTAGGGCACAATCCCGGTGAACTAAAAGGAAATGAAAAGTTTAAATAAATGAGGTATATGGTCATGAAAATACTGTATTCCAATATTAGAAGTGTATCATTATTTTTAAAGTATTTATTAAATACCTAAGCAGTTTCAGAAAATTTATAACCTAATTACTTATTTTTAAATTAATTATGTAAAACCAATAGAAATCTATAGGTTAAACTAGAGAAATAAAATCGTTTAAGTAAGCTGAGTAGTTTATAACATGATATCGATATTGAGTTGTCGAATCTTCCATCCTTCACCCAAGAGAGAAGAGAGCTTTGGGATAAGACCTATGCTTTCCATAAATATCAAATACGTAAAGGAATAAAAATAATGTCTTTAGATATCCCGAGTCGCTTCGAGTTTTTAGATATCGCTGAATATTAAAGTATTGGAGTTCAAATAAAGGATAGTTCATGGCATTGTGGCTGTATGGTTAGGTAAGAGTCATTATAATGGTTCGAATCAATTCGATGCCTAGCTAATGGCATACAGAATAGATAATTCAAATAGAGGATGAAAGAAGAAGAACTAGAAAAAATAAATCCTATTCTTAAGGAAACGTTTTAACCGTTGCTTAAAAAAGGATTTATTACCGAAGAAGAATTCAATGAGATAATTACTTCCGAAATATCCAGTCCAATACTTACAAGGTCAACTTATTCGGCCGGTCTAGAACAAACGAGATTGAGACAGCAATGAAACTAGACCATGCAAAGTCTAGATAAAGGTTAGGACACCATGTCGGCGAACCAAAACAGAATTAAAAGAATAAATGTAAAATAACCATTATGTCTGAACCAGAATTGAACAATGGTCAAAGCATCACATATATAGACCAATATTAAACTGTAGAAGCCAGAGTAATCTATGCCAGAACAATAGAAGGATTCAGTGCATTTAAAATTCATGTGAAAGGTAGGCCGGTAGTTATAACCAAGGATTTTAAAATGATGTGGGATAAAGTAAATGAGCTGATTGGGAAATATCAACTGAGTGAGTCAAAGTCCAAATAAAGAATGGAATTTTATTGTCGTCTTAAAGGGCTTTTTAAATCAAAAGAGTATTACCGGTATTTGTGCAACTCTAAGACATCAAAGTTTCAATGTGCAAAACAGCAGCATGGACGTCTATACTTGGGCTATGGTGAGAATTTTTGGTTGTTTGTAATCTTATAAAAATCACCTCATTTCCCCTTTTACTTACCACATAAAAATTGTCTTACACCTATAAATATGGAGTACTCACAACTTATTTTTTTTTTACAAATGGTTATCTTTTAGGTTTGGTTGTTATATGATGTGCCTAAAACCAAATACCCATTCTACTTTAACGGAGCTATCTCTTTGCGTATCGGTCTGGTTATTATGTACAACAACATTTTTGATTGCCCAAAAAGCACCCCCAGTGGCTAATGATGATGTTTATGTGACCGGTCTGAATACAACCTTGGATGTAAATACCGCCAATGGTTTACTCACAAACGATACGGACCCCAATGGCACTGTTGGACTAACGGTTCGTGCCACTCCTGTTAGCGGTCCGACCTCTGGGGCTGTGACACTAAATGACAATGGAAGTTTTTCCTATACACCTGCCTCCGGTTCTATCGCCTCTGCTAGCTTTGAATATCTAGTTTGTGATGATGGTACACCTGATATCGTTATCTCACGATTTGATTTCGACACTGCATCGCTAACCAGTGCAACGGTCGGGCCAGATGCTATTTCCATAGATGCTGATGCAACACAGGTAGGATGTGGTATTCATATACCACCAGGGCAAGGTGGTGGTAGCAAAGGTCTCGATTTAGTCATACCCAATACGGGGAATATTTTTGATTTTACCAGTTTTCGATTTGATTTTGAATACCGCGACCAAGAAAGTACCGCAGATATCGCTACAGCAGGAAACTTTCGAGTCTACCATATCACCGGGAATCAATTAGGGCTGCGCGTATCGGTCATTAATGGCAGTACAGGATTACCGGCCAACTACACCGTTACACTAGGGAGCTTTTTGGCAGGCAATATACCGTACACGGTTGAGTATGATGAGCTTACCGGAAATGTTATCTATACTGCCAACGGTAACACAACCACCACCAATATGGCTCCGCCGTATTCAAGCCTTGATGTAAGTTTAGCAACAAATATTACTATTGGTAGGCTTATGGATAATAGTGGGACGGCACTTTCTGCCCTATGTAGCATAGCATTTACTGACACCAGTATACTGTGTGATACGGGCATGGTTACTATAGACATAATCACCTCGGTTATCACTAATCGAAATATTACCTACAGGGTAAACCGAAATTAAAAAGGAGACTTACGAAGTTTAGAAAAACACCGAACAAATAGGTGTGGTATGCTTTAGTTCGTTTAGAAAGCTAACTGTCCCTTTTATTGAATTGATTTTTAAAGCCTGATATTTTTACTTTTTAATAGGTTTCAAACACAAAAGAAGATTTCAAGCTTCTGAAATATGGCCGTAAAGGGAGTATGGTCGTCGTTTAGAAACTGGACCGGTTAACAAAAAGCCTAATTCATTTTACAAATTTTATTGATTATACCAATGAATTTTTAAATAAGTTCGAAAGGACTAAAGCTTCATTTCTATATACTTCGCTAAGTTATCCCACCTCCAGCACTTATCTTTTCCCTCATTGCGCAAGCTACATTCACTATAAAATAAGAGCTTCCGGTTCCGCTCAATACAGATTGGGATTATTCAGCCCTGTACCGTTTATTGAAGCATAAGCAATCACAACCCGTATTTTTTCACCTCCTGTCTATCACCATCTAGGTTTTAGTAATTAGTGTATTGGAATCAATACTAACGAAAGAATCTTTGGCATAAATTTCCCAATCAGCAATCTCACTTTTTACTTCTTCAATAATAGTTTCAGAGTTTTTAACCCCAAAGGTATTTGCCAATTCCAACAAATATTGCTGCCGGGGAGCTTTGCTTTCCCCTGCAACCATGGCGATATACATTCCCTGCATTGAATTTGAAAGGGTAAGATTATTGGCCGGCGCCAATTTCCATGCTCCATTAGGATTCATTAGAAAGGAAATATTCTTGCTGTGGTCGTCGCGGTTATGACGATACACATTGAATGCTGCCAACCGAAGCACTTTTGAATAGGCCGCAACATGATTTTCATGCCTGAATGCACAATCCATTACATTTCCGTAGTCAATATTGCTATAATGAAAATTGTCATTTAGCAGTCCGCTCGCTGAACGCAAGTGCAAACGGCTATTGTGTATTCTATCAAATCTTTTAGTTGCTAAATAGGATGCTCCTGAGGGTATTTCGAATAGTTTGCATTCTGACATTTCAACACCCGCAGCCAAAGCCATATTATAATAGGCGTATTCTATTTGAGTGATATCCTGTAAATCGTTAAAAGACGGAAATTTTACAATCCAATGTTCATAACCTTCAGGGAGTTCTAACGTACCATGAATAAGATGATTGTTTTCCTTATGGTAGCCCACTAAAATTTTCGGTCTTACTCCAACCGAGGAGTCTCCAAGATTATATAGTTCTTCTATGATGTCAGAAGGTGTAACGGCCAATACCTTATTCATCTATTGAGAAATTTCGTCCAGATCTAAAAGAGTGTCGGCCTGAACCTCTGAGTTTAGCCTATATAGGTTAGAGCGCCCATACCGCTAGAACCTATATAGGCTACGATCTAATGGGTAATTTGATATAGAGATATTCCTTTTGATGACAATGTTCTATTCAATAACAACCTGCCCCAACCATCTGGGAGTGAATCGCTTAATATGCCAAAGAGCCCATCAAAAATAGAGGTTTCAGGAGTTAGAATAACATCGGAAAGTATCAGTTGAAATTGAAAAATAGCTAAATCGCTGACAATAAAAGTAGCATCGTATTTAAAAAAATAGCTCCATTATCGACTACCATTTGACTAACTGGAATAGGAGTGTTTTTAAAATGGAGGTAAACTTCTAATCGTTGAATTGGTTCCATCAGCTTTTCCTTTTTGAATCCAATAATTTCTCAATATGTTTAAGATTTTCATCTGGCTTCAGTATACTTTCAAAATTCGATAACCGACCTAGGACGAATACAAGTTTCAAAAGTGATTCTAAAGAAACTTGCCCACTGGTTTCAAACCGTTTTAAGCTGCCTAGGGATACTCCAGAGCGTTCTGTTAGTTCCGTTTAGGACAGTCCCCTTTGTTGACGAAGCATTTTACGTTTGTCTGCAATTTCTATGCGAATATCTATTGGAAGTTTGTCGACACTGTACTTATTCATAATGGAGATGATATATTAGCTTGTAATTATATTTATTATTTTTTACATAGTAATACTTCAACCGCTTCAACCAACACTTTTACGTCAAATTTACGGACATAGGCCTTAGTAGTCAGAACACTTTAAGGTCTCAATGCCCGAACTTATCGATTAATCACTATACCTCATTTTTCATAAGCCCTTCGATACGTCTCTTGCGATTTTCGACCAAAAGAACCCCTTTAACGTGTCTGAATGTTGGGAATCTATGATAGGTATAATCAACGATATAATGTTCTGATGGTAGTCTCCTTCAGGGAATAGTGCTTTTCAATTGACACCTTATCGTACTTCGATGGATACCAATATTTTCGGCTATGGCTGTCTGTGATAATCCTACTATAGGTAGTGATTGTATTTGAAACTTTTATCATTAGAAAAAGTTGACTAGAATTTTTTAGTACAAAATGAATATTAGTATTGATTATAAAATAGCAGAATCTAGCTCCAACTGTTTTAAATAGTCGTGCTGCACTTATGACTTGAACTTAGATATTAATAGTGACTTAAAGTATTTCAAACCAATGAATTTCAGTCAATATATTTTGGTATAAACGTTGGTGAACTTATAAAATAATTCCATTAGTCGACACTTTACAGGCGTTCAGCTACACTTACGCTTACACCTACCGAAGCTAAATAATAGCACTGATTTATAGTCGTATTTTTCCTACACTAAATTAATGTACAATATAAAATAACTAGTAGATAAATAGTTCAACGGATAATTATATATAAACTATGGGTCATTGGTTCATAGGTTGTTATAATATATATAAGATATTCAGGTACGAATTCAACTGGTAAATAATAACATTATTTTATGTAGGAATTTACGTACAAATATATTATATTACGTTAATCTACTTTCTATAACCTCTCGAGATGAACAAAAAATTACTTTTCAATTTAACAACTATCGCACTAGTATCCTTTTCTAGTATAAGTTTTAGTCAAACATTTGAATTAGGAACACTTTCCTCTTTTGAAACTTATACTGGATCTGGAGCTATTACAAATGAAGGAGAAGTTACAGGCGATGCAGGAACAAATGCTGGAATAATTAGCGGTTCCGGATTTGATGCTGCAAATGGGTATACTGGTACCATATACAATAATGAGCCTAAAACTGTTGAGGCGAGAATAGATTTGCTTAGGGTATATATTCACCTTAGTGATGTTTTTGTAACACATCCTACTGGTGCTGTTAATGCCCATACTCCTGCTTTTGGGGGCGGCGAAACCATTACCTCAGGAGTATACTCCATAGGCGGTGCCGGGTCTATTGGTGGAGCTCTTACTCTTGATGGAGGAGGAGATTCAAATGCCTATTTTATAATCAAATTTGAAGGAGCACTTACAGTAGGGGTAGGATCAACAATTACGTTAACTGGTGGAACACGAGCTGCGAATGTTTTTTGGATTGCCGAAGGTGCTATATCTGTTGGGGCAAATTCTGCTTTAAAAGGAACGTTATTTTCCCATAATGGTGCTGTTAGTCTTGGCGCAAATTGTACTATAGATGGAAGAATCCTAGCCACAGAAGGAGCAATAACTATAGGGGCCGGTAGCGTGGCAGCTACGCCTGCTGGTGATAGTACCATTCCTATAAAATGTTTAGGGTTCTGTTCACCTAACCCTCTTGTTGATGTTTTAGGAAGCGTTGGTAGTTATGCCCTTTTTACCAGTGATGGTGCTTTAGCAAATGCAGCTACTTCTGGAGTTGTCGGTGATATTGGCACAAATAAGGGAGCTATAAGTGGTTTTTCAACTTCAACTCATGTTGGTTTTTTTAATACACCAAATGCTGATACAGCGCAAGCTGCACTTGATTTAGATTCTGCGTACAATCAACTAATGGACTTGCCAAATACCCCAGGACTTTCCCATACACCAGCCTTTGGAGCAGGAGAAACGGTCTTTCCTGGGGTATATTCTATTGGAGGTGCAGGATCCTTAGCAGGAACTATCACTTTAGACGCTATGGGAGATCCCAATGCAATATTTGTTTTTAAGTATGCAGGAGCGTTTACGGTAGCGGCACAGTCAAAAGTAATTTTTACGAATGGAACGCGCCGTTGTAATGTTTTTTGGATTGGTGGTGCCGGAATTGCTTCTGGTGCTGTTTCTATCGGAACTTTTACGTATATGAAAGGGACGGTTATTTCTCATGGCGGAGCAGCCACTATGGAAGCAAATGGAAATCTAGAGGGCCGATTGCTTTCTACAGGTGGAGCAATAGGATTTAGTACTGGTGTAGTTTATAATGACACCCTTTGCTTTGAGCCTATTCAAGTTACTGGTTCAAACCAAGAAGGATGTTTTGATGATGTTCAAACCCTTACTGCTACCGCTACTACTAATATTACTAGTCAAAATATTGTTTGGTATGACGCTCCAACTGGTGGTAATGTTATTGATTCACCAACACAAGAGGGTATTGGAGCTGTAACATATTATGGCGAGGCTTTTAACGGTGCCTACGCTAGTGAAGCTAGAGCTGCTGTTACTTTAACTATAAAAGATTGCCCTTTTATTATTGTCCTAGACGATGATTATGACGGCATGACCAATGAAGAGGAATATTGTACAACTAGCAATGCAACGTTTTTAGTTTCTCAAGATGTCGGTGCCAGATTGGTGGTAGTAACTCATACGGATACTGGATATCTTCGCTTGGATTTTTCCTCCATGGACAATTCGTTTCAACTTGATATAAATGGTACAACGGTTCACCCCTCGGTTTTGGAATTTGAAAATGGGGCACTAGGGGCAGGGGAAGAATATTTTGTTTTTCAGTCTGATAACACTTTTATAAGCAGCCCTTGGGTGGCAAACACCAATGGGTTACCTCGCTTACGTCTTATTGTAGACGAATTGGGAAAGATTACTTTTTATGGCACAAGAGCTTCTACCTCCACTTCACTTGAGATTATACAGGCACAAGCTAGTACACCTTTTAATACAATTAACTGGATTCCAGGCTCTAATAACAGCTTCACCATAACTAATCAATCAGGGCCCGGTCCAGAAGGATTCACGGGAGTATTATTCGCTAGTGCTCTATGCGACTCTGACGGAGATGGAGTAATTAATAGTTTGGATTTAGATTCGGATAATGATGGCATCTACGATATAGTCGAATCAGGTGTATTAGATGTTTCGGGAGTTAACGATGTAGATAACGATGGTATAATCGATGGGGTGGCGTCAGATTTTGGTAACAACGGACTACATTCGAATATCGAAGATAACGATATGGCAAACGCCAATTTAACTTATACGATAGCTGATTCGGATGTTGATGGAATCTATGATGCTTTTGAGATAGATGCAGATAACGATGCTTGTAATGATGTTTTAGAAGCTGGATATTCTGATACTAATAATGACGGTATTTTGGCCGCATTATCCACAGTCGTAAATAGTAATGGTTTGGTAACGGGGTCAAGTGTTATTGACGGATACACTACACCAGATGATAACGATTCTAATAGCACGTATGATTTCCAAGAAGCTTCATCGTTGCCAACGATTACGTTACAGCCCATGAATTCTGTGATTTGCCCAGGTTGTAGCTCAACATTTTCGGTTACGCCTGCAGATGCAACTTCTTACCAGTGGCAAATCTTCAATGGAACCAGCTGGCTCGATTTAACAAATACAGGAATACACAGTACTACTACTACGGATGCTTTATCGATTACCAATGCTACATCGGCTGATAATGACAATCAATACAGGGTCGTTTTGGCCAAGAATAACTATGTATGCGGCACGACGATATCCAATACTGCGACCTTGACTATTCGGGGAAACACGGTCATTACCAACCGAAGAAGAACGTATAGGGTAAAAAAGAATTGAATATTTACCATAGTGTAACATTTGAGCTAGCTAAATAGATATGTCATAACTAATCACTAAGTCCATAGTTTATGTCATCTTAGAAAGGAAATACTGGCTGAAATCAAAGTCAATCTCTAGTTAATTTCAATATTTTTTGAGCGTTTGGGTCAAGTTTTAATTTACTCCTTCTAGATCCTGATTAAAAAGTTCCTCGGTAACGCTTCCGACAAGTAAGGAATAGAAGGTATTTCTCCCTTTGTCTCCAACAAGAATAAAATCTACACTAGAAGTTACAGCTTTGATACGTAGTTTTTCTGCAACCCCGTTATCTCTTCCCTGAATAATCTCTGTAGTTAACTCCCCTTTAAATCCAATTTTTTTTATGAATTTCTCATATTTTTCCTTTAAATTACTTTCTACTTTCTACTTTCTACTTTCTACTTTCTACTTTCTATTTTCGAATCGAGATGTTCTTTTGGAATGTACGGAGAGAATTGTACCGGTACATTGTATACAAGTACTGCTCTTACCTTAGCCCCTGTGGTTCTCTGTAAATTTTCAGCTACTTCAAAAGCCTTTTTTGAGGCACTAGAAAAATCTGTTCCCTGCCAAATATTGGTAATAACCCGTTTGGGACTTTTAGAGATAGACAAAATAGTACATTTAAGTAGACAGAGTAATTTTCCGCTAACCACTCCGGTGCCTTTTGAATTGTTTTTATTTCCGATTAAAGCGAGCTGAATCTCATATTTATCAATACTATAATTGATGAGGGATTCAGAATAAGGATCTTCTGAAATAAGCACTTTCCATTGTGCTGAAGATGTAAATTTCTCTTCTACCTTTTCATTTAATTCTCCTCAATTATTTCGTCAAGGTTAAGGTTCTTTAATTGTTCTTCAAATAATTCTAAGATCTCATATTTTTTAATATTATGTATAAAATACACTTTTTTAACCTTAAGGGTTTTGGCAATAAATGATGCATACTCAATTAAGGTACTATCAATAGCTGAAAGATCTAAGGCCACCAAGATGTTTTTATTTCAGTGATTATTCAAATTATTTACTATTATTTTGCTGATTTGTATTTCGTTTTTTAACGATGGCAGAAACTATTTCCTCGTAGTTTTCAAGTTCTTTTTGAGATTCCCGCTTTTTTAGTTTCCGCAGGTCTTCGCTTAAACCTTTGTAAAGTGAAAAGCACATGATTATTAAAATAACGGCAAAGGGCAATCCTGTTACTATAGTGGCTGTTTGAAGTGCCTGTAACCCGCCGCCTATTAAAAGAACCGCTGCTATACCACCTTCGGCAATGGCCCAAAATATTCTCTGCCCCACAGGCGCATCAATTTTACCTCCAGAGGTTAAACTGTCTACCACCAAAGATCCAGAATCTGAAGACGTTACAAAAAATCCTGCAATTAAAATTATAGCTATAATATTAAGAATAAATGCGAAAGGATAATCTTCCATAAATACAAACAAGGCAGTCGCAACGTTATTGTTTACTGCATTTACAATAGTATCGTCTCCAAGAAGCGCCTGATGTATCGCTGTGCTTCCAAAAGCTGAGATCCAGAAAAAAGTAACTATAGAAGGCACTAGTAAAACTCCCAAAATAAACTCACGCACGGTACGCCCTTTTGAAATACGCGCAATAAACATTCCTACAAAAGGAGACCAAGCAATCCACCATCCCCAGTAAAAAATAGTCCAAGCATTTTGCCAATCGGTACCGGTATAACTTTCTGTCCAAGTGGCAATTTCAAGAAAAGCGGAAAAATAGTTCCCTGTATTTTGCACGAAAGATTTAAAAATAAAGATTGTTGGTCCTAAAACCACTACTACCAAAAGAAATAGCACGGCTATTCTCATATTCCATTCACTCAAAACTCTCACCCCTTTATCAACTCCCAAAACAACTGAAATGGTAGCAATTAAGGTTATTCCAGCAATTAGAATAATTTGGGTTTGTACACCGCTATCTATTCCGAAAAGGTGATTTAAACCGGCTGCAATTTGTTGAACGCCCATTCCTAAAGAAGTTGCAAGACCAAATAAGGTAGCGAGTACAGCGAAAATGTCTATAGCGTCTCCAATTTTTCCGTAAATTTTATCTCCTAAAAAAGGATAAAAAACAGATCTGATAGTAAGTGGAAGCCCTCGAGAATATGTAAAATATGCCAAAGATAAGCCTACCAAAGCATACACCGCCCAAGCGTGAAAACCCCAGTGTAAAAAGGTAAATTTCATAGCTTCCTTTGCTGCTTCGGCAGTTCCGCCTTCTGCCATCGGTGGACTCAGAAAATGATAAATCGGTTCTGAAATACTCCAAAATAATAATCCAATTCCCATTCCGGCACTAAATAGCATCGCGAACCAGGAAAGGGTTTTAAATTCCGGTTTTGCGCTTTGCCCTCCAATCCGTAACTGCCCAAATTTACTGAAGGCCAGATAAATCATAAATATTAGAAAAATATTTACGCTCAATATAAAAAACCAACCCGCCTTCTTTGCAACAAAATCCTGGGTTGCAGTAAAATATTGTTCTGCCCCATCTTTAAACATCAAGGTTAATGTTATTATAATGATGACGGTAATAGCCGAAGTGAAAAACACAGGACCATTCACTTCCAAGCCAAAAATGGATTTTCTCTCATCACTTCGTATTATCTTCTTAGCCATAGAGCATGTTATTTTTGATATAATTTAATTTCGCTGAGAGTTTGAAGTCCTCGTTATTATATATAAATTCTAAAAATAGTAGCCAATATTAATGTTAAACCTTGCTTCCCATTTGGCATCCGGATTTCCTTTGGAGAAGTTGTCTAAAAAATTTCCACCTAACCAAGAATGATTGTATCCCGCTGCATAAAAGTAAAATCATCTTCGAATATTTTTTTGATTTGATCTGCTTAGTAAAATTAGGTTGTTGCTGTGTTATTGCTGAATGTCAACACCTGTAAAAACACGAGTTAAGAAAAAATTAACAGCACCCTCAGTAGGGTATTTCTCTATTCCGTTGTTTTACTACCAAACATATAAAAATTAAAAGTATGAGAAATTATTTGAAGACTGTTACTGTTGTTTTTATTTCAACATTGTTAACCGTTTCATGTAGTACTAATGATGAGGAAGATGCAAATATGGATGCCGAGTCGTACGATACTACGTTTAAGATTACCGATGCCCCAATTGATAATGCGAATGTAGAAGCCGTATTCGTCACTGTTTCAAGTGTGAAGGTCGACGGTACAACTTTAGAAGGTTTCAATAGAACAACCTTTGATTTGGCTGCATTGGTCAATGGTGAAACCGAGACCCTCGGTAATTTAGAACTAGAAGCAGGGTCTTATTCTAATATTGAACTTGAATTGGATTACGCAACTGATGCAGCGGGTAATACCCCCGGATGTTATGTTGAGTTGGCTAATGGTGAAAAAGACCAATTAGAGGCTTCTGCCAGCAAAATAAGCATAACAGATACGTTTGAGGTATTCGCAAGTACTACGAATGAAATCATTATTGATTTTGATTTAAGAAAGACTATCAAAGAAGAGCAAGGTACGGTATCAAACAATTTTGAATTTGTTTCGATGTCAGAATTAGCAGCAGGTATTCGAACAGTAAATGGAGAAATGGCCGGTAAGATTTCTGGTTCGGCAAACGACCCTGAAAATACATCTGATAAAATCGTTGTTTATGCATACGAAAAAGGAACATTTAATGCAGACCTAGAAAACGAGGGCCAAGGGGAAAGTAATGTTATGTTCGCTAATGCAGTAACCAGTTCAGAAGTTAGTGGTTTGAATAATGGATATAACTTAAGTTTTCTTAAAGAAGGTGAATATGAATTAGTCTTCGCATCTTATGCTCAAGATGGAGATAGTTTTGGTTTCACAGCTCTATTGGAAGTAGAATCTACTACAGGATTAAATCTTGGTGTCATTAATATTACATCAGCCGTACAGATTAACGCTAATGTAACTATTACGGGAACTAAATAAGACTGTCTAAAATTCGAGAAATCAAGAAAGCCTTATCACTATGATAGGGCTTTTTGTTTGTCATATCACTTTTTAAGTTTATTATGCTAGGGTAAATCACTCAAGAATTTTTCATTCCTCTATTTCAAAATTTTGAAAAGGTAGCTAGTGAAATTAGGGAGATATTAAAAGAAGAAGTGGTCACAGATTTTTAATCATTCACCCTTTAGGGTCAGTATTGTCTTGATTCGAGTTAAGTTAGGAGTGTTGTTACCAGTATATTTGAATGAATCAAAATTTTAAAAATGTCACTACTAACAATAATTTTAAATATTCTTTTACCTCCATTAGCGGTTTTCATGAAACATGGTATTGGTACAACCCTATTAATAAGTATTCTATTGACGTTACTTGCTTGGTTGCCTGGTGTAATACATGCCTTTATTGTCAATAAATAAATTCTTATACTAACTATTAGTCTTGCCTACACATGTGGAAGGTATAATGGATTAAAGCCGAATGGTTGTCAATTTTCGTATTGATTAATTATCCGGCTTTTTCATTGGTTGGCTTCAATTTATAAAGACGGGTCTGGTTTGAACTTTTTTATTCTCTCATTAGCGTTATAAATCAATATATTTTAAGATTGATGAGGTGTTTCTGAAAACCTGAATTATTTGATTTTTAACTTACATCTGTAACCAAATTATTTATTAATAATATCTTTGCTCGGTTAGGATTAAACGTTCCATTCGACAAAACTATTCAGTTAGTTATGATTAGGTGCGTTATCTTAAATATGTAATTCAACTTTAATTTTATATTTTTCAGAGTATGAATCAATTTGTTAAAATAGTGACAGTTATGCTACTTTTATTAATGGTAGGGTGTAAAGATTTGCAAGACAATGATAAGAATGCATCGACTCTTGAAAAATCTGCGCAAGAATTTAACGACGAAAATGCGCATGCTATAGTAAACGAAGCAATTAAAGCGCATGGTGGCACCTTTTATGATTCCGCAAATTATCAATTCGTATTTCGCGGTAAACTTTACACGTTCAATAATAAAAATGGATTTACGTATACCGTAAATTCATTAGATAGTTTAGGAAATCGGATAGAAGATAATTTACAGAATGGTAAGTTTAATAGAACTGTAAATGAAGAATTTGTAGAATTATCAGAAAAGGATGTTGCCAAGTACAGCAATGCTTTAAACTCGGTCATTTATTTTGCAACCTTACCTCATAAATTAAATGATACGGCGGTACATAAAGAGAATGTAGGCGAAGCGGTAATTAAAGGGGAGGATTATGATGTTGTAAGGGTCACTTTTGGGAAGAAAGGTGGCGGTACAGATTATGATGATATCTTTATGTATTGGATAAATAAAAAGTCGCATTACATTAATTATTTAGCATACAGTTATAGCGTGGATGAGGGTGGAGTCCGTTTTAGAAGCGCTTATAATCCTAGAACTATTGATGGGATACGATTTCAAGATTATGTCAATTGGGAAGCTCCCGTTGGTACGCAATTAGTACAATTGCCTGTGATGTTCGAAAATGGGCAGTTAAAAGAATTGTCAAGAATTGAAAACGAAGATGTGCAGAATTTAAATCACATTAATGTAGAGGAGTAATTTAGTAAGTACGCATTTTTACAAATGCTATAAATTAAGCCAACAATTTTCTTGTTGTATCTTTGATAGGTGCTGTTTGAACATTTGATTACAACTCAAATACAACTCAAATACAAGTCCAATTAGCCTGAATCATAATTTAAAGTTGGCGTATATGATGGGTAAAACCTTATTTGACAATTTCCGGGAGGTTTCTGCTAAAGAGTGGAAGCAGAACATACAATATGATTTAAAGGGTAAGGATTATAATGAGAAGGTTGTCTGGGATTCTCCAGAAGGCATAAAAGTAAAACCGTTTTATCATGCTGATGATTTTCTAGAACAGAACACCATACTAACTACGGACTCACGAACGTGGAAAATAGGACAAGATATTTATGCGGGAAATGCAATAATGGCCAATGAGGCGGCTCGTAAATCATTAAAAAAGGGTGCCGAAGCTATTCGTTTTATAATTCCATCAACCGATATAAACGCAAGCACTCTTTTGAACAATATTGATTTAAACACTAATTTGGTATATCTAGATATGCGATTTTTGTCCAAAGAGTACATATCCAATATTTTTAAAAACATTTCAAATGCGAATACTATTCGGTTTCAAGTTGATCCAATAGGCCATCTTTCTAAGACTGGAAATTGGTATCAATCTTTGTCTTCAGATTTGGCTATTCTTAATGAACTGGCACAATTAAAGGTTGATAACTTAGTAAGCGTTGATCTTACCCTTTATGAAAATGCTGGGTCAGATATGACACAACAATTGGGGTACGCATTGTCTCATGCCAACGAATATTTGAACCAATTTAATAAAAATGGAAGCCTTGATAAGCTAAAGGATATTGAATTCAAAGTAGCAGTAGGTGGAAATTATTTTTTTGAGATTGCAAAGATAAGAGCATTGCGAAAGCTTTGGAAAATACTAGCAGGTGCGTACGAAGTATTCCCAAATTGTCACATAACGGCAATTCCATCAAAACGGAACAAAACTATTTACGATTATAACGTGAACATGATTAGGACAACTACAGAATGCATGTCCGCAGTTTTAGGTAGTGCAGATACCGTGTTTAATTTGCCCTATGATACCGTGTATAAAAAGGATAATGATTTTGCAGAACGAATTGCGCTCAATCAATTAGTGTTATTAAAAGAAGAAAGCTATTTCAATAAAGTCGAAAACCCTGCAGAGGGTAGTTATTATATTGAAACGATAACGAATCAGTTGGCAGAAAAAGCATTAATTATTTTCAAAACTATTGAAAAGGAGGGTGGTTTTCTACACCAACTAAAGAACCATTCTATACAGAACAAAATAGCTGATAACGCAAAAAAGCAACAAGAAAGTTTTAGTGCTAAAAAGGCAGTTTTGGTCGGCACAAATGCTTATCAGAATGGAGAAGATATAATGGGAGGTGAATTGGAAATTTATCCGTTCGTGAAAAAGAATCCTAGAAAAACATTGATTACGCCCATCATTGAAAAACGATTAGCAGAAGAATTGGAGCAAAATCGTTTGGATCATGAGTAGAAAGAATTTGCAACATATCAGTTTAAAAGACGTAAGCATTGAAAAAAACAGCTCTAAAAAAGGGAAGGTAGCTTCAAGTAGTGAATCATTCTTCACAGCTGAAGGTATCTCGCTAAAAAGCAGGTATTCTGCGAAAGATTTGGAGGATGTTGAACACCTGAATTTTGCAGCAGGAAATCCGCCATTTTTACGAGGGCCCTATTCAACGATGTATGTACAACGCCCTTGGACCATACGACAATATGCAGGTTTTTCTACAGCTACAGAGAGTAATGCGTTTTACAGAAAAAATTTAAAAGCGGGTCAAAAAGGACTATCGGTTGCATTTGATTTGCCGACCCATAGAGGGTATGATAGTAATCATGAACGCGTTGTAGGTGATGTTGGTAAGGCTGGTGTGGCAATTGATACGGTAGAGGATATGAAAATTTTGTTCGATGGTATCCCGTTGAATGAAATATCGGTTTCTATGACCATGAACGGGGCTGTTCTACCTATTATGGCTTTCTATATTGTTGCAGCTGAGGAGCTTGGCGTATCATTAGATAAATTGTCTGGCACGATACAGAATGACATTCTTAAAGAGTTTATGGTGCGTAATACCTACATCTATCCACCAAAACCTTCAATGCAATTGGTGGCCGATATATTTGAGTATACGAGTAAGTATATGCCTAAATTCAATAGCATAAGTATATCTGGGTATCACATGCATGAAGCTGGGGCACCTGCACATTTAGAGTTGGCGTATACTTTGGCCGATGGTTTAGAATACATAAGAACTGGTTTAAATGCCGGATTGAAAATTGATGATTTTGCGCCGCGACTATCTTTCTTTTGGGGAATAGGGATGAACCATTTTATGGAAATTGCAAAAATGAGGGCGGCAAGAATGCTATGGGCAAAGGTAGTTAGGGAATTTAATCCTAAGAACGAAAAATCTCTAATGCTGAGAACACATTGTCAAACGAGTGGTTGGAGTCTTACTGAACAAGACCCGTTCAATAATGTAGCACGAACCACTATAGAGGCTTCTGCTGCAGTGTTTGGAGGAACGCAGAGCTTACATACAAATGCTTTAGATGAGGCAATAGCGCTACCCACTGATTTCTCTGCGCGTATTGCAAGGGAAACTCAATTATACCTTCAGCATGAAACCAATATCACCAAAACTGTTGATCCTTGGGCAGGGAGTTTTTATGTGGAAAAACTGACGCATGATTTAACGCATAAGGCATGGGAACTTATGGAAGAGGTCGAGAACCTTGGAGGGATGACTAAAGCGATTGAAACGGGAATTCCGAAAACACGTATAGAAGAAGCTGCCGCAAGAAAACAAGCGCGTATTGATAGTCTTCAAGATGTAATTGTAGGGGTGAATAAATACCAGTTGACAGCCGAAGATGAACTTCAAATATTGGAAGTTGATAATCAAGAGGTACGAAGACAGCAATTAGAACGCTTAGAAAAAATAAAAGCCGAACGAAATATTGAAAATGTAACACAATGCTTAAATACACTTTCAAAAGCAGCTAAAAATAAGCTGGAAGGAAGTGATTCGGAAGAAAATTTATTAGCTTTAGCAGTAGCTGCGGCTAGAGAACGAGCTACTTTAGGAGAAATCAGCAGCACCTTAGAACAGGCATTTGGAAGACATAAAGCAGTTATTAATTCATTCACCGGCGTGTATTCAAAAGAAATTAAGGAAGATAAAAGCTTTAAAAAAGCACAAGAGTTGGCAGACCGTTTTGCGGAGCAAGATGGTCGTCGACCCCGTATATTGGTTGCCAAAATGGGGCAAGATGGTCATGACCGTGGCGCAAAAGTAGTTGCTACGGGGTATGCTGATTTAGGTTTTGATGTTGATATCGGACCTCTTTTTCAAATGCCCAAGGAAACCGCAAAACAAGCTGTAGAGAATGATGTACATATTTTGGGAATTTCTTCCCTTGCTGGGGGTCATAAAACTTTAGTGCCAGAAGTGATAAAAGAATTGAAGAATTATGGTCGTGAGGATATTATGGTCATTGTTGGTGGCGTAGTGCCAAAACAAGATTATACATTTTTAAAGGAGGCTGGTGCAACTGCGGTTTTTGGACCTGGCACTAAAATTAGCGATGCAGCGATACAGATATTAGAGTTGCTTTTAGAGTAAGCTCATCAAAAAATTTAAAATAAGAATGGCCGAACAAATTAATTGTTCGGCCATTCTTTTAGAGGTAATTATTAGTTAAACTGTAGCAACTTCATTTTTTCTTCTATTCTTCATCCAAAAATAAAGTATGATGAATAATATTATCAAGATACCAGGGAAAATGGTCAATTTCTCCAAAGTATTCTGTCCAGCAATCAGTTCTAGCTCATCGCCGGTAAAACCTTGTCTCGTTGCTTCAGCTAAATCACTATCAATCCACCCTCCTATAACAGGCTGAACGGCTCCGGTCATAAACATTCCAATTGCACCCACTATGGACATGCCCAAAGCACCACTTTTTGGAATTTTATCCGCTACAAATCCTATCATATTCGGCCAGAACAATGCGATACCAAAAGCAAAGACTATCGCAGCTACATAAGCCATGGCACCTGTTTGTGTGCTAAATAAATATATTCCGATTGTCGCTAATATTGCAGAACCTAAAAGAACCCCGGACTGATCGAATTTTTTTACAAAATCCCCTCCAAAATATCTAGTAATAGCCATCAAACCAGCTGTCAATGCAAGAATAATCATTGGATTGGCACCACTTTTAGATAAAATAAGACCTACCCATTGATTGGGTCCAAATTCAGATATAGCGGTTAATGTCATACAAAAGGCTATAAACAGAAATAAAGGCGACAATATTGATTTGAAATTTCCACCAAGTGTCGCAGCTTCTTTAACCTTAGCCTTAGGCCAAGACTGTCCGAAAAATAAGTAAGCATAGATTAACGTAGGAATTAGTATAAACCAAATTTGTGTTTCCCATGATAGTCCTGCATCAGTCATGAACTTTGATAATAAACTACCTATTGCAATGCCACCAGGAAACCACATGTGAAAACGATTCAACATTTTACTCATTCTATTTCCTTTATAAGCATCAGCAATCATTGGATTACAAGCCGCTTCTGTACATCCATTACCTAAACCAATGAGAAGGGTAGAAATCAAAAGCCCTACATAACTGCCAGAGTATATCGTCAATATTATGCCAAGAGCATGTGCGAAAAATGCAAATTGCATAATCACCTTTCCACCCACCTTATGATAGATTAATCCACCCACAATCATTGCTAGCGGAAACCCTAAGAACCACATAGAATTAATAAAGCCCAATTGTGGCCCTGTTAGACTTAGTTCTTCGCTTAATTGTGGTAAGATACCGGCACGTATACTAAAAGAGAATGCTGTGGTAATCAATGCAAAACAGCTGGCATAAAACAGTCTGTTAGCATTTAAACTAGAAGTTGCGGTTGAACTTTCCATATTTGTATTGATTTAGTTGTTGTTTTGGTTAATGCGCTAAACTAATAAAAATGAAATAATAACAGAGCTTTTTTAGGAAAATGATACCTTAAGTGCGATATATAGCACAAAAAATATTATTTCTAAATTTTTTTATGTTTTTTGTGTAATCGCAACATCGTAAGTTTTGGCCTTACAATGTTGATACTTAGGTATTCCCTAACTTATACTTAAATTTATGAACCACTAATCAAAATATTTATGAAGAGAATTATGTTTGTTTTTCTAAGCTTTATAGCTTTTAGTTGTGCCGATATAGATAGGAGTTTCGATAAAGAAGTAGGAAATACTAAGCTCACGGCAAATGTTAAATATAACCCAGAGTCTAATTTGGATAGCTTAGGCATTGTATTGAGAGATCAAGGAACGCCAGTAGCAAATTATGTACATGCAGTAAGGAGCGGTAACCTCTTGTTTTTGTCAGGAAAGGGACCTAAACAAGCTAGTGGAAAGAATATTGTGGGAAAATTGGGTAAAGAACTATCCTTGGAAGAAGGCTATGCTGCTGCGCGTGAAGCAGGTATCAATCAATTATCGGTCTTAAAAATGGAATTGGGAAATCTGAATAAAGTAAAGCGAATTGTAAGTGTTCATGGAATGGTAAATGCTACTTCTGATTTTAAAGACCATTCAAAAATAATTAATGGGTATTCTGACTTAATGGTGGCTGTCTTTGGTGAGAACGGAAAACATACGCGTGCAGCAGTTGGCATGGGTTCACTACCTGGTAATATGGCGGTTGAAGTAGAGATGATTGTTGAGGTTTACGAATAAACTTTGTATTGATTACTGTAAATAGTTAAAAGGGTTTTTTATAAACCCCTTCAATTATCATTTGTTTATAGTTTGATACACTCTAATTTTATATTGACTGAATGTTTTAAATTTTGTCAAGAACTCAATCAAACTAAAATATTTCATCAAGATTGATTGTTGAACAGAACTTACCACAATCAGATTTTATATATGACTTTGATTATCAATGTCAATATTCAAACTTACAAACTGCCTATTATTAGAAGCAGTTTAAATTCATGTATTAGATTTCAATTTCAAATATTAGAAAAAGAAAAGCCAGAAAATAATCTATGTATAAATACATAAAGTACTAATATTAACATAATTACAGTAAACCAAGTAAAGGCTTTTAAAGAATACTTAAGCATGTAATTTCCCAAGTTTTTAAATCCTTCCTCATATATTTCTTTCAAAAGTATAACTGTCTTCATAATGTTAGGGATTATTATTTTTAACAAATCTCCTGCAATAAATCAACGTAGTTTTTAAGATTCGACCAAAATGAGTCAATACTAGGTTGAAATACATGCTCAATTCCTTTTAAAGAAGAAATCGTCCTTTTAAAGACCAAGTATTAATTTCCTCTTAAGTTAAACGGTGATTTTTGAAGAGCAACGACAATGTAATTAGCCATGCCATATCATGTAATTTTAAATTTTTATAAATTGTACTGGATAACTACGTGTAAAAGTGCTCGTAGTTTAATAGTTCTTATTGTAGTAAATAAGGCATTAGATTTCAGGCCATAGGATAATTTAATTCAATACCGTTTTAGTATAGTAATAGTAACGAACTACTGATTTTTTTACTTTTGGTAATTATACATAGGTACGCTTAGCATTTAAAACTAAACAAGTATGAAATATAAGTGTTTATTAAAGTTGCCTGAAGCCAAGAACTGTAAATGTGGAAGATGTGCGCATAACAAACGCCTTTAAGTTAAACTTAATTAAGGACGAAAGTAAAATCGTTTATTTTCAATAGTATAGAAAATAAGAACATAAATATACGAAACACTGATAATCAGTACGTTTTTATTCTTAACGGGTCTATTCAATTGTTGAAAAGTGACCTCGGCAAGAATCGAACTTCATTTGCTAAGCCCTTATTTTTAAAGGGTTATAAAAATTTACTTATTACAATGTTGACGATTTGTGAACTTTTTTGATGATTTTTTTTCCGTCATATCAAATGTATGTAAATTGAATTAAAAGGAAAGATTGTAAAGGGTGAAATAAAATAGAAAGTGTTTTTTGTAGGTTATATTGTTTGTAATAATATTAAATTTTCAGCTTAAAATTCTTATCCATATAGTCTTGCCATATGACCAATACGTATTTGTCCTTTCCATTTTCGTTCTTTGTTAAGAAACCATATTCGTAAACAAATAAATAGATCTCTCCTTTTTGATTTTTCCAATAATGAGTGAAGAAGTTTGGGTCAAATCCTAATTCCAATAAAACACTACTTCTAATAGTTACCTTTCCTCCCTTATTATATTCCTTAAGTAACCTACGGTTTAATTTCAATTGATTATCTACCTTATTATAAAAGCGCTCAGGATTTTGTTTTTCATTTTGGTATTGGTAAGCACTTTTGCATTGAGGGTCACAAAATTTCTTATCTGTCCTACCGCTTAATTCTTTATTACAATAACGACATTCCTTATAGATTCTCATTAAAATCGATTTAATAAAATATTATACGTATCCTATTCGTATAAGGTACGATTAAATAAAATGTATCAATTAGATTACCAAAAAAAAAGCCATGGAAAAAGGTAGGAGCGTTACATTAAAGCATCTTTTAATTAAAGAAAGACGCTACATAGGTTTACAATTCAACACGGATAAAGTTATTCATGCACTTGTAAGGCAATTGCCAGATGTAAAATGGAGCAATAGCTTTAACATGGCTTACATTTTGAACACCAAACAAAATCTGGATGAGCTATTCAAAATATTTAATGGTGTTGTTTGGGTTAATTGCAACCACTTTTTTGATAAAAACATCGCAAAAGAAAATAACGAGCCGATAGATATTACATGGTTTAGGAAAAGGGAACTACCAGCAACATATCGAGTTTGTCCTTTAAGTTATTTAGATAAGTTAGAATTGAGAAAATATGCCAATAATACGGTAAAAGCATATGTGACTTCTTTTGAAACATTCATCAATTATTACAACAATAAAGATTTAATCTCTATTAATGAAAGAGATGTTAGAGATTATCTATTAAAACTAATTCAAGAAAACAAATCGAATGCCTACATAAATTCGGCTATCAACAGTATAAAGTTTTACTATGAATCGGTTCTTGGTATGCCAAATAGGTTTTATGAAATAGAAAGACCTAGAAAAGAAAAAAAATTGCCAAAAGTACTTTCAAAAGAGCAAGTTCTCAGTATTATTGCCCACACCAACAACTTAAAGCACAAATGTATTGTTAGTCTTTTATATTCTTCTGGAATACGCAGAAATGAATTGGTAAATTTAAAAATAACCGATATTGATAGTAAACGAATGTTGATACGGATTGAAGCAGCAAAAGGTAATAAAGACCGTTATACATTGCTTTCACATTCATTGTTGAAAGATCTACGAGAATATTATAAACAATATAAACCAGAAAAATATATCGTTGAAGGTTTATACGGCAAGCAATATTCAGGTCAAAGCATTGGGAAAGTAGTAATTAATGCAGCTGAAAAAGCAGGGATTAATATTCCTGTAACTCCACATATGCTAAGACATAGTTTTGCCACACATCTATTAGAAGCAGGTGTAGATTTAAGACAAATTCAGGTTTTATTGGGTCATAGCTCTAGCAAGACAACTGAAATATATACCCATGTTGCCACAACAACTTTTAAAAAAATAAAAAATCCTCTTGATTTCTAGAAATTAATATAAAAGATATATATAACATATGTTATATATATTTTATATTGGAGGTATATAGAACATATGTTCTATATACAATTGTTAGGCACAAGCTCACTTCGACTCAAAATATCGATGAATATTTTCGCTAACTATAAGGTGAATTTAATATCAAGTTTGATTTGAGAATACTAAACAACTATAAATCTGACAATTAACTTTGCGTAAGTTTGAATTTAAAAAATAAAACAATGAGACAATTTTACACTTTAACTCTAATTCTAATTTTTTCAACAAGTTTTCTATGTGGACAGACAGCAGATGACTTGAATAAAGAATTAGATAGTTTAACTTTGATTTTAGAAAAAGTTAATTTGAAAATCAATGAATTTAACAATCAAAAAACTGAAATTCGACAACAAATAAGTGAGTTAAATCAAAAAAAGAACAAAATAGAGCTTGAAAATGAATTTGCTATAGGAATTCCTGTTACAATAAATTACATGGGAGGGACACTGCGGGATAAGCCTAACATTTCAGGTAGTGAAATTATTAAAATTCCAACTGGAGATACTATTCTAATTTTTAATTGCTACGAAAAACCTTACTTCAAAGCAGCTTATAAAGAGAAAGTAGGCTATATTAGTCATTCTTCTTTAAACAATAATGCTAAGATTGAATCAATAATTAAGAAGGAGTTGTCGGAAACAAATCCAAAACTAGCTAGTTTAACACAAGCATACGGAGCCTATTATGCCGAAAAGATAATCAAAGGCGAATATTGGATTGGAATGACTGATAAGATGGCAAGATCAAGTCTTGGCTCCCCAGACAATATTAATAACACAACTGGTTCGTGGGGAGTACATGAGCAATGGGTTTATTCTAAAAATGACATTTATCTTTATTTTGAAAATGGGAAATTGACAAGCATACAAGATTAAAAAAACACAACGAAAAACCTAAAGAGACAGATGATCTAGAACAATTAGTTTTTTCTTTTGCAAAGGAAAGCGGTCTTGAAAAATGGATTGAATACGATGATTCAATGAAAAAGTATTTTCCAACCGCAGATATGGAGGATGAAATACTCATTCATATTGACAAGTACGATAAAAAACCATGACATTGATAACAAAGCCAGTGCCTAACAACACCTATGTGTAATGTGGAAATTCATCGGTAACCGTTCGTGCAGAGCACATCCGAACACCGCCAAATTTTTTGATTTGGCTTTTACTACAAAATTTAAAAACAAAACCAAAAAATTTGGCTTCGTGGGAACTTTGAAAAGTTAATTACTATTCCTATTCCACACTCCACATAGCCGCAACCGTTGTAGCACATTTGAGAAAAACCATAATCTATAAATTAAACAATATGAAAAAAATTACTTTACTACCAATTTTACTATGCTTATTAATCGTTTCCTGCCAAAAGAAAATCGATGGTTCAAGCGAAGAGTCTATGAAAAACTCAATCAAAGAGATTAATGAATCGCTGGAAGATGATAAGAAAGAAAATTTTCAAGAATCGATGCAATTGATGATGTTTAATGGACTTGAACTTTCCGACTTAATGGAAGATGGCGGAGCAGAAAAAACAGCCGAAGATTTCAAAACAAGAATTGACGGTATGACAGCAGATGATATTATTGAAGAAGGAGATAAGATTAAAAAGCAAATAGAACAAAAGAAAAAAGAGCAAGCCAAATCGGAAGTGATGGAGCTTTATACCGCAAGAGAAAATGCTGAAAAGGATAGACAAATGTTATCTAAATTTGAAGTAGTGCGTTCTCGATTTTATATGAGAAGTGAAGGAACATATTATGTTACTAAAAAACCAATAATTGAATTGACCGTCAAAAACGGAACAAACCAAGCTATTTCAAGAGCATATTTTACTGGAACATTAGCGAGTCCTGAAAGAACTGTTCCTTGGATAAAAGATGATTTTAATTATGACATTTCTGGTGGTTTAGAACCAGGCGAAGAAGTGACTTGGTATTTAGCACCAAATATGTTTAGTGATTGGGGCGAAGTTGATGCACCAAAAGATGCTATATTAACAGTAGAAGTAACGCAACTTGATGGTGCAAACGGAGAAGAATTATATTCTACAAATAACTTCGGAAAAACTGAACAAGAAAGGTTGGAAGAGTTGCTTAAATCGTACCCAGAGTTCGCGAAATAAACGTGCTACAACAACGTATATAGCTCATAGCTAGGTATTTGCTTAATTGAAGTTAAGGTATATTTGCCAGTCCGCCAAATTTTTAAATTTGGCTTATTAGAAAAAAAGATAATAAGAAAAATTTAAAAATTCGGCTCGTGCTTCATCCGAAAGTAATTGTTTAATTTGCACGCTACGAGCCATATACAGAGACGTTGTGCTTCATTATCAGAAACCGCTAACCAATGATAAAATTCTTTAGAAAAATTAGACAAAATCTTCTCTCAGAAAACAAGTTCAGCAAGTATCTGATTTATGCAATCGGAGAAATAATACTTGTTGTCATTGGAATTTTGATTGCTTTGAGCATTAATAATTGGAATCAAAACAGAATAAATACTGATAAGCAACAAGACTATTTAATTGGACTTAAAAATGATTTAGAAAAACAAATAACATCTTTCAATTCTTCATTTCAATTTTATGAACTCATAATTGGTAAAGGAGAATCGGTTTTAGTAGATTTTAGTTCAATAGGGAAATTAACAGAAATTGATAATATAAATAGCAAGTTGTCTTTTTTGATGTACACAAGAGGTTACCCGAAAATTACAACCACTTTTAATGAACTAAATAGTACTGGGCAACTCAACTTAATAAAGGAAAAATCATTACGTTCTCAAGTTATAAAGTATTATCAAAACTCGGAAGATAATCAAAAAGCGGTTGAAGGAAATACAGAAAATGTTATTTACAATCAAATATTCCCAATAATAAAATCTAATATTATTATACGACCAGAAAATTTTGGATTCGAGAACAGCACGATAAGTTTAATGGAAAAGTTGAAATCAACCTTTGAGAATAATTTAAATGATTCAAATAAGGAATTTGAGTTGATAAATGCAATTAGTTTGCGAATTATAGTAGCCAAAACCAACAAATATACTATCGAGAACTCAAAAAATGAAGCAGAGCTATTGTTGGATAGAATAAATAATGAATTAATGAAAATCAATCCTTGAAATTTAAAAATAACGAAAGCACAACAACGTATAAAAATAATAGGGCAATTGTCGCTTAATTCAATGTTTCAGGCACTTTTGCGAGGTCGCCAAATTTTTAAATTTGGCTTATTGAATAAAAAAGATAATAAGTAAAATTTAAAAATTCGGCTTATGTTTAACCGAATGGTAGTCGCTTTTTTTCCGCCCTACTATTCTTATACAAAACCGTTAGCGGTAATATGTGGTAAGAAGTAAGATAAGCTTCGGAGTCTTTCCTTTTTTGCTGCTTACCCTATAAAAGACCCACTCAGTTCTCAAGCAGAACGTTTATCAGAGCAACAAAAAATCTACGGTACCAATTTCATTAGTTTATCTTTTAAGTGTGGCCTAGGCTTTAAAAATAGAGCAACTTTCGGTGTCTTCCCTTTTGCCGACACAACGCAAGTGTTGCGCAATCACTATCCAGGCGGACTTGTGGCTTGCCCGTATTTATAAACCTGCTATACCTCTTAATTTTTTTATGTCTACTTAGGTGTATCGCTGCATGTTAAAAGCGGCAAAATCTAAGGGTAATATAGGAATAGCTTGTCTTTTAGCGTTTGGTTCGGGTTACATAAAACCGCTAACAAGACCTATACGTAATGCGGGACTTGGTCAATATCAAAAGGTTTGCGTATTTTTAGGAGGTACGCCAAAACAGTTTGATTTGGTATTTAAAGCAAAAAATAAACACAAAAAAACTGCTTTAGCTAAGTGTAAAGTAAGGAAAATCAGTACTGCTCTGCTCCCGCACTACTCATAGCTCAGGCGTTACCCTTTATTAAGAAAAAACAGACCGAAAGTTCTTTATCAGAGAACTAATTGTATCTTTGCTTCATAGTTCGTTGGATGAAACGTATAATCGCAAAAAGCACGCTCCGAGAATATTGGGAAAAACACGCTGATTCAGAACAGTATTTAAAGACTTGGTACGACACTGCCAAAAATGCTCAGTGGTCATCTCCGAATGATATTAAGCAAACCTATATTTCAGCGAGTATCCTAAAAAATGGACGAGTGGTTTTTAACATAAAAGGAAACTCATACCGCCTGATTGTTAAATTCAATTATGAAAGGCAGTGGGCGTTCATTCGCTTTATTGGAACCCATGCAGAGTATGATAAAATAGATGCTGACACCATTTAAAAAGAACAAAGATGAATCTCAAACCCATTAAGTCCGACAAGGACTACCAAGAAGCACTGGGACGCTTAGAAGTGATTTTTGACGCTCCCATTGACTCCAAAGAAGGAGATGAAGCAGAAATCCTATCGCTAATGATAGAGAATTTTGAAAACCAGAACTATCCGATTGAGGCACCTGATCCAATTGAAGCGATTAAAATCCGAATGGAAGAATTGAACCTACGCCAAAAGGATTTAGTAGGCATTATAGGTGGTAAAAGTCGGGTGTCAGAGATATTAAATCGGAAGAAGAAACTGACCGTTGACATGATAAGAGAGTTAGAAAGAATCCTTCAGATTTCTGCTTCTGTCTTAGTGAACAATTATTCGCTTGAGAAAAAATAACAAAGGGTAACAACACCTATGCGCAATGCTAGCTAAGGGAATACTAAAAAGGTCTGTGCTTCTATTCCGCCAAAGCTGCGCTTTGACGTTTTAGTTATCAATTTAAAAACACAAAACGCAGCTTTAGCTTCCGTTTGTGCCTGATGGAAAGTTTAGGCTTTTATATTCCGCACAGCGCATAGCCTAAACGTTATAGCCAAGCAAAAAAGACAGATGAGAATACAATTAACAGAATTATTAATATTAACATTTAAGAGAAATACTATGAAAAAAATCACATTAGGATTTATGGTAATTGCAACATTAATTATAACAAGTTGCACTAACCCGATGGACAAACCATTAAACAGCGAAGATTTTGTAAAAGTAAAAGAAGAAATCTCTGCCGACAAGAATTACAGTCAAATGAAAAAAAATTACATTATTGATAATTTGTCTGAACAACTTGGATTCCTTGAATTAGGAAAGACTATGGGCAAGGCAATGGGAAAAGATATGGATGAATTAAAAATATCGACTTTTAATGAAGAAATAGCCGAATTAACAGTTTCTTTTGATTCTATTAGTACTGCAAAAATAGAAATAGCAGAGAATAATAAGAAACTTGAAAACTTCATAGAACTGATTGATGCAAATACAATTTCGATGGACAAATACAAAGGATACCTGAGTATGACATTAAAATTCAATAATCAATTTGAAAAGGAGATACTTTACATAATTCTCAATTATAAATACGTAAATAAATACGATTCTGAATTTTTCGATGAAAAGACCAAACTAACGGATGAAGTTGCTGGTGATTTTAAAGGTGAACTTGAAGTATCAACGACTGAAAAATATAATGATGTTGCAGAATTTATGTACACAAAAGTACCTGTTCAAGCAAAAAAAGCATTAAGAGACGAATTAGGTGAAGAAAAAGCGAATAAAAAAGTTAAACACGATTTTTTAATGGAAGGTCTGAAACTTGAAACACTTGGGATTGTTTTTAAAGACAAATCTGAATTTGTAAAACAAGATGCTGACTGGAAATATCTTGAAAAGTAAATAATTAACACTTAAATAATTTATAAATTAAAATTCAATTATTATGGACACTAACAAATTAATGGCTTATGAAAGTCGCAAAGCAAACACAACAACAGTTTGGTTATTATTTTTATTTTTAGGTTGGTCTTATGGCTCGCTTGACAAAATTGGTTTACAGATTCTTTTTTATATCACTTTGGGTGGTTTTGGACTTTGGGCATTAATTAGACTATTTACTCTTAGTGGTGCAATCAAAACTTATAACCGTAGAATTGCTGGACAAGTAGGTTTAGATAATCAAGAAATGGCTACTCTAAATTTATTATAAAAAGAAAGGTTGTATTAGTCTGATAAGATATAAAACATCTTGAAAACAAAGAATGCCAGGCTATAACAATGTATATAAAAAATAGGCGATATAGTAGTAATATCAAGGCTTGTAGCTTGGTTGAACTTTCTTGTAAATTGAAAGTTTCGAGCTTCTAAATCGCCTACTTTTCATATACTAACCGTTGTGCGTCATTAAAATCAGAACCCAAAATTGAAAATCCTGCTGAAAATAATAATCCGATTTATTCTATTTTGCTTTCTAACTGCTGTGACTCAAATCGGTGGAATTGTTTATTTATTAAGTTTAATAATTTCGAAAAAGTGGAATAAAAATCTGAAGTTTAAAACTCTGATTATTTTTACAAGTTTTTACCTTTTTTCAACGCTTTTAATTGTTCCATTAATTGCTCCGATTTTTGGGCGTGAAAAAGTAAAACATTCAGAAAATATAAACCCAACGAACTATATTACTGTTCTTTTGAACAGAAATTATGTCCGACCAAAACTAAACGAATTATTAAGCCAAACGGAGAAAGAATTAAACGGAACAAATATTGAGATTCACTATTTAGATGCAAATTTTCCTTTTATTAATAAGTTCCCTTTACTTCCCCATTTGAGTCATAATGACGGTAAGAAAATCGACATTAGTTTGATATACGAAACAGAAAACCGAATCATAACTGACAAACAAAAATCTGTAAGTGGATATGGTGCGTTTGAAAATCCTAAACCAAATGAATATAACCAAATTGAAAATTGCTTAAAAAATGGGTATTTCCAATATGACTATCCAAAATACGTGACTTTTGGAAAAATTAATAAAGATTTAGTTTTCTCTGAAAAGGGAACAAAAAAACTCATACAAAGTATTTTAAAAAGTCGAAGATTAGGAAAACTATTTATCGAGCCACATTTGAAAAGTAGAATGAATTTAAAAGATAATAGAATACGATATCACGGATGTAGAGCAGTAAGACACGATGATCATATTCACGTGCAACTGAAATAAAAAATAACGAACGCACAACAATGGCTATAATTAATACGGGTTTTGGTGCTTAACCAAAAGTTTAGTGTGTTTTTAGTAAGTCCGCCAAATCTTTTGATTTGGATTTAGAACAAAAAATATAAAACAAAATAAAAAGTTTTGGCTAAGTGCTTAATCGAAAGTTCACTACTTTTAATTCCCGTACTAACCATAGCCGAGACGTTGTGTTTCATACCGAAAAAAGCCAACCGCACAAATTGCACATTTGGTTTTTGCCGACACATAAGCCTACGCTGAAAAACCAAAAGAGCAATTTTCAGCCACCGCTGACCAAAGATTGAAAAAGAAAATGACAATAAAAGAATACGTAGAAATAGTAAGCAAAAGACTTCAATCTGGAATTTCAAGAGAACATTCTTACAGAGGAGATTTAGAAACTCTAATTAGAGAGTTAGTAGACGGAATTGAAATAACAAACGAACCTGCAAACGTTACTGATTGTGGAAACCCTGATTATGTAATTACGAAAGGAAAGATCCCTGTTGGTTATATTGAAGCAAAAGATATTGGAAAAGACCTTAATAGTAAATCTTACAAAGAACAATTTGGACGTTACAAAAAAGCACTTGACAATCTAATAATTACAGATTACATCTGGTTTCAATTCTTTCAAAACGGAGAATTAGTTCACGAAATAAAAATTGGAGAAATTGAAAATAATTCAGTTAAACCTATTCCCGAAAATTTTTCAAAGTTTGAGAACTTAATCAAAGACTTTTGTACTCACGTTGGACAAACCATCAAATCGTCAAAAAAATTGGCGGAAATGATGGCTGGAAAATCACGTTTATTGCAAGATATTTTAGAACGTGCCATAACATCTGATGAAGAAACACAAGAAAACACTTCTATAAAAGGTCAATATGATACTTTTAAGGAAATATTAATTCACGATTTAAAGCCTAAAGGTTTTGCAGATATTTACGCTCAAACATTAGCATACGGAATGTTTGCAGCAAGATTACACGACCCAACATTAGACGACTTTAGCAGACAAGAAGCAGCAGAACTAATTCCAAAATCTAATCCTTTTTTGCGTAAACTATTTGGTTATATCGCTGGACCAGATATTGATGAAAGAATTGTAACTGTAGTTGATAACCTTGCAGAAGTTTTTAGAGCAACAAATGTCGAACAACTTTTAAAGAATTTTGGAAAAAGTACACAAACCAACGACCCAATAATTCATTTTTATGAAACATTTTTGGCAGAATATGACCCAAAATTAAGAAAAGCGAGAGGTGTTTGGTATACACCAGAACCTGTAGTAAATTTTATAGTTCGTGCAGTAGATGATATTTTAAAAACAGAATTTGATTTACCTCAAGGTTTAGCAGATACGAGTAAAACAAAAATTAAATTAAATACGGATATTACTGATAAACGTTCTGCAACTGGTTACAAACAAATAGAAAAAGAAGTACATAAAGTCCAAATACTTGACCCAGCAACTGGAACAGGAACATTTTTAGCAGAAGTTGTGAAGTTTATCTATAACAAAAACTTTAAAGCAATGAAAGGTGCTTGGAGTGGATATGTAGAAGAACACTTAATACCAAGATTAAATGGTTTTGAGTTGCTAATGGCTTCCTATTCTATGGCTCATCTAAAATTGGATATGTTATTAACCGAAACAGGTTATAAATCAACTAAAAATGAACGTTTAAATATATACTTAACCAACTCATTAGAAGAACATCACAAAGACACTGGAACATTATTTTCTAATTGGTTAAGTAGTGAAGCAAATGAAGCCAACCACATAAAACGCGATACACCAGTTATGTGTGTTATTGGAAATCCACCATATGCAGTAAGTAGCACCAACAAAGGAGATTGGATACAAGGTCTATTGAATGATTATAAAAAAGACTTAAATGAAAGGAAAATTAATCTTGATGACGACTACATCAAGTTTTTAAGATACGGACAATATTATATTGAAAAAAACGGAGAAGGTATTTTAGCATACATATCAAACAATAGTTTTATAGATGGTATAACGCATAGGCAAATGCGAAAAAATCTACTCGAAACATTTGACAAGGTTTATATTTTAGATTTGCACGGAAATGCTAAAAAGAAAGAAATTTGTCCTGATGGTTCACCAGACCAAAATGTGTTTGACATTATGCAAGGAGTTTCTATCAACATATTTATAAAAACAGGAAACAAAAAATCAAACCAATTAGGTAAAGTATTTCATTCAGACCTATTTGGAAAAAGAGATGTAAAATATCCATATCTTTTTGACAAAACAGTTTCAACAATCAAATGGGAAGTTTTAAAAAATAAAGAACCTTATTTCTTTTTTGTACCAAAAGATTTTGAATCTGAAGAAAAATATAAAAAAGGGTTTAAAGTAAGTGAATTGTTTCTTGAAAAAGTTCCAGGAATTGAAACAATTCGTGACGCGATAACCATCCATTTTGAACAAGAGAAACTTAAAGAAACAGTTAACGATTTTTTAGAATTAGATGAAAAAGAAATTGCCGAGAAATACAATACTAAAGATGCAAGAGACTGGAAAATTGGTAGAGCAAAAAATGATGTTATTGAAAACATTAATAATCCCAAAGTTTGGCAAGATATTTATTATAGACCTTTTGACACTAGAAAAACATTTTACTCTGGGAAACAGAATGGCTTTGTTTGCAATGGCAGATATAACGTAATGAAGCATCTTTTAAGTAAAAATTTTGGCTTAATTGTTCCAAGACAAACCGTTCAAGATTACAGACATTGTTTTATCACAAATAAAATCTTTGAAGGAAATATTACTGCAAGTGCAAAAATGTTTGGTACTGGAAATGGTTTTCCACTTTATCTATATCCTGAAAATAATGGTCAACAAACTATTGAAGAATCAATAAGTAGAAAACCAAATCTAAATCAAGAAATAGTAGACCAAATAGCCAAAAAATTGGGCTTAACATTCACCAAAGAGAAAGAAGAAACTAAAAACACGTTTGCACCAATAGACATTTTAGATTACATCTATGCTGTGCTGTACTCGCCTACTTATCGTGATAAATACAAAGAGTTTCTTAAAATAGATTTTCCAAGAGTTCCGTATCCAAAAGACGAAAAAACATTTTGGAGTTTGGTGAAACTAGGAAAAGAAGTACGAGAAATTCATCTTTTAGAAAGTAATAAAGTTGAGAATTACATTACAAGTTATGAAATGGCAGAAGATGCAGAAAATGACCATAATGTAATTACCACTAAAATTGGCAAGAAAGACTGGGAAATAATAGACACCGAAAAGCAACTTGGTAGAATTTGGATAAACGAGAGTAAATATTTTGACAACGTTCCTGTAACTGCTTGGGAGTTTTATATTGGAGGTTATCAACCTGCTCAAAAATGGCTAAAAGACAGAAAGGAAAGAGAATTGTACTATGAAGATATTTTACATTACCAGAAAATTATAGTTGCTCTAACTGAAACAGACAGAATAATGAAAGAAATTGATAAAATTGAGGTTGAATGAGCTATGTAAAACTAACAAAAGAACAGTTGCTTATTGAAATTGACAATAAATCAAAAGCAATTATCAATATGGGCCAACAGCTAACAGCAATTACTCCCAAAATGGAAACATTTGATATTTTTTTAATAGCAGCTCTAAACCGTACAGTAAATATTTCCAAAGCATATACAGCATTAATTCGAGACAACAATTTTATTGCAGCTGCTCCATTAGTAAGAATTAATATTGACACATTATTACGATTGTATGCTTCAATTATTTCAGAATACGACAGAAATACTTTTGCCTCTAAAGTTATGGGAGGTGAATTAATAATGAAGATGAAACTTAGAGGAACTAAACAAAACTTAAGTGATTCTTTACTTTATACTGAAATTTCAAAAGTTAAGAATATGGAATGGGTTACTGATATATATAAAGCAGGTAATTCATTTGTACATTTAGAAAAATCACATATTTTTTCATCTTTAAAAGTTGCTGATGATAAAGAAAGAATTATTAATATGTCAATAGGATTTCACGATTCATTTGTTCCAGAAAGCGAAAAATTTGGTTCAGCTGTTTGGATGAATAAGATAATTGATTCTATAATACAACAAGCTCAAATTTGGACGTATGAAAAAGCTCAAAGAGTAGGTTTTGACATTGAAAAATTGAATGAAATAAAAAGTTAAATAATATGCCAACGCTAAAAGCCATACACGTTTGCAATTCGCTACAGCCAACAACACAAGCCAAAATTGCAAAAGAGTATGTCTTTGCCAACGCTATCAGCAGAACGGAAAATAAAGTACGAAAACACAACAACGTGTATAAATCACTGGGCAATAGGTAATTAAGTAAAATTAATAGCAATAAATAAACATAACGGTAAACTGAAAATGAAGTGCTTCGAAATGCCCAACGCTTCATACACAAACCGTTGTGCCTAATTTATGAAAAACCGAATAAAGAAAATATTTTTAGTCTTAATTGGAATATTTCTCATTGGATTTATATCTTATAAAACAACCATGCGTTCTCAAAACGAGAAACTGAATTATGAAAAATACGGAATAAACTTTAACCAAACACGAACTGAAGTTGGATTAAAGGAAATCTCTGAAAATTGGAAATCTGATTATCTTATCGACGAAGATTATATAAATGATAATCCTGTTAGTCAATTAAAGTTAAAAGAAGTCTTTAGTTTTAGTGACATAAAAAATGGAATAATTTATGAAAATGATTCTAATAACAAAAGCGGAACTTTTAAAAGCAAAATAATTTGGTTAAACTCAAATATTATGTTTTGGAAAAACGGAATTGAATCGGAAATGGATGTTTATGAAAAAAATCTAGATTCAGTTACGACAGAAAATTTATCAATCAGATATTATTACAAAGATGATAATGAAAATAAAGACTATTTTGAGGCTGACTATTATCAAATTAACGAAAATGAAATTGGTTTTTGCGGAACACCAGCAGTTATGGAAAGAGAAGAACAACGAATTTCTGGAAAACCATATTTTGGAAATATAACAAAGAAAAAAGCTGATAGTATATTAGAAAAGTGGAATAAAAACTAGGCACAACACCGTATATAATTTATTGCTAGTTCTCGCCTACTTACGAAAGTCCTCGCGGACTTTCTTGGTCGGTAATTATTTACTAAATTAGTTGTTTAACCACGTAACAAACCATATACATAAACGTTATGTGTAATTAAAACCAAATCCGCAACTAATTGATTACAAGACAAAAAACTGCTGACAAACTAGCGTTTCTTCAATTGATTTTTTCTTTGATTCCCAAGGAAAAAGGCGGAATAACTAATGACTATGTTAGAGAATCATTAACTGCTGGATTTGAATGCGTGAATTATGATTCAGAAATTGAATTTCAAATAAAAGCAACGGAATTAAATCACGTCTTGGAAAAAATGGTGGAGAAAGCGAAGAAAATATTTCCACCCAAAGAAGACATTCACAAAATTGGTTCTGAATTTAATAATTATCTAAAAAACAATAAAGAATATTTCTCATTTGGAATTGAATATGGTTGGCTTGAAAAGTTTCTTGATTGTTCCATAGTTTGGGATGACAAATATCCTTATCACGCTAGAGTTGGAACAAACTATCACGCAAGTCGAATATCTGTTGAGGAACAGTTTCTTTTAAGAGATGCCTTTTATTTTTACGTTTTGGCGGAGAATGAATTAGATAAGCTTCACAAAATTGGAACTTATTTAAAATTTTCGCCAGATAAAAATATGGCTTCAAAAGTATATCCAGATGCTAGTATAATTAATTTAAACACCTGTTCTTTTGCTAGAACAACAATTTTACAGTTGTATTCATTTTTTGAAACTTTCGTCAATAGCTTATCCTACGATTTTTTAATGCAAAACGAAAATTCTCTATCTGAATCAGAAAAGGAAATTTTAATTGGTAAATCTAAAGGCAAATTTTTATCGCTTGAAAAAAAAATAGAGAAATCTCACCAAATTATTCGCGGAATTGAAAAACCGACTCTGAAAACAATTGATAGAAATCAACTAATTGAACCTTTTAAAACTATATTGTCAGAACATAAGGAATTAAGAGATTCAAGTGTTCATTATAATCCAACAAAAGAAAAAATATGGATAAGACCAACTGAATGGGTTGAAAGAATGACTAAATACGGAAAAGCGATTATGGATGGTTCTAGATTATATTGGAAAGCTTGTTCTGATGAAGATTATCCATTTTATTTGGACGAATTGGATTTAGAACATTTACATAAAATTGCTTTAGAGAGAATAAAACGAACGGAAGAAATAAAAAATAACTACACATAACACCGTGTATAATTCATTGCTAGTTATAGCCTACTTACGAAAGTCCTCGCGGACTTTCTATCTGTGATTTATTTGCTAACTTTAGTGCTTAAACACGCAACGAAATCATACACAAAACCGTTAGGCAACATTCTGAACGACATTCGATAAATCATTGCATATTGTAGGCATAAGCAAAACCTCTACTTCTTTAATCTTAAACAAAGAGGCTTTGTTTGCTTGTGTTTGATTTACCAATGTTATTTCATCAGATTTAAGTGTTTCCGCTACTTGTAATAATTCTTCAATTCTTAATACATTAAAAACGCTGTTCCCAATTCCAAAAAATTTATTGTAATCAAGTTCTTTTTTACCGTTTGGTTGTTTAGAAACTGTATTAAACACGCCACTTCCATCACAAACAGGGCAATCTTGATTTGATTCATAATCTTTACCATTGTGTGAAAATTCAAAATCAACATCACCATACCCACTGCAAGCATCACATTCTTTTTCTTGCTCATCAAAACAATCTACTTTAGGGAAGGCGTTTATTTTTTCTTTTAATTCTGAAACTGATATTTTTTTATCCAGAATAAAATCCATTGGGTAAACCTGTAGGCTTCCCCATAAGTGTAGGCTTCCCCGTCTTAGGACACGTCTAAATTCGATAAATAATTATTATTTAGGTCAGGTTTGATGAAGAATTTAAATTCTTCATCAAACCTGGGCATACACTCTTTAGGTGATTTATTACCTAAAGATTTATGTGGGTGGTTGAAGTTAT
>NZ_VAUW01000026.1 GCF_005771495.1 Maribacter sp. ACAM166
ACTGAAAGCTATGGCAAAATACAAATGGTACTTATCAAATCTGGTCGCTTTTATAAGACTCAACCTTTTTGTTAAGGTAGACCTCCAAAAATGGCTCGACCACCCTTTTCAAGACCATCCGCCGCCTAAACAAAATATCGTACAGGGGGTTCTATTCTGAAAAAAACCAAAACGGTAGCTTTAGGTCAATGAAAACAGTAAAGTTATTCATTCTTGAAAACGTTTAGGACAGGATTGGCTTGCTTCTATTAATGATATTTTATTTGTCACTGGTATTCCTTGTTGTAAAGAAAAATCCACTAAACTTTTTACAAGCTATACGAGAACCTCAATTATTAGCATTTTCAACCGCCAGTTCAGCTGCTGTTATGCCTATTTCGATGAAAACAGCCGATGAAAAATTGGGAGTATCCTCTAATATTAGTGACTTTGTAATTCCTGTTGGAGCCACTATTAATATGGACGGAACTGCATTGTTTCAATGTGTAACCACTATTTTTATGGCACAAGCATACGGCATTGAATTGTCCCTTATTAATTTAGTATTAATCACTTTTACGGTGGTAGCTGCTTCCATAGGAACACCTGCCATTCCAGGCGGTGGCGTTATTATTCTTGCATCTGTATTACAGAGTGCAGGAATTCCTATTGATGGACTAATCGTTATTATAGGGATAGACCGTATTTTGGGAATGTTTAGAACAGCAGTTAATGTAACTGGAGATTTAACGGCCTGTATGATTTTCAATACGTTTTATGGTGATGTTTCAAACGTAAAAACCAAAGTCGAACGTACCCTATAATTAATTTCGGGCGTATTTTTCCTTCTAAAAATCTATGCTTATTTCGTTTTTGACTCTAAAATCTTGCGTATTTCCAGTGCCTCAACCTATCATAGTTTAAAAGTTATCTAAAAGCTTGACATAAAGAAGTGACTATTTCAGTAAAGCCCAAACAACCATCAACGAACAATGATTTTAGTATATTTAGAACATGGAACAACTCATAGCCTATTTTGAAACGATACCGGCTGCCCATCGGTCTTTAATTTTGGTAGGCGGAATCACTTTCTTTTGGATATTAGAAGGGATTGTTCCTTTGTTTAATGGGAGTTACAATAAATGGAAGCACTCCTTACCTAACTTCTTTTTTACACTAACCACAATCGTGATTAATTTTCCGTTAGCATTTTTATTGTTGAAAACATCCGATTGGGCTGTAGCGAATGATTTTGGTATTATCAATTGGTTGCCGGCAATGCCATTATGGGCGTATGTTTTTTTAGGGGTAGCCTTGTTAGATTTAATTGGTGCCTACTTGGCGCATTGGGTAGAGCATAAAGTAAAACCGCTGTGGATGGTGCATTTGGTGCATCATACAGATCATAATGTTGATACGACTACTGCAAACAGACATCATCCATTAGAAAGTTTGATTCGTTATGTTTTTACTTTAGTTGGTGTTTTTGTGGTCGGAGCACCCATCGGAATTATAATGTTGTATCAAAGTGTATCGGTGGTACTTTCTCAGTTTAATCATGCCAATATAAAATTACCAAAAGGGGTGGATAAAGCATTGAGTTATGTGTTGATATCACCAGATATGCATAAAGTGCACCATCATTATATGCTGCCGTATACCGATAGTAATTATGGGAATATATTCTCGTGGTGGGACCGGATATTCGGTACGCATATGCATTTAGATAGAGAAGCAATTGTCTATGGAGTAGATACGTTTCCTGATGCTATTGAAAATAGAAAAATCAGTTCATTGTTGAAATACCCTTTTGTGAACTATCGTAAGCCTACTGCAGCTGAGGTTGTTGAATAAAATTTAATATCGTACGTACTTCGCACGTATCTTTTTGAATTTCTCCAAATCTGCTTGCCAAGATTCTTTTATTTCGGCATTCGAAAGTCCCGCTTCAATTTGTTGTTGCAATTTTTTGGTTCCTGCATGTTTTGTAAAACCACTTGTGAGGAATACGTTGCTTTTATCTTTTGAATTATGATACCCATCAATGACATATTTCATAGTGACTTCGTTCCTCCGCTGGGTTTTAGAGAGGTCTTTCCCGTAACATAATTTACCTTCCTCTTTTGGATGTTTCGAACCAAAATTTGGTTCGGGCGTATAGGTGAACGTATACGCTGTACTGTCTAAAAATGAAGCGCCATAGCGCTGAAATTGAAATTCCGTTCCACGACCTGCATTAATATTGGTTCCTTCAAAAAGGCCAAGACTCGGATAAAGCGTAATGGAAACATCATTAGGCAGGTTAGGAGAGGGGCGAATGGGCAAGCTGTAAAAACTATCATGTGTCCATTTTTCTAATGGAATGACGGTCAAATCTGTTTTTTTACCATTTTCCATCCATCCTTCATCATTAATCATAGTTGCATATTCGCCAATGGTCATGCCATAGACTAAGGGAATTTTTGTCATCCCTAAGAAAGAAGTATGGTCTGCCTCCATGGTTGGTCCGTCTACATAATGTCCGTTTGGGTTTGGTCTATCTAACACTAGTACTGGAATGCCCTTTTCTGCACAGGCTTCCATGACCAACTGCAATGTGGCTATATACGTGTAAAAACGAACCCCTACATCTTGTATGTCAAAAAGTACCATATCTAAACCCTCCAATTGTTCTTGACTCGGTTTTCTGTTTTTGCCGTATAAAGAAATTAGAGGTAAACCAGTTTTCGTATCTGTACTATTTTTCACATGCTCCCCGGCATCGGCTTGGCCTCTAAATCCATGTTCAGGGGCAAAAACTTTTTTGATGTTAATTTCCAGCGAAAGCAATGAATCTACCAAATGCGTATGGCCTTCCGTTTTGAATACAACACTGGTCTGGTTGGCGACTACCCCTATACGCTTTCCTTGTAGAATGGGAATATACGCATCGGTTCTATTAGCGGCAACAACCACGTCTTTTACTGATTTTTCGGTTTGGTTGGCAACGCTTGAACTGGTCGTAGCAGCCTTTTTGTCTGTTTCGTTTCCGCAGGTGGCTAATACTAAAAACCATAATAAAACTGTACTTTTGAAATTGGATAAAAATAACATCATTTGAATCTAGAATATTTTATCGCCAAACGGCTTATAAAGGGTAAGGAGCATAAAATTAGTATATCTGCACCAATAATAAAAATAGCGATTGCTGCAATTGCTATTGGTGTAATAATGATGTTAATTGCCATAGCAACAGGGCTGGGGTTAAAGGAGAAAATTCGTGAAAAAGTGACCGCATTTAATGGTCATGTTCAAATCTACAATTACGATAATAATAATTCTGAAGTTTCTGTTGTGCCTGTAAGCACGGAACAGGAGTTTTATCCCGATTTTAAGACGGTAGATGGCATTGTCCATATTCAAGCAGTTGCCACAAAAGCGGGAATTATTAGAACGGAAGAAACCTTTGAGGGTATTATTGCCAAAGGTGTTGGTAAGGATTATAATTGGTCTGCATTAGAAGAATATTTAGTGGATGGAGTTTTACCTGAGTATAACGGTGATTTGAATTCTGATGTAATAATATCCCGAATCATGGCGAACCGTTTGAACCTTAATGTAGGGGATTCTTTCTTTACATTTTTTCTAAGGGATGATACAGTCGACAGAATACCTAACCAACGAAAATTTAATATCACCGGAATTTACGATAGCGGATTTGAAGAAATTGACGGACTTTATATTTTTATCGATATCCGCCATATTCAACATATGAATAAATGGACCGATACCGAGGTTGGTAACTTTGAGGTATTTCTGAACAGTTTTGATGATATCGATGAAAAAAGCAATGAGATATACGGACAAACAGTTTCTAGCTTAGATACCAGGACCATCAAAGATAAATACTATAAGATTTTTGAATGGATAGGCTTGTTCGATTTTAATATCGCCTTGATCATTGGGATTATGATAATAGTAGGGGGTATCAATATGATAACTGCCTTGTTGGTTTTAATTCTAGAACGAACACCAATGATTGGAATTCTAAAAGCGTTAGGCACTACGAACTGGAGCATTCGTAAAGTGTTTTTATACAATGCCGCCTACCTAATTGGAGTTGGGCTTTTTTGGGGGAACCTTATCGGACTCGGAATTATTTTTCTACAAGAGAAATTTAGGATATTAAAGTTTCCCAACCCGAAGGAGTACTATATTGAATATATTCCAGTAAGCATCGATGTGTCGACAATCGTACTTTTAAATGTAGGGGTGTTGCTACTTTGTCTTTTAATGTTATTGATACCTTCGTACATTATTACTAGAATAACTCCGGTGAAGGCAATTCGATTTGAATAGGAATAGTGTGAAAGCAAAATTTATTTTTATCTTTTTTTCTTTCTCTTTTTGGTAAATTTGATGTAAAACATACTACATGCGTCAAAAGATATTTCTTACCGTTATTACTGCTTTTTTCTTAGTTGGAGTAAATGCTCAAAAGCTATCAAAAACAGAAAAGAAGATAATTAAAAACATAGAACAGAATAATGCCGAGGCAATTTCCTTTTTAGAAAAGGTCGTTAATATCAATAGCGGCACATTGAATTTGAAAGGAGTAGAAAAAGTAGGTCAAGAATTCGCAAGTGCCTTTGAAGACATAGGATTTGAAAGTACGTGGATACCCATGCCGGAGGAAATGAATAGGGGCGGACATTTATTTGCGGAAATTAAAGGGTCTAAAGGAAAGAAGCTACTACTAATAGGACATTTAGATACGGTTTTTGAAGAGGATAGTCCGTTTCAAACTTTTGAAATGGTCAATGATTCTATAGCCCATGCCCCTGGCGGTAATGATATGAAAGGTGGTGATATAATTGTACTCTATGCATTAAAAGCTTTAAGAGAAAACGGGTTGTTGAACGATGCTCAGATTATTGTTGCCTTTACAGGCGATGAAGAAAGTGCTGGAGATCCACTTGAAGAGAGTCGAAAAGATTTGATTGAAGCAGCTAAAAGAAGTGATATAGCCTTAGGTTTTGAAACTTCTACAGGTTTTAACTACGCAACTGTAGCGCGTAGAGGTTCATCAGATTGGAAGGTCGAAGTAGAAGGTAAGCGAGCACATTCTTCAGGGATATTTAATGAAGATACCGGGGCAGGAGCCATTTTTGAAATGTCACGGATTTTAAATGGATTTTATACGGATGTAAAAGGTGAAGACTTATTGACCTTCAATCCGGGTACGTTACTTGGTGGTACATTTGTTGAGTTTGACGACATGACGAGTAAGGGAACTGTTTTTGGGAAAACCAATGTTGTTGCTCAGAAAGCCGAAGTTCGTGGCGGACTCCGTTTTATATCCGAAGAACAAAAAGAGCGTACACGAGATAAAATGCGAGAAATAGTGGCGAATAATCTACCACAGACTACCGCTAATATAAGTTTTAACGATAGTTACCCTGCCATGCAACCTACCCCAGGTAACGAAGCTTTATTAGTGAAATTGAACGAAGTAAGTTTAGATTTACAGCAAGGTGAGGTTTTAGCTTATGACCCAGGTAAGCGCGGCGCTGCAGATACATCGTTTGTTGCTAAATATGTTGATTGCTTAGATGGTTTAGGCACTATGGGAAATGCAGCCCATACACCCGAAGAAACGGTCAACCTAAATACGATTGAAGCACTTACAAAAAGAACGGCACTATTAATATATAGATTAATCCATGAGTAATACTACAGAACTTCAAGTTGGTAATCAAAAGGTTAAAATTGTAGCCGGGGAATTGGTAGGGTATCAAGTTTCTGGTCACGAATTTATGCATCAAAAGGGAAATCCTGGTTGGCGTAATGTTGATACGGAAATGTTTCCTGTTATTGGGCCAACGAACGAGGCAGATTTTAAGGTCACTACGGCGAAGGGTGATGCCATACAAGACCAGCATGGTCTACTTAGGGAGATGAGCTATTCTTTAACTGAAAAGTCTGACAATAAAGCAGTTTTCACAAAGAAGTATACCGCAAATAAGGAAGTGTTAAATTCAAAATATCCGAATAAATCTACTGAGGCAAAATTGAGTTGGCCGTACAATTTTGAATTTGAAAAGTCCTATGAATTGAAGGAGGACGAATTAGTACTCACCTTTACGATTACTGGGGAAGAAGGAATGCCTTTTATGTTGGGGTATCATCCTGCATTTATGCTACATTCAGAAAATGCAGTGATTTCTACCGATACGAATGATTTTTCTATAGCTGAGGTTATGGAAGTGGGTAGTAGGGCCTTGCACGTGCCAGATGCCAATGTGATACGATTGAAAGATGACCGCAAACTGCAAATTACAACTGAAGGCTTTAAACATTTTATGTTGTGGACAGAAGTGCCAAATATGGTTTGTATAGAACCCATTACTTTTTACCCATATGCAGTTGCACAGGAAAATATAGCAGACGGATTTATAGTTTTAAAAAATAAACCCATGCACTTTAAAGTAGCGATAAAGCCCATGTAGTTTTATAGTTTACACCTAAATTTGGTAGTATGTGTTACGATATAAAAACTAGTTTAGGGGCCCAATTAAAACGAGCGACAAGAAATCTGGATTTAAAAGCAATAGAGGAAATAAGTGAAAAGTTAGCTCCGCTAACCGATTTGCCGCTCTACCACGCTTCTGGATTTTCACATCCAAAGGTGCTAATTTATACAAATGAAGATTCTTTTTACCCAACTGTAGCTACTTGGGGTCTAATACCACATTGGGTTAAGAATCTCGAGCAACAACAGAAAATTTGGAACAGTACTTTAAATGCTAGGGTAGAAACCATTTTTGAAAAACCTGCATTTAGGGATGCTGCAAATGAAAAACGATGCATCGTATATGTTGATGGTTTTTACGAGCATTACCATTATAATAATGAGGTGTACCCATTCTTTATTAAACAGAAAAATAAAGAACCATTAGCACTTGCCGCACTTTGGTCTGAATGGATAAACCCGCAGCATGGAGGTGCAATTAAATCATTTTCAATCGTGACCACCATTGGGAACGAAATTATGGGAAAAATTCATAATAATCCAAAATTGAATGAACCACGAATGCCATTGATACTTGCAGAAGATATGGAATCGCAATGGTTGGCAGTAAATGATACTATTGAAAACGAGCTAAAATTACTAGTCAAAAATCACTCATCAGTAGTGTTAAAAGCACATACCGTAAGTAAATTACGAGGTAAAAGTTACTCCGGTAATGTTTCAGAAATATCCGATTACGTAAAATACAAGGAACTTGCATTAATAGTTGATTAGGTGGCGTACAGTGAACATTTGGCAAATCGTCTTCGGCAACGATTAAAGGGCAATGGGGCTATTGAGGAGAAAAAGATGATGGGCGGTCTCACATTTGTGGTCAGTGGTAAAATGTTTATAGGTATTCTAAAGGATAAAAAAAGGCAGGAAGATAGACTGATGGTTTGCGTACGTAAATTGAATTATAAAGAACTGCTTCAAAAATCAGAGAGTAAATCTATGGACTTTACAGGCAAGCCGCTTCGAGGTTTTTTATTTATAGAGCCTAATGGTTTTGAGAGTGAAGATGATTTGGATTATTAAAGCACTGGAGTTCAACAAACTTCTTACCCAATGAGGCTATAGTTTTAAATGGTTATTCTAAGCCCTATTAAATGATTAAATTTACCTTGTGAGGAATGTATTGCCTTTTTTGGATTGGGTGTCTACCTATAAAAAATCCTATTTTATTAAAGATTTGCTGGCAGGCTTAACCGTAGGCATTGTTTTGGTACCTCAGGGTATGGCCTACGCAATGATAGCAGGGTTACCTCCAGTACACGGACTTTATGCGTCTTTGTTTCCTGTTTTTACGTATGCGCTTTTAGGAACTTCAAGAAAAATAGCTGTTGGCCCGGTGGCTATGGACTCATTATTGGTCGCTGTAGGCTTGGGGACTTTAGCGATAACTGGCGTTGAAAATTATATAAAAATGGTCGTTGTTTTAGCACTAATGGTAGGTGCTATACAATTGGTGTTAGGGGTGCTCAGAATGGGTTTTTTGGTCAACTTCCTTTCCAAGCCAGTTATTAGTGGTTTTACTTCTGCTGCTGCAATTATCATTGTTTCGAGTCAGTTGAAACATCTATTAGGAATATCAGTAGAGGGTAGTACTAAAATCTATCAGACCGTGCCTAACATATTCTTTAAATTAGGTGAAATTAATTGGTTTGATTTTGGTATTGGTCTGGTAGGAATAGGGGTGTTGATAGGTTTTAAAAAATGGAATAAAAAAATCCCGGGTATTTTGATAATCGTAGTTGTGGGAATCTTGGCAGCATACCTTTTTCAAATGGAAAACTATGGAATTAAGTTGGTAGGTGACGTGCCTAAGGGTTTGCCAACCATGGTTATCCCTACTTTAAATTTAAATGATGTTCAGCAGTTATGGCCTATTGCAGTTGCTCTAGCGCTGGTAGGTTATTTGGAGGCGATTTCAATAGGGAAAGCTTTAGAAGATAAAAGTGGAGAGGAAACCATTAAGCCGAATCAAGAATTAATTGCCTTGGGGGCCTCGAATATAGTCGGTTCGCTTTTTCAAGGGTATCCGGTAACTGCTAGCTTTTCAAGATCGGCTATAAGTTATGATGCTGGAACAAAGACCAATTTGTCTGCTATATTTAGTGTTCTATTAGTGGTACTTACTTTGTTATTTTTAACGCCGCTGTTTCAATACCTGCCTATTACAGTTTTGGCCAGTATTATTATGGTTTCGGTAGTTAAACTTATAGATGTAGATTATTGCAAAAACCTATGGATCAACAGAAAAGATGAATTTGTTGTGCTATTAATTACCTTTTTTATAACGTTGTTTATTGGTATTACAGAAGGTATTTTAATCGGTGTTTTATGTTCATTATTACTCATGGTATACAGAACATCTAAACCACATTTTGTGGAGATAGGTAATATTGGTAATTCAGATTACTACAAGAATGTAATTCGATTTGCCGATGAGGTTGTTGTGCGTAATGAGTTGTTGATTGTACGGTTTGATTCACAATTATATTTTGGTAATTCTGGCTTTTTTAAAAAGGAGTTATTAAAACATATGAGGGCAAAAGGTCCTAATTTGAAGGGTATTATTTTAAATGCGGAATCTATAAATTATATTGATGCATCCGCTGCAGATATGTTAACTAAGCTAATTCATGATATTCGTGAAAGCGGCAAACAATTTTATATTGCTGGGGCTATTGGGCCAACGCGCGATATTATTTTTAATACAGGCATTATTAAAGAACTACAGCGCGAATTTCTGTTTGTAAAAACGAAGGAAGCGGTAGATTTTTTTGATAACCCTAATGAAGTATCGTTATTGGCAGCCAAAGTAGCGTATGAGAATAGTAGAATGGCAAAGTTAAAATGATGCATTAGTATTTGTGTTTTTAGGGCTATAAAAAGATTAGTTAATAGATTACAATAGTAAAAGATGAACATAGAACAGATATATACAGGTTGTTTGGCTCAAGGAGCTTACTATATAGAAAGTGAAGGAGAGGTAGCTATCATAGACCCCTTACGTGAAGTTGCACCCTATATGGAACGGGCAAAAAACGACAATGCTAAAATCAAGTATATTTTTGAAACACATTTTCATGCTGATTTTGTGAGTGGTCATGTTACGTTGTCCAAAGAAACGGGAGCACCAATTATTTACGGGCCTACTGCAAAGACCTCTTTTGAAGCTATTATTGCTGAGGACGGTCAAGAGTTTAAATTAGGGAAACTAACGTTTAAGGTTTTGCATACTCCAGGGCATACAATGGAAAGTACCACCTATTTGCTAAAGGATGAAAAAGGTAAAGACATAGCTATTTTTTCTGGGGATACTTTGTTTTTGGGAGATGTTGGGAGACCTGATTTAGCTCAAAAATCAGCTGATATGACACAAGAGCAATTGGCAGGAACTTTATTCGATAGCTTACGGATTAAAATCATGCCTTTGGCAGATGATGTAATCGTATATCCTGCACATGGTGCCGGATCTGCTTGTGGTAAGAATATGATGAAAGAAACGGTCGATACCTTAGGGAACCAAAAGAAAATGAACTACGCATTAAGGGCCGATATGACCAAGGCGGAATTTGTAAAAGAAGTTACCGATGGTTTATTGCCGCCTCCAAAATATTTCCCTCTAAATGTTAAGATGAACAAGGAAGGATATGAAGATATAGAAAAGGTACTGAATCGCGGTACACGTGAGCTTTCGCCGAATGAGTTTGAACGCGTAGCGAATGAGACAGAAGCTTTGGTGTTAGATGTAAGACACCAAGACGAATATGTAAAAGGGCATATACCTAGGTCTATATTTATCGGTCTAAATGGAGATTTTGCCCCTTGGGTCGGAGCCTTAATTGCCGATACAAAACAGCCTTTACTTTTGGTAAGTCCAGAAGGGATGGAACAAGAGGCGATTACAAGATTGTCTAGAGTAGGATTTGATGCCTCTATCGGATTTTTAAAGGGGGGTATTGATGCATGGAAATTAGCAGGAAAAGAAACGGATCATATTGTGTCGATTACGGCAAATGAGGCAAAAAATAAAATTGAGGAGAAAAATAGTAAGGTCTTTGATGTGCGTAAGATAGGTGAATTTCAAAGTGAACATGTTCTGAATGCGGAAAGCACACCTTTGAGCGAATTGAATATCCATTTAACGGAATTTCCTAAAAACAGAAATTTCTTAGTTCATTGTGCTGGAGGATATCGATCTGTAATTGCATCCTCTATTTTGAAGAGTCGTGGTATTCATAATCTAATAGATGTAAAAGGTGGATTTGGAGCGCTTAAAAAAGTAGGAGTAAAGACAACAGATTTTATTTGTCCGACAACATTATAAATGGGACGATAAATTTTGTCGTAATTTTTTAAAAAAAGTACATATTAATTGATATATTTAAGTGGGATTTGAATTAAAGCTATGTTTAAAAATTTTGTAGACCGTATTGGGGTAATGAATATCATTATGATATTGGTAGTAATATCTATAATTATAGTTTCGGAAATTCTTTTCTTATCAGGAAAAAAATTGGATGCTATATTCATCGCATTTTGGGCACCTACCATTCTTGGTTTTATGAATTACCTAAAGTATAAGAAATAGTGGAGTTTGTATTCATATATTCGACTTTTGTATCCATAGTTTTTATGGCGTGGTTGCTCTTTGTAATTAGAATGTATAAGAAAATGAAAGATTAACTTTTTGATACTTATAAGGAATAAATCGCATTTGGATTTTTCCTCAAATAACTTTCAACTATTCTTTGTGTTTCTAGTGTATTTTTCTGTGGAATTATAAACAATTCTAAATCTTCTATATGTTCAATAGCGGTTTCCTTTGGTGCGAAACCATATCCGGCATAACTATTCTCTCGTATAATAACAAAGGCATTTTCATCGGTATTTCGTCCTTTTGTTTTTATGACCAAATCTGATTGTATTTGTTTTAAACTATCAAGCGCCTCTTGTACACGTTGATTATAAGGTAGTGCAAGGTCAAGGTTAGAACATATGCCAATGCATGGTTTAATCTTATAGTGAGAGCAAACGGTAACATTCTCTTGCAAGTGGCAGTACTTCGGACAAAGCTCAAACATGCTACATAAAGCTTCTATATACTGTCGCGCTTCGGTAGGACTGTAGCATATAGCTAATGGATTAGGAGTCATTTTTATTTTATTAAAGGCCAAATGAATAACCCCATTACGGTCCTCGTAGCTAAAAATGCCATACTGTTGAATTGACCTTTTTTGTGCACTATTATATTTAGGATAATGGTGCTTGATTTCTGCAGATTCTTTTAATAAAGCAATTAGCTCATTTCCTGTTTCTTCAAAGTCTAAAGATGCAGTTTCTGAGCATAGCGTAATCTCTTTTGTCTTTTTGTTATAAAAATGACCTAACACCCTTTTTTTAATATTAAGGGCTTTTCCAACATAAATTATTTTCCCTTTTACATCTTTAAAGTAATAAATACCGGGGGTGATTGGAAGTTTTTCATATTCCTCCCTTGGTAGACCAGGAGGTAATGTAGCTTCCTGTGATTTTGAATTTAGGAATAATTTGAAAACATTTTCGGCATCTTTAGTCCTTAAAAGTTTATGGAATAATAACACCGTTGCATGGGCATCGCCCCTGGCTCTGTGCCTATCTGTTAATGGTATGTCTAAAGCTGCTGTTAATTTACCCAAACTATACGAATGGTACCCTGGCAGTAATTTTCTTGATAAACGAACTGTACAGAGTTTTTTTCTAGCGAAATCATGTCCGAGTAGCTTGAACTCATTTTTGATAACATTGTAATCGAAATTAACACTATGGGCTACAAAGATTGTGTCCTTGGTAATTGCTTCGATTTCTGGGATAATCTCCTCCAAAAGGGGTGCATTACGCACCATATTATTGTCTATTCCAGTGAGTCCGGTGATGAACGAGGATATTTCACATTGCGGATTTACCAATGAGGTGTATTCATCTACAACGTGATGACCATCATATTTGAAAATGGAAATCTCGGTTATCTTATTGCCTTTAACACCGTTTCCGGTAGTTTCTATGTCAATGATAGTGTACAAAAAATGAATCTAATTTAGATGCGTAAAGTTAGGGGATTTTTATAGATGTTATTTATTTGATACGCAGTTTGAGTAACTTGTACAGCGTAATTTACATGTTGAAACTGGCGGTGGTTTCATTTTCGTTCTTTGTATGTTTCTAACTAGGTGTCAATAGTAGAACACCGCCATCAGTTACAGGGTGAGTACCACTGGGTTTTTATCGTTTTTTGAAGATCCTAAAATTGTAGGAGGCCAAGAAAAACCGGTTACCGAATCTGTGCCCGTTATATATTGGTCATCGTATTTTTTTTAGAAATACGAACTACTTTAAAGCTTGAGCTGAAAAGTAATAGTGCAGGCTAGTTTTTTAATACTGGTTTAGAATTTTGGGTAGAATCGAGTTAGGTGATTCGTTCTTTGTCCTTACGTGGAAAAAGTTTATTGCTTTTTTTCTACCGTATCTGAAGTGATGTTATTTATCACAGCTACATCAACAGGGCTTTTAACAAGGTTGTTAGTTGAAAGTAATTTGGTAGTGGTATCACGAACAACATATTCTGAGACAAGGTCGTAATCCTTTCCGCAAGAGGTTAAACTTAAACTTGATACGATAACGACTAAAGGGACGAAAAAGGTTTTGGAAAAATGCAACTTCATGTAATGTTAATAAATTTTATTAAGCTTGGATATTAACCCATATCGAAAATATTTAAACTATCTCTAATAACGACGAAAAGTTCATTTTATTCGACGAAATGCATTAATAAAGTTATTATATTAAATTGTTGATAACATTATAAGATTTTCGTTTCGCATATTTGTTTTAGCAAAAAAGCCGGTGTACCACCTTTTTGAAATTAAATGAAGTACTTCGTTTTAATTGCATTACATATTAATTAGCCTACAAAAATTACGGTAAATAATTCCTTGGAACAGTCAAATGAAATTTAACTTCATAATCACACCTTCAGAAAGTGGTATCTCTTTTTCAAGTCCTATATTTATCAAAACCTTTTACGGATTGATTGTAAAAACCTGCACAGTCCTTTAAACAAACATGAAATGAAAAATAAATTAATCATTGTATTCCTTTTTATACAAATGGGTATGCTAGGTATCCAAGCCCAGAATGATAACACCAAAATAATTTTGATAACCTTAGATGGTTTACGTTGGCAAGAACTATTTACCGGTGCAGACCCGCTATTGGTAACTAACGAAAACTATGTGCATGATACAAAAGGGTTGAAGAAAAAGTTCTGGCGTGAAACTGAGAATGAGCGTCGAGAGGCGTTGCTACCATTTGTTTGGTCTCAAATTGTACAGCAAGGTCAAATTCATGGCAATAGAACATTAGGTAGTAAGGTAGACCTCACCAACAAAATGTGGTTTAGTTATCCTGGGTATAATGAGATATTAACGGGTAGGGCAGATGATACCCGTATCACTAGTAATGACAAAATTAATAATCCGAATACCACTGTTTTAGAAATTGCTAACCGTGATGAACGGTTTAAAGGGAGAGTTGCGGCTTTTGGTAGTTGGGATGTCTTTCCGTTTATTATTAATGAAGAGCGATCTGTAGTTCCTGTTAATGCAGGTTTTGAATTGGCAAAAGGCCATAATCTAACGGATCGTGAAAAATTTCTGAATAAGTTGCAACCCACCATTCCTAGTCCTTGGGGGTCTGTCCGTCTCGATGCATTTACACATCATTATGCTATTGAAGAGATGAAGAAAAATCATCCAGAGTTATTGTATATCGCCTATGGGGAAACCGATGATTTTGCACATGACGGCGATTATGAAGCCTATTTAAATTCTGCATACACAACCGACGGATTTATTGAAGATATGTGGAAATTTACACAGCAAGATTCTTTTTATAAAAATCAGACTTTGTTTATTATCACAACAGATCATGGTCGAGGAACAGATCCATTGGAGACTTGGAAAGGTCATGGCGAAGGAGTATCTGGAGCTGGCGGTGTGTGGATGATGTTATTTGGTAAAGGAGTTTCCATAAAAGGAGAAGTTGCAAAATCAGAGCAACTATATAGCAATCAGATTGCCCCAACTATTTTAAAAGAATTAGGTATAAAAATACCACCGAATGATATGCCAGGTAAAATATTGAATTTAAAGTTACCTTAATGTTTACTTAAACTTAAAACTAATAAATGTGCGCATCTTCGCAGCAAGTTTGAATTAGTTTGAGTAAGTTGAATAACCGGTGCATAGTTCTTGATGCGTCGGTTATTTTTTTTGGATATGATTTACGGAACAGGAAAAGGGAATAATCAATTAAAAGAAGGCGTCTTCTTTATTTTAAGCTTATAAATTAACTTTTATCTCATTAGTTTTATATATCTGTGTTCGTAGTAGATTTTGAAAAATACGAACAATCCGTTCTTGATGATTTTCAGGAATGCGGCCGCCGATAATCCAATTTTTCCGAATCTGCTTGGTGCTTTCCTGATTAAACTCTGTCAGTAAGCACTCTAGGGCTTCTTGGCGCGTTTCATCGTTCATTTTACTGAACATTTGTTTTATGTTTTCGGTCATGGTTGGTAATGGTCGTTATCAAAAGTAAATAAAAAAGCGGTTCTGTAAACGAACTTTCAAGGATAGATATCATCAAAATTTAAATAACTTAATCTTTCCTTAATCTTTCCTTAATCTTTCCTTGACCTTTACTTAAACCGAATGTGATTTTTAGATTTAAAATTTGCAATGCGTAAGATTACGCTTAGGTTTGAAAAATAGCAAACCTTTTATATGCCGTAAATGGCCTTTTAAACCCTTGTTTTTTATGAAATATAAAATACTACTTTCAATTTACGTGTTTGTGTTAGGTATGTATACTGGCATAGCCCAAGACTATAAGGTGCATTCTCATAACGATTATATGCAGAATATTCCTTTTTGGAAAGCTTTCGCTGCTGAGGTGGAATCAATCGAGGTAGATGTTTTTTTGCAGGATGGTAAATTGTTAGTGGCGCATGAGTTGAATGAAGCAGATGAGAATAGAACATTACAGCAGTTGTACTTAGAGCCATTAAAGCGGACTTTAGAGATAGGACAATTTGATGCTAAATCATTACAATTATTAATTGATGTTAAGTCTGATGCATACACTACACTCGATGCTATTGTTGTTAGTTTGAAAGAATACCCAATGATTATCGATAATCAAAACATCTCTATCGTGATTTCTGGTAATAGGCCAAACCCATCCGAATATGTAAATTATCCGCAGTTCATTTTATTTGACTATCAGAGTCTAGTTCCAATTACTGACGAGCATATTCTAGAGAAAATCGGGATGGTAAGTTTGAGTTTTACAAACTTTTCAGAATGGAACGGCAAAGGACGAATGACTGCGAAAGATTACAAAAAGGTGACCGAAGTAATCGCTAAGGCACATGAGTTGAAAAAACCATTTCGATTTTGGGCAACGCCAGATTCTAAATCGGCTTGGAAAGTTTTTGCAGCTATGGGTGTAGATTTCATTAATACAGATATGCCCTACGAATGTGTTTCGTATCTAAATACAATAGAAGAAAGGGTGGTTCAAAATACTGTTTTTTCAAAAGTGTATCATCCGACTTTTGAATCGGATAAGAAAAAACGGAAACCTAAAAATGTTATTTTATTAATTGGCGATGGTAATGGTCTTGCTCAGATTTCGTCTGCTACATTGGCAAATAACGGGGAGCTCTCTTTAACCCAATTAAAAAGTGTAGGCTTTCTAAAAACACAATCTGCAGATGATTTTACAACAGATTCAGCAGGTGCAGGTACAGCATTATCCACAGGAGAAATAACAAATAACAGAGCTATAGGTACAGATGTTAACGGTGAGACCATTCCAAATCTCGCAGAGATTCTTACAGAAAAAGGCTTTAATGCCGGGGTTATTTCTACAGATGAAATAACGGGCGCTACACCTTCTTCGTTTTATGCACATCGCGCAGATCGTGGTATGGTAGCGGGTATTGCCGCAGATTTCAATAAAAATCAGTTAAAATTGTTTATTGCTAAAAAAAGTACTGAGGTAGAAGGAATTGAAGATGCAGGCTTTACAATGATGACCGATATAGATGCAATCGGTAAGAGCTCTGATGATAAGGTAGGTTCGTGGCTAATTTATGATGAAGGAGAATCATTAGCAGTTCATGTTGAAAAATTAGCATCAGTTACTAAGAACGGAATAGCTTTTCTAAACAAAAAGAAGAAGCCTTTTTTCTTAATGGCCGAAGGTGCTAGAATTGATAGTTATGGGCATACTAATAATATAAGCGGAATCATTACTGAAAGTATTTCGTTTGATAAGGCAATAACCGAGGCCTTAAAATTTGCCGATGCCGATAAAAACACATTAGTTATTGTTACAGCAGATCATGAAACTGGCGGATTAACACTGCCACAAGGCAATTTAGCCAAACATGAGATTGAAGCCGATTTCACTACAGGCGACCATACCGGTATTATGGTGCCAATTTTCGCATACGGCCCAATGTCTCATGAGTTTCAAGGGGTTTATGAAAACAACAAAGTTTTTCATAAGATAATGAAGGTATTGGGGCTTTAGAAGCAATAGTCTTACAATCGAAATCTACAAAAATTCAAATGCTAACTAATAGGGGAAATGTATTCATTTCCCCTATTAGTTTATGGTTAAAAAAAGCCTAAGTTTTTTATTTAACAGTTTTATAATACAGGTAGTCTTAGCATATAATTTCCTAATGTAAGGGTGATTTTAAGTTAACAGTAAGTAGCATCTCTACATCTACTTTTGCAACTTGAAAATGAGACCTAAGAATTTAGGGAGCATTTAAACTAGTTGAATTTTCACCTAATTATTTTATCAATTTTTATTAAACCAAACTGTATGAAAAAACTAAAATTTTTAATGCATTTCTGTTTATTTGGCTTTGCTTCCATGGTATGGGCGCAAGACACTATTTCAGGAGTGGTAACAGATGAGTTCGGGCAACCCTTACCAGGTTCGACTGTTCAAATTAAAGGAACCCGTACTGGTTCCACAACAGATTTTGACGGTAATTATGTAGTTAGCGTCAGTGGCAACGATGTGTTGATTATATCTTATTTAGGGTATTCAACATTAGAAGTGCCTGTTAATGATCAAACTACCATTAACGTACAATTAAAAGAAGATGCCACTCAATTAGATGACGTGGTTGTTGTGGGGTATGGTACCCAAAGAAGATCCGATATTACGGGCTCAATTTCTTCTGTAAAAAGTGAAGATTTCAATCAGGGTGTAGTTACAAACCCAGGTGAGCTTTTACAGGGTAAAATGGCAGGTGTTAACATCACCTCAAATAGTGGGGAACCTGGTGCTTCACAAAATGTAATAATTAGAGGTATTGGTAGTTTGCGATCGGGTACACAACCGCTTTATGTTGTAGATGGTTTTTTATTGGATAATTCATCTACAGGTTTTGCTTCAAATCCACTTAACTTTCTTAACCCTAACGATATTGCAAGTATTGATGTGTTGAAAGATGCCAGTGCAACGGCGGTTTACGGATCCAGGGCATCTAACGGTGTTGTAGTTATAACGACCAAAAGAGGACGAGTGGGGAAAACAGAAATGAGCCTATCCCTTTCTACCGCAGCATCCTCTATGTCTAATACTATAGACGTTTTTAACGCCGATGAATTTCGTGCCCAAGTAGTTGCTAGTGGTGGTTCATTAGAAGATTATGGAGGTAATACCGATTGGCAAGATGAATTATCACAAACTGGCATCTCTAAGAACCTTAACTTTTCTATGAGTGGTGCTGAAAGTGATAAATCCGCATACTTCGCATCGGTGGGCTATCAAGATCAAGAAGGTATTTTAAAGAATAGTAACCTAACGCGTTATTCAGGTAAATTAAATATTAATCAAAAGGCGTTTAACGGTAAGGTAAATATTGATTACAACCTAACGGCTACGCATACCGAAAACTTACGCCCAGCTATTAATTCTATAATTAGCGATATGCTTGGTTTAAACCCTACAATACCAACGTATACGAATGGTGAGCCCACATTGTTGAATACAAATGCTTTAAATCCTATTACTAGGTATAATATTTATAGCGATGAGGCTGTAAACAACCGCATTTTAGCTAGTATTTCTCCTTCAATAGAAATTGTAAAAGGACTAACCTATAAGTTAAATTTTGGTGTTGATTATTCAAGTACAAATAGAGACCGACAGTACAAACCCTATACTTCGGTTATAAACGAGTCTGATATTTCTAATGGTGATGTCGTTACTACTTTGAGTACGAATACCAATCAACTTACGGAGAATACACTTACGTATAATTGGAATAGCCGTGTTCACAATCTTGTTTTATTGGCTGGACATTCTTACCAAAAGTTTTTGGATGAGACCAGACAATTTTCATACAGAGGTTTTGCAGATAACAATGTTGAGCCAAAGTATCAAGACCAGTCTAGTTCAGACAAATATCCTACTTCAGTTAGCTCGTCTGCATTTAAGAACGAATTACAATCTTATTTTGGGAGGGTAAATTATTCTTATGACAGTAAATATTTGTTAACAGCAACGCTTCGTGCAGATGGGTCTTCAAAGTTTGGGGATAACAGAAAATATGGTTATTTCCCTTCAGTTGCTTTAGGATGGAATATTAGCAACGAAAAATTCATGGAAAATTCAATTTTCAACAACTTAAAATTACGTTCAAGCTGGGGTCAAACGGGTAACCAAGAGATTCCCTCTAAGATTACACAGGCAAGTTATTCTGAGAATCGACTAATTACCGGTAGCCAAAGTTTAAACACATATCCTATAGATACTAATTCCACCTCGATAGATGGCTATCCTTATGGTATTGTGTATACACGTTTGGCAAATCCAGAGCTTCAATGGGAGGTTTCTACGCAAGTAAGTGTTGGTATTGATTTTGCACTTTTCGATTACCGATTATCGGGTACTTTAGACTATTTCAATAAGGAGTCTTCTAATATATTATTAGAGGTTGTTACTTCTGATCCTGTTGAACCAACTTCTACATACTGGGATAATATCGATGGTATGAAAATTAAAAATAGCGGTATTGAATTAGCGCTAGATTACAATAGCGACGCAACAAAAGAGTTCTCTTATAATATTGGTGGTAATATAACCTATATTCAAAATAAGGTTAAAGATTCTCCGTATTCAGTATTGACTACAGGTTCTGCTCAGGGTTCCGGTCAAACCGGTGCAACTATTAACGGTTATATTAATAATGAATCTATCGGTTCATTCTATATGTTTCAATTTGATGGTATAGGTGGCGATGGTCTTAATGTGTTTAGGGACATCAATGGAGATGGTGAAATTTTAGAGAATGACCGAAGTGTTGTTGGTAGTGCAATTCCTAAATTCATTTACGCGTATTATTTTAATGTCAAATACAAGGCTTTTGATTTAGGATTAAACTTTAATGGTGTAGCAGGTAATAAAGTATACAATCACACTAAAATGTCACTTTTCACTAAGGCACAAATATCAAGATCTGTAAACACAACAGATTTTGCAGTTCAGTACCCTAACGAGTCTACAAGTAATTCTAATACGATTTCTACACGTTATTTAGAAGATGGCTCATTCGTAAGATTGAATAATGCAACATTAGCCTACACCTTAAGTTCAGATAAAATAGGTTTAGCTGATGCGTTTCAAAATATTCGTTTTTCAGTAACAGGTCAAAATTTATTTACCATAACAGATTATTCAGGATTTGACCCAGAAGTTAATTCTGGTTCAACTTCTGGCGGAATTCAAACATTTGGAGTGGATTACTACACCTACCCAAAAGCAAGAACGTTTTTAGTAGGCCTTAACTTAACCTTTTAAGTAACAAGAGATTCTTTAAAAAATAAGCATCATAATAAAATAATATGAAAAATATAAAATTTAATGAAATACTTCCTTTGGTCGTATTCCTACTAACATTTTTAAGTTGTACAGATTTAGAGGAAGAAATACTTGATGAGTCTTTGACCGGTACTGGTGAGGCAGAAGTGGTTAGTGGGTCTTTGGCTCCGGTATATGGAAATCTACGTGCAGTATGGTATCATACTGTTAATTTCGGACTTCAAGAAGTTGCCTCGGATGAGGCCATACTTCCGTATCGTGGAGGTACCGATTGGTACGATGGCGGAAAGTTTATAGCTGTACATCAACATTTAATGACTCCAAGTAATGGTCTAGTAACAGATACTTGGAACAATGTTACCTTAACCTTATCAAGAGCAGTAGTTGCCATCGAAAGGTTAAATGCTGAAGCTGAAATGGGGAATGCAAATGCACAGAAGGCAATTTATGAAATGGTAGCTATGAAAGCCTACCTAAACTTAATGGCACTTGATAACTGGGGTGTTGTTTTCAAAAAGGAAAGTTCAGATCAGATTTCTGAAATTCTTAGGGGGCAAAAAGCTATAACTTATATTGAAAGTGAACTTCTATCTGTTGTAGATGGTATTTCAGAAGATAATAATCCTGGCCGTTTGAACAAAAATTCAGTAAGTGCTTTATTGGCTCGTTTATATTTGAATGCTGCTGTTTATCGTGATCCTTATGGCTCGCCTGCTTTTCAAAAAGAGGATATGGATAAGGTGATTCAATATACCAATAATATTATTTCTGGACCTTATTCTTTGTCTGAAGAGTATTTTGAATTATTTAATGACGATAATCATGATAACTCTGAGCTGATTTTTGCCTTAGACCAAAGAGGTGTATTGCAAACTGACCATAGCCGATGGGCATATTGGTCAATGTCTGGTGATCAAGTTCCACGACCAGAGGTGCCAAGTTCTAGGGGTACAGATGCTGTTTCGGCCACGCCTGATTTTTATCAGACTTGGGTTGATGCATATGGAGAAGTTGATCCAGCAGATGCCGATTCTCGCTTCTTTCAAGAGAACACGGTTATACCAGATGATTTGAAGGACCTTACAGGTGTAAATCCAACGAACGATTCAGAGCATTATTATTGTATAGAGGCCGAAGAGTTTGAAGTTGATAGAGGTGTTCTGCGTAATATTATATGGGGACCTAGAAAAGATGAAAGTGGTAATATCTTGGCTTGTGATGATGGTACGGTAAGAATATATCCTGTCATCAATAGAATAACTAGTGGTGCAGACATACGTTATGTTGATCACTCCCTTAAAGTTGATTTTTCAGCAGAGGGAAGCTTACATAATGCGGGACACCGATTTTCGAAATATCAGTTTAGTCATGCCGCTACCAATTGCTGCTCTTACAGCGATGTTGATTTAGTGTTGATTCGATTAGGTGAGATTTATTTAATGCGTGCTGAGGCTAAATTGAGAAATGGCGACATAGATGGTGCATTAGCAGATGTAAATGCATTAAGAGCTTCGAGAACGGCGCGCCCAGAACAAACTCCAGATGCATTGACTAGTATAGATCTTGATATCTTGTTCCGTGAAACTGGCTTTGAGTTGTATTGGGAAGGTTTTAGACGTAATTATCAAATACGATTTGGTAAATATGAAGATAGTTGGACAGAGAAAACGGATACCGATGTAAACCACAGATTATTCCCAATTCCACAAAGTGCAGTTGATGGGGCTTCTGATATAAATGGATTCTTAGTTCAGAACCCAGGATATTAAATAACGTTTTAGCATAGATGAATGCGGCAAGAAATTATATTTCTTGCCGTATTTTTTTGACGTAATTGTTAATATTAGTGGTATTGGTATAACCCATAATAGTTTATATCCGTTATGTATTTTGAATAGCTTCTCTAAAATGAGTATCAATCCGAGATATTTTTTTAAAATATGATGTAAAAAAAATGCCCCACTCGCCTACTGAACAGGCAGGTCTCAAGAACCGATTTAGTGATTGAAGGTTTTTGATATATTTTATTTCCAAAGAAAAATTGGAAATAAATCACTCCTTTAGACTTGTATTATTTAATCAAAATGTACAGCGGGTAGTTTGTAAACTCCACAGTTTAGTATTTAAAGATTTAGGTTGTAACTATATTAACTATAGCGTTCCGTTTATTGTCTTTGGATGTAAAGCAGAATAGTTGAAAGAGGAAATTAAAATTACCTTCATGGCAGATGTGTATAATGTAAATGTTAATACATGGATAAAAAAGTAAGCAGTAGGTCAAAACGATTAACTTGTCGTAACTTTTAGATGTGAATTAATAAATTTTTCAATTTATAGGTAATTGGGACTTTTTAATTGGATTCGTAATGTTTTTTAACAAAAAATATTTTTTTAATTGGGGAATTTTGATTTTATTTATTAAAAGTAAGAAATATACTACATTTCTATTTACTAATAGAGAAATAGAAGATAGTTGAAATTAGAAACTACTATGAAAATCAAAACTGTTTGCATAATTGATGATGATTCTATCTGTGTATATGGAACAAAGATTTTACTTAATCATAATAATTATTTTGGTTCCAATATCTTGGTGTACGAAGATGGTTATGAGGCATTGGTTAACCTTTCGGCGTTAGCAAAAACTGGAAAAAGTTTACCAGATATTATTTTATTAGATTTAAATATGCCGGTAATGAATGGATGGGAATTCTTAGATGAATTTGTTAAATTACCTTTAACCACTATGCCTCATATTTTTGTAGTCAGTTCTTGCTTTGGTTTAAAGGAAATCGACAAGGGAAAGAGTTACGGTATCGTCAATGATTTTATATCAAAACCATTGTTAGAGTCTAACCTTACCAATTTATTTGAAAGTATAATGACCGATACACAAACGCTATAGTTTAGATGAGATATGATTATTTGATATAATGAATATTTTAAAATCATACCCTTGGGCCACCAAATAAAGGAGTTTAATTAGAAATTTAATGTGTTGAAGAACTACACCAAGTGGCGTATTTTTCTTGTATTGTAGGACCTAAGAATTAAGTTTTTCTATGAAAGTTTAGTTTTGTAACTGCAAAAGTCTGACCATGTAAAATTCTCAGTTTTTTATATACTAAAGCGCAATCGAGTTGTGTTTATTCGTGGAGCCGGAGACGGCCAAATGAAAAAGAAAGGTCTTGTAGACCTTTTTAGTACAGAGGCGATTTGGTATGTTAGCTTTTATCGTGGAGCTGGAGGATTACCTTCGGTGTTCTTAAAAACTTCCATCCTGTAAATGCAAAGCCCCGCATTGCCCGAGGGTTTTGTGATTTTATTCTGAAATTTGATTAAGCTCCATTACTCCATAAAACAAAAAAGCCACACCGGTAGGTGTGGCTTTTGCACTTAATCGTGGAGCCGGAGGGTCTAGAACTCACCGATGTAATTGCCTATTTATAAAGGCTTGCAGAGGTTCTGAATTTTATGCGCACCGAATAGGTGACTTTATAGTTTGTAGGGTCAAAAATAGGTTGTCTTAGTACGTTAGATATTATAAATTCTATCATATCGATTAGTAACTAAATCAATATACTTCTGTTTCATTGTTTGGGATAAAAAGGAATTGTTAGTCCATTTTATAGCATTCCCTCTTTTCTTATAAAAACGATTGAATACACTTGAAATTTGTTTCTCGGTAAGCCCCAATCCTTTACCAAAATTTTCAAAATGTTCCCGATGAAGCTTACTTTTTTTCCCCGAGATGGTAAGTGCTAATTCTTCTTTGTCGTCAGGGTTGGCAATGGCTACGTTGAGTAGGTCATATGCAGGTGCTAAAAGCCATCCCGAAGTGGATTTGATCATAGAGAAGTTTTTAAGATGCATATCGTTGTTGCCTGTTAAAAAACTAAATAAGGTTAATTCAAAAAAGAATACCATATCCAATAGTGTATTTGCGGAATGGTCTCGTAACCCTTTCCCTACCTTTTCCATTGAACTTTTGTATTTGTCAAAGGCCTCTGTTATTTGAAACATATCCAACATGTGAATTTTTTGATCATCTTCCGTTCTGTCTATGCGTCTCGTAATATAAGATAGTTCGCCAGATTGTAATCGAATCAAACTAGAGGGTACGGTCTGTATTCCAAATGCTTCTGCAATGCGCATAGTTACATGTTCATTTTGTGGCATTTCGGGATACTCGGAGGAAGGTGGCTTAAAGATGTAATTACCTCCTAAGGCACCAACAACGGTTAATCTAAAATTATCTGCATCTATAACCTTATTTAGTAATGACATAGACAACTTGGCCTGTACGCCTGGTACAGATACACTTCGGTCAATGACATCCTTTGCCAATTCTGACATCTGATCTAAGGTGTATTCCAATTTTGGTGGTTCTTTACTTCCAAAAAAAGATAAACTACAGCTTTCGTGAAATTCTGCTTGCCTGTTTATATACTCGTAGCAGTATAGGCATTTATGCTTCATGATTTTCTTTTATGGGGTGTACACTTACAGCTCCTATACAATTTTGACAACAGGCAAGTAAAAGCCCCATTCGGTCATTTGGGTTTATCTTCCAGTTTTTGGTGGCTATGTTCAACAACCAACCTTCGGGAATTAATCCTTCAAAAAAAGGAAAAAGTCTTTTATCTATATAAGGTGCTGTTCGAACTGGCATAGAAAACGTAAGGAACTGTTCTGGATGGTTAATGATGTAATCTGTATCATATTGAAATATGTAGTCACCGTCATTGGTTTCTATAAGTTCACCGGCTTTATTATTGCCGTATAATATGGTAGCGCTCCTCATGGAGCATCATTTTTATCACGTTCTAATGTTACACTTGGAATAGCAGCAAGCGTATGCCCGAACATACTGAGTATGAGATTGACCTTATCCATATTCAAGTTTGTTTTTCCTTGTTCTATTTTTCGAACTACTGTAAGGGCTACACCTGTACGTTCCGCAAATTCCCGTTGTGTGAGATTTACCTCTTTCCGGCGTGCTTTTACAAATTCAGACAAAGTACTCATTATATGTTTTTAAATATAATTATAAGTAAATATACTAAATTATATGGTTTTACGTATAATATAGCTAAAAATAGTATAATTATATGCGTTTAAGTATAAAAACTACTATATCGTTACGTGCTATTAACTTGTTTTTGACATCCATTCAGAAAGATAAAACCATAATGTATAGAAAAATAAATTTTCTATACATAGCAGAAGAGATGTGCATAGATTCAAGTATTTTGTTTTCATTTAAGTAGAATTTGATTCTCAATTAGGTAACTGCGAATTAAATCAAATAAGTAAATTCCAACCATTGCCCTCCATTGCATTCTGGTCAAAGTGTATCGTTTGAAAAGGTATTGAACACCATCCATTTTAAGGCAACTAAAATGAATGAAGTTCGCTTTACAATCTGCTATTTATACCTGTATAGTTATTGGTTAATCTTTTTATTTTCAACAGCTATCAACTTAAGTACCCCAATATGTATCCCTCCCTTTTCCAATACCAAAGAAAACCGATTTATTCTTAGACGGATTGCATAACCAGGCTGCGCTCTTTTTATAAACCCTTACTAAGCCTAAATCAGTACAAGTAATAGCTATCGAAAAAGGGAGGCGTGAAGGCACTATGGGAAGTAAAAGGATTAATTGACCTACAAACCAAAAGGGGTTATTGTCAATTGTTTGTATCTGAGTTATCGAAAAAGGGATAACGCTCTGGATATAAAAAATAAAAGAGTTTTAAGGTCTATTGTTTGATTTTGATGTGAACCAAAGGTACAGCGTGTTTGTATTTTGAAGAGAGCTTTTGCGAAGGAGAAATGTATAGCAAGAGGGTAACACGCTAAAGCGATGTTACATTTTATAACCATTTGTTTTTTAGACTTTTACACTCTTATTTGAATTTAGAGTATTTCAATTTTGCGACAAATCGGCTGCGAGCTCCTATAAACAGGTAGAAATTTGCGACAAAACTCAATACAATGAAACAATCGTATGGCATTGAGTGCTTAAAAATCAGTAAATTGAAAAATGAGGAATTTACCGCTAAACTTTTTTAAAAAAACCCTGTGAAGCCCTTTTTTAGCGCAAATCTTTCAGGATAAAAGGAAATTGTAAATTTAAGCTATCAAAACAGAGCAATTTATTTTATTGCTTTTCGAAGGCTTTTGCTATATGTTGATTGGCGAGTTTGTCCTTAAGTATAGCCATATCTTCCTCCACCTTTGAGTCAATAATTTTCGCATAGTGCTGGGTAGTCCGTAAATTTTTATGACCTAACATTTTCCCCACCGTTTCAATAGGTACGCCATTGGTCAGGGTAACAGTGGTGGCAAAAGTATGACGGGCTAGGTGCGTGGTGAGGTTCTTTTTAATATCGCAGCGGTCGGCAATTTCTTTAAGGTAGGCGTTCGACTTCTGATTGCTCAATACAGGAATCGCACAATCTTTATTGACAACTTTAGGGTGGTTCTTATATTTTTCTATAACTGCTATGGCAGTAGGTAAAAGTGGAATGGTGAAACCTGTGTCTGTTTTGGTACGTTTAGATTTAATATAAAAACTACCATCCTCATTTTGGTAAATTTCTTCAGGCTTTAAACTTTGCACATCCACATAGGCCAAGCCTGTAAAACAACAGAGCACAAACATATCTCTGACAATGCCTAAACGCTCGCTCTCAATCTCTTTGTCTATAAGTCGTTGTAATTCTTCTTTGGAAAGAAATTCGCGCTCTACGGTCTTAAATTGTACTTTGTAATTGTAAAAGGGGTCTTTAGCAAGCCAATCATTGGCAACGGCAATACGGACTATCTTTTTAAAATTGTTGACGTACTTTAGAGCGGAATTATGATTGCAGGTCTTTGTTACTTTCAAAAAATACTCAAAGCCTTTGATGAATTTTAAATCAATGTCCTTTACAGGAATGTCAGTTCGCCTATATTCAGATTTAACATATTCTGCGACATGGCTCTTGGTCGTGAAATAGCGTTTCCATGTGCCAAGGGCAAATTCAATCCCCACCAATTTTTCCATTTGTTGGTTATGCTCGTCAAAGAGCTGAATCAGCATTTTATATTTTTTATCCTTTCCAAGATATTTTTCTTTAACATCATGGACCGTAAAAGGCTCGCCATCTTCAACAAGATGGTGTTGAATCTTATTTAGTTTATGACGAATGGTCGCCATAAATTTATTGAGTTCTTCCGCTTCGTTGTCTTTTCCCTTTAATTTATTCATCCGGGAATCCCATTTGGACGGGTCTATTTTTCGGTTCAGACTTATAGAGGTTCGCCTCCCATCTACCGTAATCCTTAGGTATAAGCCAGCTTTTCCGTTTTTGTCTCGGCGTTCGTCCTTTAAGTAAAAAAGTATCGAAAATGAATTCATCTAATTTTAGGTGTCGATTATGACTACTTAAAGGTAGATAAAACAAATTATATAAAATCATAATTATCTAAAAAAGAGTGAATTACAAGGAAATCGACACCACTTTTGTATTTTATAAATAGGTGTCGAATTGGTGACTTTTTATATGGTATTGTTTGGGTATATATGAAACCATATAAAATGAAAAACCCTGTTAATCAAATGATTACAGGGTTTTTGGTATAAAATGATACCATTCTAGTGGAGCCGGAGGGATTCGAACCCTCGTCCAAACAAGTAATTAAAATGCTTTCTACATGCGTAGTGTCTGATTAATTTTCGACATGTACCTGACCAGAAACCGCCCAATACACACTTATCTTCTTAAGGTTTTAGTGGTACCGCCAAAGTGAGCGGGTACCCTTGTGTTGACTTTTCTGGTGCCCCTATAAGAATCGCCGTCAACAAGGGCTGTTCAGGAACATCTCGCTTCCCTACCTGGTAGGGACGAGGCTAAATCCTACTGTAATTCGGATTAAGCGGCAAGAGCGTAATTATTTTCGCCAACTAAAAGTTTGAAAAATGATATTAACGAGCTGTTTCTCAGCGCTCGGCATGCTTACATTCCAACTAGTCTCGTTGTCAAAAACCGGTCGGCCCCTTCAATGAGTTAAATCGCTTTACCGATTGTAAACGAATTGAACCCTGAGCGTAGCCGATGGGCTAACACTCTTAATCCAATTCTCTCATGATTTTTTTCAAAGAACATTTTTTTTTGGGCGTTTCCTTTTTTACAAAAAGGTCGGGCTTGCAGCAGTATATGGTACTTACCTATATCCCTAACGCAAAAAAAAACTTGTTTCCATTTCAGGCATTTCATCTTCATTCAATATAAACTGAGTTGAGATGCCTGATTCGAGCAGCAAAGCTAACAAAAGTTTATGAACCCTTGTAATTTTTCTTCGCAACGAAGTCGATGTGCCTTTATTTATATAATTTAGTGCAATATTTATACCAAAAGACCCTATGAAGTTCGGAATCATTAGAGAACGTAAAAACCCGCCAGATCGCAGGGTAGTATTATCGCCAACGGCCTGTCAAAAAGTCTTTAAAACATATCCGAAAGCAGAAATAATAGTCGAACCGTCACCTATTCGAGCTTATGCAGATGATACCTATGAACAATTAGGTTTTAAAGTCGCAGATGATATGCTAAATTGTGATGTGCTACTGGGTGTAAAAGAAGTTCCGATCGAAGCACTAATTCCAAACAAGAAGTATTTTTTCTTTTCACATACGATAAAAAAGCAACCTTATAATAGAGATTTGCTATTGGCAGTTTTAGAGAAAAACATCGAACTCTATGACCATGAAGTGATTACAAATACGCAAGAACAACGAGTGGTCGCTTTTGGTAGGTACGCGGGTATTGTGGGTGCTTATAATGGATTTAGAGCATACGGACTCAAATATGGATTATTTAAATTGCCTAAAGCAAATGATTTACCCGATCAAGAGGCGCTTATAACTTTACTAAAAAATCTAAGATTACCAAATATAAAAGTTCTTTTAACTGGTAGGGGTAGAGTAGGTAATGGTTCTAGAGAAATGCTTGATGGTATGGGTATGAGAAGGGTGAATGTTACCGAATATCTTGAGGAAATTTTTGAGGAACCGGTCTATTGTCAAATAGATGCAATGGAATACAATAAGCGAGAGGATGGTATTCGAGGGAATAAAGCGAGTTTCTTTTCTAACCCAGCAGAATATAAATCCAATTTCTTCCGCTTTGCCAAGGTGACTGATTTTTATATTGCAGGCCATTTTTATGGACAAGGTTCACCCTATCTTTATACAAGGGAGGATGCAAAGCATCCTGATTTTAAAATTAAGGTAGTAGCAGATGTGAGTTGTGATATTGATGGTCCTGTGGCAACTACCATAAGGCCTTCAACTATTGCAGACCCTATTTATGGATATGATCCAAAATCAGCATCTGAAACCGATTTCAAAAATACAGATGCGATTGCTGTGATGGCGGTAGATAATCTCCCTTGCGAACTTCCTCGTGATGCCAGCGAAGGATTCGGTGAGGCGTTCATTAAAAATGTAATCCCTGCCTTTTTCAATGGTGATAAAGATGGTGTGCTGCATCGTGCGCGTATGACCCAAAATGGAATATTGACCGAGCGTTATGCCTATCTTCAAGATTATGTAGATGGTAAAGAATAAATGATTGAAGCAACATTAGCAGTTGAGACAAATTTATTTTCTTAATTAATTTACGCTCTTATAAAAGATTTGAATTGGATAACAGCGCCGGTAACGAATCAAGAGCTTAAAAGAAGCTATTTGAACATGGAATAGGCACTTTTACAATTGGAAAATAAAAAAATGAATAATCTTCATCTTTTTATTTCTTTTGGACATGATTACCAAAAAAACAGCATATCCAAAAAAGACAAGTACAATTTTACACTAAGATTTTACTTGATTTTGATAAGGAATTCTGCTATAATGGTTGTTGCACATTAATCTGTCTTAATATTCCATTGTATAATAGGCTGCACTTTCGGAGCTATAAAACAACCCAAAGCTTTTAATTTCAAGGTGATTTCATCTTTGTGTGCCAAGGTTTTTAATGACACTTTTTTTGTTTCTCCAGCGCCAATTTCAAAAACTGGAGAACTATCATAAAATGAATATTCAGATTCGTTTTGGAATAGTAAATCACTACTAGTTACATTTTCAAGTTCTAATTCAAGTACTTCGGTGTTTTTGATATAGCTTGCCTTTTTTACCACAATACTAACTTGTAAGAGTGGTGTTAGAAATTCTTCCTTACCTACCATTAAATCATTGTAAACGGCAACTGTTCTCCCTGCAAAAAGTGCTTCTTGCATACTTTCGATACTTTTTTCTTTTGCAAACACCAAGGTGATAGGTCGCTGATTTCCTTTAACAGTATAATCCCAATCGATAAGTCCGTGAATATCACTAGTGCCCATAATCGTCAAATTATGTTCCAAAGCTAAGGCCAGTGACTCTTGTGCGTAATCGACAGAATTAATCACTTCGATACCATGTAACTCCCTATTTTTTATGCGTTCTTTTTGAAAACCACTCAATATCGGGTTACCTTTAGGGGCTTGATTGTGCCAAGCTGGATGGTTCCAAAATACAAATGCTCCTTGCTTTTTGGCTTCTGAGAATGCCGCTTCAGCTTTATCTTGAAGAATCGGGTTTGCATCTTTGATAAAAACAGCATTGTTGTGCCCTATTGGAGCACTTCTAGTAATCTCAGAGCCATGAATAATTAAAAGGTCATGTTCCTTGGCTTCTGCCATTGCTATTTCGTAAGACCTATTTCTATCTGGGTGGGGAATATCTGCTAGATGGGGTTGATACTCTAAATGCTCCGTTAGTGAGATGGCATCCAGATTGTCACGTAGTGCTTCCATCACTCGAATGTTGGGCCATACATATCCATCAGAAAAAACTGTGTGAATATGTAAATCGGTCTTTAAACTTTTATATCCTGGAATATCTGGAAAAGAAAGGGTTCGAGAACTTTGATGTTCATGTTCTTGCGCAGTAACAAACACAGAGATTAAAAGAAAACAAATAAGGTATAGTTGGTTTTTCATACTAAGGTTGTTTACCCAAATATATGGAAATCAACTTGTTTTAATGGTTAGGCTTTGTGAATCTAAGATTAAAAAACAGTTAATTGATCAAAGACACCCCAATACCAAAAGTGGTTTGTCTATGGTTATAATCAATAAGCGTTTCTCCATACCCATCAAAGAATTGTAAATGGCCATTGAAATTTTCGAAAATGGGGAACGACCAGTTCAATTGTAGACTTCCCCTATTTTGATCACCGATGTTTAATGAATGCCTGACAATTACTTTGAATCGTTGTCTTCTCCAATCATAGGTAACATTGGCTTCTCCTCTTCCTATAAAGTCTGAAATATTTTCATTATCGTCTATCTTACTACCTATCCGCACCCATGGTTTTAGCATTACCTGCCAATTACCACGGTCAAACCCTGCATGAAAGGCAATACGGTTCCAGCTTCTTGATATTGGGTCAGATTGACCGTTGGATTCATGAATTAACGCAACACCGATCATTTTGATTTGAAACCCAAGAAACGGGAATTTGATCGGGAAATTGGCTATTATTTCTGGCTGGTAGTTTAATTCCCTAAAAGGTCTTGAGCGCTCTGTGTTATAAATTTGCCAATAGGCCGTTTGGGAATAGCCCACCCATAAATCCATATGTCCATCTAACATATTGTGAAATATTTTTGTTTTAAGACTGAGCTGAAATTTTGCTTCTACATCATTTAGGCTTACTGGGGTATCCAAAGTTTTATTTGAATTTTCAGCTTTTGGAAATTCGTTAGGATTTGTTGAATATTTTGCGACGTTCAGATAAATGGGCTTGTACGAGGTAATTAAAAAGGTGCCCCTATGATATTCATCTCCTAATTCCCATAATTCAGACAAGCTTTTACTATTCTTAACCATCCAATCCTCTTCTTCAATATCTTGTGCTAAACTTTGGAGGTTGAAAAATAAAAATAGAGTAAAACTAAATGTACACAGTATTTTTTTGAACATTAAAGTGTTTTAAAAATGTAAAATTATATATTTGAAATCGTTCGAAGTACCCCATTAGGGACTAATGGTAATGTATTCAATCCTCTTTTATTTATGAACCCGGCAGAAAATTATATTTTAAATCAATCTGAACCGTATAGGAGTATCGTGTTGCATTTGCAAATGATGATTGAGCTTACGCTGCCAGAGGTAGAGCTAAAGTATAAATGGGGCCTACCTTGTTTTTACATTGGTAAATCGCCAATTTGTTACTTGAACGTCTCCCGAAAAAACCAATATGTCGATATCGCTTTTTGGAATTCAGTACATCTTACGAAACATTTGAAGGTACTCATTTCTGAAAATCGAAAAGTAGTATGTTCATTACGTTATTCCACCTTGGAGGAGGTTGATAATCAAATTTTAACCGACGTATTGCAAGATGCATATTCCGTTCGTAAAAATGGATTTTACAAACGGAAAGACCTAGATTAAAATTGATTGACCACAGTTCTAAGTGCCACCAAGTCGGTCAATAGTTTTTTCAATAAGACTAAGTCAAGCATATTGGCGCCATCACTTTTTGCATTTGCACAATCGAAATGGGTTTCAATAAACAAACCGTCAACACCTGCAGCGATTCCGGCGCGAGCCATAGTACCAATTAATGCAGGTCTGCCTCCTGTTACACCAGAAGACTGATTGGGTTGTTGTAAAGAATGGGTTACATCTAAAACTACCGGAGCATATTGTTTCATGGTGGGGACACCTCTAAAATCAACAATCATATCTTGATAACCGAACATGGTACCACGATCAGTAATCATTGCTTGTTCATTTCCAGTTTCTGTAACTTTATTGACCGCATGTTTCATGCTTTCGGGACTCATAAATTGTCCTTTTTTAATATTGACGGTTTTCCCGGTTTCTGCAGCAGCAACTATCAAATCAGTTTGGCGAGCCAAGAACGCCGGAATTTGAAGTACATCAACATATTCAGCGGCCATTACAGCATCTTGTTCCGTGTGAATATCCGTAACTGTAGGGATATTAAAAGTCTCGGATACCTTCCGGAGAATTTTCAATGCTTTTTCATCTCCAATACCAGTGAAAGAATCTAACCGACTGCGGTTGGCTTTTTTGAAACTCCCCTTAAAAACATAAGGTATTTTAAGATCATCTGTTATGGTAACAATATGCTCTGCAATTCGTAGGGCCATATCTTCTCCTTCAATGGCGCATGGGCCTGAGAGTAGAAAGAAATTGTTGCTGTCTGTATGCTTTATTTGAGGTATTAGAGATAAGTTCATGCGGTGAATATTTTTGGTTCAAAGATACTATTTTCAGCAACTTTCTGTTGTATAAGGATACGATTGTCCAAAACCCAAATCAAAGAATGTACTTAAATCTCAACTTACCGTTGTTACTCCTATTGTTGATTGTTTCCCAGGGTAATGCTCAATTTGGTAAAAATTGTGAATTGAGACAGGTGAAAATCAACTTAATAAATCCTGGGTTTGAATATGAAATGGCCTTAGGAACGAACACCACGTTTGATATCAAAGCCGGTTTGCAAGTAGCCTTAGATCCAGTATTGCCTGATGTGTATGAGGAAGTTGGTTTTTTCCCTGCAATTGCCGGCCAATACCGCTATTACTACAATTTTGAAAACCGTCAACGAAATAGAAGACAGATTTATGGCAATTCGGCTAATTATATAGCTCCTGCAGCTGCAGTTTTTTTTCCAGGCACGCGTACAATCGCTAATGAAATAGTTAAAGGCGTCTTTGGGTATGCAGGTTTGGTTACGGGACTTCAGCGTAGTTACGATTCTGGATTTAATTTTTCTGTTGATGTAGGTGCCGCCTATTATTTAGGTCAATTTGAAGAAGCAATATACCCTGTTGCAAACTTAAGCATTGGTTGGATTATCAATGAAAAACGATGGTGCGTCGGGCGATAATTTGATTCAAAGCGAATACGGTCGAATTTAGATATACTTAATAGAGCAAAGTTAATCAAGGGTTTGAGATTTGTAGCCTATCACATAAAATAAGTATCTATTCTGGTAACGTCAAATGGTTAAAGCTCATTATTTTAACATCATAAAGTTTCATTAAATCAAGCGGTTTGTTTTATTAAAACTATTAGTTTTAAATTCAGCTACAATCTGACCAAATGAAAAAAAGCATCTTGATACTTCTATTTTTTATGGTACAGTTCGTTCAATCTCAAATTAGGGGTGTGACCGAGAAAGGTTTTGGTATCGTAAACCTAGAAAAGCATCAATTCAAATTTGATTTGTTTAGTCCGGGCATTAGTTATGAATTCGGATTGTTTAGAAATCAAAGTGTATCTACTGCACTTGGTCTTGGGATGGCGACTTACGAACCTGGTTATGTTTTTGGTTTGGCGTTGAACAATCGCTATCGGTATTATCATAATTTTCAAAGAAGGATTGACAGGGATAAAAATGTAAGTGGTAATTCTGGTAATTATATTGCAGCAGCCCAAGCTATATTCTTTTCGCAAGCTAGATTGACCACTAATGTTTTGGGTCCAGATGACTTTAATGTAGGCTTTTATGGAATGGTCTATGGAATTCAAAGAACGTATCCGCAAGGTTTTAATTTTAATGCGGAACTAGGCGCCGGATATTACAAAGGTGATGGCATACCAGACGGGTATGGACCCCTTATCGGTTTTACCTTTGGTTGGGTTGGTACAAAACGAAAACCTAGAAAGCCTGTTTTTGATTGATGTGGTCTAATTTTTTATATCTGTATACCTTATATAAAACCAATCTATTAAATGAGAAAAACTATATTCTTTGCCACTATCCTATTTTTCTTCTTTTTACATTACTGCACAGTCAACTAATCAAGTAGAAGACAGACTTTTTAAAATTAATGCCTTAGCTCCAGGTGTGTCCTACGAATTGGGAGTTGGTTCTAAAACTTCCTTAAATTTTGAAGGATTTTTAATCTTTGCCCTTAATGGAGGCTCAGATAGGGAAACTGATTTTGGGCTTTATCCTGGTGTTGGCGCAGAATTTAGATACTTTACTAATATGAATAGGCGTTTAGGAAAAGGTAAAAATATTTCTGGAAACTCCGGAAATTATCTTGGTCTTTTAAATCAATTTCAATTCGGTCAACCTATTATCGGGGATTTGGAATACATATCAGAGTACTTTTACAGTCTAGCTGTTATTTATGGTATTCAACGTACCAGACCCAAAGGTTTTTATTGGGGTATTTCTTTTGGTCCAGGTGTTTTTGTCAATGAATTTGATACAAATCCTGGCATTTTAATAGATGCCAGACTTGGCTGGGTGATTGGTAGTATAAAAAAGTAGTTTTCAGTTGTGTAAACTGTCTCAAAATCAATAAGATAAAAATATCTTAAGTTTAGGCGTAGCTATTGAAAATTCAAGTATCTTTGCACGCCTAAAATAGACCTAGATGTCCACTACAAAAAATATTGCGATCATTGCGCACGTTGACCACGGTAAAACCACCTTGGTAGACAAAATAATGTACCACTGTAGCTTATTTCGTGAGAACGAGAATGCCGGTGATTTAATTTTGGATAATAACGATTTGGAAAGAGAACGTGGTATTACCATTACTTCCAAAAACGTTTCCGTTATATATAAGGACACTAAGATAAATATTATCGATACCCCTGGTCACGCCGATTTCGGTGGTGAGGTTGAGCGTGTATTGAATATGGCAGACGGTGTTTTGTTGTTGGTAGATGCTTTTGAAGGGCCAATGCCACAAACGCGTTTTGTATTACAGAAAGCAATTGATTTAGGGTTGAAGCCTTGTTTGGTTATCAATAAAGTTGATAAGGAAAACTGTACTCCAGAAGAAGTACATGAAAAAGTATTTGATTTAATGTTTGAATTGGGTGCCGAAGAATGGCAGTTAGATTTCCCTACAGTTTACGGTTCAGCAAAGAACAATTGGATGAGTGATGACTGGAGAAATGAGACTGACAACATAGAGCCTCTTTTAGATATGGTTATTGAGCATATACCTACGTTCGTGCCAAAAGATGGTAATACTCAAATGTTGATTACTTCCTTAGATTTCTCTTCATTTACGGGTAGAATTGCTATAGGAAGACTGCAAAGAGGGTCCTTAAAAGAAGGACAACAGATTTCTTTGGTAAAACGTGATGGTTCTATTGTAAAATCTAGAATTAAAGAGGTCTATCTTTTTGAAGGCCTTGGGCGTAAGAAAGTAGAAGAAGTTGAAACCGGTGATATTTGTGCTTTAGTAGGTGTAGAAGGATTTGAAATTGGTGATACTGTTGCTGATTTGGAAAACCCAGAAGCATTAAAGACTATTGCTATTGATGAACCTACCATGAGTATGTTGTTTACCATTAATGATAGTCCGTTTTTTGGACAAGATGGTAAATTTGTAACCTCAAGACATATTAAGGATCGTTTGGCTAGGGAATTAGAAAAAAACCTTGCTTTACGTGTGAATCCAACTGATAGTGCTGATAAGTTTTTAGTATTCGGCCGTGGTGTATTGCACCTTTCGGTACTCATTGAAACGATGAGACGTGAAGGTTATGAATTACAGATTGGTCAACCACAAGTAATCATCAAGGAAATTGATGGTGTGAAATGTGAGCCAATTGAGCATTTAACGATTGATTTACCGGATGAAGTATCTGGTAAAGCTGTAGAAATGGTATCTATTCGTAAGGGTGAAATGACCAAGATGGAAGCAAAAGGGAATCGTATGTTATGCGAGTTCCAAATTCCATCACGTGGTATTATCGGACTTCGTAATCAATTATTAACCGCAACGGCTGGTGAGGCTATTATGGCCCACCGTTTTTTAGAGTATCAACCTATGAAAGGGGATATTCCGCAACGTCAGAATGGTTCCTTAGTTTCGATGGAAAGAGGAAAAGCAATTCCTTATTCTATTGATAAATTACAGGATCGTGGTAAGTTTTTTGTTGATCCAGGTGAAGATATTTACGAAGGTCAGGTTATTGGTGAGAATTCTCGTGGTGATGATATGACGGTGAATATTACTAAAACTAAAAAGATGTCTAACGTACGTTCTTCAGGAGCAGATGACAAGGCGAAAATTGTACCTGCAATCAAGTTTTCTTTAGAAGAAGCTTTAGAATATATTCAGAAAGATGAGTATGTTGAGGTTACTCCAAAACATTTACGTCTACGTAAAATTTACTTAACGGAAAATGACCGTAAGCGAAATAAAATAGCATAAGTATATAAGCCCCTTTTAAAGGGGCTTTTTTTTGCTCTTTCAGTATATAATATTAGCCATCTTTTTAAGGTGGCTTTTTTTATACTTTAAATTTATAGTTTTTATGTTTTCATACGTGGGCCGTAAAAATCTTAGATTAGTTGCCATTGAGCCTTCCTAAATCAAGAAATTACTAAAATTTTAGAGTATAAATTACTACTTTCTTAATAATTTGAACGAACCCCATTTTTCTTCGCTTCGGATGTAAATTTTAGCTAATTTAAAGTTGAATTTCAACATAATGCAGCCCAACTCAAACTAATAAAATATGCAACTAGAAGGAAAAAATGTGCTCATCACTGGCGGTACTAGAGGAATTGGAAAATGCATGATACAAGAACTTGTCAAAGGTGGTGTTAGCAAAATAGCTGTTATCGTACGCGATCAACAAAATTTAAAACAGTTATCCCAAGAATTTGAAGGTGTAAAATTTCTAAAGATTGTAGGAGATGTCGCTAATATTGAGGTTCTACGTAAAGCTGCGGCACGAATAGAAGATAAATGGGGGCATTTAGACATCTTGATAAATAATGCTGGTATCGTTTCCGCAGGTCCTTTAGAGGAAATTCAAGATGAAGACGTTTATGGTCAAGTAGCCATTAATCTTACCGCAGTTCTTTTGTTGACTAAATATTGTATTCCACTTTTAAAATCGTCCAAAGAAGCTGCAGTTTTAAATATCTCATCTGGATTGGGACTTATCGGTATGCCTTTCTATTCGGTGTATGGTAGTACAAAAGCAGCGGTGCGTCAATTTTCAGATTCTATGCGTAGAGAACTTGCTCCATTTAATATAAGTGTTACCTGCTCATTTCCTACAGCAACAGATACCGATATGATGCATAAATTTAAAGGAAGGGAAATGGATTCACCAGAATTTGTGGCCGAACGCTCATTAAAAAGTTTACTGAATAAAGAAAGTCAGGTAATTTTTGGTGGTAAGGAACGACTTAATGAAAATCGCTTGAATTTTGAAGCACCGGAAGAATTTGATAAAAAGGTGGCTCAGAATTACGAGGAACGGAAAAAGGCTAGTTTAGACCATAAGGCCGTTTAATTTTAAGTTAGTTATAAAAACGCAACAGATGCAATTATGAGAATATACTACAAGTTTTCACTTCTATTACTTTTTGCATGTATCCTATCCTGTAAAGAAAATCCCAAATCTGAACAGGTTTCTGAAAAGAAGTATGTATCTGAAAAGGAATCTGCAGAGGTTCCGAAGACTTGGGTAGATGGCCGAGTAAATAAAGCTAAGGATAGATTAGGTAAATCTGAAGCAGGCAGAATTGTTTGGAATGCTATGGAAGCCCATGGTGGTTTATCGCAATGGTATTCTAATGGACCCCTTTCATTTCGATTCGATTATCAGCCTTTAAATGGAAAAACGGCTCGAGACAGTTATCAGACCCTGGATACATGGAGCAATAAAGCTGTGCATTCGAGTATTGCTGATAGTACGGCACAATTTGGTTGGACAGGGGAGAAAGCTTGGGTAAAGGTAAAAGATAGTACAGCTTTTGGGTATGATACTAAATTTTGGGCCTTAACGCCTTTTTACTTTTTAGGTCAACCTTTTGTATTGAATGGGGAGGGAGTGAATTTAGAAATGCTTCCTGAGGTAACGTATAAAGAACAAAAGCAAGATGTAGTTAAGGTGACTTTTGAAGCAGGTACAGGGGACGCTCCAGATGATTATTATGTTTTATACTTCGGTAAAGAGTCACATAAGCTTGGTGCTATAAGATATATAGTTTCTTACCCTGAGTATTTTAAGGACGGCGGACACGCACCTGAAAAATTCATGGAAGTTTTAGGAGAAAATAATGTTGAAGGTATTTTGTTTCCGACTAATTATAAAACTCATTGGTTAACAAAAGATGAAAAACCTGGGGAGTATATCACAAAGATTCAAGTTTCAAACGTAGCTTTTGAAGACGATTTACCAAAATATTTTTTTGATGTACCGAAGGATGCTAAAATTTTAAATGACTACTAGTCGTTAGCATACTAAACATAAAAATCCCAAAGGTGGCTATGGGATTTTTATACTTTATATCTGGTGAATGCTGATTTATACTTTGGGAGCCTTATGTTGAGAAGCTACAGCTGCACCAATAATTCCAGCATGGTTCTGTAATTCAGCAGGGATGACTTTAGTTTCTATTTTAATTTGAGATTTGAACTGTTCGAAATCTTTTGAAGCTCCACCGCCCAAAATAATAAGGTCTGGTGATACAATTAATTCAACAAATTCTAAAAAGGTATTGAATCTCTTTCCCCATTTTTTATAGGAAAGTCCTTCATTATCCTTTGCAGATCCTGCTGCCCATAATTCTATTTTACTATATTTTTTATAGGGTAGTTGTCCTAATTCAAAATTAGGTATCAATCTACCATCTAGAAAGGCACCGCTTCCCAAACCTGTTCCTATTGTTATCATTACAACCAACCCTTTCTTACCTTTTCCTATGCCAAAATTCATGGTAGCGTAACCCGCTGCATCTGCATCATTGAGTACTGTAAAATCAAGTCCGGTTTTCTTTTCCAACAAAGCTTCTACATTAACGCCTAACCAACTAGGGTCAAGGTTGCCGGTTGCTTTACAAACACCGTTTTTAATGATGGTTGGGAAACCACAACCCACCTTACCTTTATAATCGAAGTGAGCGACAATTTCTGCAATAACGTCGGTCATTGCTTCAGGTGTTCTAGGGACTGGAGTTTTAATTCGAAAGCGTTCAGAGGTCATCTCTCCTGTTTCGCTATTTACTAATGCGCCTTTTATTCCTGAGCCACCTACATCAATACCGAGTAAAGTCATTTTATTTTTCTTATAGAATACAAAGAAACGAAAAAGAATCGGCTCTTTGAACTTGGTTTTTTAAGGTGGTAGTATTACGGTAATTACGGATAAAAATAAGGCATAAAAAAAAGGACCTAAGGTCCTTTTTAGTTGTTTATTCGGGCATTACAAGCCCTACAATAGTACTCACCTGAATATCTTCATCATCTTCATCCATTTCTGTATCAACAGTAAAACTGATAATGAACTGTTTGCCGATATACTTGGTATCAGTTAAATTATATTCTTGGCTTACATCATTGGTTATATTAGTGAATTCTGCTTTGTATCCATCATTATCGGTAAATACATATACGCCATCTTCATACCCTACATAAGTTCCATCCATCTTTTCAACATCTTGGCTATAAACGCTTCCGAATGAAGTAAATGTTACGAATAATACTACTAAAATTGATTTCATTTTTTTTAATTATTAGTTAAGTTATTGATTTTTTTTCGTTTGTTTTTCATATCCTTAAAATAGGTTGAAATGTTGATACAAATGAAATCTAAATACTTGAATAATGATTTTTTTTATCATTTTATTATGATTTTTTTTAATTCATAATTATCTGTAAGCCAGTGTAGTATTTTTACTTTATTGGTGTAAAATATTTTATAATTACATTCAATTATAGTTTAATTTGATCGTACCTTTGAACTATAAATCAACATGATTCAATTGAAAAAAAGTAACATATATTCCTTTTATAGTGTGCTAGTCATAGCACTTTTTGCTACGATTAATGTAGCCTATTCACAGGCTCCATTAACTACAAATGAAATTAAGTTATTAATTGAAAAACACCAGGGAGATATTCGCGGTCCCTATAAGGATATTCGTTGGTTTTGCGCTGATGGAAGTGTGCGTCAACCTAAAGACCCGTGTCCTGAAAATATAGGTCCTGGTGTACAGCATGCAAGATATAAAGACGATGTTGTTGCCTTGGGGAAAAGTAATCATATTTATGTAGGTCAAATTTTAGCCTATACAAGTACTGATGAATTTTGGGATATTGGGCACAATCATTCACGCTTAAAACAATACCAGCTAGATAAATACCTGCGTTTGGTAGATGATGGTTGGGTCAATCAAAAGGGGCAGTATTATAGGGGTTCTGTACAGGTAGAAGATGAGGAGGCATGGGGTATTGAATTCTATACATGGGTATTGGCAAAAGATGCAGTTGTCGCTGATAATTTCTATCTCATACGGCAATCCTTAAAAGATATTCCTCATAATGGTGATGATAATCTTGCCCAGTTAATGCGAAGCGAATCGAAAGTGATTTCTGATATATACGTACCCTTTATGGATTTACGAACCAAAATTCATAGCCAACCAGAACCCGCAGATGTTCAAAGGGTGGTTGATTTTAAGTTGAAGAATCAAAAATCGTTAACTGCTGATTTAAATAAAAAATTAGATGCCTTAGTGGTAACTATGCAAACCTTTTTTAGACCAGTTGATATTCAAGTTTTATTGAATAAATCGAAGTTGCTTAAGGGAACAATGTTAGGGGATAAAATACAGGCATTTATACAGGGTATAGCTACTAATGAGACTCCTTCATATGTTGTTAATGAAACGGCTCAATTGCTTTTTGATATTCGAGAAGGATTAATACAAGAAAAACGACCGATTGCTCGTATGCAATTGTTGGATATTTCTTTAAAACTTGAAGAGTTGTTGTTTCAAAATGCTCCAAATTGGGAAGCTACGACCATAAGTGGCCAGTTAGAGAAAATTTGTGCGTTGACAACAGCATCGGCAGGGGCTGGCTATTTAGAACTATGGGAATGGGAGCAGATTGCAGGTTCGTTGAGCAAATTCGAACAAGAAAAATTGAGTTTGGCAGAGTTGACCCAAGTATTAGAAACGGCTAGGTCTGCGGTTGAATGGAGTGCGGCGATGGTAAAAGCAAATTATCAAGAGGTAGTCGATACCTATACGACATTCGAGCCAAAATCATATGCGTTTATAGATGACCGAATTAGAGGGTCAATTGCATTGCATTTAGGTAAAAGCGTTGGGGAATTGGGTGATTTTATCGCTAAGGAGTCAGCGTTGACTAATAGGGTTCTAGATATTTCAAATCAAAGTACGTTTAGAGGATTGAATCCTGGGTATGCCTTTGGCGAATTGGTAGTTGTAGATGGATCTTCTGAAGAAATCCAAGTATCCTCTGATAAGATTTATATTTTTCAACGTTCACCATCCGATTTAAAACCTGTTGCGGGTATTGCGACAGTTGCAGAAGGAAATTTGGTGTCGCATGTGCAATTATTAGCACGTAATCTCGGGATTCCGAATGCAGCCTTATCTGATGCTAACCTTCAAAGTTTGAAGAAGTACGATGGTGAGCGAGTGTTTTATGCCGTGTCGAATAAAGGTAATGTAATACTTAAGCTTGAAGCTCAAATGACAGCGCAGGAGCGCGCGCTTTTCGTAAAGAAAGAACGCAATACCGATAAAATCGAAGTACCGATTGAGAAAATACAGTTAAAAAACACAGATGTCTTAAATATGCGCAATGTTGATGCCAGTGATTCTGGAGCATTATGTGGGCCAAAAGCAGCGAATTTAGGACAGTTGAAAAAAATGTTCCCAGAACAGGTCGTTGAAGGGTTGGTGATTCCGTTTGGTATTTTTAGGGACCATATGGATCAACAAATGCCAGGTCAGAATAGTTCATATTGGGCGTACTTAAATACGATGTTTGCTGAAGCAGAGCGTATGCGAAATGCTGCTGTGCCAGAGCCTGAAGTTGAGAATTATCAATTGCGACAATTAGCAACTTTAAGGGATGCCATTAAAAAGATGGTGTTGAAACCTGACTTCATGAACCAGTTAGAAACGAAGTTTAAAACTGTTCTAGGTTCTGATTTTGGTAATGTTCCTGTGTTCTTGCGTAGTGATACCAACATGGAGGACCTAAAGGATTTTACGGGTGCTGGTTTAAACCTAACCTTATTCAATGTTTTGGATAAGGAGAAGATTTTAAATGGTATAAAAGAAGTATGGGCATCGCCCTATACCGAACGTAGTTTTAAATGGCGTCAAAAGTATTTGTTGAATCCAGAGAATGTATTCCCTTCCATTTTGGTAATACCTAGTGTAGATGTAGATTATTCTGGAGTATTGATTACCAAGGGTATCAATTCAGGCAATGAAAAAGATTTAACCATTGCCTTTAGTAGGGGAGCAGGTGGTGCCGTTGATGGTCAATCCGCCGAGACCTATACTATTTATGATGCCGGTGGGTATCGCTTATTGGCACCTGCTCGTGAATCGATGTTCAATAGGTTGCCAGTTTCTGGTGGTACTGGAAAGAATGTGGCAACGTTTCAAAGTAGAGTGGTCAATGAGCAAAACCTAAATGAAATTAGGCAGCTGGCGAAAACAATTCGCGAGACTTTACCTAATGCTACTGATTCAGATTATGAAGGGGCCTATGATGTAGAGCTTGGTTTTAAAGATGATAAGCTATGGCTTTTTCAAATACGGCCTTTTGTAGAGAATAAAAAAGCAGTAAGTTCTGGATATTTGGAATCTATTACCCCTAAAATTAACACGGAGAAAGAAATTTATTTAAGCACAAAATTATAATGAAGAAAATCTTATTAGTACTGATTGTCATGTTTTGTGCATCAGCATTTACAACCTACACCTATTATCCTATTGACGGGTACGAGCGTACAGGTATCAAACGTTTAAAGCGTTTGGAACGAATTAAAAGCGGCGAAATAAAGGATGCTACTGTGTTGCCGGTTGGAGCGTTGAAATCATACAGCGATATTCAATTGAACCTCTTAGACAGAAGGCAAGACAGCGCTATGGTCTTGATGCATGTTGATGAAGCTTTTCAAAAGGAAATTAATATACTGTTCCGTGGTTTGGATAAAAGTTATTCATTGACCGTGTTAGATATTTCCGACCCGAAAAATGTTCGTTACGCAGGGAGAAATGAAACTGCAGGCTATCAACCAGGTAGTGTAGGTAAATTGGCGGTTTTACACGGATTGTTCACGCAATTGGCAAAAATTTATCCGGATTCCTTTGAGAAAAGAACGGAGCTGTTAAAAAACAAGTCCGTTAAGGCCGGGGTTTGGGGTTTGACCGATGAACATACGATTCCTATTTATAATATTGAAAAGAATACATTGGTAAAACGTCAAGTAATTTCGAGCGATGTATTTACGCTTTATGAATGGACGGATCATATGCTTTCTGTTAGTAATAACGGCGCCGCAAGTATTGTGTGGAGAGAAGTGCTGTTGATGGCTGCATTTGGAGATAAGTATCCAGAATTGACTCAAGAAGAAACAGACACCTATTTTAAGGAAACTCCAAAAAAAGAATTGACTGATTTAGGAAACGACGTAGTCAACTTGCCATTACGTGATTTAGGAATTACAGCCGATGAGTGGCGTTTGGGAAGTTTCTTTACGCGAGGCGCCAATACCTATGTTGGAGATAAAGGCGGTAGTATTGGTTCACCACAAGGATTAATGAAATTTTTGGTTCAGTTAGAGCAAGGTGCCGTTGTTGATGAAGCTTCTAGTCTAGAAATGAAACGGTTAATGTATATGACGGACCGAAGAATACGGTATGCACAATCACCTGCATTAAAAGAAGCTGCCGTATATTTTAAGTCGGGTTCTTTATATAAATGTGACCGAAGCAAAGGTGAAGCCTGTGGAAAGTACATGGGTAATGTAACCAATTTCATGAATTCAGTAATCATTGTTGAGCATCCAAATAATTGTCGGTATATGGTGGTTTTAATGACGAATGTACTTCGTAAAAATTCTGCAAGTGATCATATGTACTTAGCGGGGAATATTGATAAAATAATACAAAAGGGTTAGGTTAATATTAATTTATTAATACGTGAAAAAACTTTTAGTTCTGGTGTTTTTGCTGACATTTTAACGGGTTGTGAGGAAGAACCACTACCGTCTGGTATTGAAACAAGAGTTTTTGGTCATATTTACGATACCATAAATCAAGTACCGATTCCAAATATTGAAGTTAAAATTTCTGAATTTGTACGGCAAGGAACTTTTGCAGGAACGAACTATATTTTAAAAGGCTCTGTAGATTCGACCTCTACCAATGCTAATGGGAAGTATGACTTAACTTTTGAAATATCTGGGAAAGTAACGGTCTATGATATTGAAATTTCTTTGAGGGAGGGTTTTTATTTTAGTAGTATACGCAACTTTGTGAATGAGGAAAATATTGGTGGTTCAGAGGAAAGTAATTTTTATGCTACACAGGTATATCCCGTAAACCTGAAAATTAGTACAAACGAAGAATTTGAGGAAAGCATTATAATCTATACTCAGTTTTCAGGAGCTGTAACCGAACACTCGTCACATCAAACCAGTTCTGAACGAATAATTTTGCTTGATAAGAATCAGGCTAATCCAATAATTTTTAACGTTAATACTAGCAATCCACTTTTATCATTTGAAAAATTATTACCACCAACCAATTCAGAAATGAGTACTATGGTAGAAGTTGAATTATTTCAAGTAGATTATTTTGACAAACGCTATTATAAATTAGCATTGTCAAACGATACAAATGACCTCCTCCCGTTAAATTGGATAGTTTAACGGGAGGAGGTCAGTACAGATTTGGAAAGTGGTTCAAATCGTTGGTGAATTCTTCATTCGAAATAATCACCAACGATTGTTACACAAGTTTTTTTAACACCCTTTTCTGAAATCTAACCCAAAACATCCGTTACGCCATGTGTAGTCAAATAGTATGAACCATCTGGTTCTAAAACACTAGAATCCTTAAGCAAAAGTTAAATAGTTTTTAATTTCTAAACGATTGTTTAGCTTTGTGCTATGTTAAAATAGTAATGGCTAGAAGGAAAGAATATATAGAAGAAGAAGTTATCGAAAAGGCTATGAATTTATTCTGGAAAAATGGTTATGAAACTACCTCTATGCAAATGCTCGAAAAAGAGATGGGCATAAACAAGTTCTCTATTTACTCAAGTTTCGGCAATAAAAATGGTGTTTTTCTTGAAAGCATAAAATGCTATACGAAGAAGTTGAATAGACTATTGAGTAAGCTGAAAGCATCTGCAAATGGGATAGTAGGAATAAAGGAATATTTTTATGAGTTTATTGAATTCACTAAAGAGACAGAATTCGGTAAAGGTTGTTTGGTAACCAATACGGCAAATGAAATAGGAGAAGGTGCTGATGAACGAATAAAAAAAGTTTTAACTGAGTTTACAGAAGAGGTAAAACAGGTTTTCGCAAATTGCTTAAGACAAGATGCTAGTACAAATGAGGAAACTATTGAACAACAAGCAGATTTTCTATTGATATCAATGTTTGGACTATCATCTGCAACAAGAATTTTTACTAAAAAACAGCTTGATAATTATATAGAAAACATATTTAAGAACAGCTAACATTTTTTTTGACTTTAAACTAAACGATAGTTTAGTTATTTATTAATATGGATAATAATTAAAAATTATGAGTACAGTAAAACAACGAGAAGCATTGACAATTCACACTATTGATTCAGCTCCTGAAAAAAGTAAAGCATTACTTGAAAATTCTAAAAAGGCCTATGGGTATGTTCCCAATTTACATGGAACTTTAGCAGAAGTACCAGGATTGTTAGAAGCGTATCAATCTATACACGAGTTATTTGTGAACTCTTCCTTTAACAATGATGAACTTACGGTGGTTTGGCAGACTATTAATGTAGAACACGAATGCCACTACTGTGTGCCGGCACATTCTGCTATTGCAAAAGCAATGAAAGTAGATGATTTAATTACCGATGCATTGAGAAATAAAACTACAATGCCTTCTGCAAAGCTTCAAGCTTTGCACGAAATGACGTTGTCTGTTACTAGAAATCGCGGTAATGTATCACAAGAAGAAATAGATGATTTTTACACGGCAGGTTATACTCAAAGACATGTATTGGAAATCATTCTTGGCTTGTCGCAAAAGGTAATCAGTAATTATACCAATCATATTGCGGAAACACCATTGGACGAAGGTTTTCAAAATTTTGTTTGGAAAAAATAAGCGTATTGTTTTAACTATTAAGTGACAGAATTGAATGGCTTACTGCTAGTTTAGGAAAATAAAAACAGAAATAGCATATATTGAATATGGCGATAACAGAATCAAATGTTCCTAATGACGTGGAGAGTAAGGTAAACCTTACTATAAGTAGTAAAAAAAAAGTAAGACCTAAAGTCCTGTTTTTTGATGTTAATGAAACGCTGCTTGACCTTACCCAAATGAAAAAGAAGGTGGGTAATGCTTTAGGAGGAAGGGAAGACTTACTGTCCTTATGGTTTACGACCATGTTGCATTATTCTTTAGTTACCTCTGCAAGCGGACAGTATAAACCCTTTGGACATATAGGAGCTGCGGCTTTACAAATGGTAGCAGCAAATAATAATATTTCAATTACAGAAGATGACGCACGTAAAATTAGTATTGAGGCGATGCAAAATTTACCTGTACATATTGAAGTAAAAGGGGCTCTAACCAAATTGAAAAAGGAAGATTACAAATTAGTTGCATTTACCAATTCATCAAATGATGGTCTGAAAACCCAGTTTGAGAATGCAGGTTTAACAACATACTTTGACGAAAGACTAAGCGTTGAAGAGGTAGGTAAATTTAAACCCTTCACAGACACCTATGCTTGGGGTGCACAAAAGATGGATGTAAAACCATCAGAATGTATGCTCATTGCCGCTCACGGCTGGGATGTTGCAGGAGCACTTTGGGCAGGGTGGCGTGCTGCATTTATCAGGAGACCCGGACAACAATTATTCCCTTTGGCACCTATGCCTGAAATCGTAGCATCTGACTTAGAAAAAGTTGCAGATATCCTGATAGATTATAAATAAATATATCAGGATAAACTTTCTAAAATAGAGTAGTTCTCTAAAAGAACTACGTTCTGCAACGCATATTAATAGAAGCAATTTTATTTCTAATTTTTAACTCAAAACATCCGTTACTCCGGGTGAAGGAATAGGGTAGGCACCATCTGGTCCTGGAACACTTGGTGGTGTTGAATCCCATGTGAGCTCGCTAGGCATTAATAATTTTTCAGAAGCCATAGCATCCTCCCAGGTAATCACTTTTCCGGAGTAGGTTGCCATACGGCCCATAATTGCGGTCATTGTACTTTTTGCACCATTTTCAGTATTACTAATCACTTCCTTATTTCGTATAGAAGCAAATAATCGATCGTGCTCTACTTGGTACGGATTCGGGTCATTTCGATTACGGTAGTCGAATATTTTTTCTCCGTCCAATCCAATAATGCTTGCCGCACCGGCGTCATTCATGTCGATACTCCCTTTTGTTCCTTGAAAGTTTTCGCCAACTTTGGACCATGTTCCTGGTTGGTGACGACATTGACTAGCGATTACTGCACCACTGGGATACTTGAATTCCACAAAATGATGGTCAAAAATCTCACCATGGTCTTTTCCGGTACGCACCAATCTTCCGCCCATTCCTTGTGCAGATATAGGATACTCCCCAATAAACCAGTTGGCGACATCTATATTGTGAATATGTTGTTCTAAAATGTGATCTCCACAAAGCCAGTTAAAGTAATACCAATTACGCATTTGATACTCCAATTCTGTCTGGCCCTCTTGGCGTGGTCGTACCCAAACCCCACCGCTGTTCCAATACACTTGTCCCGATACTATTTTACCAACGTCACCTTGTTTTATTTTATCGGCAATGGCTAAATAATTATTTTGATAGTGGCGTTGCAGACCTACCACAACATTTAATTTTTTCTCTTTCGCAATTTTTGCCATTTCCAATACTTTTCGAATACCAGGTGCATCAGTAGCGACAGGTTTTTCCATGAATACATGCTTGCCAGCATTTATGGCATATTCAAAATGATAAGGCCTAAAACCCGGTGGCGTTGCTAGAATAATTACATCGGCTTGATCTATTGCTTTTTTATACGCATCTAATCCAACATATTTATGGACATCTTTTACATTCACTTTTTTAGTGCCTTCAAATTCTTTTTGCAGGTTGACCAGACTCTTGTCCAATTGATCTTGGAAAGCATCGGCCATGGCCACTAATTCTATGTTTGCATCTGCCTTTAAGGCCTGATTTGCGGCACCGCTACCACGACCACCACAACCGATTACAGCCAATTTTAATTTCTTATCATTTAAAACGTTGGCCATTGCGCTCATTTCCAATCCTGGTAATAGCATTCCTGCACCAACAAGTGCTGTGTTTTTACAAAATCCCCGTCTTGAATTCTCGGGCTTTAGGATAGTTTTGTTTTTAGAACTGTTCATACTACTTGGTTTTAAATGTTAGGAGACTATTCGCCCCAATATTTTTTAATCTCGATTTCATTCGGCACTTTAGGATCTCTAACTATTCGGAAGCCAACAAATGGGGCATCTGTATTCCACCATTTGCTTTTTGGAAATTGTGGATCTCTCATTATCCAATTTTCTGTAGAACCCAAACGGGCAGCGCTTCTTAAATATTCGGCATCGTCATAATAAGATCCGCCTCGTACAGAGCGTGGATAGGTCTCATTGCCAATTTCTAATGGTGATGCTGTAATTGCATCCCTTGTTTTATAAACTTCTGGGCAGTATTGGTCTAACGTCCATTCTGCAACATTACCATGCATATCATATAATCCCCAAGCATTAGGTTGTTTTTCGCCAACTTGGTGGTAGGTGTCATTACTATTTTCATAATGCCACCCATACTTGTCGAGTTCTTTTAGGTTATTGCCAAAATGGTAGGCGGTTTCGGTACCGGCACGTGCGCTATATTCCCATTCAGCTTCTGTAGGTAACCTATAAAAATGGCCTGTTTTTGCGGAAAGCCATTTGCAAAATTGAGAAGCGGCATAGTGTGTAACATTACCAACAGGCAAACCTGCGCTAGTACCCATTCCTAAACTCATATCAACATAGGGTAGGGTAGCACCTGAAATAGCATCTATGGCTATATCTAAGTCAGTAGCTTTAGAACGTGTCTCTAAACTATCAATGGACCTATTTACGAAAAGATTATAGAGCTCCCAGGTAATTTCATACGTCGCCATCCAAAACTTATCTAGTTTTACATTATGTATGGGGCCTTCGTCGGTATTCCTATTTTCTTCAGATGCTGGACTTCCCATCGAAAAACTCCCTGAAGGAATGGCAGTCATTTCGATCACCAAGTTCGAACCGCCAATAGTTTGAATGAAATTTTGTGATTTTTCCGCTTGTGAAAAAGATTGGTTGAAGAAGACAATAAATAGTAGGGTTAGGAGGTGGTTTGTAATTTTCATTACTTAAATATATGATTTTTTTACGATAAATAATTAGGCACATGCTCTAGGTGCTATTAAGGTAAAACCCTATAAATTCTTATCAGGACTACTTATAAGTTATTTGAATGTCTAAATTTTTACGAATAAGATAACTGATAAAAATGTACAAGCACTCTTTTAAACCTGTTTATGAAAGGAAAATAATTGGTTATAAGTCGATTATAGAACCTACGCACTAGTATTGATTAGGTAATACAGCTCATTTACCTGTACAGTTTGACAATCAAATGTGGTTACTTGTAGTATTTTTGCAGATATTTTGAAAAGGATATAATAAATTGCTCAACTTTTTGAAGTCCTAACGTGTAACTGTTAACGGGAATTGAGATTGAAATTTTTTAATAGAAATAATTCATTTAGACTGTATGGTCAATAAAAATGCTGAGGAAGAACGATTAGCCGTTGAGGATAATTATAAAAATTGGAAACGATGGGGACCTTATCTAGCAGAAAGACAATGGGGAACGGTACGGGAAGATTATAGTGCCAATGGACACGCATGGGATTTTGTGGGTCATGATAAGGCACGAAGTAATGCGTATAGATGGGGCGAAGAAGGTATTGGTGGATTTTGCGATTCTAGAGAAATTCTTTGTTTGGCACCTGCTTTTTGGAATGGGAAAGATCCAATTTTAAAAGAACGGTTATTTGGTCTCACCAATGACGAGGGTAATCATGGCGAAGATGTTAAAGAACTCTATTTTCATCAAGTATCTACACCAACACATTCTTATGCCAAGTATTTATATAAGTATCCGCATAAGAAATTTCCATATGCGGAACTCCTCAAGAATAATAAAGATAGGGGTAGAGAAGACTCTGAGTTTGAACTTTTGGATACTAAAGCTTTTGCCAATAACACCTATTTCGATTGCTTTATAGAATATGCCAAAGAAGATATTGGTGATATTTTAATGAAAGTAACGGTAGTCAATAGAGGGCCGAGAGCAGCTACTATTCACGTATTGCCACATCTTTGGTTTCGTAATTTTTGGAAGCACAACGATCGTTTTGAGCGTCCAGAGATGAAATCGATATCAAATAATGCTGTACAATCTAGAAGTACAAGAAACGGTAGGTACTATTTTTATCATGAACATGGGGAGCAGCTATTTTGCGAAAACGAGACCAATAATGAGCGTATTTATGATGTTCCCAATGAAGTCGATTATGTAAAAGACGGTATTAATGATCACGTAGTGAATGGTTTAGATTCGGTAAACCCAGATAAGAAAGGTTCGAAATTTGCGGTTTGGCATGAATTAAGGCTGAAATCTGGCGAAGAAAAAACGATAAAAGTACGCTTAAGTAAGAAAAAGAATAAAGATCCATTTAGTGATTACGATGCCATTTTTGATAAAAGAATTGCGGAGTGTGAGGAGTTTTATAGTACTATCTTAAAGAAAGAGTTGCCGCAGGAACAGCAGGAAATAGCTAGAAAAGCATTTTCTGGCCTTTTATGGACCAAACAGTTTTATTATTATGATGTCTATAAATGGTTGTTTGGTGGTGATGGAGAAGCCAAACCTTATCGTGCCGATTCACGTAACGCTCATTGGGAACATCTTACCAATCGCCATATAATTTCAATGCCAGATAAATGGGAGTATCCATGGTATGCCGCTTGGGATTTAGCTTTTCATATGGTATCTTTTGTAGAAATAGACCCTTATTTTGCCAAAGAGCAATTGCTTTTAGTATTGCGAGAAGGCTATATGCACCCTAACGGTCAGATACCTGCATACGAATGGAATTTTAGCGATGTGAATCCGCCTGTGCATTCATGGGCAGTTTGGAGTGTGTATGAAAAAGATAAAAAACGCACGGGAGTTGGTGATACAAAATTCCTAGAAAAAGCGTATCAAAAGTTACTTGTCAATTTTACGTGGTGGGTAAACCAAAAAGATAAAAATGGGATCAACCTTTTTGAAGGTGGGTTTTTAGGGCTGGATAATATTGGGGTCTTTGACCGTAACCATATGCCAGAGGGTATCACGCGTATGCAACAGGCAGATGCTACAAGTTGGATGGCCATGTTTACGTTGAATATGCTACGCATGACCTTAGAGCTAGCAAACACTAATTCTATTTATGAAGATAGTGTTGCAAAATTTTTTAAGCATTTCTTGAACATCGCTTGGGCCATGCATCATATAGGGAAAAAGGAAATTTCTTTGTGGGATGATGAAGATGATTTTTATTATGATGTAGTAGAAATGTCAAATGGTACAACAAATCGTTTAAAAGTACGGTCGTTGGTAGGTATTATACCCTTGTTTGCAGTAGAAATTATTCATAAAGATTTATTTGAAGAATTAAAGCATTTTAAAGTAAGAGCAGCTGAAATTGTACGAACACGCCCTGATTTAGCTTCGTTGGTTTCCAATATTGAAGAGTTCAATGCCGATGGAAATTATTTGTTTTCCATTATGCGAGGATTTAGGTTGGAGAAATTACTTCAAAGATTATTAGATGAGAATGAGTTCCTTTCTGAATTCGGAATCCGTTCTCTTTCAAAATACCATGAAGAGCATCCGTTTGTATTTCAACATAATGGGCACCACCAGATACAATATGAATCTGGTGAAAGTCGTTCAAATATGTTCGGGGGCAATTCTAACTGGCGAGGTCCGATTTGGATGCCACTGAACTATATGATTATTCAATCGCTTAGAAAGTATTACCTGTTTTATGGAAAGCAATATGTGTATGAATTCCCTACAGGATCTGGTAATAAATTAAACTTAAATGAGATAGCAAACGAGCTTTCAAAACGGTTGATAAAACTCTTTCAACCCAATGCAGAAGGTAAATTCCAATACCACTCTGATGATGCAAATAAGGTATTCACCAAAGATGAGCAGTTTAAGAATCAGCACTTCTTTTATGAGTTTTTTGATGGGGATTCAGGTAAAGGTCTTGGAGCTTCTCACCAAACAGGCTGGACCGCTTTAATTGCCAACTTAATTGTGGAATTGGAAGAAAATAGTTAACCTAAAGAACCAAGTTTTTTTGAAATAACCCATTGAGTATTTTTAGATTAGTTAATAAAAATGTCAGTTCGAGTGCTCATTTTCTAATTTTTTATTAGAAAATGAGTGTATCGATAACTTTTTAGGGTCTAAAAAGATTTTGGACATCTGACCGTCCGGCAGGCGAGTATGTTTTTTGCTTTTAATATTTATTCAGGTGGATCATCGGCATGGGTTTCTGCTTCAAAAGAATCCACATATTTCAAATCTTTGAACCAATAGTGGGAAGAAATTACATCGGCCATCAATTCTCCCAATTCATTTTTTACCAGTTTTAGTTGCCAAAGTATATCCTTAGCTTCAGGAAATGTATCACTGTCAATTTTATCATCAAAAAGCCTATGGATGACATTGTTATCGGGTAAACCGCCAACCAATAAGCGTACTAAGGTTGCTTCTGGATAACTGTCAAAAATTGCCAAACTGTTCTTTGCTGTTTCTTTTATACATACTTGAAATGATACAGCTTCTGGATGAGGGAACTTGCTTTCAAATGCAGCATATAACAGTTGATGTACTGCAAAAAAATCTTCATGTAGCGATAGGTCTGCGTATTCTTCCCATAACTTTTCTTCCAATATTTCATTTGAAATATTTTCGATTTGACCCTTGTTGAGTTTGTTACCAAAAACATAAGTGAGTACAATTTTTGCAGCCTCATCTGGGGCATTATCCGTAAGGGACATCAAGCACATATCTTTAATTTCTGCTTTATCTAAACCTGAAGGATTGTCAAAATCCATTAGCTCTAATAAATCAAGATACTTGGCTTCCGTCCAATAACCAGGCAATTCGGTTATAGTTTTAAATTGAAGGCGAGTAACAATAAATGATTTTTTCATCGGGGTAGGTAATACAGGGTTAAAAGCATTTTCTTTTTTTTAAATAAACTTTAATTGCGTGCATATAAGTTACATGAGATTTAAAAGTATAGGAAATTATACGCATTCAGCGTTACGGTTTACTTAGTGCCGTATACGCATCCTTTGCAAAACTTTTTACTTTTGGGTCGGCATCATTGAGGTGATTTTCGACAAGGGTTAAATACCGAGGCTCTTTTTGCTGTGCAATAAGATATAGTACCGCCAATTTAATTTTCAAATCATTACCCTGCAATAGCAAGTTAAAACATTCGAATTCTGAAGGTATCTTATGTTTTATTTTTTGAAGTTCTTCTTCAGAAGACACATCAAGGGCAGACTCTTCGATTATAGGTAACAGTTTACGTTTAAGCTCACCTGTAAGAAGATTGTCTAGAAATTCTATGGCATTGTGTTGTGCTTCTTGTTTATGACTTAAGAGGCCTTCATAAGCTATAGCTACATCTTTCTGTTGGTATCGCAAGCCAAGTAACTTGAAAATACGTTCCAAGCCAGAATCTAACCTGCGTTCCAACAACTCTAAAAGGCTAGTACGCGCATCGCGTTCTGCATCTCCAATTTCTTTTTTGGACTTGTTCCTGTTTCGATAGGAAATTATAATTTGGGTATGCATCGAAGATAAAGTTTGATGATGCAGCTTACATTCATCAAAAATAACAGATACGACTTTGTAGCGATTGAATTTTAAGTGTGGATGCGTTGAACGAATTACGCTTAATGCGCGTACTACTTCTAAACGTACCGTTAGGTCATTATCGGTTAATACTAATAATAGTTGATTAATAGCTTCCTTTGAGTTAAAAGATTGCATGGCCATAGGTATCAAACGTATGATGGGTAAGGGTTGTAGCCTTTCCTCAACGTTTTTACGCAACAAGGGTATAATTGGAGGGCCATATTGTTTAAACGCTGACAATACAACCGGTCTAAATTTCTTTTGTTCCAAATATGGAATAATATGTTGGCCTAATGTAAAGTCCATTGTATTGCCAATAGCTCTAATAGTGGTCATTACAATCTCATCATTCGGATGCGTTAAAAAGTTGATGAGAGCTGAATTGAATAGTGGCATATTTGCAACGCCCAATAGTTCTATGATAGCTGTTAGATATGTTTTACTATCCTGATTTATTTCAATATGGTCGAGCGATTTTGAAATACGTTCAAGTAATGAATAGCGTTGTTTCAAGGAGTAATTATTTTTTGCTTCTCGTGCTAAACAAAACAATGCGGCCAAAGCAATTCGTTCATTTGCATGATCTAAGTAAGAATCGAATACAAAAGATTTATCCTTATAGGCAAAACTCAAAATGTAGGCCAAGGTGGCAATGGTCAATTCCCTATCATCAATTTTTAAAAGTTCAGAAACTTCGGCCGTCATACTTTGTCCGTTGAGAAAGTATAAATTTTGAATGGCCGATATTTTCACTTTGTTACTTGGGTGCTCCAATAATAATTCTACGTCATCTGCAAAACGTTTATCATTGATTTCCATCAATTTGTCTAGCATAAAAAGAATTTGTTCATCGCTTCCGTTTTTAAAAACTGTACGCATTCCTGCTACTACAGATGTTTTAGACGTGGTAATTTTTTTGGTCTTTTTGAAAGAATCAGTTAATACTTCTAGGTTGGTTCTAAAGGTTTTGTAGTATTCGATACGGACTTTATAAATGAAGTAGAGCCATAGGCAAACAAGTACTATGATTAGAACACCAATGTAAAATGATGGGAGGTTAAGGCCTCGAACCACAAAAATTAAAAGACAACCAGCAATACCGGTCGCCAAGCTATCGACAACGACATCGATAAAAGATTTTGTTTTATTCTTTAATTCGAAAGGCAACGGTAGCGTCAATAGTTCAGAAGCACTTTTGTGAATCGACTGTTTTAGAACTCCATCCATAGCTTTAATTACTACTACCGCAGAAAGCTCTGGTAACAGTAGAAATAGAATGCTACCACCAAATATGCCTATAGGTAAGAGTAATAGGGAAAAGCCTACGCCCCAAATACCAACGATTCTATGGGTAAAGAATAACTGAATTACTAGCGACAATAAGTTAAATGTCGAAAACCAAAAGGCGAAGAAGGAGGTAAGCTCATCAGCATCGGGTATCGCTGAAGATGCAAAATCACTAAATAGATAATCGACCAATTTGGCCACCACAACACTAACGGCTACAATGCTAGCAATATAGGTGAGGTGTTTCGACTGTAATATAAGCTTCAGAGGAGGCTCTGTCATGTTGACCGGACTCTTTTGTTTTATGAAAGTCCCATTCTTTTTTACACGAACATGCCATATTTTTCGCAGTAATGGAATACAGAAGAATAGGAGGAGAGCAGCAACGAACATGAGGTTTTCATTACCGATTAATGGCGCAAGGATAGAGGTGAGGTATCCACCAATAATTCCACCTAAAATAGCACCAGAGCCTATAAAGCCAAATAACCTTTTGGCTTCTCGTATGCTAAACACCAAATTGGCCAAAACCCAAAATTGAGATGCGGATAATACAGCATATATTGCCACCCAGATATAGAAAAAATAAAGTAAAACTCCGCTGACTACCTGCAAGGATAAAAGAATTCCTAAGCCAATAAGAATGATAATAGAGCTAATGATAGTGACCTCAATAACCTTTTTAAGGGAAAATCTAGAAACGGCTTTCGAATAAAAATAGGAGCTGGTAATTGCTGTAACGGCAACTAATAAAAAAGCAAATGGTAATTGCTGTATGCCTAACTCAGAAAGAAAAAGCGCATTTACGGTTGGTTTTATAATCAGTAATACGGCAATAACCAAAAAGATGTAGGCGAGCATCCAAAGTGAAACTTTGAACTCACCTTCCCGTACATCAAATATTTTTTTTATAAGTTTTTCTACCATCAAGGAATGGAACTAAAATCTTTTCCTAGACCTAAAGTACAGGCTTTTTTAGGACCTTTTCTATTGGTTTTACTAAATCTCTAATAATTTGCTCTCCGTTGGCATCATCAATCAATGCGACGAGTATGTATCTTCTGTTGCTATCCTTACCCCACACCAATATAGAGTCTGAATGATAGGTTCTCCACGAGCCAGATTTTCTGAACAGTCTTGCATTAGGTGCGATTTGGTCTAACGTATTTACGAATTTATGGTGTAGTTCTGGGTCTTCCATAATGTCTAACATTTGCATAGACCTTTTTTGGTTCACCAACTTTCCATTCGCTAAAAGGTAATAATACCTACAAACCTGTGTTACCGTTGCGGCATGGCTTAAATTTTTCAAAGGCTCACGGTTGGTGTCTCCTCCTCCACCATAACGCTTACCTACCCAGAGTCCGCCGCCTTTATGTTCGTCATAAAACGCATATTTAGGATCGGTCATGACAGCTTCTATTTTTTCATACCCCACCCGGTCTATCATTCGAGTCGAAGCAGCATTGTCAGATTTGCTGATCATTAAGCGCATATCTTTTTTGACCTCGGCGGTCTCTTTCAACGCTCCCTTTTCAATAGCATCCATAGCAGCTAATAGAATCGCTATTTTGGGTAAACTTGCAGCATACATCATATGGTTGCCGTTAACACGCGCAAACCGTACTTTTTCGGGATTGCTTAAGTCAACTAAACCTACTGCCATTTTCTTTTGTATGATTAGCTGGTTCCATTCAGGGTGTGAAGCCAATTCATCACGTAAGTTGGTCTGTAATGAGCTATCTAAAAGTTTCTGTAGGGGTTTTATTTTTGAATTATCCATTTTTAATGGAAGCTCATCCTGCGCATTTATGACATAGCAAACGAGGAATGATAAAAGTAGAAAGAATCGATTTGGTTTCATTGATGTATACATATTTTAAAATGTAGCCAAAATTAGTTAATGGACTGATTAGCCCTGTGTTAATTTTTATCTGTATTGAAATTTTAATTTGTTCAACAAAGACGCCATTTCTCCTTGATTAGTATGAAATCCTATGTTAAAATTTTAAATTATTTCGAATAAAAGAGTACCTATGTATCTACTTTTTTAGTGGAAAAGCACCTCGAAATAAAAAATAAAAATAATATTAAAAACTGTATATTCAGTAATGGAACACAAGCATAACTATGAATCTTAAAGATGGCGTTAAAACAGCTGAAAACAAAGTGTCTAATGAGGCAAGGAGGCTTAGCGATATAGTGAAGGATACTTCAAAATCGTTGGTCGATAGGTTAGAGTGTTTTGAGGATATTATAAGTTTAGAGGTAGGGGATACCGGGTTGAGCCGAGCAAAAACGCTAGAGCGAGAATTTGATGTGCGACAATTGTATTTAAAATATGAAGGCGATAACCCGACTGGAACCCAAAAAGACAGAATCGCATTTGCTCAACTTTATGATGCACTACGTAGAGAGTTTAAAGTGGTTAGTTTGGCTACTTGTGGTAATTATGGCGTGGCAATGGCATTGGCGGCAGATTTAGCGGGTATAGCGTGTAAAATATTTATACCGGAAACATACCATACGGACCGTATCACTGAAATGGGAACTTTACATGCTGAAATTATTAGAATTCCGGGTAGTTATGAAGATGTTGTAACGGAAAGCTCAAAACTAGCGAACGAACATGGGTGGTATGATGCGAACCCTGGTGGTGCCAATACACCTTTGCAAATTTCGGCATATGCACAGATTGCTCAAGAGATTTTTGAAGATTTAGGCGATGCTCCAAAATATTGTGCCGTTCCGGTTTCTAACGGTACTTTGTTCGCGGGGATTTACAGGGGTTTTGTTAACCTATTTAAGAGAGGGAAAACATCTCGTATTCCTAAAATGATAGCGGCATCTTCTTCACATAAAAACCCGATAGTAGAATCGTTTTTATTAGGATTGGATCATTGCAAAGATTTAAACCCTGCAGCAATCAAAGAAACGAAGTACAACGAACCATTGATAAATTGGCATAGCTTTGATGGGGAAGAGGCATTGTATGCTTTACGAGAGTCTGAGGGTGAAGCATTTAATATAAGTGACAAAAAACTAAAGGAGATGACTTCCTTATTAAGTAAAAAAGAAGGTTTTAGAATTCTGCCTGCTTCAACAGCAGGACTCATAGGACTTTTAGAATTAGATGAAAAATTAAATTTTGAACCGGATCGTTTTGTTGCCGTGCTCACTGCAAAAAATTAATATAAATAGATGAAAAAAGTTATTGACGGTAAGGCTCTTGTGTATTGTGAAGGTGCTTTTAATACCCCAAATGGTAAAACGGCCCATGGCCTAGTTCGTTTTACGGAACGATATGAAATTATAGGTGTGCTTGATGAAAAATATGCGGGTTTAGATGCCGGTAATGTTCTCGATGGTAGACCGAACGGGATTCCTGTTTTTAAGGATATGGAATCTGCCGTTACAGCTCTAAAGGCAAGCGATACTATGCCCACGTATTTGGTGATAGGTCTTGCCCCTGATGGCGGTAGATTACCGAAAGAGGCAAAAGCAACTATAAAAGAAGCATTACAGCATGGGTGGAACGTTGATAGTGGCTTGCATGATTTCTTGACCAATGACCCCGAATTGGTCGATTTGGCTAAACAGAAAAATGTAAAAATTAGGGATATTCGAAAAACTCCAGACCGTGACCAACTTCACTTTTTTACAGGAGCTATTGAAAAGGTTGACTGTCTAAAATTAGCCATTCTTGGAACAGATTCCGCTTTAGGTAAACGTACAACAGCTTGGATTTTGGTTCATGGTTTTAGAAAAGCGGGAAAAAAATCTGAGATGATTGGGACAGGTCAGACGGGTTGGATGCAAGGTGCCAAATACAGCATGGTAATGGATAGCTGTATCAATGATTTTGTATCTGGCGAAATTGAACATGCCGTAGTTAGTGCATGGAAAAATGAAGACCCAGATGTTATTGTTATAGAAGGGCAGGGAAGTTTAATGAATCCTGCTTATCCGGGTGGATTCGAAATTCTGGCTGCTGGTAGACCAGATTATGTCATTTTGCAACATGCGCCTAAACGATTGGAGTATGATGGCTTTCCAGGATATAAAATGCATTCTCTAGAAGAGCAAATTAATGCCATACAAGTCATATCAGGAAAAGAAGTTATTGCCATAACTGTAAATCACGAAGGGATGGAGAAAGACGATATTTTAGAGGTATGTAAGGCCATCACCTTAGAAACTAAATTACCTGCATTTGACGTGCTGGAATATGGAGCAGAAGATTTAATAGCACTTTTAATGTCTAAAATTAAATGAAAATAACCAATATTTCCTTTGAGCGTTTAGATCTAAAATTATCTGATCCATATACGATTGCCTACGAGACGATAGACCGTACGAGCAATTTCATTTTAAAAGTTGAAACGGATGGTAAAATTATAGGCTATGGTTGTGCAGCACCTGACCCGGTAGTTACCAACGAATCACCTGGTGACGTTACGTACGCCATCAAGAATATAATTATACCCTATTTAAAAGGTAAAGATCCCTTTACGTATGCCTTGCTTTTATTAGAATTAAAAGAGTTGTTAGGTAAAAGATCCTCGGCATTGGCAATGGTAGATTTAGCCCTGTTCGATATAGTTTCAAAGAAAGCTGGGGTTCCTTTATATAAGTTTTTAGGGGGATTCCGTACGCACATAGCTACCAGTATTACCATTGGTATCATGGGGTTGGACGAAACCTTGGCGTATGCGAGTGAATTCATAAAACAAGGGTTTACCATATTAAAAATTAAAGGAGGTTCAAATCTTGAAGAAGACATTGCTAAAATGAGGTCTGTTCATGAAAAATATCCGAACATCGAATTAAGGTTCGATGGTAACCAAGGATACTCGGTAAAAGAATCGGTAGATTTTGTTAAGGCGACCTCGGCAATCGGAATTGAGATTTTTGAACAGCCGACAAAAATTGAGGCAGAAGAGCGGTTAGGTGAAGTTACTGGTCAAGTAAGTATTCCTGTAATGGCAGATGAAAGTTTAAAAACATTGACCGATGCATTTCGCTTGGCACAGAATGAACGTGTTGATATGGTTAATATTAAGCTACAAAAGGTCGGTGGTATTTGGGTAGGTATGCATATCAATTCGGTGGCGAAGGCTGCAAAATTAGATGCCATGGTAGGTTGTATAGATGAGTGTGGATTAGGTATTGCTGCTGGGTTACACTTTGCCCTATCAAGACCGAATATTGTGTATGCTGACTTGGATGGTCATTTAGATATTATCGATGATCCGTTTCACAATATTTTTAAATTGGAAAAAGGAATCTTATATCCAACAGAAAAATATGGTTTAGGTTTTTCTGAGGCTAATTTCTAACGTAATGAACCAATCCTGTCCTAAACGTTTTCAAGAATGAATAACTTTACTGTTTTCATTGACCTAAAGCTACCGTTTTGGTTTTTTTCAGAATAGAACCCCCTGTACGATATTTTGTTTAGGCGGCGGATGGTCTTGAAAAGGGTGGTCGAGCCATTTTTGGAGGTCTACCTTAACAAAAAGGTTGAGTCTTATAAAAGCGACCAGATTTGATAAGTACCATTTGTATTTTGCCATAGCTTTCAGT
>NZ_VAUW01000027.1 GCF_005771495.1 Maribacter sp. ACAM166
CTTTGGTAATTTCTTGGTGAATATTATCTCAGGCCTTATTGCATATAGCTTCTTGCCCAAGAAACCTAGCATCAAATATCAAACCGTTAAAACAAATCAACTAGTTATGTTTTAATCGAACTCAGGTTCACAGTTATATTTGAATTCGTATAGCGAACCAAACTCCATCCTTTTAGAGAAAAGGATTCAGTTGAAGAATTATAAAGTTCGATAAATCGTGCTCCAACATTATTATCTGGGTCAGCGATTTCAGATATCAATATAGCATCGTTAGTAAACTCATCAACCAAATCTTCACAGCGTTCTCTATTAAATTCTATGTCAGCAAGGCTTCTAATAATCAATCGATATTCACCTTTGTCCATAGATAAAATTCCAGTAATTGTACCCAATTCAGCAGGAATAGTTTGAGATTGAAAATCTGAAAAACCACTATTGAGCAGCATAAGTTCATTATCAGCACAATCAACTAAAGTCCTTTTAGTCTCTTCTTTTACTAGGGCAAAAGGTTCACCAATATCTTCCTGTGAAAATTCAACATTATCTATACTCACCAAGGTATTAACTAAATTTTCTTTTAATTCTGATATAGTAAAGGAAGTAGGCTCAATACCAATATTGGTTTCACAAGACAGTAATACATGTTTAAAAACAACACTATTTGGTAACCTACCTACACTACGATTACCGAAAGAAGTAAAAACACCCCCAATTTTAAATACACCACTAGACTTACCTAAATACAACCCTTTAAGCTTTATAAAAATATGCTGACCAACATTAAAAAATAAATGCGAATCCCTTAATTCTAATTCTATCTGCAAACCTTCCGTTGGATCACTAGACTTATCTTGAAAATGAAGAATATTGAAAAAATTACCTGCCTTATCAGAAGATGAAACATACCCTTCGATTACCCAGTCTTCTTGAATTTGTACTGTCTGACCATCATATAGATTTTTAAGTTGTGAAATACTTTTTGTAGCAAGGTTATCATCAGAACAAAACACTTCTGGTTTTTCAAATTCCTTATCCTTAACACAACTACCTACAACAAGCCAAAGACCTATTATGAATAATTTTAAACAAAGATTATTTTTTAAGTTCATCTCGATTAGCTAATTTTCAAAAACTGAAAGCCATATTTAAAAAGTAGGTTCGGCCAAAACCATACCAATATTTGGGCGCAAAAGATGGGCTACCACTAAAATTATCTTGCTTTAATTGCCCATAATTTCCATTTCTACTTTGTTCGTATCCACCAGTCCTAAAGGTGGTATCAAAGACATTATTGATGCTTGCAAACACACTTATATACTTACCTTTTTTTAACCAAGACTTACCACCAACTAGATTGAGTAAATAGAAATTATCTAAAGGTTTTTGTTCCAATAGCTTTTGAACATTTTCATCGGTAGCATCAGGGAATCTTTGTTTCGTTTCTGGGTCTATTGCAAAACTTTTCGTCCTTGTAATCGTAGAAATATTAGCATAATTATTAGCCAAATAATTGCCCGTAGCACTCACCCACCAATACTTGGGAGCCCTATACTCAATACCAACTGCAATTGCTTTCTGCGGGCCTTGTGCAAGTTTATATCCTTTAATAGCGGATTGACCTAATGACTTAGAACCGGTAATGTCTATCAAATCTTCACTAGCGCCAGCCGTATCAAAATTTATAGTCACGAATGGGTCACTGGCATACAGGTATTTTGCAATAGAAGTTACCAATGATATTTTCACTGCACTTGACAGCTGGTATTCTAATCCTAGTTCGGTTCCTAAATGCAACTTATCCAAATCAGTTACTACTTCTTGAACAAAATCAGAACCTATTCCAGAATCGACAAAAAAGAAATTGACATCCGTTGTGTTTTGAAAACGGGTATAATATCCAGTAATTCTTCCTGTAAGTTTCGGCATTCTTATAAAATAATTAGCATCAACACTACTAATCGTCTCATTCTGTAAGTTTGGCACAACTGCATTCGACTCTCTTGGATTTATAAATATATTTTGAAGAACTGGTGCTCTATTAAGGTATGCTACGTTACCAGAAACCCAATGTCTTCCTGTAATATTATAAGTAGCGCCAGACTTAAACGACCAATTTGAAAATTCTATATTCTCGCTTTCACCAAATGAATTATCAATAAAACGTTCATTTTGGAACAATCCACTTCTCTTATAACCAACTTTACTATATTTTCCAGATATGAACCCACTTAATTTATTATAACTTAAATTCAATTGAGAATAAAAATTAGCTACACCACCATTCAAATCATATCTATAATTGAAGACATCGTTAGTTTGCTTATTAACTTCAGTTCCAATATCGTTTAGAGTTTCAGAAAACGTATCAATATCACGGTGGAATTCTGCACCTAATAAATCATCAATTTGAGCATAATTTTGGGATATTAATTGCCTAAAGGTCAATCCAAAATCTAACCTTACATGACTGTTCATATCAATATTCGTATTTATTGTTGCCGTAAATTGATTATCATTTGTAGTATCATCATAAAATACATACGCGGCCTCACCATTCTGAGCTGGACTTGTATTTGCCTTATATACATTGTTCCAATCCAACTGGGGATTAGCTAAAAAACCCTCCTCAGCCAAAGCGGCACTTTCAAAATTAGCGCCAATAGGACTATTCATATAAAAACTAGGCAGGTATCGGTAATAGGTTGGATCTGGATTTGGAGCATTAAAATATCCTATCCTGCTTTTTTTATAACTGCCCGTTTGATATGCTATTCCTGCATTTATCCTGACCCCTGTAGATTCATGTAAATAGTTTAAAAGAAATAATGGTTCCTTAATATTTCGTTCCCTAGAATTTCTAATTTTTCCGTTCTGATTACCCCAATAGGGATTATATTTATTTCCTTGTATAAGAAATACCTCTTCGGTAATGGCTGATGACCGCCCACGCCTATTCGATGCAAGAATACCCGTAAAATTAATACTATTGTTCTTGTTAAAAAGATACTCCATTGAACCATAAAAAGAATACGCATCGTATAACGTTCCATCTATATATCCTTTTTTTGCCCATCTTCTGGATGCGGAAAGTATAAAGGCAAATCTTTCATTTTTCAGTCCAGAATTATACGTTGCCATTAATCTACCGCTGTAGGTTCTGTTAGACACGGAAGAGGATAATCTCGTACCAGGTCTTAACCCAGATGGTCGTAGATCAATATTGGTGTTTCCTAAAATTCCGCCAAACGTAAAATCAGAAGCACTTAGCCCGTTTGTATATTGTTGATTTCTAATAACATCATTTAAACCGCCCCAATTATTCCATTGTGGTCTACCATCATACATTTTGTTCATTGGAATTCCATTTAAAAGCACCTCTCCATATTGAGAATCATATCCCTTTACCCTGAAAAATGCCTGTCCAAAATCGAAGGCGGCTCTATTGAGAAAAATATCCTTGGTCGATTGAAGTAACGCCAACGCATTGGAGTTAATTTCATCATCTAGTAGCTCGTCATCTGCTAGGCTTATGAGGTTAATAGTTTTCTCAAACGTTATGTCTCGGTCTAAAAAGATGTTTCCTAAATTTAAGTTATTGCTGTCAATGGAAATAGGAATACGTTTTACGACATAATCTGGCGCAGAAATATGTACTATAAATTCGCCTTTATTCAAAATCACCATTTTAAACTCACCCTTAATATCGGTTTTAACCGACAAAGATTCACCTTCTACCCATATGGCGGCATTAGTGATTATTTCCCCTTTAGAGACCTCTTTAACTACTCCTTTTACAAATGGAGTGGTCTGAGATTGAAGTGGAATCATCTCAAAAAACAATACTAAAAACAAGATATTCCTTATCATTCAACAGTTAATAGCCTAATTACAAAACAATTAAGATACGTTTTTATGAAATAATTAACGTCAAAATTCCGTATACTAGCTAATAATTGAAATCAAACATCTCTTGTGAAGCAATATCTATTCTGTTTTATACTTTTTATACATGTGGGTTTACTATCACAAAAAACTACTACCTATCAGGTTAGGACAATTGCCTTTTATAATTTAGAAAACCTTTTTGACACCAAAAATGACACCTTAATTTTTGACGATGATCGAACCCCAGCAGGCAAGGATCATTGGACGGAAGAACGTTATCTTATGAAAATAGAACAAATGTCGAAAGTTATTTCAGAAATCGGTTCGACAGCCAATACAACTACTCCTGATGTTATTGGTGTCTGTGAGGTAGAAAATTTAAGCGTTTTACAAGATTTAATTGCCCATCGCAATCTAGAACCTTTCAATTATGGAATAATCCATTTCGATTCTCCTGATGAACGTGGTATTGATGTTGCATTACTATATAAAAAAGATGCCTTTATTCCGGTAAATTTCAACAGCCATCGATTACTACTATTTAATTTGGATGGCAAACGAAACTACACAAGAGACCAACTTATTGTCGAAGGACTATTGGACAATGAAAAGATTTATTTTTTAGTAAATCATTGGCCTTCTAGAAGTGGTGGAGAAGCAAGAAGCCGACCATTTAGATTAGCAGCAGCAAAACTAAATAAACGCATCATAGATTCTGTGAGACGACAAGATAAAGATGCCAAATTAATTAGTATGGGAGACTTTAACGATGACCCTGTCGATCCCAGTTTTAAAAAAATACTTAAGGTTGAAAGAGACTATAAAAACCTAGATTCACTAAGCCTATATGGCCCTATGGAAAAACTGTTTAAAAAAGGAAGAGGCTCATTAGCCTACAGGGACAAATGGAATTTATTTGACCAACTATATATGACCTCTAACCTAATTAATGATTCAAAACAATCGTATAGTTTTTGGAAAGTAGGCATTTATACCCCTAACTACTTAATGGATACCAAAGGTAAATACAAAGGATATCCATTACGTACTTATGCGGGAGGTAGCTATGTTGGTGGTTATAGCGACCATTTTCCTATTTATCTGTATTTGATTAAAAAATCAAATCCGTAGATATTATCATGTGGTGAAAATGACTAATCTAATTCTTCTAATTTGATATTTTTCCAATTTACCTTGATACCACCTCCGGCATGAATTTGCAATAAAATAGAACCTTCTCCTTTACCGATAATTTCATCATCAATAGAAACCATTTCTGTTCCATTTACCCAAGATGTTACTATATCACCATCTACTTTAATTTTCATATGGTTCCACTCGCCAAACTTTAAAGCCTTGTCTTTATCCAAAGTTGGTTTGATTAACCATTGTCTACCGTAAGATTCATAAATACCTCCGGTAAAAGAGCCAGGAGGAGCAACCTCTACCTGCCAACCATTCACAGTTGTACCTTCTACCGTTGACCTAATAAAAACCCCGCTGTTACCGTCTGCTTCTTGTTTAAAATCCAAATCAAGAATAAAATTCTTGTACTGCTTGTCTGTACCTAAATACCCATATTCTGCATCAGGACCGCTCTCACAAATCAATAGTCCATCTTCAACATACCACTTTTCAGTACCATAAATTGTCCAACCTTCTAAATTTTCACCATTGAACAATTCCTTTTTTTGAGCTACTAATGCAGCACTGCAAAACACCATTATTAGTGTTAATTTAATTTTATTCATTTATTTATTTTAATTGATTAATTAATTAAACCATTGATCCCAAGGAATTCTACTCAAAATAAGCAGCAATCCGATTCCGTAAAAAACGGCAATACTTTTAAATTTTTTATCCCCTTCGACAAATTTCTTATGACGTGACCAACCCACTGTTATGGACACTATTGCTAAAATATTAATAAAAGGATGTTCTACCGCCAATAAACGCGCTGCCGAAGTTAACCCTCCCATTCCAAATTCTTGAATAGCACTTAAGCCATTGGGAGAAATAAAATAGAGCAGCAACCCTACCAACAATTGGATATGACATAAAATTAAGGCGAAAAGACTTAACCTTAAATCTTTTTCCATATTAAATATTCTTTTTCCAATGAGCCCTGTTATTGCGTTAGCGACGGCCAAAAACAATACAGCTAATGCGATATAAGCTAAGTAAGAGTGCAAAGGTTGTATCCAAGTATACGCTAATCCTGTTTCTTCCATATTTTCATTTATTAAAACCTTAAATGTACTGATTTTTGAGCATAAAAAAACCCTGACTTTGCAGTCAGGGTCTAAAATAATTTTAAAAACCTAGTTTAGAAGTTAAATCTTGCACTTAGGTTCCACGTAGTACCGAAACCAAAGAATACACGGTTATTTGTACTGATACCATCATAAGTATCATCACCCGGCTGTGCAAATCTGTTAGTGTCAGACTCTGCTATATACGTTGTATCAAAGACGTTATTCACGTTCAATCTAAAGCTTAATGCTTTATCATCAAAAGGTACTCTATACGTTACACCTGCATCAGCAAGACCAAAAGAAGGTAGCTTTAAAGCACCATCAGGACCAACATCTGTTGCATCAAATTGTGCATAAAGATTACCCGCAAAGCGGTATCCAAAATCAACATTCAAATTATCAATGATATTGTAATCTGCACCAACGAACGCAGTAAATTGAGCGGCATCACCAACTTTAACACCATCTAAGGCCAAAGTCTCTTGCTGTTCAACACCACCTATTACAATAGGCGATTGATCATTATCAAAAAATGTAGCTGTAACATCATCTTTATATTCCCAGTTACCTATTGACATCATACCTGTAAGCGCAAATTTATCGCTAGCTTGGTATCTACCATCAAACTCAATACCTGTGTGAACCTGCGTAATACCTAAAATGTTAGCAGTACCACGAATCTCATCTAGCTCACCTGCATTAAAAGTTGCTCCAGTAGATTCAAATCTATCCTTCCAGCTGGTATAATACAAGTTGACATTTGCTCTAAACTTTGAGCTTCTGTAACCATATCCTAATTCAAAACCTGTGATTTTCTCATTAGTTAAATTAGGGTTTAAGTTATTACCAAAGTTAATATAGACTGCGTCAAATAACGGTTGTTTGGAATAATACCCTGCATTAGCAAAAAAGTTATTTCTTGCGTCTACGTTCCAGTTCACACCACCTTTTACGTTACCACCAAGAATATTCTCAAAATCAGTTTTTGCTGCAGGCACTTCATTGAAAAACTCTTCCCTTGCAAAACCTTGATTGGATAAGGCTCCTTGAACAAAACCAGTGATATCCTCAGTAAAATTATATTCTAATTGGCCAAAAGCTCCTAACCAATTAACCAAACCAGTATTGTAATAATCTATTTTTTCTTCATCATCTATATTACCAAATACCCACCATGGCTGGTTAGCTTTATAGGTTTCTGAGAATAATTGATTTGGATTGTTTCTATTATCAGTCTCTTGGTATACATCTCCACCTAAACGATCACTTACTCTTCTGTAGTGATATCCTTTATACTTTCTAAGATCGACACCAAAATCAATAGTCAAATCATCAGAGATACGGTTATTGAAGTTTGCCAAAATACCATACCAGTTATGAGAGTTAATAGAGGCTCTTCTTGATATACCATTGGTATTATTTTCGTTTGCATTTTGATCACTATTATTTACATATTGACCATTAATTTGCTCTCTTGGTGTAGCACTGAAATCTGACACCAATTGACCAGTGTTGTACGCTAAAATATCATCTACTCTTATTAAGCCATCAGCAGTTCTAGGTAGAGCAAATTGTCTTCTTCCATTAATTTCACCAATCTCTCCAGTACCTCCACCACGACCAAAAGATGCATAGGTAGAAGTTTCTAACGTAGTTTTCTCACTTAAATTCCAGTTCCAATTCAAACTGATAACAGGCTTATGGTAGAAATTACGGCGAAAGCTATATTCTTCACCATTTCGGTAGCCCCAATCTTCATTATACTTTCTATTTGGCTCACCATCTCCATCACCATATTCAATTTGTGTTTCAATTGAAGTAGCTCTGCTTCGCTGATGGTGCCATTGTGGTGCCCCTGTTACCATAAATTCTAGACTATGATTACCTGAAGTATACCCTAATCCCATAAAGAAGTTATAGCCTTCAAATTTAGTACCGTCTGCATACATACTACCCCCAGTTCTACTAATTAACATTGAAGCAGAAAAACCATTATCTAAAAGACCAGAAGAATAAGAGGCTAATGTTTTTACATATCCATCATTACCTACTGTTGCACCAATGGCACCCCCTTCGGCATTTAAAGAAGTTTTGGTAATAACATTTATAGTACCACCTACAGATGATACTGCTAATTTGGAAGAACCAAGCCCTCTTTGTACCTGAATTGCAGATGTCACATCTGAAAGACCCGCCCAGTTACTCCAATATACCTGACCGTTTTCCATGTCATTTACAGGAACACCATTAATCATTACCGCCGAGTTATTGGTATCAAAACCACGAATATTTACACGCGCATCACCAAAACCACCACCTGATTTAGTAGCGTATATTGACGGTGTAGTATTTAATAACTCTGGAAATTCTTGAGACCCTAGTTTTAATTGGATTTCTTCTGCCTTAATAGTAGAAACGGCGACAGGAGTCTTACGGTCCCTGGCAATATCTTGTACCCCGGTTACAATAACGCCTTCTAATTCTTCTGCATTAGGGTTCAAAACTATTGAACCAATACTTCCGGTAGAGGAATATGTAATTTGTTTTGTAGAAAAACCTATATAGGTTACTACTAAACTTCCTGTTGAGGCACTTACTTCAATTGTAAAATTGCCATCAAAATCAGTTGAAGTTCCATTTGATGTTCCTTTTACCATTACCGTTGCACCTGGTAATGGTGTGCTGGTGTCGCCATCTAGAACGGTACCAGTAATAGTTCCTTGTGAAAAAGCAGTTACGGTCATTAAAAATGCCGCAATTGCAAAGTACATTTTTTTCATTTTTTCAGGTATTTGTTAGTTTTTAACTTGCTGCAAAAGTCATATAATTTTAAACCTTTAACGTTAAGGTAACGTTAAATCAGCACTACAAAAATACTTGAAAAAACAATATAATAGACCTGTAAATGAAATAGTTATACCTTTTTCAAAGAACTTATTAATATTCTAAATTATTTCTTAAAATATTGAAGAAGTCGTAAAGTGGAACTATCATGATTTGAGATTTTCGAACTTTGAATGTCATCGAGTATGGTTCCTGCTAATTGTTTGCCTAGCTCAACACCCCATTGATCATAACTAAAAATGTTCCAAATTATACCTTGTACAAATATCTTATGCTCATAAATGGCAATTAATGAACCTAAACTTTTCGGTGTTAATTTATCAATCAATACCGTATTGGTAGGTTTGTTCCCTGCAAAAACTTTAAATGGAGCAAGTTCCTCGATTTCCTTCTTTGCTACCTTTTTAGATGCTAGTTCAGCAATTACTTCTACTTCGGTCTTTCCATTCATTAAAGCTTCTGTTTGCGCAAAATAATTGGCCATTAATTTATTGTGATGGTCTTTATCGCCATGCAAAGAGTGCTTAAACCCAATAAAGTCAGCTGGTATCAATTTAGTGCCTTGATGTATCAATTGAAAGAATGCGTGTTGGGAATTAGTACCAGGTTCTCCCCATATAATTGTTCCGGTTTCATAACCAACTTGATTACCAGATCGATCCACGCTTTTACCATTACTTTCCATTATCCCTTGCTGCAAATAAGCTGAAAATCTACTAAGGTATTGAGCGTATGGTATTATAGCTTCCGTTTCGGCACCGTGGAAATTATTGTACCAAACACTTAACAATGCCATGACAACCGGAATATTATCCGAAAAATCTGTTTCCTTAAAATGCATATCGGCTTCATTGGCACCTTTCAAAAGGTCATCAAAATTGTCATACCCAACTGCAAGAGCAACGGTTAGACCAACCGCACTCCACAACGAAAACCTGCCTCCAACCCAATCCCACATAGGGAAAACATTAGCAGCATCAATTCCGAATTCTGCTATCTTTTCGGTATTTGTAGATACTGCGGCAAAATGTTTAGCAATATCTTTTTGTGAAGCATGCTTTAAAAACCATTTCTTTATAGTTGTAGCATTGCTTAATGTTTCTTGGGTTGTAAATGTTTTCGAAACCACTACAAACAAGGTCGTTTCTGGATTTAAAGTTTTTAGAACTTCATGTACATGATCACCGTCAACATTACTTACAAAATGAACCGACAAATGATTTTTGTAAAATTTTAAAGCCTCGGTTACCATAGCCGGACCCAAATCTGACCCGCCAATACCAATATTTACAACATCAGTAAACGATTTTCCCGTATATCCCTTTAAATCACCATTAATGACTTTGCTGGAAAATTCTTTGATATGTTCCTTAACTTCGTAAACTTCTGGCATTACATTGACACCATCAACGGTTACCGTATCTGTTTTCTTTGCCCTAAGTGCCGTGTGTAGCACTGCCCTTCCCTCTGTTTCGTTAATAACATCTCCATTAAAGCACTTTTTAATAGCGTCATTCAACTTTACCTCTTCGGCCAATTGCAATAACATTTGCATGGTCTCTGAAGTAATCCTGTTTTTAGAATAATCAAATAAAAAGTCGTTCCATTTAAGGGTAAACTTCTCAGCTCGATCTGCATTAGAAGCGAACATACTTCGTAAATGTACATCTTTAGTTTCGTTGTAATGAGCAGTAAGCTCTTTCCAAATTGAGGTTTGGGTAGGGTTAGTTTTGTTTAATGCCATCTTCTTGATTAAGTGTTAATAAGTCCTCTTCCTCCTCCAATAATACTTTAGGGTATATAATGCAATCTAACTGTTCTTTATAAGGGGATATATAAGCGAAATATTCTGGTTTTAAAGTGTCATGTAACGGTTCTGCCTGAGGCAATTCTTCTTTCAATGGGTCTACCTGCCGGCCATTTTTCCAAAATCGATAACAAACATGTGGTCCGGCTGTACTACCTGTCATACCAACCCAACCTATTACATCACCTTGGCGAACAAACTGACCTTTTTTAACTTTTTGAGCTTTCATATGCAAATACTGTGTAGCATAGGTGCCATTGTGCCTAATCTTAACATATTTACCATTACCACCTCTTCTAGTTGATTCAATGACGGTGCCATCTGCTGTAGCCATAATTGGTGTGCCTATAGATGCTGCATAATCTGTGCCTTTATGTGGTCTTATTTTGAATCCATAATGTTTTATCCTCCTTTTGAGATTATACCTTGAGGATAGCCTGCCATATTCTACTGGCATTCTTAAAAATGTTCTTCTTAGATTATTAGCATCTTCATCAAAATAGTCAACTAAACTTCTAAGCGAATCGTTTTCATAAGCAAACGCATAAATGGGTTTACCGTTATGTTCAAAATACGCCGCTTCGATTGGTTCTGCACCGGCATATATTGTATCATTTATATATTTCTCATTATAGATAACCTTGAACTTGTCTTTCTTTTGCAACCTAGAGAAATCTATAGTCCAAGCATACACATTTGCCAAATTATGAGTCACATTATAATCTATACCTTGATCTAATATAGCTTCTGACAAGCTGGTTTCTATTACACCAGACACTTCTCGTCGAACGTATTTTACCTTTCTTTTGTTTTTATAGACCTGCACACTATCCCTTAAGTCTACAACTGTATAATTTATGGGGTCGTTTTCATAAATGAATATTTGAGCTTGTTCTATAGTATCTTTAGATTTTAAAATTACATATGGTTTACCCACACGAATTTTTCGAACATCGAAAGTGTCTCTAAAATTTTCTGAAATTATAGCGATTTTTGGATAAGCAACCTTGTTCTGTAACATTAATTCTCCAAAACTGTCACCATATTTGATGGTGTCTAATTGAACATTAAAATCATCTAGATTAAAACCAAATTGCTCATTTATTTTCAGCTCTTCGGGTATCTTAATTTCCTGTACTATACCATTCTTCTGCTCTACATCGTCTTTACACGATACAAAAACAGTCAATAACAATATTATGCTCCAATATTTATGCATTACTACCTATTTTGCTTTATCTGGATTCAACACATGGTCTACCCACTGCCTGCCCCAATTATTTAATTCTTGTTCTGTATAAATTTCTGGAAAAAAAACGATTTTTTGAAAACTAGGTGGTAGATATTTTTTCCAGTTTGTTCCACCTGTAGCGTCAATGTCTCCAGATTCTTTTCGTAAATACCTATGAGCAGAGCCCATATGCATTAATGGCCAATTAATATTGGCATTTATATCTAATGCTTTTAAGGCATCGACCAGCTCCTTGTTTTGTTTTTGCTCATCAGGTAAACCTAAAAATTTATGGTAAATTGTTGCATCTTTTACCTGTTTGGCAATTCGAATTAACCTAGGCGTATACCGATACTCAAATTGTTTCAAAGTTAGCGTCTTTTCACCTGTACTAAGATCTGTAGCTCCCTTTTTCCAATACATATGTGCATATAAGTCTTCAACCGAATAATCTGATGAGAATTTAGCCCTTTCTGAAACATGGATTAAATTTTCTAACGAAGTCGAATAAAGTTCAATCATTCTATATTGTGCAGATTGAAACCCACTCGCTGGAAGCAATGCCATGCGAAATTGCAAAAACTGCTCTCGCTCCATACCTTTTATCATAATACCAAAAGAAGATATAAGTACCGTATAATAACTATTTATCCTTCTTACCTTTTCTATGAAAAAGTCAAGATTATCACTTTTATCATCTACTAATTGTTTTTGCTCATGTAAAATCAATTTAAAATAGAGTTCAGTAATCTGATGGTACATAATGAAGATTTCTTCATCTGGAAAGTGAGTTCTAGGAACCTGAAGACTCAACAAGGTGTCTAAATGAATATAGTCCCAATATGTTAAGTAACGTTGATGAAGTAAACCGTCTAGGTAAGAACTCAAATCTTGCCCTGAATCCTTATATTTTTCTTCAAGTTTAGAAACTTGGGATTTGATTTGCTCGTTATCTTTCATTTACCGGTTAATCCATTATAATTTTAAACTGATGCTTCAGACCATTATAGCCATCCAAATCTGCCTTTATTGCTCCCACCGCTAAATCTGCTTTTATTCGTATCGGAATTCTATTATCATCATTAGAAACCCATAATGACAAACTTTCCTGTTCTTTAAATATACGACCTGACTGAACCAAAGGCCTAAACTTCAAGCATTCTACCTTACCGTATTTGGTGTTGATGATTTCCTTACCTAAATACTTAAGCTTAAAGTTAAAAACTCCATCATCATCATAAAGCATCTTCAAGGTAATAGCCTTTCCTTCTTCTAGGTCTTCCGTTTTATAATTATTCCTCAAAAAATAAAAAGCGGATATTAAATCTTGTATGTTACCCTGCAACGTAAAATTAAGCTTTTTCTTGTTTTTCTTATCATTAAGTTCAGCTTTCGCTTCCTTATAATTAAAGTTTATCTCTACATCTTTTGTATATCCTCCTTCATTTATTTTTCGCACAAAACGATAGGGCCTACCATCTTCTTTATCAAAATAACTTTCATACGTATCCTCAACTTTAAAAAACCAACTCGCAATACCTGTGGTTTCACCATGTCCGACAACATGGTAAACGGATTTATCATTAATCGTAGCTGATTTAACTTGTAACGTAGCATAACTAGCGTTTAAAAACCCATAGTGCATTCTAAACTTTAACCATTCTCCTGGATTAAAAGCAGACTGCTCATTTTGACCCTGAGCACCTAAAGTTAAAAAGAGAAAGGAAAGTAATATTAGTTTTTTCATAGTCCTTACTTTAACGTAAAAGTAGTAATTGAAGCTTATTGATTACTATCATTACAATAACTTAAACAAAATTAATTCCAATGTATTGCACAAAAAAAGCCCAGTCTAAAAACTGGGCTTTTCCTAAATAACCAACCAAACTTTAAATTATGAAAAACCACTACTTAAAGTTGTAAGGGAACCACCCCTTAACTACTACAAATTTAAGTCACAACTTCAAACCCGTAGTGCTGTTTAACTTACTTTAATGATAAACTTAACAGTTATTCACACTTCTGTTACGTATTTAGGAAACTATTAAGAATAAAGATGGTTGAGGAATTTTCTTTAGCAGATTTTACCTTAGAACCAATACCCAGCGCTAACAAAAAATTGTGACCTTTCCGTTTCTGGCGACCATGAATACAAGAGATTAACTGGGCCTAAAAATGACTCCCATCCATACCCAATGCCATAACCCGAATAATTAGGCGCACTAAACCATTCTCCAGTTCTAAAAAGATCATCATCCACATTAGCGAAATTTACAGTAAAAAGTGCATGATGTTTTTTGGCAAACTCAAAATCTAATCTACCGTATGCCTTTACATAACTATTACCAGGTAAGCTAAGAAAATCATACCCAACAAAAGGAGTGAAATTATTTATAAAATCAGTACCATAACCGCCAAGAACAAAATCATATGTAGTCACATTTGAGGTACCTAATTTAAACCCGCCCTCAGTCTCTAAATTAATAGATAGATTTTTAACTATTGGGAATGCCATACCCCCTCTTACCTTAGATACCGAAAAATCCTTGAAATTATTATTGAAATCTGACGATAAAATGTAATAATGCATGTCACCACTGAAATACAACCCTCGAGAAGGAAAATATTTATCATCATATGTGTCTAACTTCAAAGTACCAAATACGCTAACATAATCACTTTTTTCGAAATATGTTCTTCTATTCTCGTTCGTCGAATTTAAAGGAACATTCGGATCTGAAACTTCACCAAAAGTTCTAGTACTATATTGTAGGTGCTTAAACTCTGAACCTAAAGTAAATGCAAATTCTTCTTTAATTACAGTTTGAATATATAATTGATTGGTGAAATCTGAGACTGTTAAGTTAAGCGTGTTTATTCTGGTATTTGGTATAACATCAAAATTGTCGCTTATCAAAGCAAAATTAATTTCTTGTTCAAAATCATTGAATCTCGAATTAATCCCAAAACTCCAATACGTACCCTTATCTAAATAATATTCAAAATTGTATCTGATATTATCTCCTAAAATTAAGTCGAACGAGGCAACATCATCCCTTGACAATATCTTACGTTTGGTAAGATTAATTATTGCGCCACTTTTATATAAATCATCAAAATGTGCACCTAATCTCAAGAATGAAGTGTTCGGGGTTTCGTCTAAAGGCAAGACCAAGTCTTCTGCGTCATCTGCGTTGTTCATTAATTTATACCTAATGGTTTTAAAATTACCCGTAGCCGCCAAATTCCCAATACCCTGTTGTAATTTTTTAAATGTAATAGACTCGTTTAAATTGAATCTTAATTTGCCTTTTACATACCCCCTCGTATGACTTGTATTACCATCGATTATTAAACGGTTTAGGGTTAAACGCTCATCTGAATCTACTACAGAAATTGATTTTTTATTCTCCTGAATCTCCGTAGCTATTTTCTTAAGATCTTCATATTTTAAAAATGCTGCATCTACACCTGTTTGTACAATTTCCTTTAACTTATTAAACTCAATTACGGAATATTTTTCTATCTGTGGTTTGATGTAGATATCTGTTTTTGCGGATTTCCGCTTCATGTCGGCAACAGTTCTGTAATTGTTTATTTGCAATAAAATCTCGGTGGCCGACATAAGTGACTCCCTATCAGATAAACCATGCTGCACGTCAACACCTATAATGATATCAGCACCCATTGCCAACACTTCATCTATGGGATAATTATTGACTACACCACCATCTATCAGAACTTTATCATCAATAATCGTAGGTTCAAATAAGGAAGGAAGCGTACCACTAGCCAAAATTGCCTCAGGTAAATATCCTGAATCCAAAATTACCTGTTTTCCTGTTTCAATATCAGTCGCCACACAAACAAATGGCGTTGGCAGTTTGTTAAAATCCTTAACATCTTTTACATGATACAGCAATCGAACCAGTTCATTATAAATGTTCTGCCCACCAGAATATGCTGGTGGAACGGATACTTTAAAATTATTAAAGGGTAGCGTCAACGCATACCTTTCAGAGTCTTCCTTTTCATAAAAAGTTTTAGCGCTTCTTGGAAGATTATCTTGAATAAGTGTACCAAAATTTGTAGCATTGAACATAGAGTCTAATTCTGTAGCCGTATAACCAGAAGCATATAATGCTCCTATTATGGCACCCATACTAGAACCACCTATATAATCTAATTTTATACCTGCCTGCTCAATAACCTTTAATGCTCCGATATGCGCCATGCCTTTGGCACCACCACCACTAAGGACCAAACCAATTTTGGGCCTTTCATCATTCTGATCACTTTGTGAAATAAGCAAATTAGTGCTTAGCATTATCAATGCCAAGCACATCAGTGTGCCTTTGATCCCATAACTATGCTTTGTGAAAAGACTCATATATCTTTTTTGCTTTTGACGCTCCAACTATTTGACTTAGGCTCTCTATTGATGCCTCTTTTATGCGTTTAACAGATTTAAATTGTTTTAAAAGCTGTTGTGCCGTTTTTTCACCAACACCATCAATCCCTTCCAGTTCAGAGTTTATAGCACCTTTACTTCTTTTATTTCTATGAAAAATTATACCAAATCTATGAGCCTCGTTTCTTGAATTCTGAATGATCTTTAAGCTTTCAGATCTTTTATCCAAATAGAGCGGTATTTGATCATCAGGAAAATAAATTTCCTCTAATCGTTTCGCTATACCTATAATAGCAATCTTTCCCCTCAATCCTAATAAATCAAGACTTTTTACTGCTGAAGACAACTGCCCTTTCCCTCCATCAATAACAATTAACTGGGGAAGTGGTTCCATTTCCTCCAATAGACGTTTATACCTGCGGTAAACCACCTCTTCCATAGAGGCAAAATCATCTGGACCAACTACCGTTTTAATATTATAATGCCGGTATTCTTTTTTAGATGGTTTACCATCTTTAAACACCACACAAGCTGCAACCGGATTACTTCCTTGTATATTACTATTGTCAAAACACTCTATATGTCTAGGTTCTTCTGATAAATGTAAATCTTTTTTCATTTGAGCCATAATTCTATTCGTATGGCGATCCGGATCAATAATTTTAATTTGATTGAACCGGTCTTGCCTAAAGAATTTAGCATTACGCTCAGATAAATCTAGTATACGTTTCTTATCCCCTAATTTCGGAACGGTAATTTTTAATCCAGGGGCCAAAGAAACCATAAAAGGCACATATAATTCATCTGAATCCGATGAAAACCGCTCCCTTAATTCAACAATTGCAAGCACTAATAAATCCTCATCCCGCTCTTCTAGCTTCTTTTTAATTTCCATGGTGTGGGACCTAATAATAGAACCATGTGCCAATTGTAAGAAATTTACATAAGCGAACGAATTATCTGAAATAATAGTAAAGACATCTACATTACTGATTTTAGGGTTGACAATAGTTGTCTTAACCTTATAATTCTCTAAAACATCTATCTTGTCTTTAATTTCTTGAGCTTCCTCAAATCTCATTTCAGACGCTAGCATCTTCATTTGTCCTTTAAAGTAGGTAATCGAAGATTTGAAATTTCCTTTAACAATTTGCCGTATATCATCAATTTGTCGGTCATATTCAACCATTGATTGATACCCCTCACAAGGGCCTTTACAATTACCCAAATGATACTCCAAACAAACCTTGAATTTACCTGAGTTTATTTTCTCAGCAGACAAATCATAATTACATGTTCTTAATGGGTAAACACTTTTAATTAAATCCAATAGTGTTCTAACCGTTTTCATACTTGTGTATGGCCCATAATACTCAGAACCATCTTTAATCACCCTTCTTGTTGAGAAAAATCGTGGAAAACGTTCCTTCTTTAAACACAGCCAAGGGTACGATTTATCATCCTTTAACAACACATTATATCGAGGTCTTAATTCTTTGATCAAGTTATTCTCTAACAACAAAGCATCTGATTCTGTAGGAACAACAATGTGCTTTATTGCCCTAATCTTTTTAACCAATACGCGTGTCTTCCCATATTCATGATTCTTATTAAAATAAGAAGACACCCTCTTTTTTAAATTCTTCGCTTTTCCTACATATAATATACTATCATTAGCATCATAAAATTGATACACCCCCGGCCCGGTAGGCAATGAACTTAATTGTATGTTTAAAGGAATTTCTGACATAATTTAGCACCACTAAATTAGTCTTTAAAAACTAGTTTAGTAGTGCACATATTTACATAGACGAAAAACCAGGATTAAAGTCTTTTGGTTCAAATTGAGAATTTAATATTATTTCGTCATCAAAATATCAAATACTGAAATTGGTGGATTAAATTTTACTATGCTAGTAATTCAAACCCGACTCAAAACTGATAATTATTTGATTTTCATTCGTTTAATGGCATTTTTACAATTTTATATTTATCACAACGTTAATTTTTTAATAAAAAAGTGCGTTTCAACGACAAAAAAGTACTTTTCATAGATATGTTGTTGATTATTATACTTATTTTTAACGTAATAAGAATATCGCTTAACACAATCAAAACATTGAAACTATGGAAAGTTATATCATCACTTTAGGAACATACCTTATTTTAATGTTATTTTTTAAGGTGTTTTTTGCTGTTGCAGGTAAAGAATAGATTCTATACTATTAATATCACGACTACTTCACCATGCTGAAGAAGGATTTACGTTTAAAATATTCAAGATTACGTAGTTCGATTACCCCTACACTTTTAACCCAACAAAGTATAGCTATTGCAAATTCAGTTTTACAATTACCTATTTGGGAAAATCAATATTTTCATATTTTTCTGCCGATAGAAAAAAAACTCGAGATAGATACCGAAGGAATTATTTCTATACTTTTAGGATTCGATAAAAATGTAATAGTACCAAAGGTAATTTCAACCACCGAATTAGAACACTATTTACTTACCGATAATACAAAGTTTACAACAACTACATTAGACATACCCGAACCAATTGACGGGATAACCATCCATCCTGAAAAGCTTGATGTTATTTTTATTCCGTTATTAGCCTTCGATAAAATAGGTAATAGAATTGGATATGGAAAAGGATATTATGACCGCTTTTTAAATCAATGCAGGTCAGATGTTATAAAAATTGGTCTATCGCTTTTTGAGGCGGAGAATGAAATTGATGACATTTCTACTACCGATATCCCATTAAATTATTGCATTACCCCAATTAAAACTTACTCTTTTCAAACACCTTGAACTTATCGCTTTTCATTAACTGTAGTTGATCCTTCTTTTTCCTCTTCTTTACTAAATGCTCTTTTATTAAAAACCAAAAGTATCCCTACACCTGTGCTTATTGCAGTATCAGCTATATTAAAAACAGGTTCAAAAAATCTGAAGTTTTTTCCTCCAACTCCTGGCATCCAACTTGGCCATGTTGTATCTACCATTGGAAAATAGAGCATATCAACGACCTTACCGTAAAACAATTTACCATAAGGCTCATTCGAAAAAAGGGTTGCTACCTCATTATAACTATCATTAAAAATAATACCATAAAAAACAGAGTCTAAAATATTACCTAATGCGCCAGCGAAAATTAATGATACAGCCCATATTAAGGTCGTAGAAGCCTTCTTTCTTATCACATCAAAAAGCCAATATCCGATTCCAAAAATAGCAAATAATCTGAAAATGGTTAAAACTAGTTTTCCAATATCATCAGAAATAGGTAAAACATCACTCAGTTTAGCACCCCAAGCCGCTCCTTCATTTTCTATAAAAAGGATTTTGAACCAATTAAATACCTCTACAGATTCGCCCAACACAAAATTGGTCTTTATATATATTTTACTCCATTGATCAATAATTAGTATCAATACAATAAATAGGACAGATTTTTTAATATTCATGGGCTTCAATCAATGAGGGTAAAAGTATAAATATTATTCGGTTTTACTTAGTTCAATGTTTCCAGTAACTGTATGTAATTCATAGTTTGAGATTCCTAGAGGTATGGGGTTCAATTCGACGATACCATATTTACTCTCTGCTTTAATAATCGCAGCATTAGCCAATACTTTTATAGTACCACTTTGTGTCTTTACAAAAGCATTCCCTTGAATATTGTTTAGCTCGCAAACACCGTCTGATAAGGAAATATTCAACTCCTTAAATTTTCCATTTACCACCACTCGAGAATTTGTACCATAGATTTCAACATTCTTATATGAAGGAATAGTTAACTTCAAGAGAATTGAAACTACTTTATGAGCGCTTAATTTATCATTAGGATTTTCAAAACTGGGCACAAAACCGGCTTCAATCAAAATTGTAGAACCAACTATCCTAACCTCTAAATCTAGGTCTTTGACATATTCACCTTCAATTTCTGCTTCAACATTTATTTCCTTTCCCAGATTTGTATTAAGTTCAACATTAAAACAATTGGAAGTATTGACTTGGATTAAATTAATATTATCTGCCAAAATCATTTTATGCAACTTCTTTTGAGCCACAAGACTGAATGAGCAAAAGAGCAGACAACATATTAAAGGGCTCCTCACCGTATTGATATTGAAAAACGCCCCTAAAGGCGTTTTAATTAAGATTGCATATTTTTAGCTTCAATGCTAAGTGTAGCATGCGGAACCAACTTTAAACGCTCCTTATTTATAAGCTTTCCCGTAACACGGCAAATACCGTAGGTTTTGTTCTCAATACGTAGCATTGCATTCTTAAGGTCACGAATAAATTTCTCCTGCCTAATGGCCAGTTGTGTGTTAGCCTCTTTACTCATGGTCTCCGACCCTTCCTCAAAGGCCTTAAAGGTTGGGGAAGTATCATCTGTACCATTATTACTATCGTTCATATAGGCGCTTTTCAAAAGTAGCAAATGACCCTTAGCCTTTTCTATTTTCAACCCTATCAATTCTTTAAATTCTGCCAAATCTTTGTCAGAATACCTTACTTTTAAATCTTCTGCCATCTTTTAATATTTTTCAATAAACAATTTTGTGTTCACTTCATCAAATGCAATTTCGATACCCTGGTCTAATTTTTCTTCAAAGCTTAATTCTGCTGTTAAAGTCTCTGTCTTAATATAATCTATATTATTCTGTACAGCCACTTCCGTAAAGCCGTCTTTTAATATTTTGATTGCAATTTTATCAGTTACTTCAAAACCAGAATCTTTTCTGATATTTTGTATTCTATTAATCAACTCCCTAGCGATACCTTCATTTCGTAAGTTCTCATTAATGGTAACATCTAAAGCTACTGTTAGCTTACCTGAAGTGGCCACCATCCAACCTGCAATATCTTGAGAACTAATTTCTACATCTTGTAACTGTAAAATAATACTTTTATTTTCTAATTGGATTGTTAATTCGCCTTTCTGTTCGATTTTTTGAATATCATCCTGCGAAAAAGTACTTACTACCTGAGCAATCTGCTTCATATCCTTACCAAACTTAGGACCCAGTGTCTTGAAATTTGGTTTAATACGCTTTACTAAAACACCAGAAGCATCATCAAGCAATTGAATTTCCTTGACATTTACTTCAGATTTTATTAATTCTGAAACTGCTTCTATATCTTCCCTATCATTCTCATCTAATACAGGAATCATTATTCTTTGTAAGGGCTGACGCACTTTTATTTTCTCTTTCTGACGGATTGAAAGTACCAAAGATGAAATAGTCTGTGCTTTCTGCATTTTCACCTCTAATCCTATATCTATTAAAGATTCATCGGCTACCGGAAAATCTGCTAAATGTACACTTTCAAAGCCATCCTTAACAATAGCTTTCGTTAAATCTAAATACAAACGATCCATAAAAAAAGGAGCAATTGGAGCAGCTAATTTTGCGACAATATCCAAACAAGTATATAATGTCTGATACGCAGCAATTTTATCTTGAGCGTAATCACCTTTCCAAAAACGCCTTCTACACAAGCGCACGTACCAGTTGCTTAGGTTTTCCTGAACAAAATCAGAAATTGCTCTGGCAGCTCGTGTAGGTTCATATTCGTCATACGCTGTGTCGACCATTTTTATAAGTGAATTCAATTCTGATAAAACCCAGCGATCAATCTCTGGTCGTTCATTTATAGGCACATCATCTTCAGTATAAGAGAACGAATCTAGATTCGCATATAATCCAAAAAAAGAATAGGTGTTATAAAGTGTCCCAAAAAACTTTCGCTTGACCTCAGCGACACCCTCTGTATCGAATTTTAAGTTATCCCACGGGTTGGCATTACTGATCATATACCATCTTGTCGCATCGGCACCATGCTCGTTCATGGTTTCAAAAGGGTCTACTGCATTGCCTAATCGCTTGGACATTTTTTTACCTTCCTTGTCCAATACAAGTCCGTTAGAAACAACATTTTTATAAGCAACTGAATCAAAGACCATAGTTGCTATAGCGTGTAAGGTATAAAACCAACCACGGGTTTGATCAACACCTTCTGCTATAAAATCTGCTGGAAAGGTCTTTCCTTCATCTATTAAATCTTTATTTTCAAATGGGTAATGCCATTGGGCATAAGGCATGGAGCCACTATCAAACCAGACATCTATTAAATCATTTTCTCGACTCATAGGTTTCCCAGAAGGGGATACTAATGTGATTTGGTCAACTATATTTTTATGCAAATCTATTTTTTCATAGTTGGCATCAGACATGTCGTCAATAGTAAAATCTGCAAAAATGTCCTTCTCCAACACACCAGCATCAACCGCTTTTGCCATTTCTGATTTTAACTCAGCAACAGAACCAATGATTATTTCTTCCTTACCATCTTCAGTTCGCCAAATTGGTAATGGAATTCCCCAATACCGTGACCTAGATAAATTCCAATCATTTGCATTCGCCAACCAATTTCCAAATCTTCGTTCACCAGTAGCTTTTGGTTTCCAATTAACAGTTTGATTTAGTTGGAACATACGGTCTTTAACATCAGTCACCTTAATAAACCACGAATCTAATGGGTAATATAAAATCGGTTTATCGGTACGCCAACAATTTGGATAACTATGAACGTATTTTTCTACCTTGAACGCTTTATTCTCTTCCTTTAGACGTATCGCTATTTCAACATCGACTGAACGTTCTGGCGCTTTACCATCTTCGTAATATTCATTTTTGACATATTTGCCAGCTAATTCTTTTAATTCAGGTCTAAATTTTCCTTGTAAATCTACAAGAGGTACTAAATTCCCATTTTCATCTAACACCAACATGGGCGGTATTTCTGGAACCGCTTGTTTTGCTACCAAAGAATCATCTGCACCAAAAGTTGGTGCAGTATGTACTATACCTGTTCCATCTTCTGTAGTAACGAAATCCCCTGCAATTATTCGAAAAGCATTCTCTGCGTTTTCATACGGAAGTACATAATCCAACAACTGTTCATACCGGATATCTAACAAATCCTTACCCTTAAATTCTTTTACAATAAAATAAGGAATATTCTTATCTCCAGAGGTATAGTCTAATAATTCAGTCTTTTCATTTACTTGTTTAAACTTGCCGGCAAATTGCTTTCCTACCAATTTCTTGGCCAGAATAACGTTCATTGGTTCAAAAGTGTATTGATTATAAGACTCAACCAATACATAATCTATTTTAGATCCAACGGTCAAAGCGGTATTTGAAGGCAACGTCCATGGAGTCGTAGTCCATGCTAAGAAGTAAATTGTTCCTTCGTTTTGTAAAAATTCTGGCAAAGTTTCCTCTACAGCCTTGAATTGTGCAGTCACCGTAGTATCGGTTACATCTTGATATGTACCCGGCTGGTTCAATTCATGTGAACTTAGACCTGTGCCGGCTTTGGGGGAATATGGCTGAATCGTATACCCTTTATATATTAATCCTTTCGAATAAATTTCTTTCAGCAACCACCAAACCGTCTCCATATATTTGGATTTGTAAGTGATATAAGGATCTTCCATATCCACCCAGTATCCCACTTTTTCAGTCATGGAATTCCAAACATCGGTATAACGCATTACCGCTTTTTTACAAGCCGCATTATACTCCTCAACCGATATCTTTACGCCAATATCCTCTTTGGTTATACCTAGTTCTTTTTCAACCCCTAACTCAATTGGCAAGCCATGGGTGTCCCAGCCAGCCTTACGCTTCACCTGAAATCCTTTCATGGTCTTATACCTTGGGAATATATCCTTGATGGTACGTGCCATTACGTGATGTATTCCCGGCATACCGTTTGCCGAAGGAGGACCTTCATAGAATACATAGCTCTTCTTCCCTTCACGGGTAGAAATACTTTTTTCAAAAATGGCATGTGTTGACCAATAGTCAAGAATCTCTTCTGCAACCTTTGGTAAATTCAATCCTTGATATTCTGCGAACTTCATACAAAAATGCTTATGGTACTGGATTTTTAAGGCTGCAAAATTATAAAATTTAGATTTAAATTGAGTGAATTGGCAGCATTGAAATACCCCTAACTCATTGATTATAATAAATAATAGCAAGTTTAACGTCTAAAATATGACTTGACCCGTATTTAAAACAAAACAATAACCATTTAAAACGACACGATGAAAAAATTAATTTTAGGATCATTAATAATTTTAGCACTAAGTATGTCATTCTCTTGCAGAGATACTGCAGATAAAGCAAAATCTGCAACTGAAGAAGCAGGTGCAGCACTAGAAGAAGCTGGTGAAGATTTAAAAGAAGCGGGAAAAGATTTAGAAGAAGCTGCCGAGGGTGCTGCAGAATCAGTAAAAGAAGCTAGCGAAGACACTATTGATGCAGCTAAAGAAGCAGGTAATGATATAAAAAAAGCAGCCAATGATGCAGCCGATAAAGTAGAAAAGGCAGTTAAAAACTAATTTTAACCCTTTTGTAATTTTAAAAAGACCCGCTACCTGCGGGTCTTTTTTTATTTAAAAATGATAGCCTATACCGAGAATAATATTTCGTCCGGGTGCTACAATACCAGATGAATACGTTCTATAACGTTGATCTGTAATATTTTCTAAACTGACAGAAGCTTTGAACCGGTTCGTTATATCATATTGCGAACGAAAGTTTAACGTGTACCAAGAAGGAGCATATGGCTTTCCCTTTACATCTAATGCATATATATACTCTTTTGATTGTTCTGACATTGCCAGTTCATTAGACGCAATTTCACCATTATAATTTAAAAATAGATCCGTACGTAGTCTTTGGTTTTTCCAGATAACGTGAAAATCTCCAAAAGTTGGCGCCGCATGTCGTGCAGGTGTTTCAGAACCATCCTCTTCCTCTTCTACACCCTCTGTCAAAGTTAGGTTAGAAGATAAAGACCACTGTTCTGTAAGATAGGCCTCCAATCCAAATTCAAAACCATAGACATACGCTTTAGCTGCATTCTGTATTGCTTGTACATTACTGATTTCACCATCATATTCTATTTCAGAAACTCCATTATATTTAAAGTCGCGGCGCACCAAGGCATCTACTAAATACGTATAGTACGCTGTTCCTTTCAATATTATTTTATCTTTTATATTTCGTTGAACACCTATTTCAAAATTATACGCATATTCAGGTTCCAAATTTGGATTTGGAACTACGACCGATCCTGGCTCTGAATCAAAAATTTTACCTACGTCATCTATATTCGGTGCTCTAAAACCCGTTGATCCATTCAATGTAAATTGAAGATTTTCCCTAGGAAACCAACTGAACCCTAAACTACCCGTTAATGCTCCCGTACTTAAATCTGCAGTTTCAAATGGGAAATCATAAAATTTATCGTCAAAAACAGCATCGACCCAAACGTGGCTGTAGCGTAAACCAGACATAAGAGTGAAGTTGGGTTTTGCCTTATACTCTCCGTTTAGATACCCTGCTAAACTTTGCCAAGTGGACCCATCTGGGTAACGAGAGGCAGCTTCAATTTTTTCATCGGTTACAATATTGGTGTCGAAACCATTTGACCCGACATTGTTGAAAATGTATTCACCCCCATAATACAGCTTAAAATTACCTATCTTCTTATTTTCAAAATCAATATTCAAATTCACGGCATCTACTTTTTCCATGGTAGTGTTTAAGACTAAATCTTTAAAATCTCTTTTATTCCTGCTTTCTTCAAAATGTTGATAAGCCAACCCCAATTTTAATCCGTCATAAACCTTTCCATTTCCCTTCTTTTGAAGTTGGGCATTTCCCATAAACCACTTTTGTGGCCCATAATACCATTCTGCAGAGCGCAACCCTAGACCATCGCGTGATGGTCGTATCAATCGATCATATCGAGAAAAATCTGATGTTTCTGAATAGTATGCACCAAGATTCAAATCCCATTTTGTATTAGGCTTGAACAACAATTTTTGCATAAGATTTATTTGATCATACCCTGTAGTAACTTGCTTTTGAGGAGAACCATTACTTACCAATTCATCCACACCGTTAGTTGTCTGCACAAAATAATTTCTTAGATATGAATCGGCACCATGAGACCCCATTCTTAAATCTTGAAAACTATTATAACTTACACTAGTTAAGGAAGACCAATGCTTTTTACCAAAATTAATATCTGCATGAACAGTATTTTCTGAATTTGCCGAAGCAAATCTATAATTGACATTACCCTGCACTAAAAGACTATCGTTTTGGGATAAATCAGGTTTTTTCGTGTAAAAATTCATAACACCACCGATTGCATCACTACCATAAATTACTGAACCAGGTCCAAATATGATTTCTGTATTTTTAATTGTAAAAGGGTCAATAGATATCACATTTTGAACATTCCCCCCCCTAAAAATAGCATTGTTCATTCGAACCCCATCAACAGACAGTAATAATCTATTGGTAGCAAACCCTCTTATCATTGGGCTACCGCCCCCTAATTGACTCTTCTGTACAAAAACTTTTCCACTACTTTGAAGTAAGTCTGCAGATGTTTGAGGTGAGGTAAAGGCAATTGATCTAGCATCTAACGAAACTATTCTATTGGGAATATCTTTTTTCTGTTGTTCCCATTTGGAGACAGACATAACCACCTCATCCAATTGCTGCGCTTTCATAATCAAATACACCTTTTGGCCCTGTCTCTGCATTTGAGATTTTGTGGTTTTAAACTCCTCATAACCAATATGTCTTAAAATAAGACGCTCCTTAATTGAAAAGATAGATGCATCGAATTGACCTTCTAGATCAGTTAATGCAATTTTAGACTTATCCTTATTGAAGACAGCAACATTTGGAATAGTCTCACCACTATCCTCATCCAAAACGGTAATTTGCTGGGCATTACCGAAGGCTGTAATTAAAAATACTGCTACTAAAAGAAACTTATACATACGAATCAAAAATTTCATTTAATACCGCAAGCGATTTTGGTTTTCTAAAACCCTGTAGATGCAATTCAAAATAAAGTATCAGTGATTTCAATAATTCTTGACGGTTGGTTTTTTTCATCTTTATCGTGTCAATAGCATCAAAATTTATGCCTAAGAAGGTCTTGAAATAATAAATATTTTCACCTCTTAGCATTGGGTTCAAAGATTCTGTAGCAGTAAACTCACCTTCTAACAAATCAAAATAGGGTCTATCTATCTGATATGCATCAGGATAAAAACCTAAAAATTTTGTGAGTGACAGCATAAAGTATAAATGAAAATTTGCAACATCCCTATGCATATCCAACCACTGCAAGGATGCTTCTAAAAACTGATACAAATCTTCATTGCGTTCTTCCTCACGTATGCTATTACCCAACAATTCAGCTAAGAACAGGGATATTGCATTCTTGGCCATATCGGCATAAAGTGTTTGGTAATGGTAATACACCTTAGCTTCACGAATTGATTCTAAAGCGCCTTTATTTCTATGGTTGGCAACAATCTCTAGTTGCGTTAACGGTTGAAAATAAGCGAATTTCAATTTTCCTTTTTTAGAAGACAATACACCTCTCAATAAATAAGATTTTATACCGTCTGAAGCGGTAAAAGCCTTAACAATTAAACTCGTATCGCCATATTTTAGTGCAGAAAACACTATTGCCTTGGTCGTTAGCTGCATATCATAATCTCTCTTAGCACAAAGATAGTAGTTTGGTTATTGGTGACTGAGTGAATTAAAAAAATGCGAGGCCCTCAAAAGAGAACCTCGCATTCATACATTAAACCCAAATTTTTTAGGTGTTCACTTAAAATTTAAATAACACCTTGAGCGAGCATTGCATCGGCAACTTTAACGAAGCCAGCAATATTGGCCCCTTTTACATAGTTACAGAATCCATCCTCTTCCTTTCCATATTCAATACAAGATGTGTGAATATCTTCCATAATATCTTTTAAACGCTCATCAACTTCTTCACGGGTCCAACTAATACGCAATGAATTTTGAGACATTTCCAATCCAGACGTTGCTACACCTCCAGCATTTGAAGCTTTACCTGGTGCAAATAATATTTTAGCATTATTAAATTCATGAACAGCATCTGTATTGCATGGCATATTTGCGCCTTCGGCAACACACATACACCCATTTTTTAATAGATTCAAAGCATCTTCTTTAAACAACTCATTCTGTGTAGCGCATGGTAATGCAATATCACATTTAACGTTCCATGGAGTTTTTCCTTCATGAAATTTGGCATTTGGGTATTTACCCACATATTCTGAAATACGACCTCTTCTATTGTTTTTAAGATCCATAACAAAGGCTAACTTTTCATTATTTAAGCCTTCGTCGTCATAAATATACCCGCTAGAATCTGAAAGAGTCACCACTTTAGCTCCTAAAAAAATTGCTTTTTCAGCAGCATATTGCGCCACGTTTCCAGAACCAGATATTACAACGGTCTTACCATCGAAACTCTCATTCTTAGTCTTAAGCATGCTTTCTGCAAAATAAACGGTACCATATCCTGTCGCCTCAGGTCTAATTTTAGAACCACCCCATGACAACCCTTTTCCTGTAAGCACCCCTGTAAACTCGTTACTTATCTTTTTATACATGCCAAATAGAAAACCTATCTCACGTGCACCTACACCAATATCACCCGCAGGCACATCTGTATTTGGACCAATATGTCTGTTCAACTCTAACATAAATGCATGGCAAAAACGCATTACTTCATCATCTGACTTCCCTTTTGGGTCAAAATCAGACCCCCCTTTACCACCACCCATTGGTAACGTAGTTAAACTGTTTTTAAACACTTGCTCAAAAGCCAAGAATTTAAGAATACTAGCATTTACGGTTGGATGAAAACGCAATCCACCTTTATATGGGCCAATGGCCGAGTTCATTTGTATTCTATACCCACGGTTTACATGTACTTCGCCATCATCATCTACCCAAGCTACCCTAAATGAAATCAATCGCTCGGGCTCAACCATTCTTAAAAGAATACTCTTACTATTATATATTTTTTGCTTTTCGATGTAAGGGATTACAGTTTCGGCTACTTCCTGCACTGCTTGTATGAATTCTGGTTCATGTCCGTTTCTAGAGGTAACCTCATCCATAAACGCTTTTATTTTATCTTCCATAAAGCTATTTACAATTGATTTAAATTATTGGTATATAAAAATATAATGGCAAAATTATGCTATTTAGGTAATTTGATGGCTTATTTTTTCAAAATTCGATAAAGTTTGTTGCTTCAACAACAAACTACTTATTTTCAATTCTAAAGTTCAAAGAATTACACGCTATCCTATTGCTTGTTCTAAATCTGCAATTAAATCTTCGGCATCTTCTATACCAACACTAAGTCGTATTAAAGCATCTACTACGCCACTTTTTTCTCGCTCATTCTTAGGTATACTTGCATGCGTCATACTAGCAGGGTGCCCTGCAAGACTCTCAACCCCACCTAAAGATTCTGCCAAGGTAAAAATCTGCAATCGCTCTACAATCTTAATAGCGTCTTCATAATTGCTTCCTTTTGGCACAAAAGAAATCATTCCTCCAAAATCTTTCATTTGTTCCTTTGCGATATCATAGTTAGGATGATCATTAAACCCAGGCCAATACACTGTTTCAACTTTCGGATTACCTTTAAGGTATTCAGCTACTGCTTTTCCATTTTCACAATGCCGTTGCATTCGTACATGCAAGGTTTTTATTCCTCTTAAGACCAAGAAACTATCCATAGGTCCGCAAACAGCACCACTCGCATTTTGAATAAAATAAAGTCTATCTGCCAATTCCTTATTCTTTACCACTAATGCACCAACAACGGTATCACTATGGCCGCCTAAATATTTGGTTGCGGAGTGCATTACGATATCTGCTCCCAAATTTAATGGTGTTTGTAAATAGGGTGTTGCAAAAGTATTGTCTACGGCTAAAAGAATCTTATTAGTATTTGTCAACTCAGCAACTGCTTTTATATCTATAATATTCATCATAGGGTTTGTTGGCGTTTCAACCCAAATTAATTTGGTATTTGAATTGATTTTATCTCGAATAGCATCAATACTTTTCATGCCAACAAAATGAAAAACAATTCCAAATTTTTCGAATATCTTTTTAAATATTCGGTAAGTGCCTCCATAGAGGTCATTTGTTGATATCACCTCATCACCTGGCTCCAATAATTTAATTACTGCATCTATGGCTGCTAGACCGCTGCCAAAAGCCAAACCAAATTCGCCATTTTCAATACTAGCCAAAGAATTTTCTAAAGCCGTTCGAGTAGGGTTTGCACTTCGTGAATATTCATATCCCTTATGGCCGCCTGGTGTGGTTTGAGCATAGGTTGACGTTTGATAAATGGGTGGCACCACTGCTCCATATGCCTTATCCGGTTGTTGACCACCATGAATGGTCTTCGTATTAAATTTTATGGTTTTAGCTCCCATTTTCAATAAATATTTACACAAATGTATCGTTATCTGTCGGAGCATACAATGAAGACGTATTTTTACACTAAATATTATAATCCAATGAAATCAAAGCTTATCTACCTACTTATATGTATGCTACTATTTAGTTGTGAAAATGAAAATAAACTTGCTTTTGAACCCCTTACAATTTCTAATAAGGTCTGTGAAAATTGTTCTACAGTGAAGATTGGGGTTCCAAAGGCATTGAATAAGACCAAATTGGGTGAGACCATTAATATAGCCCTGAAAGAAGAAATCATTGCATGGTTAAATTTCGACGAAGAAAGCAATGCACAAAGTATTGAGGGAGCTATTGAATCTTTCATAAAAGATTATGAAGACCTAAATGCAAAATTCCCAGAAGAATCGATGCCTTGGGAAGCTACAATCAATGGTACCATCACATTTGAAAATAAGGATGTGCTAACCATTAAATTAAAATCCTATTTATTCACAGGTGGTGCACATGGTTATAATACTGTTAGATTCTTAAATTTTGACAAGGTAAACAGTACTGAAATGGATTACCCAGAATTATTTAAATCTAAAGAGGATTTCATAACATTTACTGAACGTATATTCAGAAAACAAGAAAACATACCCGCTGAAGCAGCTATAAATAGTACAGGCTTTATGTTCGAAACAGAAAACTTCTATTTGCCAGAAAATATTGGATATACAAATAAAGGATTATTGTTATTTTACGAGCCTTATGAGATAGCCTCTTATGGTGACGGCCCAATTATTCTGACCATACCTTTTACCGAGGCTAATGTATTTTTAAACCTTCCTATAAAACCTTAACCAACATGCCTCATCAATAGGATGATTGCCCCTATATGCAATCCTTCATGGAATAAATTAAAAGCGACTGCATCATCAATATTTTTCAATGTTACCTTCGCACTTGTGGCGTACTCTTGATAATTTTGAAAAAGCTGATTGTCATAATCCTCCTTTGCCCATTCTATAGTAGAAATTAATAAATCTGCCACCATCATGATTTCCTCATCCGTTGCGGTGCCATCTGGCACAGTACCCTTCATGAATTTGTCTACCATTTCCTTAGGCACACGCATTTGAAGCCCACAGAATTTATAACATAAAATTTGCTGAGTAACTATAGTGTGTGCAATATTCCAAAAAATATTATTATTAAAACCATCAGGTATTGCCAAAAGCTTTTCTTTTGGAGTTTTGGTTAAAATAGCATATAAATTTCTTCGATTCTGTGCTGTAATTTCAAATAGATTCTTAGACATATTTTGGTATTTAAAAGGAGTGTAAAAATAGTACAATTAAAGAGAAATAAGTTTCTTTGTAGCGCATAAGACCCGTTTAGAATTTATGACTTTAACCTTATTAAGGTCAAAAAATGCAACTTCAACTTATCAACCAAAGCATGAAAAAAATATATCACTTAAGCACTTGTTCTACTTGTCAACGAATTATAAAAGAATTACAACCCCTTACTGACTTTGTCTTACAGGATATAAAAACTGATCCGATTACCGCATGTCAATTGGAACAAATGCACGATTTCTCAGAAAGCTACGAGTCTTTATTCAGCAAAAGAGCTGTGTTATATAGAGAGCGAAACCTGAAAGAACAAGAACTATCAGAAGCTGACATTAAGGCCTTAATTTTAGAACAGTATACATTTTTAAAACGCCCTGTTATTATTGTTGACGACCAAATATTTATCGGAAATACTAAAAAGGTCATAGAGGCTGCTAAAAAGGTAATTCATTCGTGAGCAAACGTCTACTTGCAATAATCGCAGCAATTGGTGCTACCACTATTTATGGTCTTAACCATACTATCGCAAAAGGCATCATGCCCCATTATGCGCAACCTTATGGTTTTATTATTTTAAGGGTTTTAGGTGCAGCCATTATATTTTGGCTCATTTCACCCTTGGGCCCTAAAGAGCAAATTGAACGAAAAGATTATCTGCGAATGATTTTTTGTGCTTTTTTAGGAATGGGTTTAAATATGCTTGTTTTCTTTAAAGGATTATCACTTTCTACTCCTATTAATAGCGCTGTTTTAATTACGACCACACCAATTATTGTTCTCATTTTATCTGCAATTATCCTAAAGGAAAATATATCTGGCAGAAAAATAATAGGAATCGGTATCGGCCTATTAGGTGCCTTAGGATTGATTCTATTTGGCTCAGAAGTACGCCTAGATGCTCCAAATATTCCTATGGGAAATTTTCTGATTTTCCTTAATTCTATATTCTATGGCTCATATTTAGTAGTTGTGAAGGTGCTTATCACTAAATACCATCCTTTTACATTTATGAAGTGGTTATTCTCTTTAGGCGTACTAATATGTTTACCTTTTGGATTTGATGAATTTATGCAAATATCATGGTCTACCCTTCCTTTTGAAGCTTATTGGGGAATTGCATTTGTAATATTCGGAACTACGTTTTGCACTTATTTGTTTAATATTTTTGCCCTATCCCAACTAAAAGCTTCTACCCTAAGTGCATTTGTTTATCTTCAACCTTTAATTGGTATTGGATATGCTATACTCACTGGCCAAGACAATCTTACCCTAATAAAAATAATTGCAGCATGTTTAGTGTTGGTTGGCGTTTATCTTGCAAGTAGAAAACCAAAAGCAAATCCTGTGAAGACCAAGATAGGATAACCCTATCTCCTTTTTTTGACTTATATATGTGATTTTTTTGTGTTCTGAAGGTGTAACTGAATGGCACGAATCGCCATTTCCTCATCTCTTTGATGCATCGCAGAAACTATATTAAGGTGTTCTTGTAATATTGCATTCAACGGTCTTGCAAGGCCTACAAGATCCATAAACGGTAATATTTTTGCTGACTTAAATAATTCATACATTATTCTATTTCCACAATTCTTAGCAATAAATTCATGAAAGTATCGGTCGATTTTATGAAAAACATACACGTTTTGTGGTCCCTTCTCAAAGGGAACCAATAAATTTCTTAAATCATCAATTTTTGATTGAGGAACATTAAGTGTAAATAACTTTACGGTCATTGTTTCTAAAGCCAATCTGCAATCGAACATCTCACAAATATCCTGCTCGCTTAGTTCTCGAACGGCAAAACCATTATCTAGCTTACCAACCAATAGCGACTCCTCCTGTAATTGCTGCAAAACGACGGGTATGGTCTCATCTTTAATATTTAGGGTGTGAGACAATCTTTGTTGGGTAATCAATTGCCCAGGAGTCAACTTCTTGGTGACTATCAATTTTTTGACTTTTCCGTATGTCTCTTGAAATATGTCTTCTGAGAAGCTAACCATAGCGTAAATGTACTAAAATAGCGTTATTAAAAATTAATTAATCGATTGTGCCCAACATTACATATCGAAGCATTAGGCAGATTATTGTTGTAAGGTTTTTGGAATTTTAGCAAATTTACGTGAGTCCTCTTTTGTAAGTACTCTAAATTCTTTTGCCTTTTCTACGCCTCTAAAAGTTCTTAAAAATTCGTTGGTTAGGCCTGTGAGTTTTCAGGTTTTTAAATCCATCCAAGCTCCCATCATTTCACAACGGGCAATATTCTCCCCTTTATGATTATAAAAATTATGATGAAATTCAAAAAATTTGCAATCCTCACTCATTCCCATTATTTCCAAAGACACCTTAACAGGTTTACCAGGAAATACTTCCTTAAAATAATATAAATGCTAATAAAACGATACAGGCCCTATTTCATGAATTGCCATTGTTTTATAGTCAAACCCTAAATCCATCAAACATGAAATACGAGTATGGCTCATAAAATTAATATATGCTGAATTTGCCAGATGACGATTTGCGTCTACCTCACTCCATCTTATTTCAAAATCTTTAACGTACATATTCTTCTTTTTTACTATGCATGCGCACTACTCCATAAAAATAATATAGTTTTGAATCTTAAGGAACAAAGAACATGGTTTTTTATACTTAATTTTAAAACCAGTAGAAAATTACACTTTATGTCAAATAAACCTACTTTCATTAAAGATTTAGCATTACCTGTCGTTGCTGCACCTATGTTTTTAATTTCAGGGCCACAATTGGTCATTGAATGTTGTAAAAGTGGTATTGTAGGAACCTTTCCTGCATTAAATCAACGTACAAGTGAAGGTTTTGAAGAATGGTTAGTAGAAATTACCTTGGCATTAAAAACATTTGAAGAAAAAACGGGTAAAAAAGCTGCGCCTTTCGGCGTGAACTTAATTGTACACCCTACCAATCCAAGACTAGAGGCTGATGTGAAATTATGCGTTAAACATAAAGTTCCATTGGTTATAACCTCTTTGGGAGCCGTTTCTCAAGTGGTGGATGCCATTCATAGTTATGGAGGACTCGTTTTTCATGATATAGTTAAAAAACGTCATGCAGAAAAAGCAACTGAGGCTGGTGTAGATGGATTGATTTTAGTGGCCGCTGGTGCAGGTGGTCATGCAGGAACAATCAACCCTATGACTTTGGTAGCAGAAATAAAGAAATTTTTTCATAAAACAATTTTACTATCCGGATGTATCAGCACCGGTAGAGACATTGCATCGGCATTGCAAATGGGTGCAGATTTGGCCTATATGGGAACCCGTTTCATAAATACTGATGAAAGTAAAGCTACACCAGAGTATCGCCAAATGATCATTGATGCAGGGGCGAGCGATATAGTATATACGGCGGCCATTTCTGGGGTTCATGCAAATTTTCTGGGTGCTAGTTTAAAAGCAGCCGGAATTACAGAAGAGGATCTTAAAAAAGACCGAAAAATTGATTTTGGAAAAGAATTAGATACAGAGGCAAAAGCCTGGAAAACGATTTGGTCAGCAGGGCAAGGTTCTGCACTAATTGAAGACAGTTTACCCGTTACTAAATTAGTATCACATTTAAAATCAGAATTTAAAGAGGCTATTGAACAACAGATTAAGGTGCTTGCAACCTATCCAAAATAAAAAAATTAGCTATTTTTATTTAAGCACTTTCTTGTGTCAAAAATTTTCAATGACACCTTTCTAATTCAACAAGGGCACCATCTTCAATTATATCAATGCCGATAGTAAATTCTTCATATAATCCATCTTTATTATTTAAAAACGGCCACCTATCTACTATATATTCTGGACTGCTGCGTAAAGTTGAACAACTAGAACAAATCAGAACAAGAATTATATTACCTGATACTGATTTTCTTGATTTGGATTGGAGCTATGCCCATACTCCATCAAAGAAATTGGTGATTATTATTCATGGTCTCGAAGGATGTTCAAAGAGAGCTTATATAAGAGGGACTGCTAAACTATTAAGTGAATCTGGATTTGATGTTTGCGCTATTAACTTAAGGGGGTGTAGTGGGACTGCGAACAAACTATATCGCTCTTATCACTCTGGTGCTACAGAAGATTTACAATCTGTGATTGAGCATGTATTACAATTAGACACCTACCAAGACATTTTTTTACATGGTTTTAGCCTTGGTGGAAATCTATTATTGAAATATTTAGGAGAAGAACGCATCGTTCCAAAAGAAATTAAGGGCGCAGTTGCCATTTCAGTACCGTGCCAATTAGCAGATTCACTACATGAGTTATTGCAGTTTAAAAACATTTTATATGCTGAACGATTTAGGAGTAATTTGATTGAAAAACTTAAAATAAAAAAGCAACTTTTTCCAACTCGAATTTCAGATGAGGACATCAAGCAGGTGAAAACGCTAAAAGATTTTGATGATATCTACACGAGTAAAGCACATGGTTTTAAAGATGCTATGGATTACTATAGGCAATGTAGTAGTCTTCAGTTTTTGAAAAATATAGAAGTACCTGCCTTACTAATTAATGCGCAAAATGATTCATTTTTAGGGGAGGCCTGTTACCCAATACACATTGCCAAACAACATAAAAACTTATTTTTCGAAATGCCTAAATATGGAGGCCATGTAGGTTTTCATGGAGCCAATAACTTCACCTATGCAGAGCGAAGAACCTTAGAATTTCTCTTAGCATATGATTAAGCTCACAACTCCGCAAAACGTACGTATTGTTTTAGAAAAATAATACGCAAACATTACTGCTGAAATTTTTAATACTACTCAAACAAAACATACTTCAACCCGTAAAAATTGCTATATTAGTACTTCAATTATTGAACAACTCATAAATTATTTTATAGACATGCGTAAATTATTCACTTTATTAGCTCTTAGCACACTAGCTATAGGCTGTGGCGAAAAAAAAGAAGAGAAAAAAGAAGGTTTTGAAATGAACAGAGCCAAAAAAGAAGTTAAAGCTGAAACAAAAAGTGAAGGTGTACCAGTCGACCTTGACAACAAGGGTGTAGGACCAATTACAGATGTAACCTTTGCTGATGCTGTAAATGAAGAAATGGCTGCTGCAGGTAAAGAAAAATTTCAAGCTATATGTACGGCTTGTCACATGGCTGAGCAACGTATGATTGGCCCAGCTTTAAAGGGAGTTTACGAACGAAGAAGTCCGGAATGGGTTATGAATATGATTATCAACCCAGATAAAATGTTAAAGGAAGACCCTATTGCAAAAGCATTGTTGAAGGAATATAACAATGCTATCATGCTAAATCAGAACTTAAACGAAGAAGAAGCTCGCAACTTGGCAGAGTACTTACGTACACTGTAACCGAATTTCCATACTTTATAAAAGAAAACCCATTCAATTAATTGTATGGGTTTTCTTTTATAAGACGTATTATATATCTTAATTCTCTATCAATTTATTGATTAAAAGAAAACCTGAATGAATATAATTATTCACTCTTAAGACGCTACGTAAAGTGAATAATTATATTGAAAAATGGAAAGTAGGTTTTATCATCTTTTTACGACCAAGTAATCATACTACGAAATGAAAAAATTAATGCAAAAAGATAAAATAAAAATTGACATAGTATCTGATGTTGCCTGTCCATGGTGTTATGTTGGGAAAAAAAGATTAGAAAAAGCTATTAAAGAATGGAAAGGCATACCTATAGAAATCGAATGGCATCCATTTCAGTTGGACCCTAACATTCCTGCTGAAGGTTTGGATAGAGATACCTATCTTATAAATAAGTTCGGAAATTTAGAAGGTCCGCTTGAAATGACCGAACGGCTGAAGGTTAGTGGAAAAGAAGATGGTATTACTTTTAATTTTGGAGAAGAATGGCTAGCAATTAACACCCTACCTCTACATCAACTACTTCATGTAGCAGGTGACGAAGGATTTAAGGACGCACTTAAAGAACGTTTCATGAAAGCCTATTTTGATGAAAACCTGCATCTGAACAACATTGATATACTTAGCTCAATCATGACTGAATATGGATGGACGGCTGAGAAAACAAAACAAATTTTAGCTGATGATTCGATTGCTTATTCCGTGAAACAAGAAATTGCACATTACCAACAGCGCGGTGTAAACAGTGTGCCATTTTTTATAATCAATGACACCTACGGTATTAGTGGTGCGCAACCTGCATCTGCATTTTTAGCGGCATTTCAACAAGTTTCTTCAACAAAAACACTTAACGAAGGCGATAGTTGTGATCCAGTAACTGGAGTTTGTTAATTCAACTTCCATAAATACTATAGTTTTGAACTATAACAAATAAAACAATTATGAAAGCATCATTTTCTGAAATCATAAACGATGAAACCTCCGTATTGGTTGACTTTTTTGCCGACTGGTGCGGACCTTGCAAAACACTTGCTCCCATTCTTAAACAAGTTAAGGAAGAATTGGGCGAAGCAATTAAGGTTGTCAAAATAGATGTGGACAAGAATCAATCGTTAGCTGCAAAATATCAAGTAAAAGGAGTTCCTACTATGATTCTGTTTAAAAATGGCAAGCAAGTATGGAGACAATCTGGAGTAGTTCCTAAACATGAATTACTACAGGTGATTAAAACAAGTTAATAAAATTGTAGACAGACAGGGCTTGGTAATTCAACTTCGCTAATAAAACTCAAAGTTCCTCTTTCATTATCCCGCTTAAAGGCTACAATGTTATTACTCCGCTGATTTGCTACCAATAAAAAATTTCCGCTAGGGTCTATTGAAAAATTTCGAGGCCAATCTCCTTTCACAGATTCCCTTCCTATAAGTTCTAATTTTCCACTAGCTTCATCCACTTTAAAAATTACTATAGTATTCTCTCCTCTATTAGAACCGTATAAAAATTTACCATCTGGAGACAAATGAATATCACCACAGAAACTCTCTTCGTTAAAATCGCCTGCTACAGCATCGTAGGTTTCTAGACCGAAATACTTTTCACCTTCTCGATTATATAAGGTTATGGTTGAATTCAATTCATTAATTGCATAGAGGAACTTCCCTTCTTTAGAAGCCACAAAATGTCTAGGCCCTGCACCTTCAGTTACAACCAATTCTTTCTGTTGGCTTGGAGAAAACTTACCATTGGTTTGGCTATATTTTTTTATCCTATCTAAACCTAAATCCGAAACGAATAGTTCTCCATTTAGAAATTTAGACATGTGTGCATGCGCTGTTTTACGTGTATCTAAAACCTTATGATCAATAACTTGTGGTGATGGAACAAGGTCTCCATTATCCATGGTTTTATAAATTGCAATATTTCCACCCGAATAATTAGCTACTGCCACAAAATCTCCTTCTTTGTCAACACCTACATAACAAGGATTAGCACCATACGTTGATTTTGTGTCTATTTCGGTGAGCACGTTATCTTTTACTCTAAAAGTTGTAATTGAACCACTACCTTCTATAAAATCATCAACCTCACCTACCGCATATAATGTTTTCTTATCGGGCGAAAAGGTAAGAAACGAAGGGTTTTTTATCGAGGCCGCCAACGACTGATTACTCAATTGACCAGTTTCTAGATTTAGATTAAAACGATAAATACCCTCACTACCATTATTGGTATATGTACCTACAAAAAGGACTGCTTCACTCTTCAATTCTTCCATCTTACAACTATTTAATACGCCAAATAACATCCCTGACATTAAAATGATAAATAGTAATTTACACTTCATCTTTTTGAACTTAACTTTTTAAAAATAAGTGCAATTTAATTATCTATTAGGAATCGTACAAAATTAAATATTATAAAACTCCATTCATGAGAAGTGTAATTGCCTATTCACATATAAATTAAAGAGCATACGTTTTAAAACTGTTACCACTTATGTTCTAAAAGAAGACTGAAATCTACAAGCTCTAAGGTTTTCTTGTGAGTTGCTTGTAAAATTACAGGTGGGGCTGCTCCCGCATTAGCAGCTTGTTTCCATCGTGTTGCGCAAAGACACCATTTATCTCCGGGTTTTAATCCAGGAAATTTATACATCGGTAACGGTGTGGTTAAATCATTACCCTGATTTTTTGAATACTCAAGAAATTCGAGGGTCATAATTGCACATACGGTATGTGTGCCAACATCCTCAGGGCCTGTTTTGCAATAACCATCTCGATAAAAGCCTGTTAAAGGCTCGTAACAACAAGAAATTAGGGTGGTATCTAATACGTTAGTGGACATAATTTTATATTATCAAACTTAATAATTACATGGTATCTATTAGAAAGTAAAGCTTTCAATATGTTTTATATTTAAAGATTATTTCATCCGTATACCCATATATTAAATTGGTGTTACTCTTAGTGCTAAATTTTAGTTGCACAAATATTATTCATAGCCATTTAGGATAATAATCGTTCAATTATTTTAAATCTGTGTAACGCTATTTATTTTTCAAATCGAGTTAAGAGAATAAATAACGCCATATTCAATAATGAATAGAACAATGATGGAAATGCTAGTAAAAAAGCATCCTTTACTTTAAGTCTTACCACAAAACCGAAAGCCATTAATACCGCTAAGCAAATACTTGCCAAAATTGCCCAATTTTTAGAAAATAAGCCTATAAAAAGTCCAATAGAGCCCATTAATTGTAGTAAACCTACTAAAATTCTAAAATTTTCTAAATGATAACGCTTAAACTCACTCACCATATAATTTGAGAACAAACAGCTAATTCCAAAGAAAAGAAAAGAAACTCCAGAGAATATAATTATAAGCTTTGTAATCCAAAAATATTCTTTAAAATCAGAAAATAACATATACTAGTTCAATATATTTTGTTTAAATTTATAGAAAATATATTAAACATTATGAACTATATTATCATTTCTGCCAAAATAATTATATTTATAGCCATCATAAATGTTTGGTTTTTTCGATTCAATAAAAAAACTCCGTATAGAGGAGGTGATGCTTCTTCAATGAAAACTGAATTTGCCTCCTATGGACTTTCTGAATCAATGGTCTACTTAATAGGTGCATTAAAAGTTTTAAGTGCACTCTCATTAATTGTATCTATTTGGGTTCCTGTATTGGCTTTACCCGCAGCAGCAGTTATGGTTATTTTAATGCTAGGTGCCATTATAATGCACTTTAGGATTGATGATTCCTTAACAAAATCTTTACCAGCATTTATATTCTTATTACTATCGATGCTAATTATCTACTACTCCTATTAATTCAGCCGGCTAAATATAAATGTAATAAAACGGCTCTATACCGTTTCAAGTATTATAGACCCCAAAGTTTAAACGGATTCTTCTTATCTCCATTTCCTTTTGTAGGCTTATCTAACATTACCTTATACGTTGGGTCCTCTATAACATTCACATCAATAATTTCTTCAGCATTTTCCAATAAGCGAATACAATCCTTACTTAAGTGACGTAAATGAACTTTCTTTCCTACTTTAGAATACCGTTCGGTAATCTTATTTAAGGCCTCTATACCACTCATATCTGCCACCCTACTTTCTTTAAAGTCGATTATTATATCATCTGGGTCATCGATAACATCAAATTTTTCACTAAACAATGTGGTCGAACCAAAAAACAAAGGTCCATAAATTTCGTAATGCTTAACTCCATCTTCATCAATATGCTTTCTTGCACGTATTCTCTTCGCATTTTCCCACGAATAAGCCAAAGCTGAAATTATTACGCCTAATAGTACTGCGATAGCCAAATTGTGAGTAACTGCAGTTATCAAGGTTACCAAAATCATGACTACCACATCAGAATTTGGCATTTTTCGAAAAGTCTTAAAACTTGCCCACTCAAAAGTTCCAATAGCAACCATAAACATTAAACCCACCAATGCTGCCATGGGTAAACGTTCAATTACACTAGACCCGAACATGATAAATACCAATAACATTATAGCAGCGGTAATTCCAGATAATCTTGCTCTAGCTCCTGATGATGTGTTAATCAAACTTTGCCCAATCATAGCGCAGCCACCCATTCCAGATAAAAAGCCAGACAATATGTTCGCTGTACCCTGCGCAACACATTCCCTATTACCACTACCTCTAGTTTCGGTAATCTCATCAATAATATTCAATGTCAACAAACTCTCAATTAAACCAACACCTGCAACGATTGCCGCAAAAGGAAAGATTATTTTAAAAGTTTCAAAAGTCAATGGTATTTGTGGGATGGATAATGGAGGAAAACCACCTTTAATTGTCTCCCCTGCTCCCATAGTGTCAGCAACAGTCAATGTATCTATTCCAAAACCTATTACAATTGCTGATACTACAACAATGGCAACCAAGGTAGATGGAATTGCTTTGGTTAATTTAGGTAGTCCCCAAATAATGGCCATGGTCATAACGGTAAGGACTAACATTATAGCCATGTTCATACCAGTCAATAAATTATCAGTACCCTTTTGGTAAAAGTTCGGAAACTGTGCCATAAAAATGATTATCGCCAAACCATTAACAAAACCAAACATAACCGGGTGTGGTACTAAACGTATAAATTTTCCTAATCGTAAAACTCCAGCCAGTATCTGTAATAATCCGGCAATTATGACTGTAGCAAAAACGTAGTTTAAAATAGTGTCAGGTTCAATACCTGGAAAATTTCTTTTTAATTCTAATATTAACCCAATAAAAATAACAGCTATTGCTCCAGTTGCACCCGAAATCATACCGGGTCTACCTCCAAAAATCGAAGTAATTAAGGCTAATACAAAAGCTGCATAAAGTCCCGTTAAAGGTGAAAACCCAGGTATAAGGGCAAAAGCAATAGCCTCTGGAACCAAAGCTAAGGCTACGGTAAGCCCAGAAAGAATTTCTGTCTTATAGTCTACCTTTTGTTTAAAATCGAATAAGTTGAAAATCTTCGCCATGTAGCTTTATTTTAAAGGGCGCAAAAATAGTGATATTTACTGGCCTCACCACAAACATGCTGATTATTCCCAAATTATCTGTTTACCAGTCTTTTAATCCTAATAGTTTATCTCCTAAGGATGATAAATTGGCAGTTTCATATTTTGTTTGTTCCCAATTGCGTGGGTCGCCAGGAAAGGCATACCCTTCGGGTGCTATTTTATGTTTCCACGAATTTATTCTCCAATTCTTCAGATCTTCATTATCTGGTTCGGCGGGCATCATTGAAATATATTGAGCTATACGCACCTTATCTTTAGATTTATTGGGTCGTATTCCATGTGGTTCGGTACTATTGAAAATTAGTAAATCGCCAGCTTCCATTTTTACTTTAACAATTTTATGTTCCAAACCTTTTAAGCTAGGTTGAAAACGGTCTCGGTTCTCAGTTTGCGTAAGTTTCCAAGTATCATAATTACGGTATAACCAAGGAATACATTGAAAACCGCCCATATCTTCATCGCTTTGATCCGCTAAAGCCAAAACACCCTGTACATTTTGGGGTTTAGTTTCAGGGTCATAATCCCAATGAATAAATCCTTTCTTTTCTACACCCGCTGGCAACGGAAAGTTTAAATTGGCACGATCAATAGTGACCCACAATTTCTCAGTTCCCCATACGTCAACAAAAGCATCATACACCCTTTGCGTTTGCCTATTGTTCCATAAATGCTGATGATTATACACCTCAACCATTCCTGTACCTGTCAATTCCTTCATTTTCATTTCAGCGCGTGGTGGAGCATACCAGGTTGTAGCATCGGCAGGACTCTTTTCGTCAAACTCCCAGAGAAAATCGGCTGTGCGTTTTGCTTGCTCTTTTGATACTGCATTCCTAATTACGATGTAACCGTTATACATCCAAAATTGCCAATCTTCATCACTTAGTACACGTAAAGATTCTCCGTTAGGACGGGTATTTAATTTTTGCTTGCTGCTAGTCGCCGTAGAAGGATTTCCAGGTATCTCTTTATGGGCTTTGTTACCCATTTCTACGTTATCATTTGGTTGTTGCATAGTTATAAAATTAGCGTAATAGTTATGGTAAAACTATATTTCATACCTATTACAAACCACCTTAATATTAACCACTATTTGAACAATATTGACTTATTCTAACCATTCAAATAAAATAATGCGCAATTTTGTTACATTTAACTATGAAAATTGAACTAGAAACGATTGAGTCTATATCCAAAAGCCCATTCCGACTTTTGCATGACCCTAAACTGAGCCCCCTTTTTTACTGGCATTTTCATCCAGAATATGAATTGGTATATATTGAAGGTGCAACGGGTACCCGCCATGTAGGTGATCACATATCAGAATATGAGGGAACCGACCTTGTACTTATAGGCTCAAACATTCCTCATTTAAATTTTGACTACGGAGTAAAAACAACATATCGTGAAGAAGTATTGCATATTAAGCCCTCATTTAAAAATGCATTCGTTGACCCTGTACCAGAATTAAAAAGTCTCAGTAGGTTACTGGAATTATCGAGATATGGTATTGCATTTCACGGTGAAACAAAAAAGGTTGTTGGATCTGCACTAAAAGAATTACACACACTTAAGCCCTTCGAATATTTCATGACCATAATGAACATTCTTAAAAGATTATCTCAAAGCAATGAATTTGAACTGTTACACAAAAAACCTTATAAAAACCGATATAGTAAAAAAGAGCAAGACCGTATTCGTGACATTTACGCCTTGATCGATGAAAGATACCAAGGTAAAATCTCTGTAGATGAAGTTGCAAAATTTTGTAATTTAACAAAGCCAGCTTTTTGCCGCTATTTCAAAAAAGCCACAGGTAGTACCTTTATCGAGTTTTTAAATCAATATCGCATCAGCCAATCGAAGCGTTTGTTGCTGACTGGAAAAAACGTAAGTGAAACTTGTTTTGAATGTGGCTTTGAAAGTCTCTCCTATTTCAACAGAACGTTTAAAAAAGTTACTGGTGAAAATCCCTCTACATTTAAAAAAAGATTACATGCAAATTAGAATTTTCTTCTTGAATGAAGCATCAATAAACGCTAATGAGTAAACCTTATATGCCCATTTAAGTTATTTTGATAAAAAAATACTACTATGAAGACTATATCAAAGCTACTCCTACTTTCTATTTCGTTTTTTGCGCTTTCATCCTGTTCTCCTAGATTGGTTGGCACTTGGACTGTTCAAAAATACCAACGTGCAACCCCTGGTGAGCTAGGAATGTCCGTCAGTAATGTTGGTAGAATTACCTTTGAAAAAAATGGGACAGGCACAAAAAACTTGGATTACTCTTTATTAGGCGTTTCCAATAAAGACGCTACCCCATTTAATTGGATCGCTACGGAAGAATTCATTACGATTGAAGGTGACAACTCTGAACTATCCAAAACATGGATTTTCATTGAGAACAAGAATGACTATCAGAAATGGCAATCTACAGATGGTGCCAACAATATTCAATCGCTAGAACTTTCAAAACAATAACACTTGGAACTATTTAATCCTCTCTCCCTAAAAACTATCATACAAATGTGTGTTGCCGCAGTTTGTATCTACCTGTACATTATGCTTATTACCCGTGTGACAGGAAACGTACTTTTGAAAAAATGTCAAGTTTTGATTTTCCTGTCACCATTGCCATGGGATCTATCTTGGCGGATGCTATTCACAAACCTGTTTCAAGTTTAATACCGGCATTTGTTTCCTTAGTGCTATTAGCAAGTCTTCAGGCACTATTTGCAAAAATCATGTCAACATCTAACAAAGCTCAAAAGGTATTGACGAACACACCTATTTTGCTTATGAAAAACGGAACTAAATTTGAAGAGAATTTAACAAAAGCCTTGGTAAGTCAGGCTGATTTAAGGGGTAAATTACGTGAGGCTAACGTATTACAACTATCACAGGTTAAAGCCGTTGTTTTTGAAACAACAGGTGATATATCTGTACTACATTCTTCAGAATCAATTCAAATTGATTCTATAATCTTGGAAGACGTTGCTTCTATTTAAAAAATAAAAAATGCCCTATTTATATGAATAGGGCATTTTTGAGACAATCAACACAAAAACTATTTTACTTTTTTCCTCTTTACATCCATAGTTGAATTAGAAGATTTAGTCCTTTTTTTACTATCGGTACCCTTGCCAGATTTTAAGTATTCTTGATAACCTCTTCCTCTAAATTCGTAGGTAGTACCACTATCAGGGTGATATAATTCTATCGTGCTGTCATTAATCACATAAAATTCAAAATAATCACCCCCTAAGAAATCATAATCTAAGGTCAATGTTTTTAGAGAATTGTCTCCTTGCACATCATATACTTCATAATCACCTTCATAATCCCATTGCAAATTGGCTACACTTGTATTAGGTGAATCTAAAGACGACCTGAAAAAACTGGGTAAAAATTGCATGTAATTCTCATCATCAAAATCATTCAAAGCTCCCGTTTCACTCGTATAGATTTTCTCCCAAGCATCATATTCCTGAATGAAATAATTGATGTTATCGTAGAACACCATATCATAATCAAACGTATTAGTTTGGTAGCCTTTTAGAAAATAAGAGGTGTCTGTACTAACATCATACAGTTCAATCGTATTTCCATTTATAGCAAATACTTCCAAGTCCCAACGACCATCTATATCATGGTTTATATCTACTATGCCTCTCAAAGTGCCATAAGTTCCTACGTCAATACCATAACCGCCGCCTGTTTTTCCTATACCAACTATATTATTATTAGCATATAGCACCCCACGATTAAAAGAGACCGTAAAAGCACGTTGCAAAAATGGAACTTCACCACCGCCACGTGTAGCATTAATATCCACATACCAAAGATCAAAACTCTGTAAAACTTGATCTGTATTATATGCCGATTCTTCAATAAAATCATCTTCTATGATTACATCTGCATAACAAGAAACCATTAGTGTGGCCAAAAGAAAATAACCGGTGAGTAGTTTAATTGTTTTCATATGATTTTATTTTTAAGTTATTAAAGTATAAACAATCACCATGCCAAAAACCATATAGGCTTGTTTATCAACGCATCATAACCATGTAAATATTTGGTAAGTTTGTAGTATGAAAAAGGATGCGAAATTTGCAGTATTAGGAGGAGGGAGCTGGGCAACCGCCATCGTTAAGATGTTGACCAACAACCAAGAAAAGATAGGATGGTACATGCGTAATTCTGATGCTATAGACTATATAAAAATTCAAAAACACAATCCAAATTATCTTACTTCGGTCGAATTCAAGACTGAACAATTATTTTTAACAGATGATATAAATGAGGCTGTAAACTTTGCAGATATATTAATTTTTGCTGTTCCATCTGCGTTTTTAGTTGAGGAATTGGAAAAACTTAAAACACCCATAAAGGATAAGATTATATTTTCTGCAATAAAAGGAATCGTGCCAGAATCAGGAATGATCGTAGGTGAACATTTTCATGAAATCTATAAGATACCTTTCGAAAATATCGGTGTCATAACCGGACCTTGTCATGCCGAGGAAGTTGCCTTGGAACGCCTTTCTTATTTGACCATTGCCTGTGCAGATACCGATAAGGCTGAATTGGTTGCCCAAAATCTATCAAGCAATTATATTAAAACTAATATTAGCAAGGATATCATAGGTACTGAGTACGCAGCTATGTTGAAGAATATCTATGCTATATCGGCCGGTATTGCGCATGGATTAGGGTATGGTGATAATTTTCAAAGTGTATTAATGAGCAATGCCATTCGGGAAATGAAGCGGTATACCAAGCGTATTCATAATATTGACCGTAATATTAATAAGTCTGCCTATTTAGGCGATTTATTGGTAACAGGTTATTCCACTTTTAGCCGAAACAGAATGTTCGGAAATATGATCGGCAAAGGATATACGGTAAAAAGTGCTCAGATGGAAATGAGTATGATAGCCGAAGGCTATTACGCTGCCAAAAGTGCATATACTATCAAAGAAAATTTCACTAAAAAAGTGAAGACGCCTATAATAGACGCCGTTTACCAAGTACTTTACGAGAACAAAAACCCTAAGAAGGTATTTCTTGCTCTTACAGATAAATTGAATTAGAGAAAGTTCCTTATCATAGAATGAACTAATCGATAGTAGTATGCGTTCTTGGATAATATTCTTTTTTGCAATTATATTCAGTGCCTGTAATACTACTCCCCAAAAATAAATTATCAGCGGAACCTTAGTGGTGTCCGAAAATCGTGAAAAGTCTGATTCTCGTTTACTGAAACTTGTCTACAAAGTTTTAAAAGCGAAAAACATTGATTCAAAAAAAGACCCTATTGTCTATTCGCAAGGTGGCCCAAGTGCACCAACTTTGACAATGGAAAATTTCTGGAAAAATTATCAATTACGAAATGAGCGAGACATTATATTGATGGACCAACGCGGAACAGGTCTTTCTGAAGCTAACTGTATCGAATCTGGTGAAGCTGCAATAGCAATTTTAAGGCAAAATTATACCAAGGTAGAGGAATTTAAAGCTCTAAATGACCTTTTAGATGAATGCAAAGAATCTATAAAACATGATGAAGTTGACCTTTCCGGGTACAACAGTAAGGAAATTGCCGCCGATTTTGAAGATTTACGCAAAGAGTTAGGCTATAAAAAATGGAATCTTTTTGGCGGTTCTTACGGCTAAAAGTTAGGATTCACAATAATGCGTGATTTTCCAAAAAGCGTAAGAAGTGCTGTGCTTCTTTCCGTTTTAGCACCAGAATCAAATTTATTATCTGACTTCAGTCAAAATTTCGAAAGTTCACTTTTTAAAATTTGTAAACGTTGCGAAAACGATGAAGATTGTAATAACAGATTTCCAAATTTAAAAGAGCGATTATTAAACGTCTTGAATAAATTACAAACCGAGCCTTTGCGATTTGATTTTGAAGGTGAGGAATTTATTTTAAACCAAAGAGATGCTCTTCTAGTACTAAAACAATCACTCTACGACCGCAATTCAATTGCAAGTATTCCATTGATTATCGAAGCCTAAGAAAATAAAGACAACGAACCATTAATTAACGAATTAAACAAAATAACGCAGCTTTACAGACTTATAAATTTACCAATGAGTTTTTCGGTATTGACCTATGAAGAACTTCCTTTTACTGACATTACAGCCGCTTTTAATTCTTTACTATAACATTCAGAACTTGGAGAAGAATCTGCCTCCTTTGATTTGGCACATTAGCCAATTGGCATTCTTACAGAGCTTCTGAAATTGAAAATCAACCTGTAATTTCAAATATCCCAACGTTAATGGCGAGTGATGGTTTGGACCCTGTAAGACCTGTTCGTTACGCCATTGAGGCTCTGAAACATTTAGAAAATGGTTATGGCATCATCTTTCAAGATGATAGCCACGCCCTATTTAATTCATGCTTTTTTCAAATCACAGAAGAATTTTACAACGACCCTTCTCAGAAACCCAATACGGATTGCAGTTCTATAAGAAAGCCAATTGAATGGAATTTATCAGTCTCGAGTCAACGAAAAATCTGAATGCTCCTTTAAATCAGCTTCTAAAGTCTTTTTCCAATCTTCTACTGTTTTATCAGGCACCCCGAATCTATTTTGACATTCTTTAAGAATAGGATTCATAAGCCTTCTAATGCTATCAATATCAAAATACAGCCTACCTGTACGTCTAATAAAGAAATCCATCGGATTTTGCACCATTTCATAATCAATTCCAAAGGTAAGTTCAGCTTTTGCTAAGCGAACATATTTATCCTTCTCAACAAGCTTTAAGTAATTATCTAAAATAACCTCTGTTTGCTTACCATAATTGGTTACCAAAAACCAAGCGTCATGTTCAGTAAATCCATCATCCTTTATTCGATTATAAATTTCAGTAATGTATTTTTTTACATGCTTGAACTTTCTAAAATCTTCATTACCGCAAAGAAATATTTTTTCGGTAAAACAATCCTTAAGTTCAGTCTCGTACTCCTCCTCCATTCTTTTGGCAATACGATCAACAACTCGTTCGGCCATTTTACGGTAGCCTGTTAATTTACCCCCAGCAATACTTATCAAACCCGTATCAGAAACGAAAATTTCATCCTTTCTCGATAGTTCAGAGGTAGATTTACCTTCTTCATGTATCAATGGGCGCAGCCCTGCCCAAGATGAAACAATATCGCCCAGTTCTAAATCGATACTAGGGAACATGTTATTTACTGCAGAAATCAAATAGATAGCATCTGCTATATTTGTTGTAACATTATCCTTACTGTCATTATAATTTGTGTCTGTAGTACCTACATAGGTGATTTTACCTCTCGGAATAGCAAACATCATTCGACCATCTGGTATATCAAAATAAACGGATTGTTTGACCGGTAATTTCTCATATGGGAAAACCAAATGCACCCCTTTGGTAAGGTGAAGTTGTTTTCCTTTTTTCGAATTATTCAAACTCCTTAATTCATCAACCCATGGGCCGGCCGCACTTATTACGTATTTTGATTTTATGGTAAATTCCTTACCAGTAATCTCATCTGTTGCCTTAACCCCTGCTACTTTTTCATTTACGTACAAAAACTCGTTCACCTTTGCATAATTCAACGCTTTCGCTCCAAAAAGCAAACTGGTTTTTATAGTTTCTACTGTAAGACGCGCATCATCCGTTCTATATTCAGCATAGTACCCCGCACCGTTAAGAATCTTCTTTGGCAACAAAGGCTCCAATTTCATGGCTTCCTTCTTTTTTAACATTTTTCGTTTGTCATCTCCCGAAACTTGCGCTAGAATATCGTAAACTTTAAGACCTATTGAAGTGAGCCATTTGCCATAAGAACCATTTTCAATTAAGGGTAGTAACATTTTTTCAGGCAATACTAAATGAGGCGCCAATTTATGTACAATTGCACGTTCAGAACCTACCTCCTTTACCAACCAAAAATCAAATTGTTTTAAATAACGAAGTCCTCCATGTATTAACTTAGTTGACTTACTGCTTGTACCCGAGGCGAAATCACCTTTCTCTAGCAAAGCAACCTTAAGCCCACGTGAAGCAGCATCTAAAGCAATACCCCCACCTGTTATGCCTCCGCCAATAACGACTAAGTCAAAATCTTCTCCTTCTATAGTATCAATCGTCTTTTGACGTTCTAAATTGGTAAATTTTATGTTTTTCATCAGTAGATGTTTATTTAATTTTTAATGGTGAAATCTGACTCACTAATTAAAATTTCGCATGATATCACAATTAGGCTGAATTCATTTCACACCTAATCCCAATATCAAAGATATGGGTAGTATTGCTCTAAAATATGCTTGATTGAATTATATAATTGTAAAATAAAATCTCTAAGAATCAATCTTCTTCCCAACCTTTACAGCGCTCAACGGCTTTTTGCCATTTTTTATATAAACGTTTCCTTTTTACCCGATCAAAAGTGGGTTTAAAAATACGGTTCATTGGTCGGCTCTCATCAATATCAGATTGCTTCCATAAACCTACTTGAATACCCGCTAAATAGGCTGCACCCATAGCAGTCGATTCTATGATCTCAGGTCGGTGAACTTCCGAATCTAAAATATCTGCTTGAAATTGCATCAAATGATTATTGGCACACGCTCCACCATCTACTCTCAGGTTCTTCAATTGAATACCCGAATCATCTTCCATTGCCTTTAATATATCCTTAGTTTGATAAGCGAGCGATTCTAACGTTGCCTTTGCAATATGAGCCTTGCCTGTGTCACGGGTCAAACCAAAAATAGCCCCTCTTGCGTACATGTCCCAATAGGGAGCTCCAAGTCCTGCAAATGCAGGAACTACATACACAGAATTTTCACCTTCTATAGAATTAGCCAGTTCTTCTGTTTCCTTGGCGTCCTTAATAATTTCAAGTCCATCTCTTAACCATTGTACTGCTGCACCTGCAATAAAAACACTACCTTCTAAAGCATAATTTACTTTTCCATTTAAACCATATGCTATAGTAGTCAATAATCCGTTTTTAGAAAACTGAGGCTCTTCTCCAGTATTCATTAACATAAAGCAACCTGTGCCATAGGTATTCTTTGCCGAACCTTTCTTGAAACAACCTTGACCAAAAAGTGCCGCTTGTTGATCGCCCGCTATACCAGTAATCGGTATTTTCACACCATCGTATTCATAATCTCCAAAATACGCCGCCGATGGTTTTACCTCTGGTAGCATACTTTTGGGTATGCTTAAGGCTTTCAGCATTTTGTCATCCCATTTTAAATTTACAATGTCATACATCATAGTACGAGAAGCATTCGTGTAATCGGTAATGTGATTATGCTCTTTTGTCATATTCCAAACTAACCAAGTATCTATAGTTCCCATTAATAAATCACCGGCTTCAGCTTTTTTCTTTGCTCCTTCAACATTATCTAATATCCATTTAACTTTAGTTCCAGAAAAATATGAGTCTATAACAAGTCCTGTAGTTTTTTTAACATGCTCGGTTAGTCCGATTTTTTTGAGATGCTCACAAATATCAGCTGTCCGCTTATCTTGCCAAACAATAGCATTATAAATCGGCTCTCCAGTATTCTTATCCCATACCACCGTAGTTTCTCTTTGGTTGGTAATCCCAATAGCAAGTATTTCTGATGGTTCAACTTTTTCTTGCTTCAAGAGTTCTTGTAAAACTTCCATCTGTGAGGATACTATTTCTTTTGGGTCGTGTTCAACCCATCCAGATTTAGGGAAAATCTGTTTGAATTCCTTTTGAACCATCCCTTGTATAGCACCTTCATGATTTACTAATAAAGCTCTTGAGCTTGTAGTACCTTGATCTAATGATATTATAAATTGCCTTGACATTTGTGTATGTTATTTTCTTAAATATAGCTGATTTAACAACTAATTCAAAAAAGGGACTAATGAAGACTTCCTGAAAAACATTTTATGTGACCAAAGCACTATTGAAGATTGTACTCTAGTCTCTTTTGATGCGATTATTATGGGTGAATATGACTTGACAATGTTTATTTAATGAATTCTTTTTCTAAAAAATAATTGACAATTGCTTCTTTCATAAGCACCGTTTGTTCACCCGCCTTTAACGGGGGTAATTCCTCATTTATAGTGTAATGTGGCCATCCATCCTCATCAAAAAAACTAAACTCATAAAATCCGTAAGGCTCCAAGAGACGACAAATAGCAATATGCATTAAATCTAGTTTATCATCTTTCTTATATTTTCTATGGTATTGTCCTAATTCTTGAACACCTACCAAATATATAATTGCATCCAATTCTAATGGATCACCATCAGAAAATTTTATTGATAGCGTTTCCACCAAAAAATTCCATCGCTCTTTTAACTGTATATCCCTAGCCATAATAATTCTGTCCTTCAGTACTATTGTTTAGACCTTTCAAAGGTACAAATCAAAGTTCTATATTTGCGAAAACACTTTACGAATGGGGCTTTTAGATATAATTATTGGAATTCCTTTGGTTTGGGGCTTATGGAAAGGCCTTAAAAATGGCCTTTTTATGGAAATAGCCTCTATCGTTGCATTAATTGCTGGTATTTATGGAGCAATTCACTTTTCATATGTAACGGGCGATTATTTATCAGAACATCTAGAATGGAATGAACGCAATATGAGCATCATCGCCTTCATTATTACATTTATATTTATTATTATCAGTGTACACTTAGTAGGTAAATTACTAACCAAAGTTGCCAATTTTGCTATGCTCGGACTTTTAAACAAAATTGCCGGTGCCCTATTCGGTACTTTAAAAGTAGCAATCTTATTAGGTGCTGCTTTCATATTTTTTGACCGTATGGACAACACATTTAACCTGATGGATGAGAATACCAAAAAAGAATCTATATTATATAAACCCATAAAAGATATAGGCGCATTGATTTTTTATAAGGTGCTGGAGAACGAAGCATTGTCAAAGGAATTTCCTCAAGATTCTATTTCCATTTAGCAATCATTTAAAGCGCTTATTCCTAGATTTTAAACACTTCATCGAATAAAATTTATAGTTTCCCTGCTGAATTCATTTTTTGTATACTATTACGCTATCGATACCCCCTATCGATAGAGAACTTAGAACATTCTCATCTTACTTACCTACTGCGCTACGCCAAAAGGCTATATTACAAAATGACACTATATGAAAACGAAATTGCATTATGCGGTCTCTGTCCTATTTGTAGTATTTTTTGGTTCTTGCACAAGTGATCCTATTGAGGGTATGCCTGTTATAGAAGCAGAAAATGCAATTACAATTGAACAAGACCTACTGGAAATTGTAAATGAGCACAGGTTAGCTTTAAACACTATCCCACTTAAATTTAGCAATGTTGCCTACAAATATGCCAACATTCACACCGACTACATGATTGCTAAAGGTAGTATTAGCCATGACAATTTTAGCTCGAGAGCATCTAACATCAATTCTGAAGTTACCGTTGATATGGTTGCAGAAAATGTAGCTAAAGATTATCAAACAGCGGTTGAAGCTTTTCAATCTTGGTATACCAGCAGCAGCCACAAGAAAACTATGGAAGGGGATTTTACCCACACGGGTATCAGTGTTAAAACAGATAATTTAGGTAATTACTATTTCACCCAACTTTTTTACAAGCAATAGACAAAATTAGGCTAAAAGCATATTTTTCCGTTTAAAAACAACATCAAGAGGGTTCTGTTTTAACTACTCTAGGTTACTCTGATTTGTGTAGATAATTAAGTGGGAAAAATCACACGAATTACACTTTTTCACGATGAAATGAACTATGTACTTAATCGATAGGTATCCGTTCTGCCTTATTTGGCAGCTTAACGATTTTTTCATTACCGCTATGGAGATTATTCTTTCAGAAATCAACCTTGAGTCTACATTTGAAACATAATTCATAATAAAATGTTTCCCAACATGAAATTAGCCTTCCCCTATTTAGCATTGAGTGTAGTTTTATTATCCTCTTGTTCCAAATACGAAAACTTTGCAGGTTACCAAGATAATACTGATGACTTATCAGCTAAAGTAACTTTAGTTTCTTCTGATATACATAATACTTTAGAAGCTGAACTTTTTGACATGATTAATAACTTTAGAGCTAGTATCGGTTTAAATGAAATGGTTTTTGAAAGTACTACATATTATTATGCAGGTATTCATACAGACTATATGATTGAAAAAGGAAACACTAGCCACGATAAATTTAGTGAACGTGCAGAAAATATTTCAAAAAGAACAGAGGCTGTATTTGTAGCAGAAAATGTGGCAAGAAATTACGATACTCTTGAAGACGCTTTCGAAGCTTGGTTGGATAGCCCAGGACATAGAAAAAATATTGAAGGTGATTATAATTATTCTGCAATAAGCATTAGACCAAACAGCAATGGAGACCTTTACTTTACTCAGCTATTTTTTAGATAGTCAATTCTAATAATTTTACAAAAAAAAGCCTTTGTAATTCAAAGGCTTTTTTATGCTTTAGTTTTAGGTAAGGGTAAACAGTTTTTTTAACTTTCACTTAAAATTGAACAGATGAGTATTAAAGCACCATTTAATCTTACCCAATGGATAGAAGAAAATAGGGGAATGCTTAAGCCCCCTGTTGGCAATAAGAATCTATATAAAGATGCAGGCGACTACATTGTAATGATTGTAGCAGGACCTAATGCTAGAAAAGACTATCACTATAATGAAACGGAAGAACTATTTTATCAGTTAGAAGGTACTATAGAAGTTCATATTCAAGAAAACGGTCGTAAGAAAACGATGCAATTAGGGCCTGGAGATATGTATCTACACCCTGCTAAAGTACCACATTCACCTGTACGAAAAGAAGGCTCTATTGGCTTGGTTATTGAGCGCAAAAGAGCACATATGAACGTTGACGATGGGCTATTATGGTTTTGTGACAATTGTAACCACAAATTATACGAAGCTTATTTTACCCTCAATGATATTGAAAAAGATTTCTTATCACATTTCAAGCACTTTTATAGTTCCAAAGAATTAAGAACCTGTGAAAACTGCGGTACTGTAATGCCCGTAGACGAACGTTTTATTGCGAAAGAAGCATGATACTTATTGCAAAAACAATTACGGCACTGGTTGCACTAATGCACATTTATTTCCTCTACTTGGAAATGTTTGCATGGACAACTAAAGGAAGAAAAGTATTTATACATTTCCCTCAAGACCTATTTGAACCTACAAAACAAATGGCTGCTAACCAAGGTTTGTATAACGGTTTTTTGGCAGCAGGACTCATTTGGTCCTTTTTTATTAGCACCCCAGTATGGTCAGCTAATATTGCCCTGTTCTTTTTAGGATGTGTTGTAGTAGCTGGAATCTATGGTGGCTATTCAGTTTCAAAAAAAATATTCCTTATTCAAAGTGTTCCAGCTTTAATAGGATTCACGTTTTGGGCAATCATAAAATTTTCATTGTAAGACATTGGCATGTCCAATGCATAATATTCTTTGTATTTTCGTAAAATCTAACATTAATCGCTTAAAAAGTTATAAAATGTCAAAAATAGCCACAGAATTTGGAATACATGATGCCTTAAAAGCATTAGGAATCAACGATATTAATGATGGTACATCTACTGGTTCCAATAATTTTGCATCAGGAGACATCATTTCATCATTTTCCCCAGTAGATGGATCTTTAATCGCTAAGGTGAAGACGACTTCACAAGCAGATTATGAAAAAGTAATGACTACTGCAACAGCTGCATTTAAGGAGTGGAGAACCAAACCTGCACCCCTACGTGGAGAAATCGTTAGACAATTTGGAGATAAGCTAAGAGAACTTAAAGAACCATTAGGAAAATTGGTTTCCTATGAGATGGGAAAAAGTTATCAAGAAGGTTTAGGAGAAGTTCAAGAAATGATAGATATCTGTGATTTTGCAGTGGGCCTATCGAGACAATTACACGGCTTGACCATGCATTCCGAAAGACCTGGTCATAGAATGTACGAACAGTATCACTCCTTGGGAGTTGTCGGAATTATTTCAGCATTTAACTTTCCAGTAGCGGTTTGGGCTTGGAATACTGCATTAGCATGGATATGTGGAGATGTATGTGTTTGGAAACCTTCTGAAAAAACACCGTTATGCGGTATCGCTTGTCAAAATATAGCCGCGGCAGTTCTTAAGGCCAATAATCTACAAGAAGGTATTTCATGTCTAATAAATGGTGATCATACGGTTGGTGAATACATGACCAAAGACAATCGTATCCCATTGGTTTCTGCCACTGGTTCTATACGAATGGGTAAAATAGTTGCCCAAACTGTAGCAGCGAGACTGGGCAAATCATTATTGGAATTAGGAGGTAATAATGCCATCATCGTCACACCAGATGCAGATTTAAAAATGACCGTAATAGGCGCCGTATTCGGTGCTGTAGGTACAGCTGGCCAACGTTGTACATCGACACGAAGATTAATTATTCATGAGTCAATGTATGACAAGGTAAAAGATGCCATAGTTGCTGCATATAAGCAATTAAGAATTGGCAACCCATTAGATGAAAACAACCATGTCGGACCATTAATCGATACCGATGCCGTACTTCAGTATAAAAAAGCTTTGGAAAAAGTAATTTCCGAAGGTGGAAAACTAATTGTAGAAGGTGGTGTATTAGAAGGTGAAGGTTATGAGAGTGGATGTTATGTTCAACCTGCCATTGCAGAAGCTAAAAATGATTTTGAAATTGTACAGCATGAAACTTTCGCTCCTGTTCTTTATTTATTAAAGTACTCTGGTGAACTCGAAAATGCTATTGCTATACAAAATGGCGTTGTTCAAGGATTATCTTCAGCCATTATGACAAATAACCTAAGAGAAGCTGAACATTTTCTTTCTGCATGGGGCAGTGATTGTGGTATTTCAAATGTGAATATAGGCACATCTGGGGCTGAAATTGGAGGCGCATTTGGTGGCGAGAAAGAAACCGGTGGCGGTAGAGAAAGTGGTTCTGATGCTTGGAAAGTATATATGAGAAGACAGACCAATACAATTAACTACACAACCGAACTACCTTTAGCCCAGGGTATTAAATTTGATTTGTAAATCAGCTTCTATTCTTTGTATATTTTAAATACGTATAATGGATTTTAATGAATGATTCTGAAAACGAATTAACTTTTAATAGGGGTTTTAACTATAAGAAACATGCAATGGAAATATATTTCCACTGCATGTTTTCTTTATTATAATAGAACAAGGCCTGTCAATAGCCAATCGCTACTTATAGCTATATAAAATTGATCTCGTTCTATTAAGAATATATGTCTATTAGTAACAACGCTTCTAGTACGGCGGTTGTAGCGAAGTTCTATGGTGTAAACCCAAGAAGTTTACAACGGCAATACAAAGATTATTTAAGCAATTTCAAATCTTGGAATCAAAAATCACAAGCAAAAGATTGGACGTTGTTCCCAAAGAATATAGGAAGTCACCTATCTCTAGATGAAACTGCTTTTTCAAATGGGGATTTATATACCATTCTAACTAATAAAAAAGCAAAAGAAAAGAAAGGAGCTATCATTACTATGGTTAAAGGAACCTAAAGCGGAATCTGTTATAACAATACTACATAAGATTCCTTTAAAACAACGAAAGAAAGTCAAGGAGGTCACCCTAGACATGGCGGGTAATATAGGACTAATCGTTAAAAAATAATTTCCAAACGCCACACTAGCCATAGATAGGTTCCATGTTCAAAAGCTAGCCCTAGATGCATTACAGCAAATTAGAATCAAACATAGGTGGGAAGCACTAGATCCTGAGAATGACGCTATAGAAAACGCTAGAAGCAAATCCTTAAAATACACACCAGTACTACTATCCAATGGAGATACTTTAAAACAACTCTTAGCTCGAAGCAGATATTTATTATATAAATCCAGTAGTAAATGGACAGTAAATCAATCAGAAAGAGCAGAAATTCTTTTTAAGCGATATCCTGATTTCGAAAAAGCATACAAATTATGCCAAAACCTATCTTGGATATTCAACAACACAAAAGACAAAACTTCTGCTCTAATACCCCTCGCCAAATGGGACGAAAAAGTGAGACAGGCCAAATTCAAAAGTTTCAACACCATTGCCAGAAGTATGTCGATTCATTACAAAAATATACCCAACTACTTTGACAATAGGAGCACAAATGCTTCGGCAGAATCTTTCAATGCTAAAATAAAGTCTTTTAGGGCACAATTCAGAGGCGTTAGAAACGTAGAATTCTTCCTCTTTATACTAACTAATATTTTTGCCTAATACCTATTATAGTAGTCAAACATAAAATGAAAAAACAGCATATCTTATTCATAGCATTTATTTAGTTCCCTAAATATACTAAAATGCATCAGCTATTATATGGCCATCTGGATTTCGGGTATAAAAAAAGCCCCTTACATTTCTGTAAGGGGCTTTCGAAAAAGGCGGCTACCTACTCTCCCACTTGATATAGCAGTACCATCGGCGCAAACGGTCTTAACTTCCCTG
>NZ_VAUW01000028.1 GCF_005771495.1 Maribacter sp. ACAM166
ACCTTTGCTCTAAGGTCAATTGTTTGTAATGTTTCATCAAAACGAATATAAATATTGAGCCTAAAACAGATGGGGCTAGCCCCATCTGTTTTAAATATTCGTGTTGCACTTATGACTTGAACTTAGAATGTTTAAGGAATCAGTTTTTTTGAATTTCAAAAAACTGAAGAATATCATCATTGTTTCCTATCAATATATATGATTCAGTTCCTTTGGATAATGACCCCATTTTTTTGGCATCCTTGGCAGCGTAAAATCCAATTTCAGAACCTCGCCGTACCTTAAACAACCCGTTGCCTTCACCTAGTATCAGGGGGCCTGTTCCTACATCGTTTCTAGGGGTTTCTATTTCCGAAGCGTATAGATTTCCTATCGCGAGGATATCAAGTGAACCATCATGGTTAAAATCCTTTACGAGCATATCATTGATATTGGAAAGTTGTGCTGCGTTAGGTAATTCTTTGATCTTAAACGGACCATTGCCCATATTTTCTATATAAACCGAAGCAAACGTATCTGTTCGATAATGCAGCGAATTATTTAGCTTTTCATCTCCATAGACATCTTTTAATTCCATTGAAGCGAAAGCATCGTATTTTACTATTTTTTTCTTTAATGCCGGTATTTGTTCAGATGAACAAGAGAAACCCCTTAAAGGATAATGCTTATCTTTATTATAGTAGCCTAGTACGATATCGCTATTTCCATTCGCATCAAAATCATTGTAATACATATCAAATGGCTTGTCGGTACTAGTTTTATATTTATAATTAAGACCAAGGTCGCCTGCAACGTAATCCATATCTCCATCATTATCAAAATCGCCTTGTTCGATGCTAAACCACCAACCGTATGATGTATTAAAACTTTCAATTTCAATTTTTGATAGGGTTCTACCATTGTTTTCTAAAATGGTAATCGGCATCCATTCTCCAACTATAATTAGGTCTAAGTCAGTATCATTATCATAATCGCTCCAAATAGCATCGGTTACCATACCTATATCTGCCAAATGTGGAGCCAATGTTTCTGTAATATTGTGTAATTACCCATTTTCATTTATCAGTAACATACTACTTGTAGGAGTTGGGTATTGATGAGGGGTGTGTCTGCCTCCAATAAAGAGGTCCATATCCCCATCTGAATCGTAATCAGCTGATTTCACCACCGACCCACTAGATCTACTTGCATTTAGAATGGCACCTTTTTTGTATTTTGAGCGTTTTTTTTCAATTGTACCATTTGTAAAATTTTATTACTGTCCAGCATACTTATCTTGGAGAGTGCCGTTAAATCGCATTAATATTTCTGATGAAAACTGACTAATTTATACCCCGTTATATTATTTCAAATCCTTTTTGTCCGAATTGGAAGTTAAATATTTTTTGGTATTCCAAAATCAAATCCATTCTATACTATCCTTAGATTTTAAATTAAAAATTAGTCCATTGTAGTTTTTAAGTATTTTTAGCAACAATTGATTGTTCGAATAGTGCCTTAAATAATATTTAATATTTTTGTAAGCGTGAATATATTTAGCCTAACAACTTCAGATTGGTGCTAAACGTCAATTACGGGAACAAAAAATATATTGATTTGTGTTTATGGATATTAGAATAGTGAATTTTCTGAGAAAGGTTAATTCTACAGGTGATAGTGGGATAAAAATTTGGCACCATATTTTATTCTGGCTAGTTTATTTTGTGTTCAACACTTTTCGATGGAGTAGTCTTCATAATGATTTTATTCTTTCCTTAAAAACCAATTTAATTGGTTTTCCTATTCATATGCTATTGGCTTATGTCAATGCGTATTATTTAATGCCAAAATTCATTTATAACAAAAAATACGTTCATTATACTGTTTTTATTCTTTCGTCACTTTTTATAATGTTGTTGTTTAAGTACAATTTAACGTACTATTTGGTGAGTACAGATGTAATGCCAGAAGGGCCTGAAGAGGTAAATAGTTTAACTATGGGTTATGCGGTTCAAACCATGATAGGGGAAGTATATGTAATTTCATTTTTCACGGCCATAAAGCTAACGATTGATTGGTTGCGAGAAAGTAGTAAACTTCACGATTTAGAAAAAAGGCAGTTAAAAACGGAATTACGTTTTTTAAGATCCCAAGTATCACCGCATTTTTTCTTTAATACGTTAAATAACATATATTCTCTAACTTTAGAAAAATCTGATTTGGCTCCCGAAGTAATCCTAAAATTATCTGAGCTTATGAGGTACTTGTTGTACGCAACGAAAAAACAACGGCAAGATTTAACAAGTGAAATAAATTGTATTAGGAATTATATAGATTTGGAGCGTATAAGATTTGACAACACTCTAAAAATAGAAATGAATATTTCTGGAAACCTTGATAATTATAAGATTGCCCCCATGTTATTGATTCCTCTTGTTGAAAATTGTTTTAAGCATGGAGCTAGTAAGAATATAGGAGAAATGAAGATTTATATTGACTTGAAAGTTTTCGATGGATTTATGAATTTTAAGGTGTCGAATACAATACCTAACGCCAATAGGGCATTGGTTTATCCGATTAAAAAGGGAGGTATAGGACTTTCAAATGTTAAAAAGCGGTTGGAACTTGGGTATAAAAAGACCGATTTTAAATTATCGATTTTTGAAGAAAATCAAATGTTTAATGTTATTCTAAAACTTAAGGTCATATGATATTGAAAGTAATAGTTGTAGATGATGAGCCATTGGCAGTAAATATTATTAAGAATTATATTCTTAGACTGAAGGAATTGCAATTGGAAGGCACTTTTTCTAATGCTATGGATGCGTCTACATATTTAATAGATAACCAAGTGGACCTAATGTTCCTAGATATTAATATGCCCTTTCTCGATGGGTTGGAATTTTTGAGTACACTGCATAAAAAACCTTTTGTCATAATGACTACTGCACATGAAGAACATGCGTTAAAAAGTTTTGAGCTTGAAGCAATTGACTATTTGGTAAAACCAATATCATTACCACGTTTTTTTAAGTCTGTAAATAGGGTTATTGGTCTTAAACAAGGGGTCAGTAAAACGGTAATCGATAAAGAAGAAAAACCAAGTATTTTTGTTAAGGTTGATAAAAAGAAATTACAGAAAATTTTTCTCGATGAAATAATGGTTATTGAAAGTCTTAAAGATTATATCAGTATTATAACACCTGCTGCTAAATATATAATACATAGAACACTTAGTAGTTTTACTGCTGAATTGCCTGGAGATAACTTTTTAAGAATCCATAGGTCTTATACTATTGCAATAGATAAAGTACGTGTTGTTGAAGGTAATAGTGTAGAAATTGGTGGAATTCGATATACTATTGGTAGAAGTTATTTGACCGAATCTAAAAGTAGAATTTTGAATAATAACGATGAATAAAGTAGTCTGTTATTGTTTCAACTTGTAACGCTTATAGAGTCGTTTTAATGAGTAGCTGGTCTAACGATAAGGTCATTGTTCTTAAAGTGTATTGCAAATTTTCAAAATAGTGAACGAACCATTTAAATTTAAACAATTCGAGATTAAGCAAGACCGTTGTGCAATGAAAATAGGCACTGACGGAGTATTGCTTGGTGCATGGACTGATGTCCACAATAACCCCGTGTCCATTTTGGACATTGGCGCCGGTACTGGGGTGATTGCTCTGATGTTGGCTCAGCGAAGTACCGCCGAGGTGATTGATGCCATTGAGATTGATTCGGATGCATACGAACAATGTGTAGATAATTTCGAGATGTCACCTTGGGGTGACCGTCTTTATTGTTACCATTCGGGTTTAGATGAGTTCGTTGATGAAATAGAAGACGTGTATGAATTGATAGTTTGCAACCCACCATTCTATATTGAGAATGTTACTTCGGGTAATTTGCAACGAGACCGTGCAAGGCAAAACGAATTTCTACCTTTCGATGAACTATTAAAAGGAGTGTCGTCTTTATTGGCAGAAAATGGAATTTTTGCCACTATAATCCCATATAAAGGAAAAGATGATTTTATTGGTATGGCAGTAGCTCTGGGTTTATATCCAAAGCGCTGTTTAAATGTGAAAGGTAATTCTGCAGCTGATTTCAAGCGAACTTTGTTGGAGTTCACCAAACTAGAACAGACCTACGATGTGAGTGAACTTATTATTGAAACAGAAAGGCATTGCTATACTTCTGATTACAAGAACTTGACAAAAAATTTTTATTTAAAAATGTAACTTTAGGTTTGCGTAATGTTATATTTCTTTATTTACCTTTGATAAAAGCATTGATATGAGACCTGATTTATTTGAAGCACCAGACTATTATAATTTGGATGATTTATTCTCCGAAGAACATTTGTTAGTACGTGATGCAGCGCGACAATGGGTTAAAAGAGATGTATCTCCTATAATAGAGGAATATGCGCAAAAAGCAGAATTCCCCAAGCAGATTTTAGGAGGGCTGGCAGAAATAGGTGCTTTTGGCCCCTATATTCCAGAAGAATATGGAGGAGCAGGATTAGACCAGATTAGTTACGGGCTCATCATGCAAGAAATTGAAAGAGGGGATAGTGGGGTGCGTTCTACAGCTTCTGTGCAGTCATCATTGGTCATGTACCCGATTTATACCTATGGTACAGAAGAGCAACGTAAGAAATACTTGCCAAAACTTGCTACCGGCGAAATGATGGGTTGTTTTGGACTTACAGAACCTAGTCATGGTTCAAACCCAAGTGGCATGGAAACCAAATATAAGGACATGGGTGACCATTATTTACTCAACGGGGCTAAATTATGGATATCCAATTCTCCTTTTGCTGATATTGCCGTAGTATGGGCAAAGAATGAAGAAGGTCGTATTCACGGTCTAATTGTAGAGCGAGGAATGGAGGGCTTTACGACTCCAGAAACACATAATAAGTGGTCGTTAAGAGCTTCGGCCACTGGTGAATTAATTTTTGATAACGTAAAAGTTCCCAAAGAGAATTTATTGCCGAACAAAACAGGTTTAGGCGCACCTTTAGGGTGCTTGGATTCTGCTAGGTACGGAATCGCATGGGGAGCAATCGGCGCTGCAATGGACTGTTATGATACTGCTTTGAGGTATGCCAAAGAGCGGATTCAATTTGGTAAACCCATTGCTGCTACACAATTGCAACAAAAGAAATTGGCCGAAATGATTACCGAAATTACGAAAGCGCAATTATTGGCATTTCGTTTGGGACAACTAAAGAACCAAGGAAAAGCAACTACCGCACAAATTTCAATGGCAAAAAGAAATAATGTAGATATGGCTATAAAAATAGCCCGTGAAGCAAGGCAAGTTTTAGGGGCTATGGGAATCACTGGGGAATACAGTATTATGCGACACATGATGAATTTAGAAAGTGTCATCACCTATGAAGGCACCCACGATATTCATTTGTTGATTACAGGCGCGGATATTACGGGTATGCCTGCTTTTCAATAACATAATAGTTTGTTTTAATTACCGCAACATGTATTGAGAAATCTCCATCTATCTTTGAATCACACTGGTAAGATGTGTGCATGTTTTGTAATAGCCTAGCCGATGGAAACATCGGCTTTTTTATGCTTGCTTTTTTTGAGTTTTGGTTTTATGGAAATCGGGAAATCCATTTTTCAGAATCGTTTACGGTTCTTTTTAGGAATATAGTTATCGTAAACATGCCAAATCTTAGAAAATGACTTTTCCATTGAAAATTATCGGTAAAGGTTCAGACGAAATATCCGTAAATATTTAATCCCTTGTTTTAGCCCGTAAAACTTGACCCAAATAAACTTTAAAAAAAATGAAGCGGTCTTTATCTAAAACGTTTTCCTTATCTATAAGACCTTTAAAGGCAGCACCATTTTTGGTTATGATTATTTTTTTAATCTAGGGATAGGAGCTTTACTTTTATATAATAAATACTAGGAGGATAAACCTTCTAATCTATCAAAGTATTTGGTGCGTTACGTTTGCTTGCCTTAATTATTTTGGCTTTTAGAGTTGCGGCAACTATTTTTTAACCAATCTCACCTTTATCGATTTACTTATGGGAGTTTTGCTGCGTTCTGCAAAGTGGTTGTAAGGGACCAAAACATTGGTCTCAGGAAAGTAAGAAGCCAAATTACCTAAAGGTATATTGTAGGGTACAACCTTGAATTTATGAGCTACTCTTACGGTGTCATCGTAGGTACTCGTGATATCGACTACATCTAATTTTTTGAAACCGACGGCATTCATGTCTTCAGGATTCATAAAAATCACTCTACGTGCATTATACACGCCTCGGTAACGGTCGTCTAGCCCGTAAATGGTAGTATTAAATTGGTCATGGGAACGAATGGTCATTAACATATATTCATCCTTTTCCAAATCATGATCAGGTAGTCTGTTAATTGTTATTTGCGCTTTTCCGTTTGGGAGCATGCTAAAATCCAATTCACGTACATTGTTTGGCAAGTAATACCCAGCACCTTTAGAACGTTCCTTGGTTTTATCAAAGCCTTTTGCAACTTGGTCTATCTGAGTTCTTATCAATTCATAATCCTCTCCTAATAATTTCCAATCCATAGCGTGGTCGTCACCAAAATAAGCATGCCCTATATTGGCGATAATTTCAGGCTCGCTCATAATGGTTTCGGCGGCAGGTTTTAAAATGCCTTTAGACTGTTTAACCCTGCCCATGCTATTTTCAACTGTAAAATGACGTGGCTTGCCATCTTTCATGTCTTTTTCAGATCTACCGATTGTTGGTAGTATTAATGCTGTTTTACCGGTGATTAAATGTGTTCGGTTCAGCTTAGTACTAATCTGTACGGTAAGGTCGCAATTTTGAATTCCTTTAGCAGTATATTCCGTATCTGATGCAGCCATTAAAAAATTACCGCCGAGACACATAAATACTTTAGCTTTGCCATCGTACATGGCTTTCATTGATGCAACGACATCAACTCCTTCATGTTTGGGTGGGGTAAAACCTAAATACTTTTTTATACGTTCGTTCATTTCCTTGTCAACGAAATGCTGTATGCCTACGCTACGATCGCCTTGTACATTGCTGTGCCCACGAACGGGACAAGTACCGGAATTCGGTTTTCCTATCGCACCCTTTAGCAACAGTAGATTCACGAATTCACGAATATTTTCAACACCATTTTTGTGTTGCGTTAGGCCCATGGCCCAACAAACTATTATTTTAGACTTGTTGGCCAATAATGCTACCGTTTCATCAATTTTGTTTTCTGATACCCCTGATTGTTTTAGGAGTTCTTCGGAATCATATTGTTCTAAATCTGAAATTAGTGCATCATAGCCATTTGTATATTTTTCAATAAAATTATGATCGAATACATCTCTAGATTGTGCGTCTAAGGCTGCCAATTTCTTTAAAATCAATTTTACTAAAGGTATATCTTGATTAATGTTGACAGGTAAATGAATATCGGCCATGTCTTCACCACCGCCTATCCAGCCTTTAATATGCTGCGGATTTTTGAAATTTACCAATCCTGATTCCTCCAGTGGATTTATACTAATGACCTTACCACCATTTTGTTTGCATTTTTCAAGGGCAGAAAGCATTCTAGGATGATTTGTGCCAGGGTTTTGCCCTGCAATGAGTATAACTTCTGCTTCGTACAAGTCCTCTAATGTTGTTGAGCCTTTTCCTATGCCTAATGTTTCACCTAGTGCAACACCGCTACTTTCATGGCACATATTTGAGCAATCAGGTAAATTGTTAGTGCCTAATGCACGTGCGAACATACCATATAAAAATGCCGCTTCATTACTTGATCTTCCAGAGGTATAAAAAATGGCTTCATCGGGGTTGTTTAATTTTTTTAATTCTGATGCAATTAGTTCAAAAGATTCTTGCCATGAAATAGGTTCATAATGAACACTACCTGGTTTTAGTACCATAGGTTCTACCAAACGGCCAAATTTGTTCAGGTCATAATCTGATAGTAGCGATAATTCCTCGACTGAATTTTTCTGAAAGAAATTCGCCCCGATATGGTTGTTAGTTGCTTCATCTCCTAAAGCTTTTGCTCCATTTTCGCAGTACTCTGCAATAGGTGAAGGATGTTCTGGGTCAGGCCAGGCACAACTAGGACAATCAAAGCCATCTTTTTGATTCATGCTCAACAATGTTCGCATTGAACGTAGCACACCCATTTCCTTAAAAGTATGCTTTAGCGCTTCGCGTACGCCCAAATAGCCAGCTGCATGGGTAATAGGCGCTTTTAGCTCAATTTCATGAAAATCTTCTGACCCCCTAAAGGATACTTTTCTTTGCATATTTGAGTCCATAACTTAAACTTAGCTATTGTAGAGGAAAAGGTTGTAGTTGTTTTTGTTAAAAAGCACCCTAGTATTGAATTTTTATAAAATTCATAAGATGAAATTTAACTTAATTTTGGATTAGGATAATTATCCGATTGATCTTCTATGGTATTGTCTAGGCAAGTGAAATCTTTTTCCAATAATAGATACAAGACGTTTCCTTGCTTGGTTTTAAACGTATGGTCAAAAGTAATAATGTCATTCTCAAACCAAGAATCGCCAAGAGATTTTGGCATCTTTAAGACAATGTGATTATTGTTGAAGCTTGCCTCTAGGTTATCTATGTTCGCATTTAAAATAACACTATAACTAAACTGTACATTCCCAAAATTAGTGCTATCATAAATCTTGCCATTCTCTGAAAGGATTTTAACCTCTGTCTGGGTCAATCGAAACCGAATGGAATCGCCTTTTATACGAATTTTCATAACTATAATTTGAGTTCACAACAAAAATAGCCCATATCTCAACATAATTTTAGAGGTTGACATCAATTTGTTTTTAATTTTCAATGGAACTTGTAAGTTTACTATGTACTAAAAAACGAATTAAAATTTTTTCATTTTCATATAGTGTTCTCGTAAAAGAGTCCAATCTTTAAAGATTGGACTCTTTTTAGTTTACTTGGTTTCGCTCAACAACCTTGTAGATATAATTATTTTGCTTACGCCAATAACGTAAAAAGCCCCAATAGAACAACAATTTTAATGGGGCATTATGTACAACTTCAAAAAACATTAACTCCAAATAGGAGCTGGATATTTTCCTGAATTGGATTTCTCCTTAAGACTATCCATTGCTATTTGTTTGTCACTGGCATAAGTAACTCCAAACCAATCTCCCCCAGAAGGAATACATTTCACTTCGATTTCATTTGCCTGCAACATCTCTTGTATCATCAATGGTATATAAAGTTCGCTATTTGCAATACGGTCTTCATCATTTAAGAAGCGTCTAAATTCAGATTCTATTTTGTTAAAAATTGAAGGTCTACATATCCAGAAATTCATACTTGCCTGCTCATCCCCTGTAAATTCTAATTGAGTATCTTCATCAAATACTCTGTCTTCTTGCTGAACTAACTTTAGACGTTCCTGTACAGACTTCAAGTTTTCGCCAACTACTTCGCAGACTCCCCTAGAAACTGAACCATGCTCAGATAATGTATCCTTTAAGGTATATCCTAAAAGAGCATAAGCATTTTTATTAGATTTTATGAAATCGGCTGCTTTCTTATACGCTGCTTGGCCATAAAAATCATCGGCGTTGATAACCACAAATGGGCCATTAATAACATTTCTAGCTGTCCATACTGCATGTGCCGTGCCCCATGGTTTTTTACGTTCACCTGTAAAAGTAACTCCATCAGGTAAATCTGTAAGTTCTTGTGCGAGCACATCTAATTTTATGCTTTTTGGTACTCTTTTTGAAAGGTGTTCTTCCAAAAAGGAAACATTTTCTTTTTTGGTGATGACGACTACCTGTTCAAAATTATTCTGAATGGCATCAAAAATGGCGAATTCCATTAAAAATTCACCGTTCGGACCTAAATCATCAAACTGTTTTAGTTTTCCATATCTACTACCGCTGCCGGCAGCCATTAAAAGTAATGTCATGATTTCTTAATTTATATGTCAAAAATAGGGAATGCCATTAATAATCATGTCTCAATTTAGATGTATCGTCCTTAAAATTGACGATTGGTTAATCTGAATCAATTAATTTTTATACTTTCAGAGCTCCTAATTATTTAAATAATGACATCAAGACGAAATTTCATAAGAAATACATCAATCGCAAGTATGGGATTGGTTGCTGTACCAGGCTTTGCTCGTAATCGATTTAGCGCAGCAGATAAATTAAATGTTGGTTTAATAGGCGTAGGGCTTAGAGGAACCAATCATTTGAAAAATTTGTTGTTGAGAAAGGATGTAAACGTTACGGCGATATGTGATGTTGATGAAGCAAGAATAGCTTTAGCTAAAGAACTTATTGTAGGTGCTGGTGGTAAGTCACCAAAGATTTATGGTTCAAGTGATATGGACTATAAAAACCTTTTGGAACAAACCGATGTAGATGCGGTTGTTATAGCAACGCCATGGTTATGGCATACGCGTATGACGGTAGATGCTATGGAAGCGGGTAAATACGCTGGGGTGGAAGTTTCAGCATCGAATACATTGGAAGAATGTTGGGATTTAGTTAATACCCACGAACGAACCGGTACCCATATGATGATTCTAGAAAATGTAAATTATCGTAGAGATATATTGGCTGTTTTAAATATGGTGAAGCAGAATATTTTTGGTGAATTGGTTCATTTTAGATGTGGTTATCAACATGATTTGCGTCATGTAAAGTTCAACGATGGTAAATCGCCTAATGGAAAAGGTGTTGAATTTGGGGAAAAAGGTGTCTCCGAAGCCAAATGGCGTACCGAACATTCTGTTAAAAGAAATGCAGATGTTTACCCAACCCACGGTCTTGGCCCAATTGCTGTAATGGCAGATATTAATCGGGGCAATCGTTTTATGTCTATGACATCACATGCCTCCAAAGGTATAGGGTTACATAATTATATTGTTAAAGAGGGTGGTGAAAACCACGCCAATGCAAAAGTTAAGTTTAAACAGGGAGATGTAATTACCTCGACTATCAATACCGCAAATGGTGAAACAATAATTATCACCCACGATTGTAATCTTCCTAGACCTTATTCATTAGGCTTTAGAGTTCAAGGTGCAAATGGCCTTTGGGAAGTTGATGGAAACCGTATATACGTAGATGGAAAGTCAGAACCGCACAAATGGGATGAAGCACAATCTTGGTTAGACCAATATGATCATCCATTGTGGAAGAAATATGGGGAGTATGCATTAGATGCCGGTCATGGTGGTATGGATTTCTTTGTTATGAATTCCTTTGTGGAATCTGCAAAACAAAATATTGCCCCGCCATTAGACGCCTACGATGCCGCAGCTTGGAGCGCAGTTACACCTCTTTCAGAGGTTTCGATAGCTAATAATGGTGAACCTCAAGATTTCCCTGATTTTACCCGTGGTCTTTGGATAAAAAGAAAACCGTATGATTGGATGAAAGAAAATTATTAACTTTTGTTGAAGTATTAGGCTCAACCACTTCTATCAAAGTAATTGTGAATTATTACATCCTCTTTTAGAGGGTAGGGTTAACTGTCATCTACAGTGGACAGTGTCATCAGAGCCATATTTGGCAGAATTTTTTGTTCAGGATGCGTCAAGAATAGCAGAGTTGTGCCTTCTTTTGCAGTTTACAAGAACGAACAGTATTAAATAACTGTATGTAAGGAACAGTTTCCATTACATGCAGTTATTTTAGTGTAATATAGGCAACATAAGATATTAAGATTCCTTAATTTAAGTTGTGAAAAATATGAAATGTCACATTCAATTTGTCGAATTAACCGAATAGTTGACTACATCAGTTTCATTTCGGTAGGGTTCCAGTTTACAGGTTGTTTTTTATTGAAACTCTCATTAGCCAACAGTGCCGCACCTGCAGCTCTAAGACCAAATTTTGGTCCTTGCACTACTGTTCCATTATTTCTAATGGCTGTAAAGAAATTATTGAAATGATCATAATGGCCGCCCTTATAATCACGTGGTGCTTGCCAAGTAGTCGTGCCTGTAGAAAGACTTGAAGTTCTAGATTCTAGGTTTTTAGCAGCGTATTCTTTTTTTATTTTCTGCTGCATTTCTTCTGTAAAAGAATTCATTGAATACCCACCTGGTACCATGTCAAGTTTAGACCTGTTCACTGTTACCGAGTTTTGACCTATTTCCATTTCACCTTCTGTACCAATTAGTTTAAAACCACCACCACCACCACTTCCAGCGATAAAATTAATGCGGAAAGCTGCATTGAAAGGAGCGTGCGTCTCTGTTTTTGGATAATCATATAGGGTAATAGAAACATCGGGTACATTCCTACCATCTTTCCAATAGCGAAGTCCGCCAGTGGCTAAAGCTCTATTTGGGCCATGGGAACTGATTACATAATTCAAGGTCGAAAATGCATGAACGAATAAATCACCTGCAACTCCGGTGCCATACTCTTGATAGTTTCTCCATCTAAAAAAACGATTAGGCTCAAAAGGTACTTTCGGGGCATTGCCTAAAAAGGTGTCAAAATCAACTGTATTTGGATTTGCATCTGTGGGAATAGGATATTGCCATGCCCCTTCTGCCGAATAGCGGTCATTGTACATATCTAGCATCACGATATCCCCAATGGCGCCATCTTCATATAATTGTTTCGCTTTTTCATTTCCGAGTGAGGACATTCCTTGGCTACCAATTTGGCAAATTTTCCCTGAATCTTTTTGGGCATTTATAATTTCTTGGCCCTCCTTGAAATTTTGAACCATTGGTTTTTCGCAGTACACATGCTTGCCTGCCTTTAGCGATGCAACGGCTATAGTTTGGTGCCAATGATCTGGTGTAGCAATGATAACGGCATCAATATCTGTTCGATTTAAAATTTCTCTATAATCTCGGGTTACAAATATATCTTCGCCCCAAAGTTCTTTTGCCCGTTCAAGCCTACCCGTATATAGGTCACATGCGGCTACCAATTTAACCCCATCAACTTGTAGGGCAGATTGTGTATCATAAATTCCTTGAATACCCGTACCTATCAAAGCTATATTAAGTTGGTCATTGACGCTAAATTCTTGATGGACATAAGTTCGCTTTAAAAGCAGCTGTTCATTTTTAGAAGATGCCAATAAGAAAGGGGTTGTACTTATGGCCGCTGAGGTAAGTGAAGCTCGTTTTATAAACGATCTTCTAGAATTTTTTTTATCCATAATTTGAATGATATGAGTTTTATGTTTTTCGCAAGCTTTTAAAATTAGTGATTTTATGGTAGCGCTATGTGCATTTTTAGCGTAAATAACTAAGGGTTGAAGCTTACATCAAGATAATTGACTGAAACAATGGCTGTTTAAAATTTTTTAAAGAAATTCTAATAATATTTGTGATTTAAATAAGATAAATTCTTTTCAGAAGGACGTAATTTTGCAGTCGCTAAAAATAAACTTTTGTTGAAGGATTTGATCATAGCAGCACTTTGGAGCATCTCACCACTGGGGGAAGCCAAGGTCGGTATACCCTATGGTCTGCTACATGGGGTGGATATCTACGTAGTATTTGTGGTATGTTTTTTAGCTAATGTTTTAGTTTTTCCTATCATGATGTTTTTCTTGAACACCATTAATAAATCATTACTACGATGGCATTTTTACAAGAAAAACGCACTTTTCATTGCCAGAAGAGCGAAAACAGGCTCTGGTAATAAAATAAAAAAGTATGGGTTTTACGGGCTTATATTTTTCGTTATGTTACCTGTGCCTGGTACTGGGGTATATGCTGGTAGTATCGCTAGTTATCTTTTTAAGATAGATAGAAGGAAAGCATTTGTTGCAAATACGATTGGTATCTTTTTATCTTCTGTAATTATTTGGGTCACCACTGTGTTGACCATGAAGGGCATGGCCTAATCAACCTTTTTTATTTAGTAGTGTACGTCCATTTTGTGAACAACTATGGACTATTTTAATTTCATTTCGAACCATACCCGTTTAAATTTGCAGCTTTTTTATTCTATGGATGACCTTAAAATTGGCGATAAACTTTATAATGTTGAGCAGAATGGTTTTAACGATTTTGCGAGGTATTCATTCTCTGAAGTAACAAGTTTAACAGAGACACTTGCGGTATTGAAAAATGGGATTCGACTCATAAATAGGCCTAAGCAATCTTATATTATGGAAGATGTGGGGTATTCGGTTTCCCGTAAAAAAGGCACGCATTGGCATATCGTCTCCCTAAAAGCAATTCGCAATGCCCAAATAGAAAATGAAAAGATTGAAATTCACGATTGGTTTGCTTCTAAGCAATTTACTTTAAATGAAAAACAACAGATATACCTACTTCTTAATACGAACAAAGAAGATCAATAAATGTACATATGCAATTAGTTATTGTAAGAAATTAACAGGGAATTCATTTATTTAAAAACCTTTATTATCTTTACCATGTTGTGTTGTGCCTCAGACAAACTTTGAGGCAATTGTGTTTATCGGTTTATACCGATAGTACCCAATGAAAGGCTTTCCATATTGGGAGGCTTTTTTTGTTTTTCCCCTAAAGATTATGGATTACATAATGAATTAAGGAGGCAGCTAATTTAGCCGTTTGATCATCCACATCGAAATTCGGATTTAATTCTACCACATCTAACCCCAATAATTTTCCTGATTCGAGAATCAACTTAAGACTTTTAAGAACAATATCTGGTGAAAATCCCATTGGTGAAGCAGCACTTACGCCTGGTGCATATGCCGATGAGAAACCGTCTAAATCTATGCTTATGTATAAATAATCTACATCTTCTATAAACTGCATCAATAGTAATTCTACATGTTCGGAATGGGCCATGTTGAAATGCTTTTGTGGGAGATTAAAAGCTGAATGTCTCTCGGCAAATTCATATAGGTCTTTAGTATTCGCATCCTTTCTAATTCCCAAAGCTAGATACCTAAAAGGTGTTCCTTTAGTATCATGCTCCATAGCAATTTGATAAAAAGGTGTGCCAGAGTTATTGCCATCGGTATTAGACCTTAAATCAAAATGTGCGTCAAAATTAATAATGCCTACGATTTTTCCTTCCGGTAAGTGTTGTGACAAACCATTATAATGCCCGTAGGCAAGATCATGGCTACCTCCTAATATGATGGGTGTGGCGTTATTCTCTAATAGAAATTTTACTGCAATCACTAATTCGCTCTGTAACCCTTCTAAATCTTTATCTGGGCATTCTAGATTGCCAAAATCTATCAGTCTAGTTTCATTATTTAAATGATTGGGCATTTTTCCCAATTGCTTACGTATGGCGTCAGGGCCCAATGCTGAACCAACCCTACCTTGATTTCTGCGGACTCCTTCATCACTACTATAGCCTAATAATGCAATAACTTTGTTTTCTTCGGATTGAAGTGGTTTTTCAATACTTGAAAAACGAATTTTTTCGTTCAAGTATAGTTCTTGATTCGAAGATCTACCAATCCAATTATCCTTACTAGCTAGCGTGTAATGTGACATGTGATTTCGAATTTTTTGTATTATCGTTTCGTGAATTATAAAATCTTTACGTTACTATGTTGCCCTAGTATAGGAAGAATGAGAAGATTTTAAAACAGCACTTTTTTATGGTGTAAAAGTAATAATAATCGTACAAAATTTTAAATGTGTTTGAGTAAAAATTTAAACTTTAAAAAATGTAATTTACACCACTATTTAATTAAAATAAATTCTCTAAATATTTGTCTTCCACTAAATTAGGGAAAGTAACTTTTAGTGTTTTGGTTCTATCCATTTCTCGCTGAATAGCAAACATAGCTTCTTTATTTCGTGCCCAACTACGTCGAGAGATACCATTGTTTACATCATAGAACAACATATTCTTGAGTTTTCGATCTGCATCTTGTGATCCATCAAGTACTAAACCGAATCCGCCATTGGTGACTTCACCCCATCCGACACCACCGCCATTATGAATGGATACCCAAGTAGCACCTCTAAAACTATCGCCAATGACATTATGTATCGCCATATCGGCTGTGAATTTGCTTCCGTCTGAAATATTGCTTGTTTCCCGATACGGCGAATCTGTTCCACTTACATCATGATGGTCTCTGCCTAAAATTATAGGAGCAGACAATTCTCCATTTGCAATCGCTTTATTGAACTCCAACGCTATTTCTGCCCTGCCCTCTGCGTCTGCATATAAGATTCTGGCTTGAGAACCTACTACTAGCTTATTTTGTTCGGCTTCAGAAATCCATTTAATATTATCTTGCAACTGTTGTTGAATTTCCGGTGGAGCTTCCTTTTTTAGAGTTTTTAATACCCGTAAGGCAATGGCATCAGTTTTTCGTAAATCTTTAGAATTGCCGGAGGAGCACACCCATCTAAAAGGACCAAAACCGTAATCAAAACACATTGGGCCTAGAATATCTTGCACATAAGATGGATATTTAAAATCGATGTTGTTCGATGCCATAACATCGGCACCTGCTCTCGAAGCCTCTAAAAGAAAGGCATTTCCGTAATCAAAGAAATAGGTTCCTTTTTCTGTGTGAAGGTTAACGGCATCTGCATGCCTACATAATGATTCTTGAACCTTTGCTTTAAAAGCTTCTGGGTCTTGATTCATCATTAAATTAGCTTCTTCGAATGAAAGTCCGACAGGATAGTATCCACCAGCCCATGGATTATGCAATGAAGTTTGGTCAGAACCTAAATGAATATAAATCTGCTCTTTATAAAATCGTTCCCAGACATCAACAACATTGCCGATATATGCCAAGGATATTACTTCGTCTTTCGCTTTAGCTTCCTTGGTTCTTTTTACCAAAGCATCTAAACTCTCAATTAATTCATCTACCCAACCTTGCTCAAACCTTTTTTTCGCTGCATGTGGGTTAACCTCTGCACAGATGGTAATACATCCGGCAATAGTACCTGCTTTGGGTTGAGCACCACTCATGCCTCCTAAACCTGCCGTTAAAAACAACTTTCCTGCAGATGTTTCATTGGATTTTAATACTTTTCTAAATGCATTCATCACCGTGATAGCAGTACCATGAACGATACCCTGAGGGCCAATATACATAAATGAACCAGCGGTCATTTGACCATATTGTGTTACGCCAAGCGCATTGTATTTTTCCCAGTCATCTGGTTTAGAATAATTAGGAATCATCATTCCGTTGGTCACCACAACTCGTGGCGCTTCTTTTGAAGATGGAAAAAGACCCATAGGGTGACCAGAATACATGTGTAATGTCTGTTCTTCTGTCATTTCAGACAAGTACTGCATGGTTAGCAGGTATTGCGCCCAGTTTTGAAAAACAGCTCCGTTACCACCATAGGTAATCAGTTCTTGGGGATGTTGTGCAATGGCAGGATCCAAGTTATTTTGAATCATTAACATAATAGCAGCTGCATGGGTTGTTTTAGCTGGATATTCAGATATAGGTCGCGCAACTATCTTATATGATGGTTGAAAACGATACATATAAATTCGCCCAAAAGTTTGTAATTCTTCTGCGAATTCAGGAGCTAGTATCGAATGCCATTTGGATGGAAAATACCGTAGGGCATTTCGAATAGCCAATTGTTTTTCGGCTTTAGAAAGTATTTGCTTGCGATTGGGAGCATGACTAACTGCTGAAGAACGTTCTTTTTTTGGAGGAAGGTCATTGGGAATTCCAATTTGTATCTGTTCTTTAAATTCCATCATTCTGATTTTTACTGTTCGCTAATTCAATAATTACACTTACTATTTATGCTTATCGTAGACCAAATTCCCATCCTTCCATACCATACAAGGCTTTAAGTTGCCCTGGTTGTAAAGAATGTCTTGATAGTTATCGCTGTGAAAGACACCAAAATCAGCAAGAAGTCCTTCCGCTAATTTTCCACGATCCGAAAGGTTCAGGGCAGCCGCCGCTCTATACGTAATTCCTGCAAGTACCTCTGCATTCGTTAGTTTTTGGAAAGTACCCAAGATGCTGGCTTGGGTCAACAAATCGCCCATTGGGGCAGAACCTGGGTTGTGGTCACTAGCAATGGCGAGTGAGCCACCTGCATCTAATAATTTACGTGCAGGAGTGAAATCACAGCCCAAACCTATGGAAGCTCCTGGTAATGCAACGGCTATAGTAGTACTATTTGCTAATAAGACTACTTCATTTTCAGTACTTGCTTCCAAATGATCCGCACTTACTGCATTATGATCTACAGCAACTTTGCTTCCACCCGGTGTAAATTGATCGGCATGTACGGTGATGTCAAATCCCATTTTAGTTGCTTTTTCAAAATAGGCTTTAATGTCTTTGGATGAAAATGCACTCTCTTCAATGAATGCATCAATACGGTTTGCTAGTTTTTCCGCTTTGAGAATAGGGAATAAACCTTCAGCTATTTCAGCTAGGTATGCAGTTTCTGTGCCTAAAAAATCTTTGGGTAACATATGTGCGGCTAAGCAGGTCGGTATTAAATCTGGCAAAGTGCTACAGTTGGCATTCTTGATTGCCCGTAACATTTTTAATTCTTCTTCTACCGTTAGCCCATAACCACTTTTTACTTCTATCGTAGTAGTGCCATTTTTGAGATGACGATTAGCTCTTTTTATAGTATTTTTCGTCAATTCTTCTTGAGTGGCCATTCTAGTTTGAGTGACCGTGTCCCAGATACCTCCACCTGAATGTGCAATTTCTAAATAGGTTTTACCGGCATTTCGCATGGCATAATCCTTCGCACGTGAACCTCCAAAGCAGATATGGGTATGTGCATCTATAAAACCCGGTACGCAAACATGATTGCCTTTTAAAAGTATCGTTTCTTCAGGATTAATCTCTGCTTGTAAGTTTTGAAAATTTCCAATCGCCACAATAACGGAATCTTTTATCAAGATACCGCCATCAGGTATAATCTGCAATTCGCTATCCTTTATGGCACCTTTTAAAGGGAGCCCGGTCATGGGTATAATTTGTTTGAAAGGGCCTATTAAAGTTGTTTTTTCCATAGATTCAATATACTTCGAATTCAGTTGAAAAGTTAGTTTTTAATGATATGTTATGTTCTTTTTGAACACGTTCTACAACATTGATGATTGTCTTATTCTGAATCATTTCTATTCCTTTTTCAATATCGTCTGCAAAAACGCGATCTTTTTTAGCAAATGCTACTTGTTCTCGTACAGCGTTATGCACCTCATCTAAAAAGACACCAGATTTTAATGGCTTTCGGAACTCAAATGCCTGTGCTGCTGTCAGCAGTTCAATAGCTAATATTTTCTGAACATTACCAATGACCTGTAATGCTTTTCTAGCGCCTATTGAGCCCATACTTACATGGTCTTCTTGACCAAGGGATGTCGGAATACTATCTGCGCTTGATGGAAAACAGAGTCCTTTGTTTTCACTTGCTAAAGCTGCCGTTGTATACTGTAAAATCATGTAACCCGAATTAATACCGGTATCGCTCATCAGTAATTTAGGAACTCCAGGACTATTTCCTTCCAAGGCCAAATAAATTCTTCTATCTGAAATATTACCTAATTCGGACGCTGCCAAACATGCATAATCTAAGGCCATAGCCAATGGCTGTCCATGAAAATTACCACCACTAATGGTCAATTCTTCATCTATGATAACCGGGTTGTCTGTTACTGAATTCAATTCAACTTCTAATAATTCTTTCAAATGCAACCAAGCGGTTCGGGAAGCGCCATGTACTTGTGGAATACATCGAATGGAGTAGGGGTCCTGTACTTTTTCACAATCAATGTGATCCTCCATTATTTCAGAACCTTTCAATAATTTTTTAACGCGTTTAGCAACATGAACATTGCCTTTGAACGGTCGCAGTGCATGAAGTTCATTGTAAAATGGTTTCACCGAACCTTGTAACCCTTCAATCATCATGGCACCTATAATATCGGCCTGAGCCAATAAGGAGTGAAGTTCGGCAACAACCTTCACTCCGTGTGCGGCGATAAATTGTGTGCCATTAATTAGCGCTAACCCTTCCTTTGGGCCAAGAGGTATAGCTTCGAGTCCAGTTTGCTCGAACAAGGTTGCAGTGGTAATTTTTTCACCCTTAAACTCAACTTTGCCCAGACCTATAAGCGGTAGAAATAGATGGGACAGGGGAGCCAAATCACCTGATGCACCAACAGATCCTTGGGAAGGCACCACAGGGATAGCGTCGTTTTCTATATGCCAAATAATCCGTTTTAAAGTTTTTAGGGCAATTCCTGAAAATCCTTTAGCCAGCGATTGGACTTTAAGAATTAACATCAATTTCGCTATGTCTTTCGCTATTGGGTTACCTACCCCTACACTATGACTTTGAAGGATGTTGGTCTGTAATATATGGGTTTTAGATTTTGAAATTTTGGTTGTACATAATGGTCCAAAACCAGTATTAATACCATACACCGGATGCCCCTTGTCTACTATCTTTTGAACAATGGTCCAACTTTTTGCTATTTTTTGCTGAGTTTCATCAGAAAGGATAATGGAAATTTTACCATTTGCAATTTCTAAAGCTTTCCCGGCAGTAAGCCAATCCTCACCTAATTTAAATGCCTGTTCACTCATAGCTTTGACGTCTCTAGATTTGAATTAAAATTAATACCTATTTTTGATAATTACCAATATCAATAGTATCATCAATTCATAACTATGAGTAATCAAATAGAATTGCGTCACTTTACTTATTTTCTTGCCGTTGCAGAGGAATTGCATTTTAGAAAAGCTGCTGAAAAATTATTCATCTCCCAACCCGGATTAAGTAGACAGATTAGGCAAATGGAAGAAATTTTAGAAACACAATTATTCGAACGTACTAAGAAAAAGGTATCTCTTACACCAGCAGGTCATTACTTAAAGAAAGAAGTTGAATTCGTTTTTAATCATTTAGAAAAGGTTGAACGGCAATTAAAATTAATTAGTGACGGAAATAGTGGGGAATTACGGATTGGGTTTTTAGGTTCGGCAATGCAAGAGGTGATTCCTAAATTATTGTTGAAAATAAAGGACGCCTACCCAAAAGTGAAGACATCTTTAGAGGAACTTGCAAATTTCGCACAAGTAGATGCCGTCTTGAACGACCAATTGGATATGGGTTTTGTACGTGTTTCTCGCGTTCCAAGTACATTATCAATGAAAACCGTTTTCAAGGATACATTTTCGTTGGTGCTGCCAGAACGATATCCATTACTTACTAGAGAATTTAAAGGAATACATCAATTTGTAAATGATGATTTTATACTTTTTAGCAAAGCCTATAGTCCATTGTATTATGATACAATAATGAGCATTTGTCAAGATGCAGGATTCACACCTAAAGTCTCACATAAATCGGTTCATGCGCATACTATTTTTAAGTTGGTAGAGAATCATATGGGCATCGCTATAGTACCAACAGCATTACAGAACGGTTTTCAAATGCGTGTAAAGTTTATAGAACTTAAAAATATTCCTCAGCGTGCAGAACTTTCGGTTATCTGGAAGAAGGAACATACGAATCCGGTTTTGAAAAACTGCATACAATTGTTGTTAGGAGATAGTGATTAGTGACAAACAGAACGTATTTAGTGCTTAAATTTTTAAAAAATAAGCTTTTTGTTAGGAGTCAGGAGCTACGAACTAAGAGTGTATTAAATTCTTAATTTTGTAAACACCATCAACCATCAACCATCAACCATCAACCATCAACCATCAACCATCAACCATCAACCATCAACCATCGCGAAGAACTAACAATGAATAACGAACAAAATTAGATATGATATTTGAAATTATAAAGAAAAGACGATCAATATTTCCGGCACAATATGATGATACTCCTATTGCACAAACCGATATTGAAAAGGTGCTTGAAGCGGCTAATTGGGCTCCAACCCATAAGTGCACTGAACCTTGGCGCTTTAAGGTAATACAAGGTGATGCCAAAAGGCGTTTAGGAACATTTTTATCTAAAAAATACAAGGAAGTAGACCCTAGGCCTAAGGCGATAAAAATTAAAAAACTACAAGAAAACCCACAAAGAGCAGGAGCTGTCATTGCGATTTGTATGCAGCGTGATACGAAGGAATCTTTACCTGAATGGGAGGAGGTTGCTGCAGTTTCAATGGCAGTACAGAATATGTGGCTTTTATGTACTGAAATGGGTATAGGTTGTTATTGGTCTTCACCCGGACTCATAAAATACGTGAATGAATTTTTCACCTTGGCGGATGGTGAAAAATGTTTGGGATTCTTTTATATGGGAAATTTTGATGGAGAACTTCCAGAAGGAAAACGAAACCCTATAGCAGCTAAAACAGATTGGATTAACGAATAAGTTTAGTCAAAGAAAGGAAACAGGGCAGCTTTGTGTTGCCATGCTTTCGAAATGAACAAGCCTAGAAAAACGATAGTGACCATAAACTTTAAAAAAGTACCGGTCAAAAATCCTAAGAATGAACCAAAAGCCGCTTTCGTAGCGGTTTTTTTGTCCGCTTTATTTAATAATTCACCAACCAATGCACCAATAAAAGGCCAAATAATAATACCGAAAGGCCCTAGAACAGGAAAGATTAGTGCTACAACCAAACCTATCGTAGTGCCGATTACACCAGCACGTGTACCTCCGAATTTTTTAGTTCCTATGGCAGGGATAATATAATCCAAGGCAAAAACTATTAGCGCAATAGCTAAAGTGATGCCTAAGAATACCCAATTCATTGTAATTACACTGGTAGAATGAAGCAAAAGCAGCCCAACCCAACTTATCGGCGGTCCGGGTAAAATAGGCAAAAAGCTACCTAGTATGCCTACAAGCATTAAAATAAAACCAAGTACGAGTAAGAATATATCCATTGTTTAAAGTAACTGTAGTTGTTTAGACTAAGATAGCGTTCAAAAGTTACAGTGAGATTCATAAATATTATTTTTTAACTAAATATTTAGTTGAATGAAGCAGTTAACAAAAGCAGAAGAAGAGGTAATGCAATTATTATGGAAATTACAGAAATGTAATGTTGCGTCTATCTTAGAACAGTTGCCGAAACCAAAACCGGCATATAATACGGTTTCTACGATAGTAAGAATTTTAGAAAGCAAGGGTTTTGTAGATCACGAGCAAGAAGGAAAAGGGTATCTATATTTTCCATTGGTGCAGAAGTCAGATTACAGTAATCAGTCCATCAATAAATTGGTTGACAATTATTTTCAAGGGTCATTTAAAAGTATGGTGTCTTTTTTCATGAAGAAGAACGATATGAGCCTTTCTGAACTAGAGTCGGTAATGAAGGAAATTAAAAAAGCTGCCGAACCGGTAGAGGTAAATACTAAAACAGAAGACTAATTCAAGATCAAATGATACAATACATTCTTGAGTGCATCGCCTTTCAATTATTATTTTTGGTCATTTATGACTTTTTCCTAAAAAAGGAAACCTTCTTTCAATTGAACAGAGTGTATTTGTTAGGCACTTATGTGCTCTCCATAATTCTGCCTTGGGTAAAAATTGAAGCATTTAAGCAACAAGTACCAAAGACTTTTGCTGGGTATCCTGATTTTTTATGGAATTTAAGTGGACAAGTGGTTTCAGTTGAAGTAATGGATACTAATGTTTTTCAACTATCATGGTATATGGTCGTTTTTTATGCAGGAATGTTTGTCGCCACGGTATTGTTCGGTTTAAAATTGAGACAATTATATCTACTTAGAGAAAGTGGTAAGAAAATTCGGTATGCTAATTTTACTCAAGTCATCATAGAAAATAGTTCACTGGCTTTTTCCTTTTTCAAATCAATCTTCATTGGTGATAAGGTGTTGAAAATGAAACATAATACCATTATTGAACATGAACTGGTACATATAAAACAGGGTCATACTTGGGATCTTCTATTCTTTGAATTGATGCGTATTGTAGGTTGGTTTAATCCATTAGTATACGTGTATCAAAATCGTACTGCAGAATTACACGAATATACTGCTGATGCCCAAGTTGCTAAAGAGCATAAATCTGAACATTATCAGCAGTTATTATCACAAGTATTTCAAACTGAACAAATATCATTCATCAATCAGTTTTTCACACAATCATTAATCAAAAAACGAATCGTTATGTTACAAAAATAAAAATCAAAGAAAATCTGGCAATTAAAGTATTTGCTATTAGTGCCTATGGTACTGGGAATGTTGTTTTACACTAGTTGTGAGTTGGAATCAAAAACCGTAGATGGCTCATTTAATGAGACAAAACTGAAGGTAGGTTCTGGTATTAATTTTTCTGTTGTAGATGAAGCACCGGTATTTCCTGGGTGTGAGAATGTTGAAGATAAAAGAGCTTGTTTTAATGAAAAAATACAAAAGCATATAAGTAAGAATTTTTCTTATCCTGAGGAAGCTCAAAAAGCTGGAATAGAAGGTAGAGTAAATGTGATGTTTTTGATTGACGAGAATGGTATTGTTGCTGACTTAAGAATGAGAGGGCCAGATGTATTGTTGGAAGATGAAGTGGAGCGCATTATAAATAGATTACCTCAAATGCAACCTGCTAAACAAAATGGAAAGGTAATCAGTATACCTTATTCTATTCCAATAGTATTTAAATTGGATGATTCTGAAATCACAAACGTGCAATCAAAAAACTATGATATTGAAGGAGAGTTTGCTTTTGCTATAGTAGAGGAAGTCCCAATTTTCCCAGGTTGTGAAAATGTTTTCGATAAAAGGGCATGTTTTAATGAGATGATTCAAGCGCATATAAGTAAAAATTTTAATTATCCTTTAGCAGCTCAGGAGGCTGGTGTTCAGGGTAGAGTAAACGTTATGTTTATGATTACTTCTATAGGAGTTATCGATAACATAGAAATGAGAGGTCCCGATAAATTATTGGAAGATGAGGTAGAGCGTATCATTAAAAGATTGCCACAAATGACGCCCGGTAAAAATGAAGGTAAAGCGGTGAATGTTCCGTTTTCAATTCCGGTAAACTTCAAATTACAATAGAAGTATCTTACTATGAAACAACTTTTTCTTGTTGTTCTAATATTACAACTATGTAAAGCCGAGGCGCAAACCTCGTCTTCCTCCGTTGCAGATAGTTTATATGCTACCCGTAATTATTCTAAAGCTATCAATGAATATTCGAAAATCGGCGATGGTACGGCAGCACTCCAGATTGCAAGAAGCTACAATGCTATTCGAAATTTTGATAAGGCAATTGTTCAATATCGGTATGTGACGAATGACAATCCGAATTTTCAATTGGCACAATTAGAGTTAGGTAAATTACTTTTAAAAGTAAAGACGTATGCGGATGCAAAATCAGTGTTTATTAACCTCATACAACTCAACAATGAAAATCCAGAATTTCAATTTTATTTAGGGGAAGCTAATAGCAATCTTGAATTATCTGATGAAAGTCTGGTTCATTATAAAAAAGCTTTGAGTTTAGATAGTACACATCTTCGAAGTCTATTTCAACTGGCAAAATATTATACCATAAAACAGGAACGGGATAGCGCTCTGAATTATATAGAAAAGGGATTACTGCTATATGAAAATGATGTAGCCATGATTAACCTTAATGCACTTGTTCTTTATAACGATTTTCAATTCAAAAATGCGATTCCCTTTTTTGAGCGAGTATTAGATTTGGGGGAGAACAAAGAGTACGTATACGAGAAGTTGGGGTATTCTTATTTTATGAATTGGGAATTTGAAAAGGCAAAACAGAACTATACCGTCTTGTTAAGTAGAGATGACAGCAATTCTCAAACGTATTTTAGTTTGGCTAGCATTTATCAGAAAGAAAAGAAATTGGATTCTGCTAAAATGTTCATTAATAAAGCTATGGAAGTGCAAAAACCAATATTTGCCGAAGGGTATAGTCGATTGGCAGATATAGCCCGTGATCAAGAGGATTTAAAAACTGCTTTGGATTATTACAAATTGGCCCACGATAATGATGTAACAGATGCACGTATCTATTATAATATCACTACGGTATATGATCAGCTGGGCTCTGACCCAAAAAAGAAGTTAGAGTTTTATCAAAATTTTCTGAAGCAATATCCAAACGAGCATCCATACTTTTATGAATCGGTTAGAAAACGCATTACGGAGTTAAAGGAGCAAATCCATTTTACCAAAGAATAAACTCCTCAAAAAAATCGTAATTTCACATGTAGAACAGGTGTAATGAAACGATATGTATACTTTCTTATCTTAATGCTTTTAAATTCTTGTTCATTCTTTGAATCTAAACAAAAGAGAACGCAAGAGCTTATTAATGAAGAATTACGCCATATAGATTGGAACAGTGTTGATTCGTATCCATTTTTTTATACGTGTGATGAAACGGCCAGCAAAGCAGAACAAAAAATTTGCTTTGAGGAAACATTAATAACTCATTTTCAAACAACCTTAAATGATTTTGAACTAATCCTTTCCGATAAGAAAAGTGAAACTATCTCTGTTATTTTTGTGATTGATACTACAGGGAGAATTAATGTCACCAACATAGAAAAAGATGCTTCGGTACTAAAACAAATGCCAGAATTTGATGGCGTGATTACCCAAAGCTTAAAGAATCTTCCTAAACTTGCACCCGCTTTAAAAAGAGGGATTCCGGTAAATAGTAAATACCGTATTCCTGTTCAATTAAATACAAATTAAGCATTTTGGCGAACGAGAAAATTATATTAGGGATAGATCCAGGAACTACGATTATGGGGTTTGGACTCATAAAAGTAGTAGGTAAAAAAATGGAGTTCATTCAAATGAACGAATTGTTACTCCAAAAATATAAGGACCCTTACACCAAATTGAAACTTATTTTTGAACGTACTATTGAACTTATAGACACATATCACCCCGATGAAATCGCTATTGAGGCACCTTTTTTCGGTAAAAATGTTCAATCTATGCTCAAACTAGGCAGGGCACAGGGCGTTGCCATGGCTGCCGGTCTTTCAAGACAAGTACCGATAACCGAATATTTGCCCAAAAAGATTAAGATGGCAATAACCGGAAATGGAAATGCTAGTAAAGAACAGGTTGCAAAAATGCTTCAAAGTGTGTTGGGCTTAAAAACCTTACCTAAAAACTTAGATAGCACTGATGGACTAGCTGCTGCAGTATGCCATTTTTACAATGAAGGCAGAATCGAGGTTGGTAAAAATTATACCGGGTGGGATGCTTTTGTAAAGCAGAATGATAAGCGAGTTAAAAAGTAAGCAGTGGACAGTTTCAGTTTGCAGTAAAACAATAAGAAATGCAGTTTCAGGATTTATTGGCGTATAAAAAATTTTTTGCTTTGGCGATGAAGATTTATCATGTTTCTAAATCATTTCTAAAGGAAGAAAAGTATTCACTGACAGATCAGGTTAGACGTTCTTCTAGGAGTGTAAGTGCTAATATTGCGGAAGCTTATCGTAAAAGGAGATATCCTGAAAATTCTGAAACACAAACTTGGTTAGAGTTTGCCTTGGAGTGTAATTATCTTGATAAAGATTCTTATCAAGAGTTCTTTAATGAAAGTGAAGAAGTGGGTAAACTATTAAATTACATGAACAATAATCCTTTAAAATTTGGTTCAGAGAATTTTACTGCCAACTGAAACTGTCCACTGAAAACTGAACTATGAGCGGTATATACATTCACATTCCATTTTGCAAACAAGCATGTCACTATTGTGATTTTCATTTTTCTACTTCCCTAAGTAAGAAAGAAGGAATGATTTCGGCTATTTGCAAGGAACTGGAACTGCGAAAAGCTGAATTTAACGATGAAACGGTAGCGACTATTTATTTTGGTGGAGGTACGCCATCCGTTTTGCAGACAGATGAAATAGAGCTAATTTTAGCTTCGGTTTATGAACATTATAGTGTTGTAAGTAATCCGGAGATTACGCTAGAAGCGAATCCTGATGATTTATCTGAAGAGAAAATACTTCAGTTGGCCGAGAGTCCTATCAACAGATTGAGCATAGGTATACAGTCGTTTTTTGAAGAAGATTTAAAACTGATGAATAGGGCTCATAATACTATTGAGGCAGAAAAGTGTTTGCAAATAGCAACGAAACATTTTAGTAATATCTCTATCGACCTTATTTATGGGATGCCTAATATGACTTTGAAGCGGTGGAAGAAAAACATAGAAAAAGCCATTAGTTTTAATATTCCTCATATATCCAGTTATGCCTTAACGGTAGAACCCAAAACGGCTCTCGCAAAATTCGTTGAGAAAGAATTGGTCGTACCTGCTACAGACGAAGAAGCGCAAGAACATTTTCAGGAGTTGTATACTACTTTATTGGATGTAGGATTTGAATGCTATGAAATATCAAATTTCTCTAAACCAGGCTTTTATTCGCAGAACAATTCTGCCTATTGGCAGCAAAAAAAATATATAGGTATAGGTCCGTCGGCACATTCATTTGACGGAACAAGACGAGGGTGGAACATCAATAATAATCCAAAATATATAAGATCAATCGAACAAGGGGTTGTTCCTATGGAAGTTGAGGTTTTGACAGTTGCTGACCAATATAACGAATATGTAATGACTGGGCTGCGCACTATTTGGGGTGTATCTTTATTAAGAATTGGTTCAGAATATGGTGAAAAGCACAAGGAATATGCATTGCTTCAATCTGATAAATATATAAAGGAAGGATTATTGCTTTTACAGGATGATGTATTGAAAACTACTCAAAAAGGAATGTTTTTAGCTGATGGAATTGCCGCCGACTTGTTTATGGTTAACCTCCGTTAGCTAGGTATCGACAACAGTATGTAACATGAAAGCTTCTCGATATGAATAATTTCTTACACTTCGGTAGGCTCAGCGACTACTTTGAAATTTACTCGAAGTGACAGGGTGTCCACGAGTAATAAATGTCAGTTCAAGTATTTTTTTGTTGAAGTAAAACGAAAACAAAAAAAATGTATCGAGAACAATCCGGAAAACATGAAGCTTCTCGACAAAAAAATCTTTACGAGGAGCAATCTAAAAAGTTGTAATTTTCTATGCGTATTGTTGCTACCAAGTATACTATTTTAATTTTGTAAATAGTTCGTATAGGTCTTCGACTGCGTTCATACTGACACAAAGTAAAAATGAAAACTACTATTACTTACGAAACTAAAGACTACCAAATAGATTTATCTAAACCCTTAGATATTTCAATACCAATTACAAACATCGCTCAGAATGTAAATGCATGGTATGTTGGGCACCCAAAACTCGAACCACATATAGACGGAGAATTTACGGGTAGTATTTCTGCAGGTTCGAGCACTAATTTTTATGATATTTGGTTTAATCCGCACGCACATGGCACCCATACCGAGTGTGTTGGTCATATATCAAAAGAACATCAGTCCATCAATCAAAATCTACATCAGTTTTTTTTCTTAGCAGAAGTGATTACAATAATACCTGTTGAGGAAAATGGCGATTTGGTGATTACCAAAAACCAATTAAAAGAAATATTAAAAGATGAGGCGCCGAAGGCTTTGATCATTCGTACAATACCAAATGCTAAGTCTAAATTGACAAGACAATATTCACATACCAACCCACCTTACATTTTGGAAGAAGCAATGGAGTATATTCGAAATTTGGGTATAGAGCATCTATTAATTGATTTACCATCTGTAGATAAAGAAAAAGATAATGGGGAGCTTTTGGCCCACAAAGCATTTTGGAATTTTAGTGGGGAAGTACGATTGAGTTCGACAATTACTGAATTTATTTATGTTCCTAATTTCGTTCCCGACGGGAATTATTTTTTAAACCTACAAGTAGCCCCTTTTGAAAATGATGCAAGTCCGAGTAGACCTGTGCTTTATAAAATAGTATAATCATGAAAAACCTATTGAAATTAGAAGAGCTTGCCTTAATGATTCTTGGTATATTTATGTTCGGGCTGTTAGGGTACCAATGGTGGTGGTTGCCCGTATTGATTTTGGCTCCCGATATCTCGATGGTGGGTTATCTTCTTGGCCCTAAAGTAGGAGCCTATTGTTATAATGTGGCGCATCATCGAGGTGTAGGCATACTTTTATATTTTGTAGGTATTTACTTAATGTGGCCTTTCGTCCAATTAATAGGCACAATTCTTTTTATACATATAGCCATGGACCGTATCTTTGGCTACGGACTTAAATATAAAAAAGGGTTTAAGTTCACTCACTTGGGTGAAATAGGGAATACAAATGGATAATATATTCGATACTATTTTTGGTTTAATTTTAGGTGCTATTGGCGCATATTGGTTTTTTAACTTTTTTAAAGGAAGGAAAACTAAAGAGATTACAACACACCAATCTACCGTACTGTTAGATAAAATGAAGAGTGTTTGTAAGCTGATATCCGTTGAGGGCGATTTTGCTGAAATATATAAATACGAGAATGTAAAGGAGTTTATGAGCTTGGTAAGTAGTAAGAAAAAAGCCTTGGTTGTTATTAAGGCAAAAGCTCATATTGGGTATGACCTTAGTAAGTTGTTGATGCATGCAGATGAAGAAAAAAAACTAATAGTCTTATGAGGTGTTAAGCATAGAGCCGGAGTTAGAGTTTTATGATATTAAGAGTGGTTTTTTTAATTTTTTCGTACCGGAGGATTTGACCAAGTTAAATGCAGAGGCTAAAAAACATATTCGCAAAAAAATACCAGAAAGCGGATTGATGGAAACCGCTCGTAAAGAAGCCTTGCAGACGGTATTGATAATGGAGAAAATTGTGGAAACCATAGGCTGGAAGTTAGATTATACAGCACTTAAAATCCCACAACAAAAAATAGACCAATTAGAGAACTAATGTTAATTAATTAAAATTTAAAAATGAAAAACATAATTTGTATCCTTGCAATAACACTTATGACCAGCACCGTTTTTGGTCAAAATAATAAAGAAATGACAGAATTCGATTCCAATTTTTCCCATACCGTATTTTTTTGGTTAAAAAATCCAGATAATGTAGCCGATCGTGCAGCATTTGAAACCTCTTTAAGGAAGTTTTTAGACAACTCGGGTTACGCAAAGACCAAGTTTATTGGTACGCCACCAAGTGCAAGTAGAAATGTGGTCGATGGTTCTTTCACCTATTCACTAATTCTTTCTTTTGATTCTGCTGAATCTCAAAAGGCCTATCAAGATGAAGCACCGCATAAGCTATTCATTAAAGAATCTGAAAGCTTGTGGAACAAGGTTATTGTTTACGACTCTATAAGTATTTAAATGCAACATTGACTAAGTCTTGGTAACAATAGGTTTTGGATATAGATTTATCTTAAATTCCATGTAATCCTAATTTAGTAGGGGAAGTCTTTGAGATGGTATAGGTCAATAATAGTGGTGATACGTACTTCGTCAAAATTAGGTGTGTCTGGAAAGATGTTGAGACATTTTTGGACTTGCTAAATGGTAAATATTGGTATTAGAACTCAAGGAAAATAGGAAGTGTTATTTTGAAAACATTCTTTTTTAGATATTTTCAATCATCAACCAAATTAAAATGAACATTGAGGCGTTTAGAGACTATTGCCTTTCAAAAAAAGCAGTGACAGAGGGTTTTCCATTCGATGAAAAAACCTTAGTCTTTAAGGTGATGGGGAAAATGTTCGCGTTATGTGGATTAGAGCGTGCTCCTTCACAAGTAAACTTAAAATGCGACCCTGACAGGGCTATTGAACTGCGCGAGTCGCATGATGGTGTTATTGAAGGTTGGCACATGAGTAAGGTGCATTGGAATACAGTTTTTCTTGATCAATTACCACCAAAACTACTGAAGGAATTAATAGACCACTCCTACGACATGGTAGTTTCCAAATTCACTAAAAAGTTGCGTGCAGAATTAGATGTCCTCTAAAAGTGTAAGTAGCTATCATTTTCTAAGAGTATCTTTGCAAACTTAAAATGAGTGCAAATCAATGAGGAATTTATCTGAATTTTATACACAAAGAGTTGCTGGTTTTGAGGAGGAAGTAGGCGCTCTGAATCAAAAACTATTTTTATTTAGCTCATTACGGCTAGTCATTTTTTTAGTGACTGTTACCGCTGTTTATTTTGCTTCTATAAATGCCAAATATGTGGTTGGTGTTTTGCTGATTGGTATCCCGGTATTCTTGTATTTGATTTCAAGGTATTCAGATTTAAAAGGCAAAAAGGCTAAATCACAAGAATTGGTCGCTATCAATACTTTAGAGCTTCAAGTTTTTGAACGGAATTATAGCAAACTTCAGACTGGAAAGGAATTCAATGAAGAAGGCCATTATTTTAGTCAGGATATTGATTTATTTGGGGATGGTTCTTTTTATCAAATTTCTAATCGTACGAAATTACCAGAAGGAAGTCAAAAGCTTGCCGATATTTACTTGGAAAATGATATAAACTCTATTCAAGAAAAGCAGCAGGCAATAATCGAAATAGGGGAAATGGTCGATTGGCGTCAAGAATTTTCCGCGATGGCTTCACTTACCAGAACTGAAACTTCTACAAAAACCATTACCGATTGGTTGAAAAATTATGTTCCTTTTGTGCCAAAGGCGATGAAGTATATACCGTTAGTATTTTCAGGTTTGTCCATTGGTATTTTCGTAGCTTATTTTTTGGATTTTGTACCTGAATCTTTATTGATTTTTTGGTTGTTATTAGGGATGCTTATTGTTGGTGTATTCACCAAAAAGGTAACAAAATTAGGGCAGGACGCTACCAAATTAAAATCCACTTTCGACCAGTATAACCAATTGCTGGAAATGATTGAAGGTACTGTTTTTACTTCTGAATTATTAAAAAGGAATAAATCAAAAATTCTTAGTGGAGGAGAGAAAAACTCTGGAGTCCTTAAAAAATTCGCAGCGCTCTTGGGTAACTTAGACCGTAATAATAACCTACTATATCTTGTTATAGCAAACGGATTTTTTCTACGCTCATTGACCGATTGTCTTGCTGTTGAAAAATGGATTGATAGTTATGGTAGGGATGTAGAAACTTGGTTCGAGACCATTACTTTTTTTGATGCCTATAACAGTTTGGGGAATTATGCTTTTAACCATCCATCATTTACATATCCAGAAATCACCACTAATGAAGTGGTTTTGAAAGCTAAAAATGCGGGCCATCCTTTGTTAGATCCTTCAAAAAGTATCCTAAATGATATCATTATTGAAGGTGGTCAATTTTTTATCATTACTGGAGCCAACATGGCGGGTAAGAGTACCTTTTTAAGAACGGTGTCCTTACAGATAATGATGGCGAATGTGGGCTTGCCTGTCTGTGCAGGGGCAGTGTCTTATTCACCGATAAAATTGATTACTAGTATGCGTACGACCGATTCACTGACAGACGATGAATCTTATTTCTTTTCAGAATTAAAACGTCTTCGATACATTGTCGATGAAATCCAAACCGACCGTTATTTCATTGTATTAGATGAAATATTAAAAGGAACGAATAGTACCGATAAGGCACTTGGTTCTAAAAAGTTCGTAGAGCGTTTGGTGAAAAGTAAATCTACAGGTATTATTGCAACCCACGATTTAAGTTTATGTGAAGTCGCCAAAGAATATCCTATGGTTAAGAACTATTATTTTGATGCTGAAATTATTGACAATGAACTCCATTTCGACTATACATTTAAAGATGGTATTTGTCAGAATATGAATGCTTCATTTCTTTTGAAAAAGATGGGTATTGTAGAGTGAAGAAGTTCAAGTTTGATAGAGAAAGGAAATAGTATAAGTGTTAGTATTTGAACTTGATATTTAAATTCCCCTTTGGGGGCTAAGGGGCATATGGATTCGTTAACGCAAATAGTTCTTGGCGCAGCTGTAGGTGAAGCTGTATTGGGTAAAAAAGTAGGGAATAAAGCAATGCTTTATGGAGCTATTGCAGGTACTATTCCAGACTTAGATGTTCTGTCGCGGTATTTTATGGATACGGTAACCGCAACGGAATGGCATAGGGGGTTTAGTCATTCCATTTTCTTTGCGGTTTTATTCGCACCAGTTTTTGGTTGGCTCATTTGGAAATTAAATAGACGTGATGAAGCTTCTTGGGAAGACTGGTCATGGCTTATGTTTTGGGGCCTATTCACTCATCCATTATTAGACGCTTTTACCACGTGGGGTACACAGCTTTTTTGGCCTTTCAAGACTAGACTAGCCTTTCAGAGTGTATTTGTGATTGACCCTTTGTATACAATTCCTTTTTTGGTATTCCTGATTTTGACACTATTTCAAAAGCGAACAGCTTTGAAACGAAGAAAGTATGTCAATCTGGGACTCATTATTAGTAGTTCTTACTTAGTATTGACGTTAATTTTAAAAGGAATTGCATATCATAAATTTGAAAATGCCTTGGAGGTTCAGGGAATCTCATATTCGCAATTACATACAAGACCTGCTCCTTTTAATACTATTTTATGGATGGCCAATGTCGATACAGAGAATGCGTACCTTATGGGTGACTATTCTTTTTTTGACAGTAAACCAATCGTTTTCACATCATATTCAAAGAACCATGAATTATTGGGTGATTTGGCTGCAAATGGGAAAATAGAAAGGCTCATTATAATCACTGAAGGTTGGTATACCATATCAGAAAAAGAAGGGCAGTTATACTTTAACGATTTACGGTTCGGGTTAATAAGTATGGATAAGAATGATACGCAATTTGCATTCAGTTATCGACTTGTTCCCAAAGGGGATGACATACTAGTTGAAGAAATGCCAAAGTTTAAAAAGGATGCGAAACGTTTAATGACAGCCCTTTGGGAGCGCATTTGGGGAAACTGATTCCTTAAAACGGATAACCAATTGCAAAATTTAAGGTCATATTGTTATCGATATCGCCAAAGAAAGGAACATTCCAACGGTTATTTTCTGGTAAATATGGAATACGAAGCGGAGAAGCCAAATCTAATCGAATTACAAAATTCTGAATATCTAATCGCAACCCAAAACCTACACCGGCCGCTATTTCTTTTAACCAGTCTTTCTCAAATTTACCATCTGTAAATAGAGTTTGTGAGAAGTTGCTATTTTGTTGATCATCTTCAATATCAGAATAATCTCCTGTAAGCCAAACATTACCAGCATCAATAAAAAAGGCACCTTTCAAATAGGAGATTAATGGAAAACGATATTCAACATTAGCTTCCAATTTTAAATTTCCTGAACGGTCAAAATAATCGGTAGAGGAGTTTTCTGTTTCGGCATTAAAATTACCGGGACCTAAGGATCGTATGTTAAAAGCTCGAACACTGTATGGTCCGCCAGAAAAAAACTGTTTTACAAAGGGTAACGTCTGGCTATTTCCATAAGGTACACCCCAACCTGCATAAAGTCGTGAAACCAAAGTACGTTCTTTTTCCCACCGCATATAGAAACGTAAATCTGCATCAACTTTTGCATACTGGGCGAATTCTGCACCGAAAATGGTTTCTGAGCTACCACTTACCAAACTGAACATATTGCCCGCCAAATCAAAATTAGTGGCAAAATAGATGGGATATTCCTTACCGAGGTTTGAGACTTCATCATAAGTGAAACCATACATAAGACCTGCTATAAACCGTTGGTCGAAACTTCTTCTTAAAAAAGGATTATCATCAAGAATGGTCTGAAATTGATCCGTTACATTCGATAATTTTGAATAGTTGATACTAATTGGGTCTAATTGATGAAATACATATTGATTTTCCTTCCAGGTATATCCAAAAGAGGTGTTGATGGAGCTCAAAGTAAATAACTGACTTCGCTGCAGAAAATCTAATCCTAATGAAATTTTTGTTTTTGGTACTGCATACTTGAATCTACTGGGCGAAAACGGGATGGACCTTGGTATAATTAAATCGCCTTTTATGCCACCTGCAATGCTACTTAAGCTTGAGTTGTTCCCGCTCGATAGTTGAGACTCATAAGAGAAGTTAGTGGAGAGACTAAAGGTTTCACCGCCATTAAATACATTTCGGTTGCTGTATGTCAGTAAAATTCCTGGGCCTGTAAACCCGTTAGATTTCGAAACTGCCTGCAATTCTGCTCGTATAGAGCGTTTGGTTAACGGCGCTAAATAAATACTGGCTGCCAAAGAACCACTGTCACCGTCGGTTGCTGTAGTATCGAGTTCTGTGTATTGGATGTTTACAAATTTGTAACTTCCTAAGGCCGATAGTCGGTTACTGGTGAGTTTCGATGTATTAGCATCATATAGGTCTCCTTTATTGAATAAGAGATAGGATTCCAATAATTCTGGTTTGAAATACAGTTTATCTTGTATAAAATCGATACCATCAATTTGGGTCGAATTCTTTTGAGCCAACGGTAAGGTATCTCCTTCAATTGAGTAATTAGGATAAACCGTAATCGAATCAATTGTATAGGGTATCGACGCCCGACCAGGCACATCTTTTTTCAGTCTAAGAAAGAGGTCGAATTTTCTATTCTTATATTGATTTGTATCTGCTTCAAAAATTAAAAGGTCTTCTTGGCTATTGTAGTACCCGCGTTGCTTGAGACCATGGTTTAATCGTGCTCTTTCTATCTTTAGTAGGTCGAGGTCAAAACGGTCACCTTGTACTAAGGCCGTTTCAGGTAACATTTTTTCTATTTCCTTATAGATAGGAAGTGAATCGGTTTCTAACTTATAATTTTCTAGCAGATAAGGTTCTGGTAATTTTGCCGAATAATTTACGGATGCGAATTTACCAGTGATACGAGTTTCTGAATCGGAACGACTGTAGAAAAAACCGTTGTTGTCCAGTCTGTTCAATATAAGTTCTTCTACCCGTTCTGGATTCACATCTGAAAAATAAACGGGTTCCTCACCAAAAGATTTATTTAAGAATTTATAGATGAAACCAGGTTTTCTGCGTTGTGCCTTATAATGAAAAAATAGGGCAGGTTTCATCCCCAGAAAAGTTGTATTGGGGTTGGGTTCGATTAAATTGAGCAACTCGGTCTTCACCTCTTTAATGTCATTCACCTCATTGGCGGTTTCTAAATCGAGCTTTGCGCCGGTATATAGTTGTTCTCCTTCTGGAATATATTTCTCTATACCACACGAGTAAATGAGCAAGAATGCCATGCAGTAAAATGTTCTATATGTAATACTCTTATTTTTCAATAGCCTAAAATCAATTTTTCTTTACGTTATCTTTTTCCTGCTCTTTCTTTTTTGAAAGTTTCTCTTCGGTATCTTCTTTTTTCAATGGACTAAATAATTGACTGAACTTGTTGAATTCTCGGTCAAAAATAAAGGCTAAACCTGTAACGATAAGTTGCCCATCAATAATATTTTGATATTCCTGTCTTCTAAACCCCTTCAGTCTATAGGTACCTTCTTCACTTAATAAATATTCTAAGGTCACATTTCCTATGAGGGGAGTAGCTGTATCGCTCGAAGCCGCACTGCCTTCAACATCTAAAGCACTACCTGCTGTAACTATTAGTCTATCATCAAAAAGCTTCTTGCTAGCGTTTATATTAAGTTGTGTGCGGTTTTGAGCACTGCCTGTTTGATAGTCTTGAAAACTGTCAAGGTCAAAGCCCAATTCAAAACCGCTATTACCCAATAGCTTATTTGAAATTGAATTCAATTCACTAGAAAGTACCTTGTTTACATTGTTTCGTGCAATAGCAATTGCTCCACCGTTACTACCGTCACTTCCCGTCGTGGGGTAAAAACGGTTGAGGGCCAAAAGTGAGAATACTTGTTTGTTCAGTTCAGATTCTTGCTCGTTCAGTTGTTGTATGCGGCCATAGACTGCACCACCAAAATTACCTTGTGCATTTTCGGGCATATCCAATCCAAAAGAGAGCTCTGGTTGTATGAGTTGACCATCAATGTTTAAATAGACCAAAAATGGTGCGGCCTGTTGATACCTTCCGGCAACTCCACTTTCCTGTCCAAAACTTATGGCAGACATTAACGGAGCTGCAGAAGTTTCTATTTCATAAATAGCGGTTACATCCATTTTTGCATCATAAGGGTCACCACTCCAAACAATACTACTTCCTTTTTGTAACTGGAACTCACGGCTTACCAAATTATATAAGCTGGTACGGTAAAAACCTGAATTGAGTTCTAACCTTCCTGATAATCGAATATCTTGGTTTGGGTCAATGTTGAGATTTAAAGTAGCTTCACCCGACGCTTGTAATTTATCTTGGGTCTTTTCATCAAGGATGATGGTAAAAGTCGCTTCATTGGCAATTTCTAAGGTCGTATTGATATCCATACCTGCAAAAAAGGAATTGGATGTTTCACGGTCGTTTCGGGTTAATATCGCATCGGGGTTTTCTCTATTTACAAAAATGACTATCCCATCACGCTCCTGTATATCCAATTGGTCTTGTGGCACTAAATACGTAAGATCGGTGACATCTCTTACACGTAATTTTCCATTGATTATAGGTGTCTTTAAATTTCCAGTTACCTTTACGTCCGCCTTAATACTAGCAATACCGTATACCAATTTATCATCTCCTTTTTTAGAATTCAATACCCTAAAATTGTCCGTATTTATAGTAAAGTTGAACCCGGGATTAAAAATATTTTTTGTCAAAATATCTCCATCTATGGTTAAGGTGCCTTGATTAACATCGTTAATATCAAATGAATTGAAAGTAATTCCATCTTGGTTTAAATCTATCGCTTGTTCATTAATGACCAATACAGTTTTGTAAGAAGCTAGACTCAATCCAAAATCATTAAAGTTTATTCTACCAGAATATGTTGGCTCTGAAAGTGTACCTCTAACTAACAAACTGCCATCAAGATATCCTTTTGCATTGGTAAGTTCTCCCCTTGCAAAACCTTGTATAATACTAGCCTCTAGTTTTTGGATATCAAGTTCCATATTTAGGTCGGCAGTAGTTTCTCTAGTGGTATAATCACCTGTTAAAGTCAAGTTTGCCGCAGCATCTTTTAGTGCCAAATCAAAATCATATTCAGACAACGATTTCGAAGCGGCATTTAAGGTTAAGGTGCCTAATGGATTTTGCATCACCTGAAAATCTTTAATATCAATATTAGCTACCAAACCGGAAGTTGAGTACGGATTAAGAATTACAAAATCACCTTCAACCTTCCCTTTTGCTAAAGCTTCGTCGGGGTTGAAAAAACTAAGAAAGGTCTGTAGTTGAAAATTATCGAAAAGGATGCCTATGTGGTCGGTTTCCATCTTGGGAATCTTGGTGGTAATTTCTAATTTCTGAGCGTTTCTACTCAATATTAAATTTTGAAAATCACTATATGATTCCGTAATGACTATGCTATTATTTTCAGGTAGCTCCCATTGTTTTTTATTGAGAATCAAATCTTCCGGACTTATATGCAACTTAAGTGTATCTTTTTGAAACACAAGTGCAGAAGATATATGCATGACTTGCACCGTATCGTTTTTAGAATTAAAGTCCAATACAAGTTCCTTGTTTTTAAGACTGCCCCCTAGATAGGTCTGTTTTAAATGTACGGGATTGTAAATTAATTCTGCAATGCCTGCAGAGAATTTAAGATCAACAGAGTCTCCTTTAATAAAGGCGTTTAAACTGTCAACAGAACTGCCTGCATAAGTAACATGCGGTACGTTTACTTCGGCCGATATCCGTTGTAGTTTAGAATTAAAACTAGCATCGATAGTCAAGGAATCTAAATCTTTAATTCCGTTGAAAAATACTTTAGAAAGTATAGGTGTCGGCACAACCGCTAACGCCAATTTGGCCTCTATGCCGTCTTCGGCTTCAAAAGCTATTGGATCAGTCGTGAAATAATGCTCCAATTGTTTCTTTAAAGCATTTGTAATACGGTTCGGTGATGCATTTGACGAAAGTGTGCCATTTATAAATCCGCTCTTAATAGAAATATCAGTAATAGAATCTTCTATATGTGCTTTTAGAGATATGGTAGAACCCTGGTATTGTTCGTTGTCTGCTATGGCAATACCTTCATCAATATCGGCATTCACGGTGTAGTTTGAGGGCGAACCAATATACGTACCATTCACATTCGCTGCTACCTTAATATTATTTTTGGTAAGTCCTAATTTTTGTAAATCTGCCCCTATGATATTTGATGTAAAAGTTATGTTGCTTTCATCTGATTCCAAAGCAACGATTGAGGTTGCTTTCATGTTTAAATTAGGGTCGGTGATAGCTGCAGAAACGTCTCCGTTGCCTTCTTTTAACTTGCCTGAAATTTTAATTTCTTTGTAATCATAACCATTATATTGAAATTGAGAGATAGATCCATCTATGACTGCATCAATATTGGATAGTTCTGTTCCCGAACTGGATCCTTTTATGTTCAATGATATTTTGCCCAATTGTTCGTTCTGTAAAAGTTTGCCCAATTGTAAGCTGTCTATCGCAACGCTACCATCAAAGCGCATGGTATTTCCAAAATCTACCAAGGCATTTATTTGTGCCAGTCCCTCCGGAATTTCAATGTTCATATCCGTGTTTACCCAAGTAGTTCCGCCCGATAAGCTTCCTGTTACTAAAAGGGTTTCGGGTATGGAAAGACCAATTTCTTTAGACGATATAAATCTATTTAAATCTTTTTTAATACTATTTATGACAATATTGTTCAAATTATATCCAAGAGAGTCTGTTTGAGTTAAGTTGCTTATCGAACCCGATGCAGCAATTTTTGTATTTGCTCCCCATGCTAATTTGGTTTTAAAATGATCCACTTTTTTTAAATTGCCTTTAGCATTAAGCGAACCCGTAATGCTGTGTATGGCCAATGCATCTACATAAGGGTTTTGAGCAAGTTCTGGCAAGAGTTGTTGTACATCTTCTATTTCTAAAACTAAGTTGGATATCGCTGTAGATAAAGAACTGTTCTGCGGATTTTTAAATACTTTGTACAACGATTCGAACTGAACTTTTAAATCTGCATTAGCAGAACTTTGGTTCATTTGGAAAACTATATCTGATAAAGTGGCATTCGTGTCTGTTAACCCTGCCTTAAAAGCCAATTGATCCAGCCGGATGCCGCTGGGTTCCTTAAATGAAAATTCTGAAACATCGAGATTGAATTTTTCGGGTTGATATTTAAAGTTGGATGCTTGCAGTTTTAACTGTTGAATCTGAAATGCATTTGGGTCGAATGTCTTTGTGTTTTGTGAAGTTTTATTTGAATTATATGTAAAATTATTTTCTTTTAAATCTAAATTTTGAATACCAAGAATAAACGCTGGCCATTCAAATCCTTTATCGGAGTTTGAAACTGGTTGAAAAGTATCTTCAGTTTCCAGTTGCAGTTCGATTTGTGAATCATGAAGTACAAGGTCATCTGTTTCATATTGATTTTTGGATACGTTGGCCAACATATCGGTTAGGTTAATGGTGCCTAATTTTAAATTGGCTTCCAAACCATCTGGTTGACTTTTATAGTTGACTTTTAGATTATGAACATTAAAATTTCCTGCCTCAATAAAAGGTAAGATTGTACTGGTTGTATCTTCAACCTCAGGAAATCGATTCGATTGTAAATAAGTGAATTGAGTATTATCTAACGTAAATTCATCCAAAGTGAATTTCATCTTTTCCAAATCAAATTCAGAAACATTAATAACGAGTTTACCTAGAATGAGCTTCATGTCTATTCCTAAATAAGCATCATTGTAATTCAGTTTCCAATTGGAAACGTTCAAGTCACCTACAGAGAATTTCATCGATCCTGATGTTGTGGTATTTGAACTGTCTGTTGGCGTAGTTAAAGCGTCGATTAAAAACGAGAAGTTAAACTCTTCTGTAGTATTCGCTCTGCTGATATTGGCAACAACACCATCTGAATCTACTCCATCAATCGATAATTTATTTTCAACTAAGATTGGGTAAATTGGTATGTCTGCCTGTAATGATTTCGAATATAGCAGGGTGTCTCCTTTTTTGTCTTCTAAATAAACATCGACTAATTGAATATCTCCAGAAAAGGTTATGAATGCTTTACCAACTTCAACCTTTGTGTTCGTTTTGCCTGAAATATAGGTAGTGATTTTATCAACTATTATATTCTGTGCCCACGGTGTTCTAACCACTAAAACCAAAACAAAAAATAACAATAATAGCACAAGAATTATCTTCCCGAAGAGTTTAAGGTATTTTTTAATTTTCTGTTTTTTCTTGGTCATAGGGGAGACATTATAAGATTGAACACTTCGGTTCAATTTTGGGCTAGTATAACCTATTATCCTAGCTGCACCATAATACCCGTGACAATTATGATTAGAAGTACGATTATGATTACCAGGTTATAAAACCTTCGCTTCTTTCTCTTGATATCTTTAAGTGCTGCCATAAAGAATGTAAAGTTAATACTACCTATATATAAATTTAACTTATTAGCGATTAAGATTATCTATATGCATAATTACGGTAGTTTTCGTTAAGGATAATTTTAATTGGCTTGACGGCACTTTTATACCTTCCAACTACATGTTTATTGATTTGAGCTTATATGAGAAATATTCATCTAAGTAACAGGGTACATTTGTACCATAATGAAGAAATAATAACAGTTTGAAATATTTGATAGTTCCCCCAAATATTATAAGGGCCAATAGAAATATTGGTCTTTTTCTATTTTAATCCTTTTACCTGTATTTCGTGAAAGGTATCTGCTTGTAAGCGTAATAATTCTTCCGCTTTTTTCTTTTTGTAGCCGTATAGTTCCTCTTCACCTTTTAAATCTTCATATATTTTTTGGTTGATTTCACCATCTGTGGCAACGATTAGTTTACGCTGTGCTACTTTTTGTGCAACCCAAGAGGCTAAAATACTTTCCTCTTCCTCTAATTTTATATCATACTCGCCCTTAGGAGCCAATAGCTTGGCAATAATAGGGGATGTTTCAATGGCCAAAAACAATAGAAATATAAAGAAGGATGGAAACCAAGGGAGTTCATCCAAAGCTGTAATTCTTGCCATTAGTCCGTCAAAACCATCAATAATAGGCTGAGAGTTTTTGACTACTTCAGTAAACTCAATATCTAAAGCGGTAATTTGGGACTCAATTCCCATTATTTTTTCAGAATTTATTGATTTTAACTCTTGTAATTCGGCAAGTGCTGCATCATGCTTTTCTCTTTTTTCCTCATAAACCGGACCTTTTCCCAATAGTTTGGTGCCAGCGGTACCTTCTGCTTCATTTATGTAAATATTGTATAAAGCGTTTGTCTCGGTTTCTTTGATTGATATCTCAGATTTTAAAGCAGCTATACTTTGATTTAAGCGCTCTACTTTTGGAGTGTATTGCAAAGCTAATTGGTCTTTATTGGCTAATGTCAATTCATTTTTTTGCTCCAATAAAACCTGATTGATTTCTTTTTCGAAAATTTTCATTTCCAATGGTTTGGAAATCACCACGGCTATAATAATCGCCAATATGATTCTTGGCGTAGCTTGTAGAAATTCTTGTCCGACATTATTACGCTTTTTTATAGTAGAAACAATGAATCTATCTAAATTGAAAATTAGCATTCCCCAGATAAAGCCGAAGAACATTGCAGCGTAGACATTGTCGAATACCGTAAAAAGTGCGTAACTACTGGCGATAAATGCCATAACGGCCGTAAAGAATACGGTAGCACCAATGCCAGCGTATTTGTTTTGCTCCCCTTTAGAGCATGTTTTTAAGAGGTCGGCATCAGCGCCAGAGCAAAGAATGAAAAATTTTTGTAACATGTTGATTTTGTTTTGATTGATGATGGTGTATAAAGTGAGAACGGAACTATTTGATTTTTGGTACGCAAAAAGCCCTCATTTAGGAGGGCTTTAACACATATGTGACGTAAAAATTAATCTATTGTTACAGGGTCTTTTGTAATTCTTACAATTGTCTTTCCATTTTTATTACGCGATTCAATATTTAACTCTTTGTTATTCTTCAGTAAATCAATAGCCTTATCCGAAGAAACTTCTTGGCCTTCATACATGAATGTGGCTCCTTTTTTTGCCATGTCTATAGCATAATCTAAAGGAGATTTTGGTGTTGGTGTTACAGGAGGAGGTGGAATTCGTAAATCATTATCTTCTTTATAAATTCGAACTTCTGGTTGTTTATTTGAATAAGGTAGCGTTTCAATTTTAATATTTTTTTCATTCTCAATAATTTCAAACCCTTCTTCGGAGGTTATTTTTTTTCCATCAAAATAGAATTGGGCATCTTGTTTTTCGAGTGAATACAAGTTTTCCATAAGATTAGGAGAATTGTCTGTTTTAGACGAACTAGAGTTATGAATGTAAACTTTCATATTTTCCTGAGCTTTAAAATCTAGATTTTCCACATCGCCACCAGAATAAAAAGTATTCGGAGTTACGGGAATACCACTGACCGTTTTTAGGGAAATATGATTCATGTCATAAGGATCTTGGTTCTGAATAATTTCTCTTAGCTGTTTATTGGCATAATTAGTAGTGTTACGTGTCGTTGGGGCTTTTGGCGAACGCGGTGGTGCAGGGAAATTTGGAAATGATTCTGCGTTCGTTTTTGGTTCTTTTGGCAATGGTGGAGTTGGAATATTACTTTTTTCACCTTTATTTACTCTAGGTGCCTTTGGAGCTGGCGGTGGTTCAGGAAAATCTGGAAAAGGTGCTGCATCTGTTTTTTGGTCGTCAGACATTAATTCATAGATATGAGTCAGTCGATCTACATCTGATTTCATGATGCGAATGTTTCCACCCTTGGCCATCATAGCGTTATATTCTTTAGCCAATTTATTGTATTCTGTTACTTGTTTTTTTGTAGCGCTTTCTTGATTTTGTCTAGGAAGATATTCAGGGAAAGGTTGTGCTGCTCCTTTTTGCACCTTGCTCATACTTTTAAAGATGGTCTCTAATACTTCTAAATCCTTTAAGGGGATAATTCTTTTTTCAATAGGAATAGCGTTGTATTTTTTGGATAGGGTATTATACTTTTTAATTTGGGACTGTTCCGTAACAGTTTCAATGAGATTCCCAATGTAAGCAGGTTCTGGCCCAAGAATGTTTAATTGTGCAACGCCATATTCCATTAAAATACGGTCAACCTCCTCAATTAACTTTTGAGGGGTATCGGCTTCTAAATTGATAACAGCTTTAACTTGTTGTTCTCTTTCCTCTTTTGAAAGATTCTTGTTTAAATTGTAAAGATTAATTTCTAAATTATTAAAAGTTGATTGCAAGTTATACTGAAGAAATAGATTTCCTTCATTATCGATTCGGATTTCAACATTCTCTATAAGAATCCCTACTTCATTAACAACTGAGTTGTTTTTAGAAATTTGGACTATTTTTTTTTCCGTAAACCCTAGCAGTAGCAAACCTATTAAGGGCAAAAAGAGAAAACTTCTTAAAATAATTGACTTTTTTGATGTTTGTTTTTTCATGATTTTAAATCGTTTTTTGATTGATGAATAATTGATGGCATTGGCGACACCAGTTGATTGATGTTTATTAAAGCTGTCGTTTGATAAGTACGCCAGTAAAATATTTTGGTAGCTTATTTGGTCTTCATTTTTAAGGATTACAGCACTATCTGCTAAGAATTCATGATTAAGTTTAATAGATTTTTTGAAAATATAGATTAACGGATTGAACCAAAACAGCACTTGAATTAATTCTATGAACAAGACATCTAAACTGTGTTTTTGTCTGGCATGGGTTTCTTCATGTAGTAATACGGCATCAGGTATACTGTTTGTTTCAAATTTTTGTTTGTTTAGAAAAATATAACTGAAAAATGTGTGTGGCGGTAGTTGTTCTTGCAATAGAACTTTTACGATAAAACTATTTTTTACTTTGGGGTTATTACAAACTCGTAACCCAATTTGAACTAAATGTCTGACAAAACGAAAGCCGAAGCCAAGCACCCCTATTCCATAAAATGACCATAATGCTAATTCCCAATTAAAGATTGATTCTTTTATATATAGTTGAGTTAATTGTGCATCATCTGTAAAGTTAATTACAGGTATTTCTTTGCTGAGATTTACGTGTGCTATTTCTACATACTCCGTAAAAACTAAATTAGGGATTATGAGAGAAGTTACTAATGCTACCAAAAGGTAAAACCGTTTAAAGGTATGAATGCTTTCCTTTTCTAAAAGTAGTTTGTAGAAAAGTAGAAAAACGGCCATGCAGGCGGTAGATTTTAAAAGAAAGATACTCATAGCTATTTCTTTAGAAGTTCGTTGTCTATCAATTTTTTCAATTCTTCCAATTCGGTTTTGCTCAAATTGGTTTCTTGGGTAAAAAATGATGCAAACTGACTGGCGCTATCATTGAAAAAGTTTTTAATGAGTCCGTTTACATGTTTAGAGAAATAATCTTTCTTCTTAACTAGCGGAAAGTATTCCCTACTTCTACCAAAATTTTTATAATCAATGAATCTCTTGTCGGCCATTCTTTTTAATAAAGTCGCTACCGTAGTAGTAGCCGGCTTGGGGTCTGGGTATGCATCTAACAAATCTTTCATGAAGGCTTTCTTCTGTTTCCAGAGGATATTCATTAATTCTTCTTCAGATTTAGATAACTGCATTTTCTACAAGTTTAGAGTGTGTTCTACAAACATAGAGTAAATATTCTAATTCTACAACTGTAGAGTAAATTTCGTTGCTTTTGCCTTAAGGATAGTAATGAAAAGCCCGCATTCGCCTTTTTTGGCGAAGTGTTCTTGTAATGAATAGCCCGACCCCAATTCTTTGGGGAAAGGCTCAACCACCCATCAAAAAGATGTAAGTTTGTTCTCAAAACAACCAATAATGAGTGTATTATCTGATTTGGAAGCACGTAGCGGTTCCACTTGCGAACTTTGTACGGCAACCAATAATTTAGAAGTGTATGAAGTTCTACCGGTTTCTATCAGTGGAGTGGACGTGAGTATCTTGGCATGTGAAACCTGCCGGACCCAAATTGATGACCCAGAACAAATGGACGCAAACCATTGGCGATGTCTTAATGACAGCATGTGGAGTGAATACGATTCTGTGAAAGTTGTTGCTTGGCGTATGTTATCGCGTTTAAAATCTGAAGGATGGCCAAAAGACCTTTTAGATATGATGTACTTAGAGCCAGAAGCTTTAGAATGGGCAAAAGCTACAGGTGAAGGGGTAGCTGAAGCAGATAAAATTATTCATAGAGATGTGAACGGTGTTATTCTTGAAAATGGAGATAGTGTGGTATTGATTAAAGACCTTAAAATAAAAGGATCTAGCCAAGTTGCCAAGCAAGGTACTGCAGTTCGTAGAATTTCTTTAGACCGCGAGAACGCAGAATATATTGAAGGTAAAGTAGGGCCTACGCTAACTGTTATTATTACAAAGTACGTTAAGAAGATATAAAACGACTTTGCGATGAGTTTAATAGCGACGAAGCAATCTGTTAGTTTCGTGTACCTAACTTACAGATTGCTTCGCTACGCTCACAGAGACGTTCTAATTTATTTCTTATTCATCTCCGTATAATACTGGTAAAAGTATGGTATGGTTTCAATGCCTTTAAGATAGTTCCACACACCGAAATGTTCGTTAGGGGAGTGGATGGCATCGCTATCCAGACCAAAGCCCATTAAAATAGTCTTACTACCCAATTCTTTTTCAAACAAAGAAACAATTGGAATACTACCACCACTACGTTGTGGAATTGGTTTCTTACCAAAGGTAGTTTCATAAGCTTTCGATGCTGCTTGGTAGGCAATAGTGTCAATTGGGGTCACATATGCTTGCCCTCCGTGATGCGGTTTAACCTTTACGGTAACTCCTTTCGGGGCAATCGATTCAAAATGGGTCTTAAATAAATTCGTGATTTCTTTCCAATTTTGATGTGGAACCAAACGCATAGAAATTTTGGCATATGCCTTGCTTCCAATTACGGTCTTAGCACCTTCACCAATATATCCTCCCCAAATACCATTTACATCTAATGTAGGTCTAATGGAGTTACGTTCATTTGTAGAATATCCTTTTTCGCCATAGACAGATGTTATGTCAATCGCTTTTTGATACTCATCTAAACTAAATGGAGCTTTTGCCATTTCTGCTCTTTCTTCATTTGAAAGTTCCTCAACCTTATCGTAAAAACCAGGTATAGTTATGTGATTATTTTCGTCATGTAGACTGGCAATCATCTTTGTTAGAATATTGATGGGGTTGGCAACGGCACCGCCATATAGTCCTGAATGAAGATCACGATTTGGACCGGTTACTTCAACTTCAACATAACTTAATCCTCGGAGACCGGTAGTGATAGAAGGTACATCGTTGGCAATCATTCCTGTATCAGAAATTAATATGATATCATTCGCCAATTTGTCTTTATTTTCCGCCACATAAATAGCTAGATTATTACTACCTACTTCTTCCTCACCTTCAATCATGAATTTTACATTACAAGGCAGCTGATTGGTTTTCACCATTAGCTCCATTGCTTTTACATGCATATACATTTGACCTTTGTCATCACAGGCTCCCCTAGCATAAATAGCTCCTTCAGGATGTAAACTGGTTTTTTTAATCACTGGTTCAAATGGTGGTGAATGCCATAAATCGATTGGGTCTGCCGGTTGTACATCGTAATGACCGTATACCAATACGGTTGGTAATTCAGAATTTATAATTTTCTCACCATAAACAATAGGATATCCTGCAGTTTTATGTATTTCTACCACATCACAACCTGCTTCCTCTAATCTTGTCTTTACTGTTTCGGCAGTATCTAGTACGTCTTGTGAAAAAGCCGGATCTGCACTAACAGACGGAATTTTAAGTAGTTCGATAAGCTCATTTAAAAATCGGTCTTTGTTTTCTGAGAGATATTTTTTTACGTTTTGCATGGTATATTTTATAGGACTTTTGATAAATGTACGAAAAAGAGTAATTTTTAAATAGGTAAAATTTAGAGAATTGAAATTTTGGCTTATATTTGCAGCCCGATAATAATCGGGAAACTATGCAGGCGTGGTGGAATTGGTAGACACGCTAGACTTAGGACTTAGGCAAGTAAAAGTCGAAAAAAAAGTAAAAATGCAGGTGTGGTGGAATTGGTAGACACGCCAGACTTAGGATCTGGTGCCGCAAGGTGTGGGAGTTCGAGTCTCCCCACCTGTACTTAGAGACTGCAAATTTAGCAGTCAAAAGCCCCTCAGTTTTGAGGGGCTTTTTTTGTTCAGGTACAACATAGGTACAACATTTTGCCTTTTTTTTTGACCTATGTCAAATAACATCATTTGATATTCTTTGATAATGTATTTTATTATTCTGGATAAGTGACGTTAAATGAATGTTATAAAAAACAATCGTATTACAAGAACTTCAAAAAGAGATTGTCGAAACGCTCCAATTTTAGTAGTTATATTTTCGTTAGCGCATCGATACTTTCCTTATTACACTTGATATGTTTTCTCCATTGTCGATAAACACTTGAGTATTCATATATTACGATCATTAAAGAAATCCACGTACTAGCAACTATATCAAATTGTTATGTAAAGCTGAAAAAAGGAATGCCCGATTTTATAGATAACATAGAACTCGACAAAGAAAATACCGAATTTAATAGGGCAGCAGAATTCGTTAAACAGACGGACAAACTTGTATATCTTACCGGGAAACCAGGAACTGGTAAAACTACTTTTCTAAAATATATTAAAAAAATCTCGGACAAAAACACGATATAGATTATGGGACATCTAAGACCGTCGGATTATCGCATCAGGAAACTAATCGGCCTACTGGGGCTATCTCTACCTATTGCACTTCCATTGTTAGCAGATAGGACTATCATTTCCTCGTTGAGTCATTATTATTACCTTACCGCTCCGTCAATATATTTAATTATAGTTTTATCCTCATTGGGTCTATTTCTAATTTCGTATAAGGGATTCAGTAAGGACCAAGATGAATTTATTAATGACAATTGGCTGACAAACTTAGCGGGTATAGCCGCATTATTTGTAGTTTGGGTTCCTACGGCCTGTGATAATAGTGGAAGTTCCACAATCGATAAAATATGTGATAACGGAAATTTTCCATTATTTGGTCATCTTGACCCCCCAACCGATAACTATCATTTTGTTTTCGCCGGTATCTTTGTTTTCTTAATGGGCTGGATGTCTTTTTTTAAATTTTCCAGAGGGGAGGAGAAAGGAAGTTCGAGGTATGTCCTATTTAAAACCTGTGGAACTCTGGTATGGTCCGCTATTCTTTTATTAGCAATATATTTCTTGCTGGGTGTCAGAATCAAAAATTTTGTTTTTTGGATGGAAACTTTGGCCGTTATGTCTTTTGGTTTATCATGGCTTATCAAAGGAGAAGCAATGGGCGCTATCAAAGAACTGTTTATTAAATCGGAAACATCTTTAAAAAAGTAAATCTTTAATCCAAATATAATTTTCCTTTTTCGATGACCCAGTCTGAAATCTTGAGAGTTGATTTGTTTTGAGAAGGCTCTTTGGATCTTGTGTTGGACACTAAAACCAACATAATTTGAACCCGGTCAGCACAATCCCCTACATTTCGCGAAAAGCTACATTCCGGGAAAAGAGCTTCCCTACCATAGGTCTTGGACACAATCCCCAATTTCGACTTTCCATTACGCTAATCCGGTCCGCTGCTGGAACGGAACGCTTCATTCCCGAGCCGAAATCGTGAATAGCGTCCGCTAGACTGTCCCAAAAAGACACCTTCGTCTCCATAAACCGTTCCAGCCGATTCCCCTGCATTCCGCGAAAAGCTACATTTCGGATAATCCGCTTCACTGCCAAGGTCTTGGACACAATCCCCAATTTCGGCTTTCCATTCCGCTAACCCGGTCCGCTACGCTGGAACGGGACGCTGCATTCCAGAGCCGAAAGCGTGAATAGCGTCCGCTAGACCGTCCCAAAAAGACTCATTCGTCTCCATAAACCGTTCCAGCCGATTCCCCTGCATTTCGCGAAAAGCTACATTTCGGATAATCCGCTTCACTGCCAAGGTCTTGGACATAATGCCCACGTTCGGCCTGTCCCCATTTCAGTAATAGTACTTTACTTAAAATTCTTTTCCATGCTAAGGCTTGATCCTATTTCAACACGTAGGCATCAAGTCCGCTGCCACGCTGCATCCCATAAATCGTTTTGTGCCGCTTCATAGGTGTTGAGATCTTACCAAGTTCCATTTTGACCTACCTCCCGACCGTCACCAACCTTTTTTTGCCTGCGAAAAAACAACATCCATTCTTGGCCGACGGCATAAACCAGGTGCGCTGTGCGCCCTCTTTTTTATACGTCTTGCCAACCTTGGATATTGTAAAGGCCGTAAGCAACAAAAAAAGGTAACGGCGACGGCGCTGTGGGAAGTAAATCAAAAATTAGAAAACATGGAATCATATCAACTCCTCAAAAATGAAGCGGCACCAAAAAAAACAAAAAAGGAAAACGCTCGAGGTGTAATAAGTAAATCACTTCAAAAAAATAGAAACGCAAACTATCTGAATGCCAGCCCGAAGAGTTCTGGCGGGGTTGAGATAGTATTTTAATTAATTCTTAAATATTTTATTATGGGTACTTTAAAAAATCACGTACAGTTAATCGGAAACGTTGGACAAGAGCCAACCATTACAAACCTTGAAAGCGGTAAGAAAGTCGCCCGTTTTTCACTCGCCACGAACGAGTATTACAAAGATGCCAAAGGCGAAAAAATACAGACTACGGATTGGCACACCGTCGTAGCCTGGGGCAAGACCGCTGAAATTATCGAAAAATATGTCGTTAAGGGAAAAGAACTCGGTGTTACAGGGAAACTTAAGACCCGGACCTATACCACCGATGATGGCAATGAACGCTATGCAACAGAGGTTGAAGCAAATGAAATCCTTTTACTTGGAAGTAAAAACGATAAGTAACATCTAAAAATAAAAGGGCGTTCCCGAAATTAAACGCCCTTTTTTCAATTCTCATTATTAACCTTTTAAGTAGTAAACAATGAAAGCACAAGTTACCGAAATCAAAGAAGGACTGCAACATTTTCACGGAACGGAACTATTCTATCAAATCCCATTATTAAGAACACGTTTTACGGACGGACTCAAATATCTCGCCAATGCAGCAGATTGTTTTTGGCTCATTACGGACACTTCCGTAATCGCAAAAAGCCTGATGGACCGAAGTGAATTCATTAACATAGATTTTAAAAGATTGTCCGAGGAGAAACAGAATCTTACAGGCTACGAAGCCGAAATTATATACACCGATGGCAACGATACTATTCTGGAAAAACAGGGGTATCACGTAACCGATTTTCCGCTCGATGAACTCCGGCTGTTTTTTGTAAACGATACGCTGATGTTACCAAGCGAATATTAAAATATAAAGCGATGGTATATCTCAATTTTACAGATTTGAGCGAGGCAGCTCAAAACCGACTTTTAGAGGATTCCAAAAAAGACGTGGAACGAAAATTCGGCGATAGTATCCGTAAATACGTAACCGAAAATTATACTTGTTTTGAAACGATGATTGAAGAAGAAGCAATGCGAAATTTATATTCCTATAAGTTCATATTCAACATCTAATTTTCTAAACTTAATAATCAAGCACCTCTAAATTTTGGAGGTGCTTTTCTGTTCAAGTAATTCCAGTTCAATAAAAATCACTATCTTTAATTCGCTGATATTCAGCATTCAATTTACGTAGGGTTATCCATTTTTCGACTTTCGCCGATAACCGTACCCATCGAATAAACAACATATAGGAAATTCATTTCCCTAAAATGGCAATTGGCTTTTTGGCCAGATTGTATGAAATTTTTGTCACGCTCTGGCGTGACGAAAAGGAGTAGCAAGAGGGTAACGGGCAGAGCCGCGTTACATATTCCTTTTAGTGTATAATCCATTGATTTTCAGTTACTTGAAAATTAATGGATTATAAAAGTTTCTTCGATTTGCGTCAAATGCCCTTGAACAGCCTGTAAACAGGGATGGATTTACGTCAAATGCACAAAAAAGCGAAAGAAAATGGACTCATTCATCACCATCAGGTTTAAGCGGGCAACTGCCAAACGTTTTCAGGAATTTTCACGGACACACTTCAAATCGCACACCGAGGCAATGGCCACGATGCTCGATTTTTTCTTCTACAACGAAATCTCGCCAAAGGAAAAATTGGGCCCGACCGGAAGGACCATCGAAGCATCCATCAAGAAACGGATCAATGCAGTGATCGCCATTATGAGGGATATGGAAAAGACCCAGACCAAACCCACGGTAGCGATGATCGAATCTCTTTTCCAGGTCGAAGAACCGAAAAAGAAACCGTTGATCTTGGAAAAGAAATTCGTGGAAGAAAAGAAGCAAGTTCGGTTTCAAGAAAGGAAAAACCCAAACAACGAACTCTAAATTTTGAGCTATGTATATCACGATCACACCTCAAAAATTAGGGGGTACATATTCACAAAGTTCAGCGGATTTTGTGGGCTACTTGGAGAAGGAAAATCAAGGTCCGGAGGAGGAACACCTGCCTGCCGGACAGGCAGGAATGGAGCAATTTTTCAACCAATATGGCGATGAGATTTCAGCCGAAGAAGTGGTAAAGGAGATTGATGGTAATACTGCCAAACTGGAAAAGACCGAACCGAGATTTTATTCCATTACTGTTAGTCCATCCAAATATGAATTGAACAGATTACAGAACAGCAGTGAAGATCTGAAAAAGTATACCCGTGAGCTGATGAAGGATTATGTGGCTTCCTTTAACCGTGAAATTAATGGTCGGCCTGTCAATATTGATGACATAAAGTACTATGCGAAAATCGAACACCAACGAACCTTTAAGGGAACGGATAGAGAGATCAACGAAAACCAACCATACGCCACGAAAATACTTCAGCTCAAATCCGAAATACGAAATGTCCAAGATGGAAGAACGGAGGGTAACATCAGCAAGATGAATAAAGAAATCGCTAAGCTAGAAAAGCAAGCTCCGCATCAAGTAGATGGTAATCGTATTGTTCAAGGAATGCCAAAGCCTGGAAACCAAAGCCACATCCATATTGTTGTGAGCCGGAAGGATGCTTCCAACAGTTTCAGCTTGTCGCCAGGAAGTAAATACAAAGCTTCCGATGTTCAATTAAATGGTAAGACGGTAAAACGTGGATTTGACCGTGACAAATTTTTTGAAAAGGCAGAGAAGACCTTTGACAAGACATTTGGCTACCAACGGAACTTTGCGGAGACCTACAATGCAAGAAAGGAGTTCGTCAAAAATCCAAAAGCGTATTACGCTTCCCTGATGAAATTGCCTACCAATCAAAAAGCATTGGCGTTCAAAATAATGGGTAAAGCGGGTATCCCTATGATGCCGACCATTCCCGTCACACAGGCACAACTGGCAATGAAGGTGGTCAACAGACTTCGACGTGGGGTTGAAGTGGCCATCAAATCAAGCTCCATCGGAATCTAATATAGAAGTATGCAACCGGACAATCTCTTAATGGTATTTTTGATTATTGGCTTGACCAGTATTGGTTTCTATACAATCTATTGGGTAAGCAGATTTGCATTCGTCATCAACTTTCAATTGCTTGGTGCCCTTGTGTTTTATTTAAACCTAGAAGCGAATTTGATTGAAATTGCCCTCTATATCGTTTGCCCGCTGCTATTAATTAATGTAGGAATGTATGTTTTCTTGCATACGACGGACAAGCCAAAAAATGGAATTACCAAATACGAGGTCAACTTCGCCACCACCAAAGGAAATTTTAAACTGGACAACATCAAACGTGGTGCATCGGTCATCGGTTCTGCGGGAAGTGGCAAGACCGAAAGCGTGGTTTATGGATTTCTGAAACACTTTAAAAAAGAAGGCTTTTGTGGAATCATTCACGACTACAAAGATTTTGAGCTTACGGAGATGGCCTATCCACTTTTTAAGGATGGTGATATCCCGTTTAAGGTCATTTCCTTTGACAGAATCATTCATAGGGTAAATCCTATCGCACCACGCTATTTAGAGAACGAGGAAAGTGTAAACGAGGTGTCACGGGTATTGATTGAAAATCTTTTGGAGCAACGGGAATCTGGAACTACTGGAGCAACAAAATTTTTCAACGATGCTGCGGAAGGATTGGTTGGTGGATTGATTTGGAAGCTGAAAACAGACTATCCTCAATGCTGTACATTGCCTCATTTAATAGCTGTTTATCAATATCTGGATACGGAGAGCCTTATTAAGTTCTTGGAGACGAATACAACATCAAGAGCGATGGCAGATGCCTTTATTAGTGGCAAGGATTCTGAACGGCAAACGGCAGGGGTAAAAAGTACCTTGGCCAATGCGCTCAAACGTATTAGTACACAGCGCATTTTTATGGCATTATCGGCAGATGAAGTGCCACTCAATATAAATAATGAAGATAATCCTACTGTAATTTCGATTGTGAATAATCCAAAATTTGAGACTTCCTATTCGCCGGTTATTGCCACAATTATTCACACCATTACCAAGCAAATGAGCGTTCGGAATTCGAAACCTTCATTCTTGCTAATGGAGGAAGCCCCAACCATCCGACTATTGAATATGCACCGTATTCCAGCAACACTTCGGAGTTATGATATTTCAACGGTGTATGTGATGCAGGACAAGGTTCAAAACGATATGATGTATGGTGACAAGGCAAGTAAGGCAATATTGAGTAATCTTTCCTATCAGTTTTTCGGAAAGGTAAACGATCCGGACACTGCAAAGTATTATGAACGATTTTTTGAAATCGTTAAAGATCCGACCAAAAGTGTGAGTCGGGGCTATAGCCTAGATTTTGACACACGGGTTATCACAGGGGAAAAGGAAATACCAAAAATTAGGGCAGATGTATTCTTTCGATTGAAACAGGGCGAATTTATAACCTACGCAGATGGGAAGGATAAGAAGGTACAGTTTAAATTACAGCAAATTGAAAGAGGGCTTCCACAGTGTGCAAGAGAGTTTTCCAATGCAGATTTAGAGGCTAATTTTGAGCGGATTTATGAGGAGGCTAAGTCGATTTTCAATAATCGAAAAATGTAGTTCTAATAATGGAGGTAGATGCTTTGGATTGAGAAAGTTTCTATTTTTCGGAAAAGGGGTCGTCAATTTTTTGAATTATAAAAAATATCTTCTACTGCTACAATCACTGTAAAATTAAATTGAATTTCAATAATATTGATAAGTTTGAGTTGTATCTAATCATAATATTTTAATAGATAAGCACCAATCAAATCTTCATTATATTTTTTTAATATAGATAAGTTTGAATCTAAAATTGGATGAATTCCGATGTTCCTTAATGCCTGTTTTACTTTTATAACATAGGGTCCGTTATGAAGGTATATTTTCCTAAGAAGGGTAAATTTATCCTCTACATCAATGAGTTCAATCAGGTTAAATAAAAAATCCATTCTCAGACTCGTATCCCAATACTTACTGTTAAGTAGCTGAATATCTTCAAATAAAATATATTTCGGTGTAAGGTGAAGGTCGTCAGCGGATTTGGCATTACTTGATTTTAAATTTTCCAATATTTTGAATTCAAATTGATACCCACTATCTAAGAAAATAATTTCTTGAAAAGTATATCTATTGATATTGCAAAAATATTCTTTAGGCTGAATACAATAGGCATCAATTACAGGTGAAGACATTAGCATATAACATACTGTTTAAGGTTGAAAATTAATTAAAAAAGATAACATTGCTCATTTGATATATTACATCAATAGCGTCCTAAACGATTAAAAAAGAGAAAGGGAATCCTGTTCCTTAAAGTTACCTTTATGGTGCAACACAAAAAACACCTTTCTCCTATGGTAAATATAACTTTGTTTTCTCAGATCATCTCAAAGCTCGACCGCGGTATTTTCAATAAGTTGGTAAAAGAAAGGAATACCGATAAGCACCAAAAGGGTTTTACAAGTTGGACGCACTTGGTCTCGATGCTTTTCTGTCAGTTCGCAAAAAGCCAGTCCGTTCGTGATATCAGTAATGGATTGCGTTCGGCCACGGGCAATCTCAACCATATGGGAGTGGACAAGGCCCCTTCAAAATCAACGATCAGTTATCAGAACAAACGTCGTGATTGGGAGCTTTTCAGGGATTACTATTATTCCCTGTTGGAAAGTCTGGGACAGCAGGCACATTTAAGACGCGTGAAGTTCAAGATAAAATCAAAAATATTCCTGCTTGATTCCACTACGGTAAGTCTTTGCCCGAGCCTGTTTGATTGGGCCAAGTATAAAACAGCCAAAGGGGCCATAAAAATGCATACCCTATTAGATTATGATGGAAATCTACCTGCTTACGTTAATATCACCAATGGCAAAACGGCCGATAACAAA
>NZ_VAUW01000029.1 GCF_005771495.1 Maribacter sp. ACAM166
ATTAGAAACGGAATTGCAATCACTGAACAATTTAGGAATGATATTAATGTCATTGATAGAGAATACCCCATGATCAAGATCGATTTTATTGAGTTAGATGATCACTTTGGTCCTGAACTCATCAATAGACTATCAAAAGAATGGAATATTCCAATCAACTTTATGTTCATTGCTTCACCAGGTGATCATTTCCCTTATAAGATTGAAGAACTGGGCGGAGTAAGACTAATAATTTGATAAAAAAGAGCATTACAAAGAACTGAACTGAAACTAAAGTTTAAATAAAGGATGAGTAGTAATCTCGATTCTCAAGTTCAAAGGAACACGAAGGGTAAGCAGTTAGAAAAGGATGGAAAAATATTGGAAGCTATGGTTCTTTATGAAGCTAATATCTATGAGAATTTTGAAGGTAGCTTTCCCTATCGAAGGTTGGCAATACTATATCGTAAAAAAAAATTGTGGGCTGAAGAAATAAGAGTACTTGAGAAAGCTGTTTTCGTTTTTGATTCACTCATTCCAACAGAGAGAAATGACGTTCAGCCAAAATTACAAGATTTTATAATGGCGTTAAGTAAGGCACAAGTGAAAATACCAAAGTTCAAATAAGGGATGGGTTTTATTATAAATACATGTTCTCATAAAATCCAATTGAACGATAAAACCCACAAAGTTTTTAGTGACAAATAATATCATTTCTTAAACTTTTATTATGACAAAGCTCTATAAACTTGGGTTATCACCATCCTTTTCTTTATCATGGTGAACCGCACATCTTTGGTCATCGATAACTGCTGCCTAGTGGTAGGTTAAAAGGTTAAATGTAACAAGCGATACATTGGATTGGGCATGGGCGTCCAGATTTAATATCATATTACGGCAACCTACCATTCTAAAAATATGAGTATTATTGTATATGACTGATTTCCGCTTAAAAGTTTTCTATACCGTGGCCAAAAGGCTCAATTTCACCAAAGCGGCCAAAGAGTTGTTAATATCACAGCCAGCCGTCACGAAGCATATAAAAGAATTGGAAAGCCAGTTCAACCTAGCTCTTTTCGAAAGGAAGGGAAACTACATAGTTCTTTCTCCCGCAGGGGAAGTATTGCTGAGACATACGGAAGATATTCAAGGAATCTACAGGCAAATGGAATTTGATATGAATCAGTTTAATGAAACACAAACAGGGCTGCTGCATGTAGGTTCCAGTACTTCTATCACCCAGTATATATTACCACCGTTACTTGCGCGTTTTCATAGTATCCACCAAGATGTCAAGGTTGAATTGCTCAGTGGCAATTCGGAACAGATCGAACAGGCGCTGTTGAATAAAAGTATTGAGATTGGTGTTGTCGAAGGCAAATCGAAAAAACGTGAGATACATTATACAGCATTTTTAAAGGATGAGATTGTCTTGGTGTGCAGTAGTAAAAACCCCTTGGCCAAGAAAGACGAGATAAGGCTGGAAGAATTAAAAAACATTCCCCTTTTACTGAGGGAGCCCGGTTCAGGAACCTTGGAGGTGATTGCCGGTGCATTAAAACAAGAAGAAATCCGTTTGGCCGACCTCAAGGTAGAAATGCAATTGGGAAGTACCGAGGCCATAAAGTCCTATCTTCAACATTCGAACTGCATGGCCTTTATTTCCTTGCATGCCATACTCAAAGAGCTTCAAGGCGGAGTCCTTAAAATTATCGAAATAAAAAAATTACCCATCCACAGGCGTTTTTATTTTATCACGCCCCAAGGACCGGAAGCGGGGCTTCCCGGACTATTGATGCAGTTTTTGATCCGAAACCATAATTTGTAAGCTTCCATAGGAGGATGTCCCCAATACTAACCTATTGGACAATTTTATTTTCCGATTCATTTATCGCCAACTATTTGACCCCAACTATAACTTCAGGTTATTGGATATCAAAATTTGGAATTGGTGATTGGCCTTGGTTCCGTTTATCTTTGTGGCGTAATCCAAACGTAAAATAATGAGCATAAGAATTGGAGACGAAGCACCAGAATTAAATGCCCTGACCACAGCAGATGAAAATGATTTACATCAAGAGTTAGGACACGGGAACCAAGAAGAATTTATTCATTTGAAAAGTCTGGTTCCTTTTGACAGAAGGTCCCTATCTCTGGTTCCGTTTACCGTATTATATTTCACGAATACTAAATTCTTTACATGGATTTAAAAAAAGGACTGGAACGGGGTCCGTTCAACGATAAACAAGGGAAAAAGCTAAGCGAAGCCCTTTCTGGATTGGATTTCGGACAGCTTAACTGGTTGAGCGGCTACTTTTCTGGTATCGCCCAGAACCCTACTTCCATAGCAACAGATGGTACAGCGAACGAATCATCTTTGGGTGCTGCCACTGCGGTTGAACCGGGAAAATTAAATATTCTATTTGGCAGCCATACCGGAAATAGTGAAGCTTTGGCCGAAAATTTAGCGAACCTGGCAAAGGAAAGGGGAATCGAGGTCGAAGTTTCCGATATGGCTTCTTTTAAGACAAGGGACCTAAATAAAATAAAGAAATTGGCGGTTGTCGTAAGTACACATGGTTTGGGAGAACCTCCTGTGCAGGCTCAAGACCTTTATAAATATCTGCATGGCAAAAGGGCACCCGACCTTTCCCACGTACAATTTTCGGTTTTAGGTCTTGGCGATAGCAGTTATGTCGATTTTTGCCAGACCGGAAAGGATTTTGATGCCATTCTGGATAAGTTGGGTGGTACCCGTATGGCTCCCCGTCAGGACTGTGATGTCGATTATGAGGACGATGCCGAAACTTGGCAAAATACCTTACTGGATGCCATCTCAAAGAAATCGAGCGAAACATCCAATTTGCAAATAGGGCCAAATGAAATCGCACCGGCAACCGAGACAAAATACTCCAGAAAAAATCTTTTTGAAGCCACGATTCTTGAGAAAATAAACCTTAACGGCACGGGGTCCTCCAAGGAGACCATGCACTTGGAGCTGGACCTTCAAGGTTCGGGAATAACTTATGAACCGGGGGATGCCCTCGGAGTGTATGGGGCGAACTCCCCCAAACTGGTAAAGGCGGTTTTGGAAGCAACGAATTTATCCGGTGAAAAGATGGTAGTAGGCCATAATGGAGAAAAAACTTTACTGGAGGCACTGACCTATGATTACGAGCTTACACCCTTATCAAAAATCTCTTTGTCCAAATATGCCGAAATAACCGACAGTCCACGCCTAAAAAAAATTCTTGCGGACAGTACCGCCGTTTTGGAATATCTTCCGGGAAGGGATATTATAGATTTACTCTCCGGGGAACCTCATATATTTTCACCGGACGAACTGATTTCGGTACTTCGAAAAAACACGCCCAGAATGTACTCCATAGCTTCATCCCAGGAGGCTGTGGGCGAGGAAGTTCATTTGCTGGTATCCATAGTGCGGTACAATGCGTTTGGCAGGGACAAGGAAGGCCACTGCTCCTCTACCTTGGCCGATCGGTTGGAGGTGGACGATAAAGTTAAAATCTTTGTTGATAAAAATACGCGCTTTAAACTTCCGAAAAATCCTGATGCGCCTATCATCATGGTAGGACCGGGAACCGGAATAGCACCTTTCAGGGCATTCATGCAGCATAGGGAAGTCGCTGAGAAAAAAGGGCCTTCCTGGCTTTTCTTCGGCAATCGGAATTTCACGACAGATTTCCTTTATCAGACCGAATGGCAACAATACCTCAAAGAAGGAGTATTGACTAAGGCCGATGTTGCCTTTTCGCGAGATCAGATAGAAAAGAATTATGTACAACATCGTATGCTGGAAAACGGCAAGGAATTGTACGATTGGCTGGAAAACGGAGCCCATTTTTATGTATGCGGGGACGCACAAAAGATGGCAAAGGATGTGGACCTAGCCCTAAAGCAGATTATACAGCAGCAGGGCGGGGTAACCTTTGAAAAGGCGGAAGATTATGTTAAAAAGCTTCAATTGGCCAATCGGTACCAAGCGGATATTTATTAATCTGTGTCATAAACAATCCTGACACAAAAGAAACCCATTTATGAGCGATCAATCAGAGCAACAGAATTTATCAGAAGACGAACATATAAAGGATAAAAGTGATTTCCTTCGTGGAACCATCAAGGAGAGCTTAAAAGACCCTTTGACCGGTGCCCTCGACCCAGAGGATGTGAAACTTATTAAATATCATGGCTCCTATCAGCAATATGACAGAGATCTTGAGGTTGAACGGAAGCAAAAAAAACTGGAACCCTTGTACCAATTCATGGTAAGGATAAGGGCTGCGGGCGGAATAACTACGCCCACACAGTGGCTTACTTTAGACGAGCTTGCGGATAAATACGGTAATGGGACGCTTAAATTGACCACCCGGCAATCCTTTCAGTTTCATGGGATTCTAAAACGAAATCTAAAATCGACTATTCAAGAAGTAAATAATACATTATTGAGTACCCTTGCCACCTGTGGCGATGTAAACCGGAACGTAATGTGCAATCCCAATCCCTACCAGTCCCAGATTCACGAAGAAGTGTATCGGCTTGCGGGAGAGATAAGCGATTATTTTCTTCCAAAAACCACCGCCTATCACGAAATTTGGCTGAACAAGGAAAAAGTAGCAGGTACTCCAGATTTTGAACCTTTATACCATCATACCTATCTGCCCCGAAAATTCAAAATAGCCTTGGCTATTCCACCAGACAATGATATTGATATTTTCGCCAATGACCTTGGTCTCATAGTCATCGAAAAAAACAATAAAATCACCGGATTTAATATCTGCGTGGGCGGCGGATTGGGAAGTACCTTTGGCAACGATGCCACCTATCCACGACTGGCTGATGTGATAGGTTTCTCACCTAAAGAAAAGGTTATCGAAGTGGCCGAGGCAGTCATTGCTATCCAAAGGGATTATGGCAACCGATCGGACAGAAAATTATCGAGGTTGAAACACACCATCGACGATAGAGGTTTGGAATGGTTTGTAAATGAACTAAATACGCGCCTTGGTTGGAACCTTGGCAGTCCGCGGCTGTATCAATTCATATCCAACGGTGATAAATATGGCTGGCTAAAAGGGACAAGTAAAAAATGGTACTACACGTTGTTCGTAGAACATGGAAGGGTAAAAAACGAAGATGGACACGAATTAAAAAAAGCCCTAAGGGAAATAGCACAAATCCATAAAGGCGATTTTCGGTTAACAGGAAACCAAAATCTTATTATTGGAAATGTAGAGGAAAAGGATAAAGAAAGAATAGAGCTTATTTTGGAGAATAACGGTATTAAGAACCATTCCGAACTTACAGGACTTCGAAAGAGTTCTATGGCATGTGTGGCATTGGGCACCTGTGGACTTGCTTTTGCAGAAGCTGAGCGTTACCTGCCTTCCTTGGTTGATAAACTCGATATAATAATGCGGAAAAATGGTCTTGAAGAAGATGAAATCACTATCAGGATGACCGGTTGTCCCAATAACTGTGCGCGATCATCCCTTGGGGAAATTGGTTTTGTAGGCCGTGCCATCGGGCGCTATAATCTATATTTAGGTGCTAGCCATAATGGAGACCGATTAAATACCCTCTATATGGAAATGCTATCCGAACAGGATATCCTGCAAGAATTGGCCCCCATAATAGCAGCTTATGCCCAAAAAAGAGAAAAGAAAGAAAGTTTTGGAGACTTCGTGATAAGGAAAGAAATAGTAGAAGTAACAAATCGTCCTTTACAAGTTCTACAATAAGGAAAATATTTTGCTCTGCTACTTTTTTCAATCTTAACATCCTACTTTTTGCCCTGAGATCAAAATGAAACTGGAGGAATGCTCTATGGCCCTGCCAGCCCGATTAAATGCATTTAGACAGGTCTCCGTGGTAGTCGGTTTAAAGAAATTTTTTGTTTTGGGAAATGGAATCAGAACCACACCGGAAATAGAACTTTTCTTCCAATTTTTAGAATTGGTTACAGGCTACACCTTGACTGCTCAAAAGCTTGTATTCTGCGATGATTTAAAACTGTCGTTCTGTGGGATGCAGATTCTTCTAAAATATAAGGATAGTAGAATTTTAATTCAAAACTGCTTTTTCAAAAGTGTTAGCGTCCATTTTTCGTTTAGCTACCTCTTTTGCTATCTGGTTTTGGTTTTAGTTGATAGTTTTTAACCATTAAAAAATACGTCATGAAAGGAAAACCAAAACGTATGAGTCTTATAAAACAAAAATTGAGGATACACAATCACGGCATGGGATACAAACCGATTGCCCGCATCCTTGGGATCAGCAAGAACAATATAAGTAGCTATATGGGCAGTGTGGGAAAGGAAGAGGGCATTGTGAAAAGGCGGTAGTTCTTAAAAAAATACTCGCTGCAACTGAACACGCACTTGTAGGTGTCTACAGTGCTGCGGAAAATACCCAAGGCACTCCCATTTTACTGTTGTAGAAGCCGTCGAGGCGCAATGAGATAATCTGTTTTAGTAAATTGAATCAAGTGTACTTTTCCATATCACCGTCTTTGGCGATAAGGTAGTTTTACTTGATCTTTCAAAGTGGAAAAACCAAACTTTATGATTCCGGTTCAAACCTAAAAATAGCAAGAATCAAACTGAAATGGTATGCACAAACCGAACCTAGATTTCTATCGGGTTGATTGTTGAATAACGGGAGATGTACAAGGTTTTTGAAGTCAACTATAAATTTTGGTTTTCAAGATTTAAATTTGAACAAGATTACTTCTTCTCATTTTAGAAGAAATCCAGCATCTGGAAAAGTGATGGAGAATTGCGAAATGAAGAAAGAATGTGAGCTGAATGAACATAGATTGAAGAATTCTATATATTACGATTTAATTATGTGTGGAAAAATTAGAGAATAAAACTAGATTCTGAAACGGAATTGAAAGTTCAAATAAAAGATAAGATAGGACACCATGTCGGTGTGCATCTAGAAGATTAAAAGTTTTAATAAAGGATAAGCTACTATCACTCCAAGAAACTTTATTAACATGGAATCGACTTCCGAAAAATACTGCTTTGATTTATTCCAGAACTTTTTTTTAAATCAAAAAGTCCGTAACTTTTAACCATGGATAGGAAAAGAAATTGGACTTTTGAAGATTTCCATGCCAAACTGGACGAATTGGACGATGACATAAGAAGTAAGGTCCTCGAAATAGTCGATGGGTTAATGGAATCCGGTCAATATACCGAGAATGGTGCCATTCAGGAAGGCATCGTTCAGGCCGAAGAATGGTTTTACAGCCTCGAAGGATGATTATTTCAAAAAGGGATTATGCTGAAACAGCTATCGTGATAGTTGCTAAGGGACCGCTTTAAGCTTCCAGTTGCCACTTTTGTATTGATAGACGCAACGAAAGTATCGAACGGTATTGCGAGTAGTTCTGACCGGAATCAGCCCATCAAGAGAGAATCAGATAAATAAAGTTCAATTAAACAATTGTATAATTGGATAGAGATAGAATAGCGTATATAGAAATCGATGATTTAGGGTATCTACATATTGGTCTTGGGTTGAAAAAGTTCGTGCTCATCTATCGAACTGCCATGGAAGTTCACTGGAATCCAGAAAAACAAACATTTTATTCTCCAAAACCCTCAGATTGGACCTACCTGGATTGGTACAATCACATACTTAAAGTTGTAAAGGAAAAATGTTTTTGTGAACTTTATTTAACTTACGAAACAAAATGGGTCAATGTTCTGGAGGATTTAAAGAGTGGAATAATCAAAGTTCAAATAAAAAATGGATTTTCCAAACCTATTAGGAGGTTGGTCGTCCATTCAATTGGGTTCCTCTCTTTGTGAACGATCTGAACGACTTACAAGAGAATGTTTTCCATTTGTAGTTTGTACAACAGCACCGGTGCCGGGACTAAAAGGCATTCAGCCAAATGACCGTTAGCCTATCCTCACCCTCTCAGAAAATACATAATATTGGTAGATTTACTACCGTATGGCCGATATAGTTAGTTAGGTATGCAATCAATTAACTATATAATTAATTATTTACTATAGGCGTTAATGCGCAGTAAATCAATGTGTTATAAATATCTATTTCGGATAGAGCCATATTGGTCCAAAAGGCAATATATAAGTACAAAGATAAAGGTGAAAGCTTTTATAGACCTAATAAATTGGATCTTTCCAGAACATGGATTACCCAAGCCCCTGCGGAAGTCGAGCAATCCTGCCACTCCAATCCACCCCATGCTGACTCGCTCCCCCGGTCCGAATGGACGTCTTTCCGTTCCAGACTTGCCCGACCTCCTCGGAGCCGCAAAAAAGCACAAGCGGCGAAAAGGCCGCTTTCCCTTTCCTCTCCCTGTCCACAAAAAAATAGGATATTTCCAGAATTCCCAAACACCAAATAAGACCAAGATAATTACCGGATTGGTTCCATGTAATCCGATATGGTTTAATATGTATATACGAGTTAAAATACTGACAATAAGATAGTTGTATTTATGATTTATCTATTATATTTATCCGTGAAACGGATAGCAAGGTGTATTCTAAGTAACTTAGAATTGTCTACTTCTTGCGAAGTGTTTGCTTTAAATAGTACCCGAAATGGAACAAAGAAAAAGAGGCCGAAAAAGACTAGGAAAAAAGAAGCGATACCATAACATAATGCTGCGGTTCAACGATACCGAATATGATACATTGAGGATAATCTGCGAATCCTATCATCTGCATATTTCAGATAGGGGCGTAATTAGTCCTCTACTAAGAAGATTGGTCTTGGACAAAGAGTCGGAGGAAAAGGACAGGCTTCCGAACACCTCGAACCTTGCCTATCGAATCAATAAAATAGGTAATAACATCAACCAATTGGTCAAGCTTGCCCACCATAAAAATTTGAGAAGTCCGAACAGTAATCTGGAAAACGAAATACAAAAGGCCAATGCTCTTTTGCAAGTGCTTATCAATGTTACTGTAGAAGAACTAACGTAATGATTGTAAGTATTATTTATGGGGAAAGTTGCCAAGGAACCTTGAACTATGTATTTGGGAAAGAAGGCATGCGCATACTCGGTTACGGGAATATGTGCTCGCAGGACATTTCCCAAAAGTTCTTCGGGAGCGTACTGCATTTTCAGGGACAGCGCAATGCAACCAAGAACCGTTATGCGCACATTAGTCTGAACCTTCCCCATGGTGAACATCTTGACGATAAAACCTTCCATAAGGTATCAAAGGAATATTTGGAGAAAATGGGCTATGGGGAACAGCCCTATGTTATTGTTAGGCACAATGATACCAAACACGAGCATGTCCATATCGTAACGACCAATGTGAATGAAACCGGAAAAGTCCTGAGCATCTTCAATAGCTATAGAAGGAGCATTGCGGCCCGACAATATCTAGAAAAGAAGTTCGGACTATCACCAGCGCCAAGTACAAAACAAGAAAGGAACCTCCCATTATATAGATTACCCGAGCTACAGTCCGGTCTGGATGAAACTCAAGGGGCGAAGTTTTATTTGCAGGATGTATTGAACGGCATCCTCCAAAAGCACAAAGTGCGCAGCTTTCAAGAACTAGCAAAACTGGTAGAACCCTATCACATCGAAATAAGACAAACTAAAAGCGAATCTGGAAGGGTAGGGGTGGCCTACGGTTTGAACAATCAAAAAGGGTATCAGACAAGGTTCATTAACGGCTCCATCGTACACCGAGGGTTGAGCGGCCCGAAACTACAAAAAGTGTTCGATGCCGAATCGAAAACGAAGCTGCTTCCGATGCACAGGAAGCGCCTGCTGAAACAGATAGAAACTACATTTGGTCTCTTTAAAACAATCCGTCCGCATGACCTTGCCAAAGTGCTCAAGGAATACCAGAATGTTGATATTAAACTGGATGAAAAAGGGGATACTATCTATGGATATACCATATATGACAAATCGGGTTATGTTTTTAGAGAAAGGGAGCTGAGCCATAATATACGAATGGTAGAACGACCCGATATTTTTGGGAACCGGGACGAACAAACGGAAATAGATAGCGATAGCAAACAGTATAAATTGGAAGTGCAGAAACTTATAAAAGAGGCATTCCAAGCATCCTATCTAAAACCCCCGAAACAAAACCGACTGCTCTCGGAAAGCATCCTGACTAAAAACTTGGACAATATCCTTCCGTATATAACACAAACAAAAAACCATATATTCCTTGAACACTATCTTCCAAAAAATCAGAAGGAATTACTGTATAAAGTACTTGAAAAGGAATTTCCATCGGTAAAGGAAAGATTATATAAACAAGAAACTAAAAAAGAAAAAGAAACCTTGGAAGGTAAATTCCAACTTATAGGCAAGGTATTGGGAAACGGAATCTTCAATGTTGGGAAGGAAAACGGAAGCGTTCGTCTTTTGTTCCAATCCTTAGGGGTGAAATATCATAATAACCTATTGTCATTTACCAATTCGAACAAACATAAAATACCGGTCAATTTGGGCGAACTGCCCTTCCCGAAGGCCATGGAGAATTATGTATCCACTGGTTTTATCCGTCAAAATCATTTGATGCTGGAAATGTTGACGTCACAACAATCCGATAGCGGACTCAAAATGATGGACTTGAGTGTTTTTCTGCCAATGATTTTTCCTAAACTTTATCAAGCAATGGCACCTAGTTACAGGCAACAATATGAAAATGTCGCTTTGGGTTCCTATCTAAAACATGCAGAATGGATGCACGCACCTTTCGAGAAATCTGCAAAGGACTATATCGGCTTTTTCAATGCTAAAGGTTTCTACTTTGTGAAAGGAAATGAGGGGCTCGCGTTCAAATCCATTTATACGGACAATAGAACAAGTTTCGCGTTACCGGAAAGAACGAGCCTTTATTTGAATTCGATTCCTAATTTAAGTATGACCTTAAAGGAACAGGAGAGCCTTATTAATGCTCTTGTCAAAGACGGTAGGAACGATCTCAAAAACCTATGGGCGGGTTATTTAATGGAAAGAGGATTGTACGGCAAGGTCTCTTATATGTTAAGGGAGGAGAACATTTATCCAAACCTGCATCCGGAAATGGTACACCACCATATGGACAGCGGACTTCGGAAAAGTATAAAGCAGGTAATGGAACGAAAAGCTGGCCACGAACAAAATAGGCTATTAAGTAAAGGTGTTTATGTCATAAGTTCTTTATTAGGGAGCAGGGGCAAAGGACAAGAAGAGGTTTATAATGGTTTTAAGGATGAACTTACGGATTATTCTAAATTCAAGGGTAAAGGATTTTCATTATAGAATTCATTTAAGTGGTCTGGTTATTGAATGTAGCACCCTATCGGGTGCTTCTTTGTGGATAGGGAGAATAAAGAAAATACTGAACGAATCTAATACACTAACCACCATGATTTTTGAGTTCTAGGTTTAATTTGTCAACTACTGTATCCACAAACTCCTACGTTGTTTTATTCAAAGAGGAAAAGCCAATTGGCAAAATGGAACTATTTAAACAGCTTTAAGAGGAATTGGTTAGAGGTGGTAAGTTTTGATTAACAGGCTTAAAAACTCCTAATTTGTTTTACCTATGTTTTACCCCTTGAATAAAAAAAGCCTCTCAATTTCTTGAAAGGCTTGGTTTTTCTAGTAGCGGGGACTGGACTCGAACCAGCGACCTTCGGGTTATGAGCCCGACGAGCTACCTACTGCTCTACCCCGCGATATGGGTTTCCATCTTTCTTGTTTTGCAACTACAGCTCATTACACTGTCAAGATGGGCGCTACTATTTGTAACGGGCTGCAAATATACAACCAATTTTCGCTACTTTCAAAACTTATTTTAAATAATCTTTTTAGGACCAGTTGCTATTAAAAAAACATAAAATCCATAACTTCGATTTTTTAGGTTTTTATGGATACAATTAATGACTTTATAGCAAGTGCACTTCCTTATACGGAATGGCCAATGTTTCTTTTACTTATTGGCGGTGGACTCTTTCTTGTTGTTTATTCGAAATTCATGCCGTATCGATTTTTCGGACATGCCATCGCCATTACTGCGGGTAAATATGATGATGAAAATTCTGTAGGTGATGTGAGTTCCTTTCAAGCACTTTCCTCAGCAGTGGCGGCTACCGTGGGTTTAGGAAATATTTCGGGCGTAGCTATTGCTATTCATGACGGAGGTCCGGGTGTTGTTTTTTGGATTTGGATGACCGCATTGATCGGAATGTGTATTAAATTCTATTCCTGTAGTTTGTCAATCATGTACCGTGGTACAGATTCGGATGGGAAGTTACAAGGTGGTCCTATGTATTATATAACAAAAGGCTTGGGTGAAAAAGCCCGACCATTGGCAACTTTTTTCGCGGTCTGTGGCTTATTTGGTTTTTTAGGTGTATTTACTGCGAATCAATTTACTGAAACGTTTATGAGTGTAGTGGAGCCTGCTAACACTTTATTTGAAATGAGCGATGAGAATTGGAAATGGACAATTGGTATTATTTTGGCTATCATCACTTCTTTTGTGATTTTTGGTGGTTTAACCAAAATAGCTAAAGTTGCATCTGCTATTGTGCCGTTTATGGTGGCAGTATACTTGGTGGCGGTATTGGTGGTTATGGCCTTGAATTCAGAACTGATACTACCTTCATTGAAACTGATACTTACCGAAGCTTGGAATTTTAAATCATTAGTAACTGGCGGATTTTGGGGTCTTGTGATTATTGGGGTGCGAAGAGCAATGTTCTCTAACGAGGCAGGCTTGGGTAGTGCGCCAATGTATCATGGTCAATCTAAAAATGACGAACCTATTCGAGAAGGTTTAGTAGCAATGTTAGGTCCATTTATAGATACAATTCTAGTATGTACCTTCACTGCTATAGTTATTATTTTAAGTGGTGCTTACTTGGAAGATGTGAGTGGTATAGTAATGACTTTGTCCGCATTTGAAACTACCTTATTTGGATGGGGAGATGTACTACTGATGGTAATTGTAACTGCATTTGCGTTATCTACCTTATTTACCTATTCGTACTATGGTGTGAAATCTCTTTCGTTTTTGACGAATGCGAAAATAGGAAGGCTATATAATTGGTATTTCGTTATTATGATTGTTTTTGCTGCCGTAGCTTCATTGGACTTGGTTAAAAATTTAATTGATTTGTCTTATGCCCTTATGGTAATTCCGAATATGATTGCCGTACTTTTGTTGGCTCCAAAGGTGAATGCGGAAATGAAGAAATATTTAATTAAGTTAAAGGATGGCAGATCATAAGGCAGGCTTCGTAAATATTATTGGCAACCCTAATGTTGGCAAATCTACCCTCATGAATGCATTTGTGGGTGAAAAATTATCAATTATAACTTCTAAAGCACAAACAACAAGACATCGTATTTTGGGCATTGTTAATGGGGATGATTTTCAAATGATTTTGTCCGACACCCCTGGTATTATAAAACCCGCATATGAGTTACAGTCCAGTATGATGGATTTTGTGAAGTCTGCATTTGAAGATGCCGATGTGCTTTTATATATGGTAGAGATAGGGGAGAAGGCCCTAAAAGATGAAGCTTTTTTTGAAAAAATTAAAAATATCAAAATTCCTGTTTTGTTATTATTGAATAAGGTAGATACTACTACCCAAGAGGTATTGGAAGAGCAAGTTCAGTATTGGCAGGAAATGTTGCCTAATGTGGAATTGCATCCTATTTCTGCACTATCTAATTTCAATATAAAAGGTGTTTTTGAACGTATAATTGAGTTATTACCATTATCACCACCATATTATCCTAAAGACCAGTTAACCGATAAGCCTGAACGCTTTTTTGTTAATGAAACTGTTCGAGAGAAAATTCTAATGCATTACAAAAAGGAAATTCCTTATGCTGTCGAAATAGAGACAGAAGAGTTTTTTGAAGATGAAGAAATTATACGTATGCGTTCTGTAATAATGGTTGAGCGTGATTCCCAAAAAGGAATTATCATTGGTCATAAAGGTGCTGCCTTAAAACGTGTAGGTATGGAATCAAGAAAAGATCTTGAAAAATTCTTTGGTAAACAAGTACATATAGAGCTATATGTAAAGGTTAATAAAAATTGGCGAAGTGATTCAAGACAACTAAAACGTTTTGGATATAATAAATAATAGAGTTCTATAACCTTGATGTTATAAGTCTGAAGTGTTTTTACTTGAAATAGATGCGGTTAAAAATAGAATAATATTTATATATCAAGTATTTTTCTCATAAAAATGTAAAGACTATTCATTTGGGGTTTCCCCTTTTTTCTACCATACCTCCCTAAGGTATATAGTACAATCCATAAAATAACCATACCCACCATCAATGCAAGTTGCAGGCCATATGGTCGGTTTAAGGCGGAACTTGAATACGCCCAAACACCTAGAATTATAAAAATGGTTGCCACGCCAAAATGTAGAAACATAAAAAAGGTCCATAGAGTTGGGCTAGGACCAAAAAGACCAAACACGATACTTCCGTTATCTTCTTCATTGATTTCTAATTGTAATTGGGGAGACCAAAAGTGAATCTGTTTTTGGTTAAACGTAATGAAAACATGGTCATCTAGAATTTTAATTATAAATGGAGGTTGGTCTATGTTTTTGAAAGCATTTAAAGCCGATTCTTTAGTTTTTTCTAATTTTAATTGAAATCTTGGCCTTAGTACAAAATCGTTAGGTAGGGTTTTCATACGGTCATTTGTGTTTGCAAAAGAAAGTCATTTAAACGTAAAAAGTATTTCTTGAAAATAAATAGGAATTAAAAAAAAAGAAAAGTTCAAAGTAGAAATTTTAATTCAATTGAAATATAATCTCCCTAGTTGATATATTGTTTTATGTGAATTTAGGGGAAATTAGATTGAGAGCGATTGATTTAGGTATTTGTCTTCGTTCAAAGAACAATTCTCGATAGATTAACCTTCTTGATAGGAAATTAAAAGCTGCTACTAATGAAGTTATTAGGTTAAATAGTGCTTTGTCTGCTGCGCCATTATACCTCTTGCCAGTATTTAAAAAATTACTCGGCTAAAAAAATCAGGGTCTTTTTGTGATAATGAAGCAAACTATTCATAAAGGCTCTCTGCCATTATTTTTATCGTCAAATTAGCTAAAAAAATATCGATGAAATGCAGAATGTAATTATTTTTGGAGCTTCAGGCCATGGTAGTGTAGTCTTGGATTGTCTGGAGAAAGAAGGAAAATATAATGTAATAGGTTTTGTTGATCCTTATAAGCTTAAGGGAGCAAGAGTTAATGGGTATCAAGTGCTTGGAAGTGAATATGATTTACCTTATTTAATAAATAGATCCAATATAGTTGGAGGTATAGTGGCGATTGGAGATAATTGGACACGAAAATGTATTGTAGATCGAATTGTTAGGGTAGTCCCGCATTTTAATTTCATAAATACAGCACATCCAAAGGCAATAATTGGAATAGATGTTATGATGGGTTGTGGTAGTGTGTTTATGCCTGGGGCAATTATTAATGCAAATTCAAGAATACATGATTTTTGTATTATAAATACAAATTCTTCCCTTGGTCACGACAGTATAATGGAGAGTTATTCAAGTTTGGCCCCATAAGTATGTAGTGGTGGAAATTTGAAATTTGGTCGGTTTTCCGCAATAAGTTTGGGAGTGAATTATATAAATGGGATTGCATTAGGTAGCCATACGGTTATAGGCGCCGGAGCATTGATTATTGAAGATTTTGGGGATAAGGTTATTGCATATGGCTCGCCTGCAAAAGTCATACGAAATAGAACAATTGGGGAGCCATACTTATATTCTTCTAAAAATCAACAACCTTCTCTATAAAAATATTTAAATAAAGTTCAATCAGACCTCTCTATTTAAGTTATATTGTATTTGCCGCATTAAGTACTACCTTTGCGCCAAAATTAAGCTATGAGTGCTATTGTTGCCATTGTAGGGAGACCTAATGTAGGTAAATCGACTTTTTTTAACCGATTGATTCAAAGACGTGAGGCTATTGTTGATGCCGTTAGCGGCGTTACCCGTGATCGTCATTATGGTAAAAGTGATTGGAACGGTAAAGAGTTTTCGGTTATAGATACCGGTGGATATGTGGTTGGCAGTAATGATGTATTCGAAAAAGAAATAGATAAACAAGTAGAATTAGCGATTGAAGAAGCCGATGCCATAATATTTATGGTTGATGTAGAAACCGGAGTTACCGGTATGGACGAAGATGTTGCGAAATTACTACGAAGGGTTAAAAAGCCTGTTTTCTTAGCAATTAATAAAGTTGATAATGCAAAACGAGCAGAAGATGCTGTTGAGTTTTATTCATTAGGGCTCGGAGAATATTATACACTTTCAAGTATAAATGGCAGTGGAACTGGAGAGTTGTTGGATGCGCTGGTATTAGAGTTGCCAGAAGCTACAGAAGAAAAGACTGATTTGCCCAGGTTTGCTGTAGTGGGTAGACCAAATGCTGGAAAATCTTCATTTATCAATGCACTAATTGGTGAAGAAAGATATATCGTTACTGATATTGCAGGTACTACGAGAGATAGCATTGATACAAAATACAATCGTTATGGATTTGAATTTAATTTAGTTGATACGGCAGGAATTCGGCGTAAATCTAAAGTAAAGGAAGATTTAGAATTTTACTCGGTAATGCGTTCGGTTAGAGCAATAGAACATTGTGATGTTTGTATTTTGCTTTTAGATGCTACGCGTGGTTTTGATGGACAAGTAGAGAATATTTTCTGGCTCGCTCAACGAAATCATAAAGGAATCGTCATTTTGGTGAATAAGTGGGATTTGGTAGAAGACAAAGAAACCAATACAATAAAACACTATACTGATAAAATCAAAAAAGCGATTGAACCATTTACCGATGTTCCTATCCTTTTTGTTTCGGTACTTACAAAACAAAGAATATTTAAAGCAATAGAGACAGCTGTTGAAGTTTTTAATAATAGGAACAAGAAAATCATTACACGTAAGTTTAATGAAACGATGTTGCCGATTATAGACCACTATCCGCCACCCGCTTATAAAGGTAAATTTGTTAAAATAAAATTTTGCACTCAGTTGCCTACGCCTTATCCTCAATTTGCGTTTTTCTGTAATCTACCTCAGTATGTTAGGGATCCTTACAAGCGCTATTTGGAAAACAAGATTAGAGAGAAATATGACTTCACGGGAGTTCCCATTACCATATTTATGCGTAAGAAGTAAGTATATTTATGTTCGAATTGTTCCCCTAATAGTTATTTAAAAATTCTTAGGGGTTCTTTTTTTTAGTGGTATTTTACCACCCACCAGAAGCACCTCCGCCACCAAAACCTCCGCCACCAAAACCTCCGCTAAATCCACCTCCACCAAAGCTTCCGCCACCGCTACTTCCTCCAAAGCCTCCGCTGGATCCGTTTGATCTGCCCATGTTGCTTAAGATAATCATATCCCAAGGGCTTAGACCTCTACGTCTTCCTCCGGTGCCATTATTGTTGCCGTTTTTACGGCTCCAAAGAATGAAGAAAATAACAATGAAAATAATAAATGGCATGATAGAGGAAATAGGGAAACCTTTATCTGTGCCAAATGTGCGCTCTTCTTGAAACTCACCCGTAAGTACTTGAAATATGACGTCTGAGCCCTTATTTAATCCCGCATAATAATCACCGCCTCTAAATTCTGGAAGTATAATATTTTCTATTATTCGTTTAGAAAGTGCGTCAGTGAGGGCGCCTTCAACTCCGTATCCGGTGTTTATGGCTATTTTTCGGTCATCTTTGGCTAAAATCATTAGAATGCCATTATCCTTACCTTTCTGGCCAATACCCCATTCTTGACCCCATTTGGCTCCTAAGTAGTTAATATTTTCACCGTTAGTACTTGCAATTATAGTAATGACGATTTGCGTAGAAGTGCTGTCGGAATAACGGACCAATTTTTGGTTTAACGACTTTTCTTGTTCGTCGTTAAGTAAATCTAGATAGTCATAGACACTTGTTTGTAGTGCTGGTTTATCAGGAATTTCAAATTGACTCCAAACAGGTTTGCACCATAGTAGAAGAAATACAAGACTAACCTTTAGATATTTCATTTGGTAATTCGTTGGTGTCATCTGAATGCCATGGAAAATGGCTATTCAATTCAGTACCGGCTTTTAAAACACCGGCTATAAGGCCTTCTTTGTATGCTCCTTTAATAAAATAACGTTGTATGGTGTCCTTTGTGGTTTGCCAAAAATCTTCAGGTACTACGTTGTCAATTCCTTTATCACCACAAATCACAAACTTTCTATCATGTACAGCAACATAGATCAATACCCCATTTTCGTGCTTGGTGTTATCCATCTTCAATAAATGGAAGATTTCTTGAGCACGTTTGTAGTGTTTTTTTTGGGTACGGGCTTCAATATGTACTCTAATTTCACCAGAAGTATTTTTCTCAGCCGTTAAAATAGCATCAACTATTTCTTGCTCTTCCGATACGGTCAAAAAATCTTCTACTTTGGACATGTGTAAATCAATCAAATTCAAAATTCACATCTGGTGCATTTTCAGAACCGGTGTCAGCGTTATAATAAGCCAAGTCGTTAAAATTTAAAATACCTGCCAAAATGGAATTAGGGAATCTTTTAATATGTAGATTATAAGGCTCAACGGTGGCATTGAACCTGTCTCTCGCTACATTTATTCTATTCTCCGTACCCTCAAGTTGTGCCTGTAATTCAAGAAAATTTTGATTGGCTTTTAGTTCTGGATAACGTTCAACGGTAACTAATAATCTGCTTAATGCGCTGCTAAGTCCACTTTGTGCTTGATTGAACTGAGCCAACTGCTCAGGAGTAATGTTTGAAGGGTCAATACTTACCGCTGTAGCTTTGGATCTAGCCTCAATCACATCAGTTAACGTTCCTCTTTCAAAATCGGCGGCTCCTTGAACAGTTTTTACCAAGTTGCCTATTAGGTCATTTCTACGTTGATAGGCACTTTCAACATTGGCCCATGTTTTAGTTGACGTTTCTTTTAAAGCAATTGCGGTATTATTAAAGCCAACACCCCATTGGTATAGTCCGAATACTATGACTACAATTACGATTAATGCAACAAATCCTTTTTTCATGTATAGTGTTCTTATAGTTGATCTTTGATTTTATTTAGTTCTGCTTTAACTCGCTCCAATTTCTGAATAATATCAAAATTAGAAAGTGTTTTTTGCTTCTCTTCTTTAAGATGTGTTTTGGCACCATCAAGTGTAAACCCTCGTTCTTTAACCAAATGGTAGATAAGTTGAAGGTTCTTAATATCTTGAGGTGTGAATTTTCTATTGCCCTTCGCGTTTTTTTTGGGCTGTAGTACATCAAATTCCTTTTCCCAAAAACGAATAAGAGAGGCGTTGACTCCGAAGGCACTAGCAACTTCGCCAATACCATAATATCTTTTTTCTGGGAGTTCGATTTGCATTAATCCAATGATTGGTTCTCTTGATTAGCGAATTTCAACATATTTTCAAATTCTTCAGCAGACAAACTGCCATAATAGAAATTGATTGGGTTGATTCTGTCGGTGTCTTTCCAGACCTCATAATGTACGTGTGGAGCTTCTGAACGCCCTGTGCTTCCTACAAAACCTATTAAATCACCACGTTTAACTTTTTGACCTTTCTTAACATTATACTGACTTAAATGAGCATATAGGCTTAAATACCCATATCCATGTTCAATACGAATGTGTTTTCCGTAACCAGACGAATTATTATCCGCTCGGGTTATCTTACCATCTCCTGCTGCATAAACTGGGGTGCCTTTAGGTGCTGTAAAATCCATACCATAATGCATTTTTCTAGCTTTTGTAAAAGGATCGGAACGCCATCCGTAACCAGATGCCATACGGGTAAGGTCTTCGTTATTTATAGGTTGAATTGCCGGTATTGACATTAATAATTTTTCTTTCTCTTCTGCCAATTTGGTAATTTCATCCAACGATTTTGATTGAATGGTCATTTGTTTTTTTATGATATCTAGCCTTTTGGTAGTGGCGACAATCATGTCAGAATTATTGAAACCTTCTAATGATTTATAGCGATTGATACCTCCAAAACCTGCTCGACGCTGTTCGTCTGGAATGGGATTGGCTTCAAAATATAGTCTGTAGATATTATTGTCACGTTCTTCGATATTTCCTAGAACTTCCTCAATTTGTTCCATTTTTTTGTTCAATAACTCATATCGAAGCTCATAGTTTTTTGCTTCACGAGCTAGAGAAAGTTCTCTGGGGGTATTGATGAGGTTGGTGTTTAATAAAAGGATAAGTGATAAAAGCCCAAAAAGGAAGGACCCTAAAACAAAGAATGCAATATTTCTATAGCGCTTTGATTTTTCCGGCTCTATTTTGCGGTAGGACAGGGTGTCCGGGTCGTAATAGTATTTTACCTTAGACATGAATGTAATTTACCCTATTTTTGTTGTTTAATTTTAACGGAACAAACAAATATAAAAATTGTTTTACATAAACGGTTAAATTTTGTAAAAGCTTAGCATTTTAGATGAATTCAAAGGATACAAGAACCCAATTTCTGAATTTTTTCAAAGGTAAAGGACATAAAATAGTACCTTCTTCACCAATGGTCATAAAAGATGATCCAACCCTACTTTTTACAAATGCGGGAATGAATCAATTTAAAGAATATTTTTTAGGTATAAGTCAGCCTAAGAACGCTAGGGTTGTAGATACGCAAAAATGTTTAAGGGTAAGTGGTAAGCATAATGATTTGGAAGAGGTGGGTAAAGATACCTATCACCACACCATGTTCGAGATGCTTGGCAATTGGAGTTTTGGCGATTATTTTAAAGAAGAAGCAATTTCTTGGGCTTGGGAATTATTGACCGACGTTCTTAAAATAGATAAGGATAGTCTTTATGTTTCTGTATTTGAGGGTAGCAAAGATGCCGACCAATTGGAGAAGGATCATGAGGCTTATGCGTTATGGAAAAAAATTATTCCTGCGGATAGGATTATCATGGGGGATAAAAATGATAATTTTTGGGAAATGGGTGATCAAGGTCCGTGTGGTCCGTGTTCAGAAATTCATGTAGATATACGTTCAAAAGAAGACAAAGCTAAGATTTCTGGTGCGAGCTTGATTAATCAAGATCATCCGCAAGTTGTGGAGGTATGGAACCTGGTATTTATGCAGTATAACCGAAAGGCCGATGGTTCTTTAGAAGCTTTGCCTTCAAAGCATGTAGATACAGGTATGGGTTTCGAGCGTCTTTGTATGGTTTTACAGGGGGTACAATCAAATTATGATACGGATATTTTCACGCCGCTTATTCGTGAAATTGAAACCATAACTGGTTCTGTCTATGGTAAGGGTGAAGATGTTGATATCGCAATACGCGTCATTAGCGACCATATACGTGCAGTTTCTTTTTCGATTGCTGATGGTCAATTGCCAAGCAATACAGGTGCCGGTTATGTGATAAGAAGAATTCTGAGAAGGGCAGTACGATACGGATTCACGTTTTTGAATACGAAAGAGCCTTTTATGTATCGCTTGGTCAATGTACTTACCGATTCATTGGGTGATGCTTATCCAGAGTTGAAAATTCAAAAACAATTAATAGAGAACGTAATTAAAGAAGAGGAGCACTCCTTTTTAAAAACCCTTGATCAGGGGTTGGTACTTCTTGATACGATTATAGATACTACAAAAGAAAAGAAAGTTGATGGTGGTAAGGCATTTGAATTATATGACACCTTCGGATTCCCTATTGATTTAACTGCATTGATTCTTAGTGAAAAGGGATATCAACTAGACGAAGCAGGTTTTCAAACGGCTATGCAGCAACAAAAGAACAGGTCTAAATCTGCATCAGTAGTTTCAAAACAGGACTGGGAAGTTTTACAGTTTGATAATGAGCAAGAATTTGTTGGGTATGATAGGTTGGAGACTGAGGTCAAAATCACCAAATACCGAAAGATAGTATCCAAGAAAGAAGGTATCCGATATCAAATCGTGTTTAATTTGACTCCTTTTTATGCGGAAGGTGGAGGCCAGGTAGGGGATAAAGGTTATTTGGAAGATACGCATGGCGATGCGGTTTATATATTAGACACCAAGAAAGAGAATAACGAGATTGTTCATTTTGCGAAGAATTTACCAAAACATATATCCGAAAGTTTTAGAGCCGTTGTTGATGTTAAACAACGTAGTAGAACAGAAGCGAATCACACCGCAACTCATTTGTTACATCAAGCTTTACGGGAGATTCTAGGGAATCATGTGGAGCAAAAGGGTTCTTCAGTTCACTCGAAATACTTGAGATTTGATTTTTCACACTTTGCTAAACTTACTTCTGATGAATTACGCGATGTTGAGAATTTTGTAAATGCACGTATTGATGGGCAGTTGCAATTGCAGGAACAGCGAAACCTACCGATGAAAGAGGCTGTTGAAGCGGGAGCTATGGCGTTGTTCGGTGAAAAATATGGTGATGCTGTTCGTACGATTAGATTTGGACAATCAATCGAACTGTGTGGAGGTACCCATGTGAAAAATACGGGGGATATCTGGCAATTTAAAATAAAATCAGAAGGAGCCGTAGCTGCCGGTATAAGACGAATAGAAGCAATTACGGGAGATGCTGTTAAAAGCTTTCATATAGAAAATGATAAACTTCTATCTGAGATCAAGAGTGTTCTAGGAAATGCGCAGGACCCCTTAAAATCGGTTTCTGGTTTGCAGGAAGAAAATAGTAGCCTTAAAAAACAGGTCGCTCAATTTTTAAAAGACAAGGCAAAGAACTTAAAAGGGGATTTGTTGTTAGAATTAGAGGAGGTAAATGGCGTTCAATTTTTGGCCAAGACCATTGATCTAGATGCAGCAGGGGTAAAAGATTTATGTTTTGAAATGGGAAATAATAAAGATAATTTGTTCTTGTTTTTTGGTACAGAACAAAATGGAAAGGCATTATTATCTTGTTATATTTCAAAAGAATTGGTGGGTTCTAAAAACTTGAATGCAGGCACTATTGTTAGGGAGCTGGGTAAATATATTCAAGGTGGTGGAGGTGGTCAACCTTTCTTTGCTACGGCAGGAGGTAAAAATCCGGCGGGTATAAAGGAAGCGTTAGAAAAAGTCAAAGAATATCTTTAGCAGAAAGAATTCATTTGTGTAAATGATGCTACCGTATTTAATCATTGCTGACATTAAAATTTTAAGACTACCTTCAAAAGGTAGATAGATTCACTTCGGTTGCATAAATTGAATGTGCTAAATAACTTAGTAGTTTTATGAAAAAGTATTTGATACTCTTACTGGGCGTAGCTTCCTGCAATTTGGTAACCAAAGACAAAAACAATTCAGGAGTTAGTGATAATATTGAAATCACAAAGCTTACGTCTAATGATTCGGTTCGCGTTAGGGGGTATATTGAAAAATCATTCAGCACTCCCTTACATTCCTTAGAGCATCAACAATATTTAGATTCTGCTCTTGCCATTCAGCCAGATAATGCTTGGCTCTGGCAGCAAAAAGCAATGCCCTTATACAAGGCGAGAAAGTACCAGTTGGGTAAACCATTTTTGGCCAAGGCTGTTGCGCATGACCCGAAAAAATGGTTGGACTACAGCGGTTTTATGAAATGTATTTTTTCCAAAGATTACCTAAACTCGATAACCGATTTGATAAAGGCCAAAAATGAGTATGGCGATAGTTATGTAATGGATCATACCTATAATTTCTATATAGGGTTGGATTACCTGCAATTAAATGAATTCAATAAGGCGAAGGAGTTTTTAGTGAAAAGTAAAGAACAGCAATTCAAAGACTTTCCAAATGCTCTACCCCAAGAGGCTTGTCATTATTTAGATTGGTATTATTCAGGTATTGCCGATTTTGAACTTGGTAATTATCAAGAAGCAATTGTATCTTTTGATATGGCATTAAAAGGATATGATAATTTCGCTGATGCGCTTTACTTTAAGGGTAGGAGTATGACTAAGTTGGGTAATGTAGAAGAAGGTGTGGAATGGGAGAAAAAGGCATTTGAAAATGGAGATAATTCATTTAATGAGGATAATGCTATTTATGAAATCTACCCGTATCAAGTTTTTCATAAATTAAATGAAAGTGTACGCCCAAAATGAAACTTCTAACCCAAATTCCTTTATCAAAGGCAAAATACCAAATTGATTATTCAAGTCAAATAGTTCTTTTGGGTTCTTGTTTTTCTGAAAATATTGGGGATAGGTTAAATTATTTCAAGTTTCAGAATGTACAGAATCCGTTAGGTATTTTGTTTCATCCATTGGCAATTGAAAATTTAATTTTTAAGGCGGTTCATCAAGAATTATATAACGAGGAAGACGTGTTTAATTTAAACGAATGCTTTCATTGTTTTGATTCACACTCAAGTTTAAGCGATATTTCAAAAGATAAATTAGTAGCTAATTTAAATAAGGCTATTGGGCTTACACACGCTCAGCTAAAAAAAGCAAATCATATTAGTATCACGTTAGGTACAGCTTGGGTTTATCGTTCTGTGGAAAGTGGGCAAGTGGTTGCTAATTGTCATAAAGTGCCTCAAACAAAATTCACCAAAGAGTTATTGGGAGTTGGAGCTATCGTTAAAAGTTTGAAAAACATCAAATCAATGGTACGCACTATAAATCCTGATGTTCAATTTATTTTCACCGTTTCGCCTGTACGTCATCTAAAAGATGGTTTTATAGAAAATCAATTAAGCAAAGCACATTTAATTAGTGCAATACATGAAATTGTAAATCAAGAGAATGCTTCATATTTTCCAAGCTATGAAATTATGATGGATGAGTTACGAGATTATCGTTTTTATGCTAAAGATATGATACATCCTAATGCAATCGGTATAGATTATATTTGGGAAAAATTTCGTGATGTTTGGATAGATGATAAGATTTTTGATGTTATGAGTAAGGTAGGGGAGATTGAACGTGGGTTGCAGCATCGACCTTTTAATCCAACTGGAGATGCACATCAAAAATTTATAAAATCAATTCAAGAGAAAGTTACATATCTCAAGAAAACCTATCCGTTTATGAATTTTAATTTTCCAAAGGCATGAGAAAATTTTTAGCAGGGGCTCTTATAACATTAGCATTTGTATTTATTGTTCGTTCATGCAGTGGGGACAAAGCAGATAAGGCTATACTCCAAGAAAATTCTATGCTAATTCAGCAGGAAATTAACAATGTCTCTAAGTTAATAGTGACCGAAGGCCATTTTGCTGAGGTCTATAATTATAAGGATTCAAAAAAGCTTTTCGGACAATTATTACGTGCTGAAAAAAAGGCATTGGTGATCGTGAATGCCGATGTAACGGTAGCTTATGATTTAAGTGAAATTGATTATGAAATTGATGAAGCAACCAAAACACTAAGAATCAAAAATATTCCAGAACCTCAAATTAATTTGAATCCAGATTTTGAATATTACGATGTTACCGCAGATTACCTAAACCAGTTTGATGCTGGAGATTACAACAAAATAAAAAAAACGGTTAACACTTCACTTATGAAGAAAGTAGAAGCTTCTTCGCTACGTTCAAATGCAGAAAATAGGCTTATCAGTGAATTGCAGAAATTTTATATTCTCACCAATTCCATGGGATGGCGTTTAACGTATAAAGAACAAACTATTGAATCTTTAGAGGAGCTAAAGGTTATAAATCCTTAACGCCTGTTCCATTTACGGCCAACTCAATTCCGTCATCAATTAGTTGCCCTAAATTCGGTTGATCTAGCTTTATGGTTACAAGATGATGTTCAATACTTTTTGCTAAATTTTCGTCTTTGCTTTTAAGGGCTAATTCATAGATCTCGATAGGTAATAACCAGTCCGTTGAATGTTTTTCCCGAATTTCTTGAAACACCTTAGTTCTAGAAATAATAGTATTTTTTCCTTCTCTAAAATCACGTATTAGTTTGTAATACGCTTCGAGTTCATTTAAATCGTCATTATCCTTACTTTCAAAACCACTACTTAAAGTATGGTCTATTAAATCAAAACTCTTTAAATCTGCCGGGCCGTGATAAGCGGAAACAATTTCTTCGCCAATTGCCATATTGTATGGGTCTTGATTCGATTCGAAAAGCACGTTGTTTTGGTAGGTGACTTTGCAATTTTCAAAAGTGATAAGAATGATGCGACCTTGTAAATTTCGTGTGCCTGTGATTATTTTTCCTGTTACGTTTATGCCTCCGGTAAAGTCTAGCGATACAATTTCTCCTTCATAAATTTTGTAAGCTTTAAGGTCACGCGGACTCATTTCTTCAATGGGTAAATTGATTCCTTTGAGCCTGCCAATAGGTGAGCCGAACCCTGTTTCATGTCGATTAATATCTTGGCCGACCAGTTCTTGTTCTCGGTAGGCAAGAGCAGATTTTCCTTTGGTCTGAAAATAAATAGGTTTGCCTTCATGTGAAATGAGCGATTCGAAGTTACCGGATACTTGCAGCCCAGTACTAAGTTCTATAGTGCCCAGTTCGTTAGAATTAATCAACTTTTGCAAGCCGCTAAGTCCGCCCGTTCGAAGTGCCATAGTATTAGCAAAATCTTCTAATACCTGACTTAAAAAAGCAAAGTCTGGCGTTACGAATAGTTGAGGTTGTGGTTTCGTGATATCAAAAGATATCTTTGCCGCTTCTAAAGAGTAGGGTAGTTTTTTTACTTTATCGGTCATACACCCTTGGCTTTCCCCAATGGAAGATAAAAGGCCTGCTCCATATATTTTCGGTTTTTCTATCGTCCCTATGAGTCCGTATTCAACGGTCCACCAATGAAGATTACGTATGAGGGCCATTTCACTTGGCACTCCCATATTTTCTTGTAGATATTCTATATGCTTTTCAGACGTATCGATGTCTTGTTGGTTGGTTCCTTTAGCTTCTTTTATAATAGATAAATGACGTACGGCTTCATACAGCTCAAAATCTTTAGTACTCGATATTGCTTTACAGCCAATCTCTCCAAATCGTCTCAGGTATGCTGCATACTCTGGGTTTCCAATAATAGGCGCATGACCTGCACCTTCATGAATAATATCTGGTGCCGGTGTGTAGGCTATGTTTCCCAATTGCCGAATATCAGAAGCAATGACCAAAACATTATACGCCTGAAATTCCATAAAAGCCGCAGGAGGAATAAATCCATCTACCGCTACAGCTGCCCAGCCTAAATCCTTAAGAATTCGGTTCATGCCATACATGTTAGGAATGTTGTCGATAGAGATGCCTGTTTTTTTTAATCCTTCCGTATAAGACTTATGAGCAACTCGACTGAGGTAGGCCACATTCTTACGCATCACATAACGCCATACTGCTTGGTCAATAGGCGTATAGTCCTCATAATTTTGAGGTTTTATATATTGTCGTAAATGCTTCGGTAGCTTATCCAAAATAGGATTACTCTCATAACCTGTACTGTTCATGTGCTCAATCTTTTTTGCCATATGCTAATTAGGCTAAATGTTTTTCATCAAAGTATTTTTAGTGCAGCTTTAAAACAGGTAAAATTGTTTTGTTTTGTTTTAGAGGATACATTTGTACTTTGTTTCAATTAAATATAATAAAATAGGACTGATTGTGTGTTGTTATTAATTAAATTAGTAAAAATGACTTTTATAATGACTTATATAAGGAATATGTCTTTAGTAGCGGTCTTTTAAATCGAATTAACAGGAAAAAGTATGGCAGATAAACTCGATCATATTGATAGGGAAATTTTAAAAATCTTACAAAAGGATGCGAAAACAGTTGCGAAATCTATTGCCCAAGAATTAGGGATAACAAAGACACCGGTTTATGAACGTATTAAACGTTTAGAACAGGAGGGATTCATTAAGAATTATGTTGCCATCTTGGATAAGGAAAAAATAGAGGAAAGCATTACCGTTTTCAGTTTCGTTTCTTTGGAGACACAGAAAGGAGCAATGATGGATGAGTTTTTTGAGGATGTTAAGAACTATCCAGAAGTTACCGAATGTTTTGTGGTCGGTGGTGAATTTGATTTCCTTTTGAAAGTAGTGGTCAAGAATCTAGATGCATATTATACCTTTGCCAAGGTTAAAATAGCTTCACTGCCCAGTATTGGAAGTGTGAAAAGTGCATTCGTTTTAAATGAGGTCAAGAACGATACGATTTTTCCGTTGTTATGAAAAAAGAGCTAGTTATAAATTGATTTATAAGTAGCTCTTACTATTTATGTTGTCCGAAATTATTTTGTAGCGATTACGTTTGGAGGATACTGCTCTAATATTTGAGATACAAATTCAGTAATGCGCTGTTCTTTCTTAGCGACATTACTAGTATTTGATAGTGTGCCTTCACCTTTGCCTTGCCAGACTAATTCATTGGTCTTATTGTCTATTAAGTCTATGTAAAGCGAGCCTTGGGTGCTTGTGCTAACTCCCGAACCACCGCCCCAACCAAATCCAGGACCCCAAGCCCATGGGTTGTAACCCCAACCCCAGGCACCGCCCCAACCATAATTATTGTTGTATACATCGACCCTTTCTTGCTCTTTGGTGAAAATACTTACCAGTACATCTGGATTTTCGGATTTCACAAAACCTCTTGAACTCATTTCTACTTCAATAGCACGTAGAATACGTTTTTTGTCTAAATCTGATATTTGGGCTTTATCAATACCTGTTTTGTAAAAAGCATACGAAGTGTACCCTTTAAAATCTGCTTTTTGGTCATAATCAGATAATACATTTATCGATGAACACGAAGTGATGAAGACTAAAAGTAAGAGTGGTAGGCCTAAGAATTTAATTTTTTTCATAACGTTAAATCTTTTAAGTACTTGATTTTCTGTGTAAATTAATTACAATAATCATGCCGAAGCACTAAGGGGATGCTATTGTCGATTCGTTTTTGCATCATAACCATATGGGCAATGTCTACATCCGCTTTCACAACAATATCCTCTTTTTAAATGGTACTGTTCAGTAAAAACTCTAAAGCCATTTTCAGACCAATAAAAATCGCCTTCTTCTAAAGGAATAATTTCTTTCATTAAATTAATGATGTTTGATGGAATAAAGTTAATTTTTTCTGTTGATAACCTGAAAATATATAATTATAAAGCCTAGTTAACTAAAGCTTACGTAGGTTTTTGACGTTTGAACGGTTTTGTTGGCAACAAAAACCAGTAGTTTTCATTCAATTTATTTTTGGCCTTATCTTTGTAATATACAGACCAAAGTGAATCTATGATATTGGTTTTTAGACATTTCTTCTATAAAAATTACGTAGGTCTGTCCTTGTGGCCGTTTATTTTTTTGAAAAACGGAAGCTTAAGGCAAGATGATGTTTTAATCAATCATGAGAAAATTCACCTAAGACAACAACAAGAATTATTGATTTTGCCATTTTATATGCTGTACCTAACAGAATGGTTGTTGCGAACAGTTTGGTATTTAGATTCTTATAGGGCCTATCAAAATATTAGTTTTGAACGAGAGGCTTACTCACATGAGCATGAGTTAGGATATTTATCTAAAAGAAAATCGTTTAGCTTTATTAAATATCTTTGCCGTTAAAATACAATCTGTTTGCAAAGTAAGAGCCAAATTGTACAATTACCGTTATTGACTGAAAAGCAAATATCCCTTGTTGTAAAACGAGAAGATTTAATACACCCTTTTATATCTGGTAATAAGTATAGAAAACTGAAGTATAATCTATTGGAAGCAAAGAAGCGTGGACATAGTGCCATTCTAACTTTTGGTGGTGCTTTCTCTAATCACATAGCAGCCACTGCTTTTGCGGCTAACGAAAAAGGATTCAATTCTATCGGAGTGATACGAGGAGATGAGTTAAAAGATTCATGGCATCATAATACAACTTTGCGAAAAGCACATGAAGATGGAATGGTCTTTAAATTTGTGAGTAGACAAGATTATCGTTTAAAGGAAGACGCTTCATTTTTATCGGAACTGAAAAATGAGTTTGGTGAATTTTATTTGGTACCAGAAGGAGGAACAAACAATTTTGCTGTTAAAGGTTGCGAGGAAATTCTCACTAAAGAAGATGAAGAATTTGATTTTGTTTGCGCTAGTGTAGGTACAGGTGGGACAGTATCTGGATTAATAAATTCTTCTTTTTCACATCAAGCAGTGTTAGGATTTTCTTCCTTAAAGGGTGATTTTTTAGAGAAAGACATTCGAAGTATGGCTAAAAATAAGCGCTGGAAGTTGATGTCTGACTACCATTTTGGAGGTTATGCAAAGATTTCGCAAGAACTAGTTTGTTTTATTAATGACTTTAAAGAAAAGACGAACATTCCATTAGATCCAGTTTATACAGGAAAAATGATGTTTGGGTTGCTTGACATGATTATGCGTGATAGTTTTGTAAAAGGAACAAAAATAGTAGCTATTCATACAGGTGGTACACAAGGTATTGCTGGCATGAATAGTGTGCTGAAAAAGAAAAATTTATCTTTACTGGATATATGAAAAAGAAAATAGTAGTGCTTTTAATAATTGGGATATGCTTTGCATCCTGTAAATCTAAAAAAGCATACTCCGATAAGTTGCGAACTAAAAATGTGCTTTCTGAACGGAATAAATTTAAACCTGCTAACTCTGGTAAGGATGGCGAGGTGAATTTGCCAAACGAACCATCAAAGTTTATTTCGTTTAGAATTGAGTCAGTTTCAGAGTATATTGAAACATTTGCAGAGACAGCACAATTAGAGATGGTGGGTTATGGAATACCGGCGAGTATTACGTTGGCACAAGGTCTGTTAGAAAGTGGCAATGGTAAAGGCGAACTGGCCATGAAAACGAATAATCATTTTGGTATAAAGTGTCATAAAGGCTGGGAGGGAGACTATGATTTTCACGATGATGATGAAAAGGGAGAATGTTTTAGAAAATACAACCATCCCATGTATTCGTTTAGAGATCATAGCGTATTTTTAACAACTCGTTCTAGATATGCTTTTCTATTTAATTTAAAACATACCGATTACAAGGGCTGGGCTAAAGGTCTCAGAAAGGCAGGGTATGCTACAGATCCTAGGTATCCACAAAAACTCATCTATCTTATAGAAAAAAACGGACTTCATAAATACGATAGGCAAGTCAAAAAAGCTGGTTATGATAGGCAAACTGTAATGGCCACAGAATCTGACAAGATGCATACAGTTGAAAAAGGGGATACTTTGTATTCATTATCGAGAAAATACTATATGCCCGTTAATGAAATCATGCAGTTAAATAAGTTACGCAGTTCAAACTTATCCATCGGCCAGCGTATTAAGGTGAAAATTAGCAATATCAATTAGAAGGAATGATTTATCAAAGAAGTAGTGCCCTGTTTGCAGAGGCTAAGAAATATATACCTGGTGGAGTGAATTCTCCTGTAAGAGCATTTAAAGCAGTTGGTGGAGATCCCATTTTTGTGAAGAAGGCTAAAGGAGCTTATCTATATGACGAGGACGGAAATAAACTAATCGACTATATAGCCTCTTGGGGTCCTTTAATTTTGGGTCATGCGTACGGGCCTGTTATAGACGCAGTAATCGATAAGGCACGAAAGGGTACCTCTTTTGGTATGCCTACAGAAATTGAGACCAAATTGGCGAAATTGGCGATTTCTATGGTGCCTAATATGGATAAAATAAGGTTTGTAAATAGTGGTACCGAAGCTTGTATGAGTGCGGTGCGTTTGGCTAGAGGGTACACTGGTAAGGACAAAATAATCAAGTTTGCTGGTTGTTATCATGGTCATTCAGATTCATTTTTGATAGAAGCAGGTAGTGGAGCAGTAACATTCGGTAGTCCAAATAGTCCAGGGGTAACGCAAGGAACAGCAAAAGATACACTGTTAGCAACGTATAATGATTTGAAAGATGTTGAAACGTTAGTGGAAGCAAACAAGGGGGAAATAGCTGCTATTATCATAGAGCCAATTGCTGGGAATATGGGATGTATTGTTCCATCAGATTCATTTATGAAAGGCTTACGCAAGCTTTGCACCAAAGAAAGTGTATTGTTAATTTTCGATGAGGTTATGACCGGCTTTCGCTTGGCAAGAGGCGGTGCACAAGAGGTTTTAAATATTAAAGCAGATATTGTAACCTACGGGAAAGTTATTGGTGGAGGTTTACCGGTTGGTGCTTTTGCAGCCAAAGCTGAAATCATGGATTATTTAGCACCGGATGGGCCTGTTTACCAAGCAGGTACTTTAAGTGGCAATCCATTGGCGATGAGTGCCGGTTTGGCGATGTTGACAGCATTGAACAACAATCCAGAGGTGTTTCAAAGTTTAGCGGATAAAACCGAATATTTGCATAAAGGCATTGCAGAAGTGCTAACAGAGAAAGGAGTTGCTCATCAAATCAATAGGTTTGGGAGTATGATTTCGGTACATTTCACCGATAATCCGGTGATAGATTTTGCTTCTTCGGCAAAAGGGGATAATGAAACCTTCAAGACCTATTTTCATGGTATGTTAGATAAAGGAATTTACTTGCCACCTAGTGCCTTTGAAAGTTATTTTCTAAATGATGCGTTGAGCTATGCTGATTTAGATACTACCGTAGCGGCACTGAAACAGATAAAATTCTAGACTTTTTAGAAGTTAATTTTTTAAATTTTTGGAAGTAGCCAAAGCGATAACTCTACCCTCGCTTCCTACAGCGTTATAAAAATGATATACAGTTCCGTTCCATTTAATAACCCAAGGTTTATGGGCGTACTCTTGGTCAAAATGTTCTGAAGGAGATATAAGGTCTGGACCTTCCCAATCGGTCCAATTGATTAAATCATAGGAGCAAGCAAACCGTTCGAAGGCATTAGGCTTCCAAAAGGCACCAAAATAAAAAATGATATAAAGGTCATTGTACTTGGCTATTTGAGCATCACCACAAATTCCTTTACCTCTGCTAATGATTGGATTATTTCCAAAACGTTTCCATTGGGTCATATCATTAGAAACAGCCATATCTATACTCTCAAAATCATACGAACCTTTGGCATTATAATACATTACGTAAGGATAGCCCGTATTTAGCATGCTGTCTTTTATCACTAGACTTTTATAAATGATCTTATCCTTAAACCAGCGTGCATCTTTATCTTTTGGAGATAGTACTGGTTCATTTAATGTTTTCCAATTCTCTGCTTGTGAAACAGTATTTGACTTCGCCAAACCAATTTTTAATGTTCCTGCTTCATAACCCGTGCTGTTTCCCCCAAGATAAGACATCCAATCAACTCCATCATATTTTTCTACTTCATAGTTACCTCCCCAATCATAATTTACAAGGGCAACATAACCTGCTTTTTGATTTGCGTCCCAGGTGTTCTCAGTAAAAGAAAGAATTTTCCCTTTTGAATTCCATTCTAGTAAATCGTTACTTTCTGCCAGCCAGGTTTCGTAACCTTGACCATCAAAAACAATATAGGTCATAAACCACATATCGTTTTTCCTGTAAATTGTTGGAGAGTCGATTAATTTAGTACTGTCAGGATGTTTTAAAACAATACTATATTTAAATGGAGTTTTCACTTCTTGCATCTTTTCGGGACTTACCATTTTGCCAGGGTGTTCTGCTTTTTTTTGTAGGAAGTGTAGGTGACCATTGTAATGGTACTAACGAAGACGGTTAAATAAAAACCTATTTTTGATAACGTAATTAATTTCATTAATTAAACGGTTTTTTAGTTGTCCAGTTTAATACTTCTGTTTTATTTGCCCAAATGTTCCAAAGTGTCTCCAACTCCATAGCTTTATCTGGTAATACGGTAACGATGTTATTGGTCTCACTTCTGTCTTTGGACATATCGTAGAGTTCCCAATTATATTCCATAGCTTTTGACCACTCGGAAACGAGTTGTAATTGCCAAGGCGTATAGCTTTGTTACCCTCATGTTCCCAGAAAATAGGCCGTTCCGCTAAAGTTTTATTATCAAATGTTGGTGTAAGACTGATTCCTGCCAAAAGGAATAATTGAATTTTCATTGTATGTTTTCGGGTATTTGGCATTGGCGACTTCCAAGCAAGTAGCCATGATATTTATAAGATGGGTCGGGTCTTTTACAAATGTATCTTTTCGTGAAATACCATCCGGACAATGAACAATTAAAGGTGTAGCAATACCACCTTCTTGAACCCAATGCTTGTACATTCTAAATGGGGTGTTACGAGCATTTGCCCATTGCTTTCCATATCCTAAATACGTATTGGCAGCACCAGGTTGAAGGCCTTTGCCTGCTAAAACGGGTTTTCCATTTCTTGTATATTTCGGAACCATTCTTGTTTGAAGCTCATCTTTCGGCATAACTTTTATCTCGTCTCTTTCCACATCTTCATAATAGGTTACGATAGAGTCTCTGAAACCGAATTCCTCAGCAGAACCACCGTTATCCGGTAGAAAGAAAACTAATGTATTCTCCATTTCGCCCTTCGTTTTTAGGGCCGCATTATACGGCCAATACCTTGGTCCATATTATCTGCCATAGCCACATACACCTCCATGAGAGAGGAATACCATTCTTTTTGCGCTATGGTTTCCCAATCCTGCATATCATCTTTAAGTGTCAATTTCCATTCAGGCTCCAATAGTCCCATTTCTAACATTTTTTGATACTTCTGTTCCCTTAGGCTATCCCAGCCTTCAGCAAATTTACCTTTGTATTTTTTTATGTCTTTTGGTTTTGCGTGCATGGGCCAATGTGCAGCGGTATAGGGTACATAAAGAAAAAAGGGACGCTCGTCTTTATGGTTATTGATAAAGTCTACCGCATTATTTGAAATTGCCACGGTATAATAAAAATCATCAGACGGTGGAATAAACTCATTATCCCTTTTAAGAGAGTTAGGGTCATAAAAACTACCAGCTCCATGAATGGTACCAAAGAATTTATCAAAACCTCTTTGCAAAGGTCAATTATATTTTGTGGGGTTTACCTCCTCAGATTTATAAGGGGTAATATGCCATTTCCTAGACATAAAGGTGGCATAGCCTGCCTGTTTTAGCACCTCTGCTATGGTAACAGCATTCATACTTAAATCACCATCGTAAACATTTGTTCCCTGGTCATTAACCATATGACCTATACATGCGTCATGTTGATAAAGTCCTGTTAGTAGGGATGCTCTTGATGGACAACAGCGGGCGGTATTATAAAACTGAGTGAACCGTAATCCGTTTTTGGCAAGCCCATCAAGGATTGGTGTGTTGATTACACCTCCATAACATCCAATATCGGAATATCCCATATCATCTGACATAATTAAAATTATATTAGGCCTCTTTTTCTGTAACTGATCATTTTTGCAGCCGATTACTGCTAGTGAAATGCAACATGTTAAAACTACATGCTTAAATCTAATCATTGGAATACCATTCTGAATATTGAAAATTATGGAATTGAACAGTTACATCTCCACCCTTGACTTAGCTTTTGGTTGAGATTTATAAATCCACCATCCGGCAGCAATAAGTACTAATTGAATTACTATACGAACACCGGCTGCCATTTTAGTGCCAATAGCCGGTATATCTTTGGTTAAATCCCAAATATGAATAGGTAGGAATATAATCATAAGCAAAACGAAACCCAGCCCTCCCCGTTTTCTATATTTAGGTATTAATAGGGCAATACCAATGGAAGCCTCTGCAATGGATGATAAAATATGAGCAAGTGTTTCTGGAAAAAATTCGGGTATAAAATTACTATAAGATTCAGGAGCATATAAATGGTAAAATGCCCCGGAAAGCATTAAAAATGCTAAAATAAAAACGACAATAATTTGTAATATTTTCATGTTACTGTTAATTAAGTATGGTGTTAGTTACTTTACGTCTTTAAGATACTTAATTAGCTGATCTTGTTCAAGATCTTATATAAAAAAACCCTTAAATAAGGGCTTTTACATTTAATGATTCCTTCAATCTCTTAAAGAGCGCTTGTCTTTTTTTCGACCCTCTCTATTACTTTTATGCATCGTTTTTTTACTATGATTCATTTTTTTCCATTTTTCGAATTGCTCATTGGTAAGTAAAGATTTCATCTCTTTTTTATGTGCAATTTGATAATCTAATCGCTCATTTTGCATGGTGTATTTTTCTTCCGCTGTCATTTTACTACCTTCTTCTTGATGGGCCCTAAAACCTTCCATTTTTGATTTGCGAGTTTTTGCATCCTCCGTAAGAATAGATTTCATTTTTGACTGTTGCGATTCATTTAAATCTAAAGACAAAGTCATTTTTTTTGTTTGAAGCGTTGCTGTCTGGTCTGGGGTTAAATCCTTCATAGCATGTCTCTTTCCTCTTATGTTATGGTCTTGTGCCGTTGCCGATAATCCTGCCATCACTAAAATAGCCATCACTAATTTTTTCATATGTATTATTTTATTTATTTGTTCATTGGATAGGTTTTAGTCAATTAGGTTTAAAAATGAAATTGACTTTGGCAATTATTTAACGGCATTAGGAAATTTATAAAAAGCAAAAAGCGCGGCTTTTAGGCCGCGCTTTCGAGTAGGTAAGAATTGTAAATATTTTAATTCGTTTGAATTTTGTCGTGACTCTTGTACGGATTAATGACAATGTCAACCTCTTGTTCAATTGTGTTTGTGGCTAATTCTTCTTTTACTTCTGTAGTAGTAGCTTGGTGATATACTACAGATGCAAGGATAAAGCAGCTTAAATAAATGAGACTTTTTAATTTACTGGTCATGACTTGGGGGTTTTTAAATTCAAATCTAATCTAAAGAACATATAAGCATGAAAAAGCCCATTGTTGTGAAATGGGCTTTTTTTGATGTCAATGGTATTTAGAGTGTGGTAAACTGTTTTCATTCATCGATAATATTGACTCTTCATCGATACAGTCAAGAAAACGGATGAAGTTGAATATACCTATTTCGGATTCAGAATAAGGTTAATGCGTTCTAAAACATCGTCTAAATGATATTTAGTCATCGTATTTGTAGTCCGATTCCTTCCATTTCTAATGTCGTGTTTTAGAATATTTAATTCTGCTCTGGCCAAGGTTCTAATATCTGATTGACTCGTATTAACTGCAGTTGATTTTCTATATCCTCCGTAATCTGAAACTTTAGCTTGGTTATCTGCGGTCATTATATATTCCAAACGATCAATATGTGCCTTTTGTAAATTTCTTCGATACGTATCAATCGCAGTACCATTGTTAAGTTCAGACCAAATTCCTTTTCGTAGTTCGCTCATCATCTGTACTAAGGAATATGCGTCCTTAGTATTTACTGTTTCATGTTCAATGAGCCTGGCCATTTTACCTAAACTTAATACATTGTTTAATGTACGAACTTGCATGGTACGTATTTGCTCCAAAAATCCTGAATACTCTGTCCGATCAAGAATATTCTGGTCTAACATCCACATTGGCGTTTTAAATAATTGTTCATTTAGAAAGGCCATAGCTTTCATTTGGTGGGCTTTAGGAACCGCTGTATATACAGCGCCTTCTTGGTCATAGGTCTTGTGGTTTTCATAAACTCCACCAATATTATTGGTAACATGACCCATATATCTATTGAATTGGGCGAATACCTGACCGTATAATTTTTTAAGATCATCATAATTCTTACCATCTTCTGCAGTCCATTCGACAAGTTTGGGTACAATTCGTTTTAAATTGGCAATACCATACTCACTTGCTTTCATAGCATCATCACCTAAGTCTTCAGTCTGGGAACTAGGGTCAACAATATCACCTACTTGCTGATGGCCAAAACGATATAACGGATCACCAGAATGCGCCATAATCCAACTGTCTAATATCGATTTCTCTTCTTCGGCAGATGTATTCAAAATGGGGGTATATCCCCATTGAATGGCATATTTATCATATACACCAATATCGGGCATCAATGCCACCCCTTCATCACCTGGCTGTGCAATATAATTAAAGCGAGCATAATCCATAATCGATGGAGCTGTCCCATTTTTATTGGTGAATGATTTAGAACGAAGAGAATCTACAGGATAAGCAGCACTACTACCCATGTTATGTGGAAGCCCTAAAGTATGCCCAACTTCGTGTGATGAAACAAAACGAATCAATCTACCCATTACGTCATCATTGAACGAAACACCTCTTGCATCTGGGTTAATGGCCGCTGTTTGAACGAAATACCAATTCCTCAAAAGAGACATGACATTATGGTACCAATTGATATCAGATTCTAATATTTCACCACTTCGTGGATCACTAACATGTGGTCCATTGGCGTTAGGTATCGGTGAAGCCAAATAACGAACTACAGAATAGCGAACATCTTCGGCAGACCACTCTGGGTCTTCTTCTATAGAGGGAGGTTCTTTGGCTATTATTGCATTTTTGAAGCCTGCTGCCTCAAAGGCAATTTGCCAATCTTCAATGCCCTGTTTAATAAATGGAACCCATTTTTTTGGTGTTGCTCGATCCACATAATAGATAATCTGTTTTTTAGGTTCAACTAATTCACCACTATTGAACTTTTTAAGGTCTTCATCTTTTACCTCTAAACGCCATCGGTCTAGAAATTTAATGGTTTTACTTTCTTGAGCTTCCGAGCCGTAATCTACTTGTCCGCGAGCAAACCACCCTACACGTTCATCAAAATAGCGACGCTTCATGGGATCTTTAGGTAGCAATACCATAGAGTTGTTGATTTCTACCGAGATGGAGCCTAAGCTTTTATTACTTGGAGCCGCACTGGCCGAATAGGTTTTCACATGTCGAACTTCTAAATTTAAAGGATAACTTTTTACAGATTCGATATAACCTTTGCTTTCATCTAATCGCGAAACTTTATATCGTTTTCGATATTGTTCAGGCATTCCGAAAGCTTTTGTGTCCTTTGTGAAAATATCATTTACCTCAATTACTGTTGTTGGGTTTAATGAGTCTTTCTTTATTGCTTTGACATCGAATGAAAAAAGTACGGGTTCAAAATTTGAATTGACCACCGCTTCATGAACTGGTAAAGAATCTGCTGCAACGACATCATGTGAAACAACACGAAGTAGCACTTTCTTATCTTTCTTCTGCCATCGTAACACGTGGGTATTTATTTTTCCGCCACCAAAACCGATGCCAGAGGCTGTTTTGGAGATACGGCTCACCATCAACATTTCCTTGTTAAATAGAGAATCTGGTATTTCATAGAAATGATTGTCATCCACTTTGTGAACGGTAAATAGACCCTCATCAGAAATGGCGTCTTTTGTTATGACCTTATCATAGGGCTGTATAGCATCTTTCTTCGGTTTGTCAGATGTTTTTTCGGTGTCTTTTTTCTTCTTTTTAAAAATTTGAGCTTGGGTGGATTGATAGCCACAAATGCATACCAATAAGAATAATTTAAGCAGTAATTTTCTTTTCATTTCAAGTTAGTTTGGTGCTATTTCAAAGATCGAACTATTATATGAAACAGGTTGTTAATAATTTCTTAAGCCTATTTTGTAACAAAGTGATTCAAGCAGCGTCTATTTAATAGGAAGAATTATTTTTTATATTCTGAATTAGTCAATTACAAAGCCTTTGCACATGCAAGGGCTTTGTTTTTTTAGGGAATAATTAGAAAATTAGAGGTAGTATAAATTGAAACATACCAATTAGAAGTAACACGGCAATCACATTTAAGATAATGCCTGCCCGTGCCATTTCATGTACTTTAATAAAGCCGCTAGCGAAAACAATTGCATTCGGTGGTGTGGCCATAGGAAGCATAAAAGCGCAACTACTTGCAATGGTTATGGGAATTAGTAAATAAGTAATTGGAATACCTAAGCCAATAGCAATACCTGCTACAACGGGAGCCAGAACGGCTACCAAGGCAACATTACTCATTAATTCTGTCATGAATAACATTAAGACAATCAACAATGTTGCTGTAAAGAGTATGCTTAAATTACTTTGAGCAATTAAATCTGCTACCAAATCTACAATTCCGGAAACGGACATACCGTTTGCCAGTGATAATCCTCCTCCAAAAAGAATCAAAATGCCCCAGGCGAGTTTTTGCGTATCCTGCCATTGTAAAATAAAATCTCCTTTTTTGAGATTATAAGGCAATGTAAATAAGGCTATAGCGGCGAAAATACTAATTAGCGTATCTGATAAACCTAAACTTGGGAAAAGTGAATTGATCAAGGTTCTAAAAACCCAGAGAAAAATTGTGACTCCGAAAATAAAAAGCACCATTTTTTCTTTTCTAGAAGTAGGTCCTAATTTCTGTAACTCTTCATGAATGATTGTTTTAGAAGCCTTAAACTTTAAATTTTGGGTAGGAAAGAATAATTTCGTCAATACAAAATAGCTTATTGTAATCATAACTAGAGCAAAGGGTAGTCCTATGGTCATCCATTTTAAAAATGAAATTTCAATTTGATATTCATTTTCCAATAAACCTATCAATACAGAATTTGGCGGTGTTCCTATAACAGTAGCAATACCACCAGCATTGGCAGCGAATGCGATACCTAGCATTACGCTTAATGCAAAATTACGGTCACGTTTGGTGAAACCATCTGCATCTTCAATTAACAAATTGATTACGGACATTGCAATGGGTAGCATAACAACCGTACTGGCAGTATTGCTAATCCACATACTTAAAACAGCCGTGGCAATCATAAAACCGAGCACAACTCTATTTGCTGTTGTACCGGTAAGACGTATGATGTTTAAAGCAATGCGTTTGTGAAGATTTACTTTTTCTAAGGCTAGGGCCATGACAAAACCACCAAAAAACAGAAATACAATCGGACTACCGTAATTAGCACCGACATCACCTATAGGCATAATTTTTAGTAATGGAAATAGCAGTAAAGGCAATAGTGCAGTCACTGATATGGATACTGCCTCGGTAACCCACCAAATCACCATCCAAAGTGCAACAGCAATAACAGCATCTGCATTTGGTGTGATAAGTGGGGTCGGTAAATTAATCAGGATAAAAAATAAGATGGGACCTAGAAAAAGTCCTACTTTACTGCTTAGGTTCATTCTGGTTGGTTTAGCGCGCTCCTAAGCTAATATTATTTATCCTAATTATACCTAGTTTAAAACTTCAACAAAAAGCACATCATCAACCTTAAAAACTTTCGCAAGTTGTTGCTTAGTTATTCCTTTCAGGCCTTTATCCCAAGCTTTATTGCTTAAATCAGCTTTGCTTTTCAATAGTTCTAACTCCAGTTTTCTATCCTTTTTTAAGATTTCAAAAATTATTTTTTCGTTGTCAGATAATTGTAAGGGTTTTTTCTCGGGTCTCATTTGAGGGAAGAATAATACCTCTTGTATCGATGAATTATTGGTCATTAACATTACCAAACGATCAATACCAATACCAATACCAGAAGTTGGTGGCATACCATATTCAAGCGCTCTAAGAAAATCTTGGTCGATAAACATGGCTTCATCATCCCCCTTTTCAGATAGTTTTAATTGCTCTTCAAAACGCTCTCTTTGTTCGACTGGGTCATTAAGCTCAGAATAGGCATTGGCCAATTCCTTACCGTTCACCATCAGCTCAAAGCGTTCTGTAAGTGCAGGGTTGCTGCGATGCTCTTTGGTAAGCGGACTCATCTCTTTTGGATAGTCGGTTATAAAGGTTGGCTGCACATAAAAATGCTCACATTTCTCGCCAAAAATCTCATCGATGAGTTTACCAATACCCATAGTTTCATCTACTTCTATGCCTAAAGTTTTAGCCGTTTCACGAAGTTCATCTTCGGGCATACCGGCGACATCAAGACCTGTGTGTATTTTAATGGCTTCTAAAATAGGTATTCTTGCATAAGGTGCCTTGAATTCAATTTCATGCTTACCAACAGTTATTTTGGTGGCATTATTGGTATCCACAGCAATTTTCTCCAATAATTTTTCCGTAGTATCCATCATCCAATTATAGTCCTTATACGCTACGTAAAGTTCCATTACCGTAAACTCAGGATTGTGGGTACGGTCCATTCCCTCATTTCGGAAATCTTTTGAAAATTCATAAACGCCGTCAAAGCCACCTACAATCAATCTTTTTAAATAGAGTTCATTGGCAATTCTTAAATACAAGGGAATATTAAGTGCATTGTGATGCGTTAAAAAAGGTCGAGCGGTCGCGCCACCAGGTATAGGTTGTAGAATAGGAGTTTCTACTTCCAAGTATCCTTTTTCATTATAAAATTCACGAATGCTATTGGTTATTTTGGTCCTTTTAATAAAGGTCTCTTTAACCTTTGGGTTAACCACCAAATCTACATACCGTTGACGGTAACGTAATTCTGGGTCATTGAATTCGTCATACACCTTACCTTCTGCATCCTTTTTAGGTAATGGCAATGGTCTAAGCGATTTGCTGAGCATGGTAAATTTCTTTACCATAATTGTTTTCTCCCCTACTTGGGTGGTGAAAAGTTCTCCTTCGATACCAATAATATCTCCAATATCCAATAGTTTTTTATAGACATCGTTGTAAAGGGTTTTATCCTCACCAGTACATATTTCATCTCTATTAAAATAGACTTGAATACGACCTGAACTATCTTGAAGTTCTGCAAATGATGCTTTGCCTTGAATACGACGAGACATCAGTCGACCAGCAACAATTACCTTTTTACCGTCCTCATAATTAGATTTTATACTTGCAGATGTAGCATCTACAGGGTATAAAGCGGCCGGGTAAGGATTAATCCCCAGTGCTCTTAATTTATCTAATTTTTCCCTTCTGATTAGCTCTTGCTCTGATAATTGCATGCCGTCGTTTATTTAGCTGGCAAATATAAACGATATGTATTAATCTTTCAATCTCGAAAGGACTAAAGGATACAGGCGCTCTTTAAATTTTTCATAACCTATACCAGAAGGATACAAACCGTCTTTAGCTACAAGTTCTGGCCGTTCCAATCCTTTTCTCGTAATATCAGTAATTTTAAGGAATGTTACACTCTCAGCTTTTGATACGGATTCAGCATACATGATATAGCGTTCTATTTCAATTGAAATTTTAATACTACCAATAGTTTCACCATAGTGCGTGAAGTAATACTTTGGTATCGAGAGTACTACGACTTTTTTTTAGTCGCCACTACTAAAATCGATTGCCTTGTGCTATAGGTAAGAGAACTTGGCTTCATAGTGTGAATATGGTTTAGATTGAAATTGATTGTTTATACCAATCAACAAGGTTACCAAGTTATAATTTGCAGATTCTCGACCACTGACGCCTGTTGTAAGTTGGTCTGTTCTACAGCCTGTTAGTGCGGTAATCGTAATTTTTAAATCGAGATCAAAATTTGTTTCAATCTTGTTACCTAGTTGGGTGGAAAAGCTTTCGCCTACTGTATAACTTGTCAGTAAGGGCCAAATAGCTCCAAATTTTAGGATTTTATTTCTCGTTTAAAACGAATTATCAGACACACTACAAGATGATCTGATTGTGAACAATAGGAATGGCATAGCTATTTTAAAAATCATAAAGGTGTTTTTCATGTGTAGCTAACAAATTAGAAAAAGAAATGGTTTTAAATTTTATCAAAAATAGTGTAACAGGTTAGTCAATGTGACGACAAATAGGTACATCAATCAATCTAAATAATAATCAAATGAGTTTTATTCGAGTCTTACTCGCTATTTTTTTTCCACCACTAGCTGTTTTAGGAAAAGGGTGTGGTTCTTTTTTAATTGTGTTACTACTAACTTTTTGTGGTTGGGTACCTGGTGTTATAGCCGCATTGGTGATTCTCAACAACCCAAATTAAAATTACGATACAGCCAAATTTATCATCAATCGCATTTAGCTTTGTATCTTTGTAGTAATGAACAAGGAAGTGGTTTTTACGGATTTAGGACTAAAGGATTATAAGGAAACCTGGGGTTTTCAAGAGAAACTTTTTAAGGAAATTATAGACCTTAAAATAAAAAACAGAAGGGAAGGGCAAAGTTTGGAAACGCCAAATTATCTTCTTATAGTGGAACATCCACATGTATATACCCTTGGTAAAAGTGGCGATATTGAAAATCTTTTGGTAAATGAAAACCAATTAGCGGCAAAAGGAGCTAAATTTTATAAAATAAACAGGGGAGGGGATATCACCTATCACGGTCCTGGTCAAATTGTTGTTTATCCTATCCTGGACTTGGATAATTTCTTTACCGACATTCATAAATACTTACGATTCTTGGAAGAAACGGTCATTCTTACTTTAGCGGATTATGGACTAAAAGCCGAACGTTCACAAGGAGAGACGGGTGTATGGTTGGATGTTGGTACTCCATTTGCTAGAAAAATATGTGCTCTGGGCGTGCGGGCTTCACGTTGGGTGACCATGCATGGTTTCGCCTTGAACGTCAATGCAGACCTGGGTTATTTTGATTTAATGATCCCCTGTGGAATTAAGGGTAAAGCAGTTACGTCTTTAAATGTAGAAGTAGGGAAAAAAGAGGTTGATATGGATGAAGTAAAACAAAGGTTGTTACAGCATTTTGAAGTGCTTTTTGAGGCTGAGGTGATAAAAAAGAAAACCTCGGTATAGACCAAGGTTTTCTTTTTTAAAATCGTTTAATGATTATTTTGAATACGCTGTAAGTTCAGTGCTCGCCATCAAATTTCCATTTTTTTTATAGGTTTCTTGTTTTACCATTCCCACTCCTTCCGCTAGCCAAACCCTTGAAGGATAGACTTGATTTACCATCATCATCTTAGATTGGTTTTCACTATATATAACATAGCAATCATAAGTTCCGGCTGGAGTAGTCACGTTTTCTTTTTTTTCAACTTTTCTATTTTTCATATCCACAACCATATTCATGTTAATACCGCTCATTCCAATTTTCATGGTCACATTGGCATCACTTAGATTTTGACCAACGCTTAAATCATTCGGTATTTCAATATCATTGCCAGAAATATCAATATCCATATCACCATATTGTTCCATCATTTCACTAGGTAATAGAGATTCGAAATCTAACGTGACCATATTTCCAGAACACGATAACTTATAGTCGGTACTATAGATATCTTTTCCTTTTTCATCCTTTAGGTTAATGGCCATTGTCGCATTGGTAATACTCCCATCTGTATCCACCTCAGTAACCTTGTACGAACTCACGCCTTCAACCTTCCCCTTTTTATTGTAATTCGTGTATTCCATAGCAACTCCTTCGGTCATAGGATAGAACTTACTACAATTATTTTGTGCTATGCTATTGGAAGTGCCAACTATAAAAAGTATAAAGGCGGTTAATGTAATTTTCATTTTCGTTCTTGTATTAAGATTATTGTTTTATAAATTCTACCCGTCTGTTCTGTGCTTTCCCATCTAAGGAGCCATTATCTCCAACGGGTACTGATTCCCCTTTTCCATCGCTGGTTAGTCTGTTGGAGTCAATTCCATAGACGTTCACCAAGGTTCTCTTAACAGCCTCCGCCCTGTTCTTGGATAGAGTCATGTTAGCGCTTTCCTCCCCATCTGCATCGGTATGCCCAACTATTTTAAGGTTCATGCTAGATTCTTGTTTTAATACTTGGGATATTTGTAAGATGATACCCATGGACTGTGGTTGAATATTTGCCGAGCCACTATCGAAGAGAATGCCGTTGGTGGATATTTTGCCATCCGCTAACAGTTTTTGCCTTAAGTCTAACCCGCCCTTTTTTACCTTAAAGTTGCTTATGTAAAGATTCTCCTCATTAATATCCGTGCCACTTATCGAGAGCTTTATGGCACGCATAGTTATATTTGAAGGCAAAAGTCTGGGTACATCCACAAATTTCCCTTCATTGATCCAAAACCTAAAACGTTGTTTATTCACTGCTACCGAAATATGGTGGGGTTCGAGTACGGTTTGCCGAATATCTCCTGCAACGCCACTCCGAATTTCGCGTTTTCCGTTAATATTGTTTTCAATAATAATATCCCTTGCGATGAACTGGCATAAAGGGTATTCGATAAAACCATAATTCTTGGGTTTGTCAAAGGTATTATTGTCACCAACCATAATCTGTAAATGGGCTGTCGAAGAGGTTTTTTGGTTAAGTCCATCTGTAATTACATCAAACTCAAAGGTAAACTCCTCGGGAAGATCAATCACATCAGGAATATAGGAGGTATTATAGCCAGGTAAGATTTTAAGCCATTTGCTGTTCGTTTCCTCAATATTGACCAATTCACCACCACCATTCGTATTCCATTTTGCGGGAAAATCGCCCACAAAATCGTTGGAAAAATCATCAAAGAACAGCTGTTTATCACCTGGAACAAAATCGAACTTACTATATATTGCTAAGGATTTGGGTATTGAAGAATTTATACTTTCAGCTTTATTGTCGACTTGAGAGTTTTCTTCTGAAGAAGGTTTTCCTTTATTTTCTTCACCCGTTGGAATAGGGAGTTTATTTTCATTTTTTGTACCAGGCTCCAAAATACTGTCCAAGGCAGCATCGGTCTTTTTGGAAGTTTCATTCTCTACCCTCCGTTCCACAGTCCTTTTTGCGGCACGTTCAGCCGCTTTCCCTAGCTTTTTTATGAATTGGCTTTGTACTGGGTTGGCGAAGGCCAATGTTAACAATACAACAACTAAAAGGCTATTACACTTTTTCGTGATTTTCATTTTGTTTGTTTTAGCGCTAAGAGTAGGATTTACCAAGACGTCCCAAAAAATCAAATGTCTATGAGATGGCTTATTTTATAACTTACTAAAAATAAGAGAATTAGATGGATATTCGACTTTGAATAATATATTTGGAGGTTCTAATTGTGTGGACGGTGTATAAACCTGTATAAATTGTTTTCGGTAAAATCAATTTATTTTATAAACCTTTAGGGTGTTGTCTTGGTCCTTAAGAACCAATTCTGCTTTATGGTCATTATCCATATCCGCCATATCTATGATTGAACTTCCAAAAACAGGAAAGTTAGGTATGGATACGGCTTGACTATCGAATAGATAAATTTTTTGGTTCTGTATATCGGTGACCGACACATAAATTTTATCATTAAGATAGAAAATAGTCGGTTTGGAATACACACCAAGTTCTAATTGTATTTTTTTATCACGTATTCGTAAAACATTGTCATTCATAATAACTAATGTTCTTGAAGTGGCATCCATACCGTGGTCTTTAGCCATATTTAGGTTGCTTGTAGTAATATTTCCTTTGGCGTCAATTTGAAATAGAAGACCTTCAGACGAAGTGAAGGTGAATTTATTTTGGTAGAGTTTAATCTCGTTTTCAGAAAACGAGAACTTATCCTTTACGGTCACTCGTGTATTTCCAACCCGGTTTAAAATTTTTAATTGACCGTTTTTCAATTTAAAAATGAGGTAGTCTTTTTTTCCAATTCTAAAATGTTGTGGGGCTTCTAATATATCTGCTTCTGCAGTATCGTATTTAAAACCTTTGACTATTTCGCCTTTACTATTAAACATGAAAACCTTCTCATTTTGAGTTACCAAAAAACGATAATTTTTTTTGCCTTCGTAATCGAATACGGAAAGAGGGTTCAAGTTGCCACCAGTGAATTTCTTGGTAAAGGGCTTAACTTCTTTTCCGTTTCTATCTACTATTAAAAACTCGTTATTAGTGGTAAACGCAAATTGCAATTTACTGTTTTTAAAAAGGTCTACTTGGTGCACTTTGCCTTGTATGGTGCCTTCCAATTGCTTTTTCCATAGTATCTTTCCGCTATTCGAAATTAAATATAGAATGTTCTCTTGGTCTTGAACAATAATTTCTTTCCTCCGATTATTATGATTCGTTACAAATTGAGGTAAGACAGCTAGGTCTGTATTAAACTGAACTTCGAAAGCAGAAGAAACAGTATTGCTTTCAGACTCTTGTGTGATTTTTTTAATTAAGAAGTTTGCGTGGTAAAACCCATCATCGGCTATAAGTTGAGAACCAAAAACATAGTCGGAAAGCTTACTTTTTTCAAATGTTACGCTTAATGTTTTCGAAACGGATTCGTTTAAAATAGCAGTGGTACCTTTTAAATTAGAAACAGTCAAAATACTTGATGAGGAGGTAAGCTTATTTTCAGCATTTCTGAATAAATTACTTGTATTGAACGTATCACCTGCTTTATACTTCGTTAATAGTAATTGGAGGGTGCTTTTTGTCTTGGAAAATACTAATGTGTTTTCAATGACACTTGAATAATTGAAGGTAGACTCGCCAATTAGAGGTTCAATAGGTTTAAAAATTTTAGAAGTTGAATTCAACTCCCATATTTCATTCCCGTTATATTCTTCGGTTGCTACCTTTTCTTCATTTATGTAATCTAAAAGTGTTGCTGTGCCATAGGTTCTTAAAAGTAGAATTTTCTCATTCTCAATTTCTGCTATTCCAATTTCTTCAACGGTGTTTAAAAGAGAATCTAAAGTTGTTGCCTTATAGTTATTTATGGTTTTATTGTTCGAGTATATTTTAAATTCGTTGAAGCCAAATGATTTATAATAAGTTATATCACTTGGTAGTAGGGATGATGTATTGTTAGGTATAGGGTTGGTGCCGTTAAACAGGTTTAGAAAATGGTGTTTTTTTGTGTTAGGTTTTGTGACTCCATTTAGTACAATTTCTGAATCTTTTAGGGTAAGGTCAAGTGAAATCCAACTTGCAAAATTTGATATACTTTGATCTTTGGAAAAGAGCTGATTTAATAAAAACGCTCCATTTTCAATATCAAGCCAAATATTAAGAATTTTCTCTGAATTAGAAATGGAATAAAAACTATGTAAAGATGGATTAATGTTTTCTTGGTCATTAGAATCGATAAGATTCTTCAACAATGTTTGAGACGAGCTTACTACGGAATAGTTTTCAATATATGTGCTAAAAAAAAGCAAATCTTCAATCTGATATTTTGTTATGTTACTAGAATTATAGGAAAGTGTCTCTATACTTTTTTTGGAAAGATTATCCCAGTTTATAAAAGAAAGGCTATCGTTAGTAATATACGTAAAATCAAAATTGAGGCTGTCTGTGGCAGAAAATGCAAGTAATCCGTTCTTTTGATCTGTAAGATAATTTAAGGGTTGTATCGTGCTTTTAATTTTAGCTAATGGGTTGAATGTTTCTAGTTTTTCTACAATGTTATTACTAGAAAGTTCATCTTTAAGAGTCTCAAAATCATTTATTTTAAACACTAATGCGACGTTGTTCGGTACTAAATTTAAAATATAATTCTCCGTCTTAATTTTGCTAGTGCAGGTTATGCATAAAAATAGAATCAATATAGATAATAGGGTATGCCTCATGCAGAAATTTTTAAACAAAGTTATACTATTTGTACTACGAAGACTGGTTGTCTGCTAAAAGCTTAAAACTCATTCTATGGTATTTAGTTGGGCCATATTTTTTAATTGCGGCCCTGTGTTCTTTGGTCGGGTATCCTTTATTTTTTTTCCAGTTATACATTGGGTATTCAGAATGTAATTGAAGCATGTAGGCATCCCTAGCGGTCTTAGCCAATACAGAGGCCGCTGCTATACTGGTATATTTAGAATCACCTTTAATGATGCATGAATAGGGTATATCATTATATGGCTTGAATCTATTACCATCTACAATGATATAAGAAGGAATAGTTGATAATAAGTCAATAGCCTTGTGCATTGCCAAGATTGATGCGTTTAAAATGTTTATATCATCAATGGTATCGGGATATACATGGGCTATACCGTAACAAACACTTTCATTTTTTAAGAGAGGTTCTAAAAGAGTTCTTTTTTTTTCAGACAAGAGCTTGGAATCGTTTAAAATGGAATTTTCAAAAGTTGATGGTAGAATTATGGCTGCAGCGGTAACTGGTCCTGCCAAACAACCTCTTCCGGCTTCATCAGTACCAGTTTCGTTAAAATTTTTATATTTTTTTTTAAGCATTATGTTCCACTTAACTCTTAATTTGCAATTTTACGATATTTCTAAGTTCAAGTCATAAGTGCAACACGAATATTTAAAACAGATGGGGCTAGCCCTATCTGTTTTAGGCTCAATATTTATATTCGTCTTGCATTAAAAATGATAAACAACGTTGTTTTTTTAAAGATATCAAATTCAGTCACTACTTAAGGTACTATTATTGCAAACAGTAATAACTAGTCAAATAGGTGTATTTAAGAGTACTATTAACCGAGAATTGAAGCGCAACATACCTAAGCAATGACGAACTGCCGGACGTTATATCGTTGAGAACGCTCAGGTCAAGACCAATTTACGCCACAGTAGCAAGCCTAAACGGATAACTATTGACCGAAGATCTTAAAAAACGCATCAAAGAGCTTATGAGCTATAGAAGTAGAGCCCAGAGCTCATAACAAATCGACTGAACAAAGAGTCCGGGTATTGTGTAACCCAAGAAACTATATACAAGTGGATATGGACAGCAAAGCACAGTAATCATTATAATCATGCGAAGTATAAAAGACTATGTAAACATCAGCGTCATACAGGGCGAAGACAAAAACGCAATAACACCTATAATAAGCGCAGCGCCATTACCGGTTGCGTAGGTGTTAATCACCAACCACAAGTTGTGGACAATCGTTACCGCATTAGTGATATAGAAGTAGATCTTATGATGGGAAGAAACCATAAGTTAGCGCTATTGGTAATGACCGACAGGGCAACCTTGGTTACAATAATTGAAAAGCTTAATAGTAAAAACGCAAATGAAGTCTACCAAAGAATGAACGAGCGACTTACTAACTTCGACTCACCATGGATTAAGACACTGAAATTTTATAATGTAAAGGAATTTGCCTATCACTATAAAATTGCTAAATAATTAAAGGGAAAAACCTATTTAACTAGACCCTATTCGTCTAATAATAAGGGTTCTGTATAAAATAATATAGGCGTTATAAGGCGATTTTCCCCAAAGAAAACTGACCCTAGAGAAGTCTCGAACAAAAGAATAAAAGAAGTAGAAAGATTACTAAATTACAGACCAATTAGAAAGTTTAATTACAATAACCCTATTGAAGTCCTAAAAAATAAGTGTGTTGAACTTATGGGTTGAACTCAGCTGTTTATTATTAAGTATGATACTTAAACTTTCACATTTACTTAGGAACAAAAAAATTAACTTTGCAACGGTAACCACGCTTCATGAAATATATAGTTCTAGTTTTATTACTCTTCACGTCTTCTATTACGTTAGGTCAGGAAGAAATTGAAAAAACAGAAAAGAAACCTGATTCGCTTTCAGTATTAAAAAAGACTAAACCCCTAAATCCTATTGAAAAGAAAAGAAACGACACGGTTGGTTTGACAATTAGGGATTATAAGATGATCACTTTTGCAAGGGATACTACATATTTAGATACGACCCTTACAATACAAAAAGAGTATACATACAATTACCTAAGAAAAGACGATTTTGAGTTGATGTCTTTTGCTAATATAGGTGAGGTATATAATTCGCTTGGTGTAGATTTAGAGAGGGTAAATATTTACCCTAGTCTGGGAGCAATGGCCAAGGATCAAAAGTATTTAGAAAAGGAACAGATTGTATATTATAATGTTCCGACACCAATGACAGAGCTTTTCTTTAAAACCACCTTGGAGCAAGGGCAGTTGTTAGACGCCAATTTAGCCTTCAATACATCTAGAAGACTTAATTTTTCTATTGGTTATATAGGGCATCGTTCTTTGGGTAAGTATAATTCGAATCAAATTCAATCTGGAAATTTCACGATAACTACCAATTATGTATCAAAAAATAGTAGATATGCGTTGAGGGCACATATTGCTGCGCAGAATATTTTGTCTCAAGAAAATGGTGGATTGATTGATAAAGAACTTCAATTTGAATCGGGTGATCCAGACTACATAAATAGACCTAGGGTTGATGTTCGTTTTGATAATGCGGATAACAAAATATTAGGCAAGCGATATTACTTAGATCATATATACAAATTAATCAGAAAACAATTGGATTCCACCCGAACGGAGAAAACATCATTGTCCATAGGTCATGTTTTTGATTATGAAACCAAATACTATCAATTTATACAATCACCGAATGATACTATTTTTGGGGATGCAATACTTTCTGAGGTTAATGATAAAGCATATTTAAAAACCTTTTATAATGAAGTCAATGCTCAGTTCTATAATAGAACTTTGGGCAAGCTAACGGGTAGTGTCAATATTTATAATTATGATTACTTTTTTAATAGCCAGTTTATTACCGAAGAAGGAGTTGTTATTCCGAATAGGTTGAACGGAACAGAGATTGCAATAGGAGGGAAGTACGAAAAACGTATTCGAGGTTTTGATTTCAATGCAAATTTCAATTATAACCTTTCGGGTAGTTTAACGGGTAATCTTTTAGATGCCTCTGCATCTTATACTATTAATAAGGGTAACATATTGAAATTCTCACTTCATACATCCACAAGGTTACCTAATTTCAATTACCTTTTATATCAAAGTGAGTATTTAAACTATAATTGGGATAATAGCGGGGTTTTTGAGAAGGAGAGAGTAAGTAGTCTTATGGGGGAGCTGAATTCAAGTACCTGGGGTAAGGTGATGCTAAAGTATAGTAATTTGGATAACTATAGTTATTTCGCTTCAGATATTGATACTGCTATTGAGGAAGGTATGGAACAAGCCTTTATTAAGCCACTACAGGAAGCTAAAGGTGTTTCTTATTTGAAGGTGAAGTATGAGAAAGAATTTAAGGTAGGTATGTTTGCTTTGAACAATACGGTGATGTATCAAAACGTAACTCAAGATAATCAAGTGTTGAATCTACCTCAATTTGTCACTAGAAACACATTGTATTTTTCTTCCGATGTTTTTAAGAAAGCAATGTACCTGCAGACAGGAATTACCTTCAAATATTTTACCAGTTATAATATGAATGCATATAACCCTATTCTGGGAGAGTTCTATGTTCAGAATAAAGAAGAGTTGGGAGGATACCCGTTATTAGATTTTTTCATAAATGCACGAATTAAGCAAACACGTATTTATTTAAAGGCAGAACATTTTAATTCTTCTTTTTCTGGTTATAATTACTACGCAGCTCCTAATTACCCCTATCGTGATTTTGTAATTCGGTTTGGTCTAGTGTGGAATTTCTTCTCTTAGTTGTATGGGTGTTGTCTATAAAGTATTGATACTATGAATATTACTAGGGTTCTTGTAGTTTTTAAACATGTAATCATTTGATTTTAAAGGATGTAGGTATGAGTAGTATTTTTTTAAAGTTTGTGGTATTGTAATTATCAGTAAATCAATAGCATAACGGTATATTGAGAAAAACTTCATTTTTTTTCTATAAAAAGTGTTGAGTGTTTGGAAATAGGGTGTACATTTGCAGCCCGCTAACGAGGAAGACAGTGTCTAAATCAGTGGTCGGAAACAAGTTCATATAGATGTTGATTTAACTGGCGAAAAAAAAGAATTATTTTTTCTTAAAAAAGTTGTCGGGTTAAGAAACAGTTGTATATTTGCAGCCGCTTAGGGAAACACCTAAGGGAAACAGAGGTCTAAAAGTCGAGAGATGGAAGTCCTTTTATAGAAGTTCATTGAAA
>NZ_VAUW01000002.1 GCF_005771495.1 Maribacter sp. ACAM166
TCGAGATGATTTGGGAAAACAAGGTTATATTTAACATAAGAGAAAGGTGTGGTTTTGAGTGCACCACAAAGGTAACTTTGAGGAACAGAATTCCCTTTCTCTTTTTTAATCGTTTAGGACGCTATTGGAAGCAAGCCTGTAATCACTACCACCATATAGTACCCTAAACCAAGGAATATATCTAGACCTGTTCTAGATAGTAAAGCCGCCATTAACCCAAATACGGCATATGGTACAAGAATCATTGCCCATGATACCACAATCATACAAATTTTTTGAATGGCTTCAGTAAAACGAATAATGGGTTTTGCAGTTTCTTTTTTTAATTGGGTAATGGCTACGCCTATTATGATGGTAAAAATGACTACACCCAACATTTCTCCCATCAAGATAGATTCTAACGGATTATTTGGTATAAGGTTGGAAATCGCATTTGGGATGTTTTCCATAAGATTAGGAGCTTCTGTAGCTATCGATTGTTCTTCACTACTATTCGGAAAACCACCCAGCTTAAAGATATATTCACCAGGTTTCATAATGAGCGTTACGGTCAGACCTATTATAATGGAAATAGCAGTTGTGAAAACAAAATACAACAGTAGTCTTAATCCAAATGTTTTAAGGTTTTCTGATGTGTTGCCAACAATTCCAGATATAATGGAGGCAAATATCAAGGGTATCATAATCATTTGTACCAGTCTCATAAATACTTGACCTGGTAAGTCTAGCCAAGTGGCTAACCATAAACTTAAATCCTCTGATATCAGCCCTGTAGATGGGTTAAGAAGCATTCCCAGTCCAGCTCCTAAAATCAACCCAATAATAACCTTAAGCCATAAGCGACCTTTTATTAAGTGCTCTAAGTGTACCGATAATTTATTAAGTGGTCTGATTTCTATCATTGTATCATATTCTTCTTAAGGTTTGCCAACGATTCGTGTATGAAGCGTTGGACATTTCGAAACACTTAATTTTCAATTTATAGTAAATTTTATTTTTTTCTATAAATATAATCTAACCATTTATGTCCAACGGTTATTACACGTTATTACCTACTGGCTTTTTTCAATCGAAAATATGCGCTTTATAATCTTTCCACCAGTTCTCAATATCAATTTTTGGTTTTCTGCAAATGTATAAAGGAATCCCGTTTTCTTCTCCAATCGCATATTTGTGAGTTATTATTTTAATCAATTCAACTTCTTTAAAAACGTGTTCTACGGATGCTTTCTCGTTTCCTATACTAATCCAAACCAATGCCTCTTTTGTACCATATCCCCAAGTCCAAAAACTTCCGTGTCTGCTTATTGGATTTGGAAGGTTGTATTTCTTTCCTAATATTTTAAGTGCACCTGCCTCACCATAATTTTCTGCCCACAGAACATAATTATTTTTTTCAATAGGATTTAAAGATTGATAAACACTATCTACCAACTTTACTTGTTCTTCCCACCCGAACATATCTGCATAATCTCCTGTTAATTCAATCCGTCCATTTTCCTCTTCAAATTGGGCATACTTGACATATTTTTCGATTGGTAGAATTGGTGTAAGTTCTGGAATGAAATAAATGGAAGGAACTAAAGTTACTATAGCTATTACATACACCCAAATTGGCTTTTTAGAAAGTAAAGATTCTATTTTAACTGCTCCGCTAGCAAAAAGAACCGGATAAATGGCAAAGACATAATATGCTTTAGAATTTAGCAACCACATTGTACAGAAAATAATTATGGCGGCAATCCCAACTGCTCTGTATTTGTTTAAATTTTTATCTATTATTAATGCTCCTAAACCAAAGAGACTTATAATTAATGTAAAAGGGAAATTTAATTGTTCTAACCCAAATTCCATTGGATTTGTACTGTTTAATTGATTTTCGTTTAAAGCCCGTAAATGTTTTAAAAGAGGAAAGTCATTTTGCATTTGCCAAATGATATTAGGCAAAAAAATCAATAGTGAAATTAAAGCAGAAATATAGAGCCATTTATTTTTATAAATAGTTCTTTTTTCATAGAAAAACAAACCAATAAAAAGTCCAAAAGCCCATACTAATATGGTGTACTTATTCATTAAACCTAATCCCAAAGCAATTCCCAATAAAATTAAAAACTTTTTGTTCTTTGAGTTTATAAACTTAATAATGAAGTAAAAACCTAATGTCCAAAATAATTGGTCAAATGCAACTGGTTGGAATAAAGTGTGATTTCGGTAAAATGGTAGAAATGCAAGGATACATATTCCAGATAATAAAATCGCCTTTGATTTTCCACCGAGTTCTTTGGCTATTAAACAGCATAAAATTAGAATTCCAACACCTGCTAATGTTGGAAATAACCTAACCCCCCAAAGAGAATAATCAAAAGACCAATAAGATAATTTTCCAATTAGTGCAATAAAGGGTGGAAATTCCATAAATCCCCAATCAAGGTGTTCACTTGCGGATAAATGAAGTAATTCATCACGATGAAAACCATAATTCTGATTCCCAAACCATTGTATTAATAGTTTAACAAAAGAAAGAATTAAAATTATTGGTAAATATTTTTTCATTAGTTTTTGAGCTTGCAGGTCACAATTTAGATAGCATCATTGATGATACCCCACTCATAAGTTCAAGTTACTATTCTTTTAATTAAATGTAAACCGATTTTGTCACTACTGTTTTTACAATCACGGTGAAAACAGGTATCAGATAATTCCTAAAACTACGAACTGTCACCTATTTACTTCATCAACTTCTTCATCTCCTCAACAATATTATAAGCTGCAGGGCATATTTCAACATTCTTAAGAGTAAGGTTACTTATTTGTTGAAATTTTTTTCGATCTGTATGGGGAAATTCGCGGCAAGCCTTTGGGCGTATATTGTAAATTGAACAATAATTATCAGCCCCTAGAAAAGTACAGGGCACCTGTTGCAAAACAAAATCATTGTCCTCATCTACACGTAAATAAGTGTCAATGAGCTTTTGGGGCTTCATTTTAAACGACTTAGAAATACGTTCTACATCGGCATTGGTAAAAAGCGGTCCCGTAGTTTTACAGCAATTCGCACAGGTAAGACAGTCGGTGCGTTCAAATTCGGTCTCATGCAGCTCTTGCATTATATAGTCTAAATTCTTGGGCGGCTTCTTTCTAAGTTTGACAAAGAACTTTTTGTTTTCACTATGTTTTTCCTTAGCTTTTTTCGACAACTGACGTAAAACCTCCTCCATATTCTAAAATTATTAGTCAAAACTAGGAAAGTAGGAATAAAAAGAGAGATTTTTGCACTTAGAAATACATCTATTTTGAACGACGATATATTAGGCACTGCACTTTTAGACTACCAAGAAGGTAGGTATACTGAAGATATTTTAACGTATTCTTCATTGAACGAAGAAGATGTTTTACCAATACCCTATATGTTCAGAAGCTTTAAAGATATGCCTGCACTTGAACAAAAGGCACTAAAAAGCTGTAAAGGCAACGTTCTGGATATTGGTTGTGGTGCAGGGAGTCATAGTCTTTATCTCCAAAGAAAAGGGCTTACAGTTACTGGCCTTGATTCTTCAAAAGGTGCGATTCAAGTATGCAAACAAAGAGGCGTAAAAAATAACATTCACCAAAATATTTTAGACTACGAAGGTGAAACTTTTGATACACTTTTAATTTTAATGAACGGTGTAGGATTAGCTGGAACCTTAAAGGAGCTTGAGAAATTCTTCTCAAAATTAAAATCTCTGTTAAAAAAAGGAGGTCAAATTCTCTTGGATTCATCTGATATCATTTACATGTTCGAAAATGACGAAGATGGCGGATATTGGATTCCTGATGAAACGACCTATTATGGTGAAGTTAACTTCACCATAAAATATAAAAATAAAAAAACCAAACCATTTCAGTGGTTATACGTAGATTATAATACGCTACAGCGTGCAGCGAATTTCAATCATTTAAGTTGTGAACTACTTATGGAAGGTGAACATTACGACTATTTAGCAAGATTGACGCATGCCAAATAATAGCATCCCGATTTTTTCGTTATGCTATCAGACAAACCAAGATGATGAATATATTCAAAAGATTATTATTAGTACTACTAATTGCTTTCACCATTTCCTGTTCGAAAAGTGCTTCTGGTTCAGATGACGAAGCAACATCTACCACAGTAGACAAAAAAGCTAACTTGTTAGCAGCTGGAGATTCTGCCAATGATATTCTATCTACTGATAATTTTGATAAAATTTTAATTGAAATTGGATATGTAACAGGCTTCAAACCTACAACATCTGCAATGACTCAGTTTACAGATTATTTGCGCCAACACACGTTCAAAGAAGACATAGAAATTATTTATAATGAATTACCTAGTCCTGCAGAAGACGAACTCACTTTAAAAGAAATTTCAGATCTAGAAACAAAAAATAGAACAGCATTTAATACCGGTAGCACTTTAGCTATCTATATCTATTTTGCAGATTCACCTGCAGAAGGTGATGATTTAGAGGATGGCTTGGTCACTTTAGGAGCTGTTTTTCAAAATACTTCAATGATTATTCATGAAGTAACGGTTAGAAAATTAGCGGCGAGAAGCTTTTCAATTAGTGATGCAGATGTAGAAACCACTACCTTAAACCATGAGTTTGGCCACCTTTTCGGCTTAGTCAATTTAGGCACCGATATGGTAAACGACCATCAATCAGAATCTGAAAATAGTGATGGTGAAATGGCCGGTGACAACCACTGTAACCAAAATGGTTGTCTTATGCGATCAGAACTGCAATTTGGTGGTCCGGTAAGCGGAAAATCTCATCAAGCAACTTCAAAAGAACTGTACGAAGATGGCATAAAATCAGCCTGTACGCTTTCTGGAAATACTGTCTTAGGCCTTTTACAGCAAAAATCAGCAAAGGGAAGTGCCGCAACTGTTGAACTTGACCCAGAATGTATATTGGATATTCGCGCCAATGGAGGACGCTAATTCTCGATGCTATAGAAATCAATTTTCTCTAAAAACAAAGTTTATTGAACGCCTTACCAAACTCTAAGGGATATTCAAATACTTATGTGTTTGCAATGAAACTTTCCATTTTGGGTTTTTCATCACATAATCTACAATCATCGGAACGACTTTATCTCTAACACTCCATTCTGGCTGTAAGTACAAAATACAGTTCGAGTTTGTTTTAGCCGCTTGTTCCTCTGCAAAAATTAAATCGTGCTTATTAAAAATAATCACCTTAAGTTCATGAGCTTCATCGTAGATTCTACCTTCAGGTAATTTATTTTTTTTGGGAGAAAGACAAATCCAATCCCAATCGCCAGTTAGCGTATACGCCCCTGAAGTTTCAATGTGTGTTTTTAAACCTTTATCCTTTAACGCTTTGGTCAACGGTCTCATATCCCACATTAAAGGCTCACCACCTGTAACTACAATCGTGTCAGAATAGGCCACGGCATTTGTGACAATTTTTTCAATATCTGTGGGTGGGTGGGTTTCCGCATTCCAACTTTCCTTAACATCACACCAATGACAACCAACATCACAACCTCCAACTCGAATAAAATAGGCAGCAGTTCCTTTATGAAAACCTTCGCCCTGTATGGTGTAAAATTCTTCCATTAAGGGCAAAAACACCCCTTGATTCACCTTCTCAAGTACCTCTACATTTTTCATCTGGCAAAGATACGTTTTAGTTCCTAATTCCTATAGCCAGTCAGGTCCAGAATATATACCACCGAACCTATTCGTCATAGCGCTTCACCTGTTGAAAACTAAGTAGTATTTAAGATAGGTCTTCGCTTTTGGTTTGCTTAAAAATCCCTTATTTTTATCCAAAATTCATATAATGGCTGGTACCAAAGATTTTTTTAACCATATCGAAAAGGGATATACCACCAAAGGCGATTACATTGTAATGGGTGCGGCCATGTTAAATGGTGAAGCCGTAAAGGATGCCTTGGTTAAAATTCCACTAAAAACACTGAATAGGCATGGGCTAATTGCCGGTGCTACAGGTACTGGAAAGACTAAAACACTTCAAATAATAGCAGAAAATCTATCCCAAAAGGGAATACCCGTTCTTTTAATGGATTTAAAGGGTGATTTGAGCGGACTAGCACAACCAAGTCCTGGTCATGCTAAAATAGACGAGCGACATGCTAAAATCGGTATCCCATTTGAAGCTAGTAGTTTTCCTGTTGAAATACTTTCTTTATCAGAACAAGATGGTGTCAAATTAAGGGCAACAGTATCTGAATTTGGACCTGTACTCTTATCTCGAATTCTTGACCTTTCTGAAACTCAAGAAGGCATCGTTGCCGTGGTTTTCAAATACTGCGATGATAATAAAATGCCTTTATTAGATTTAAAAGATTTCAAAAAAGTATTACAATACGCAACAGGAGCTGGAAAAGCGGAGTTCGCTAAAGAATATGGTAGAATTTCAACGAGCTCAACCGGTACGATACTTAGAAAAATTATTGAACTAGAGCAACAAGGTGCAGAATTGTTCTTTGGCGAAAAGTCTTTTGATGTTAATGACTTAACACGAATAGATGAAAAAGGACGTGGTTATATTAATATTCTAAGGTTGACCGATATACAAGATAGACCAAAGTTGTTCTCAACATTTATGCTAAGTTTATTGGCAGAAATTTACTCAACGTTCCCGGAACAGGGTGATAGTGACCAACCAGAGCTCATACTTTTCATAGACGAAGCACATCTTATTTTCAAGGAAGCATCGAAAGCATTATTAGACCAAATTGAAAGTATCGTAAAACTGATCCGTTCAAAGGGCATAGGTCTTTATTTTGTGACTCAGAACCCAACTGACGTACCAAATGAGGTATTAGCTCAATTAGGTCTGAAAGTACAGCATGCATTAAGAGCATTTACCGCTAGAGATAGAAAGGCGATAAAAATGACGGCAGAAAACTATCCTGAATCTGAATACTATGATACCAAAGAGGTGCTTACATCTTTAGGTATTGGTGAAGCACTCATTTCAGCTTTGGACGAAAAAGGGAGACCGACACCACTTGCGGCCACATTGTTACGAGCACCCATGAGCAGAATGGATGTGCTAACAAATAAGGAATTGAAAGACGTTATCGACAGCTCTACGTTGGTGAAAAAATACAACGAAATTATAGATCGAGAAAGTGCTTACGAAATCCTAAACGAAAAGATTGAGAAGGCCGAAAAACTTGCAGAAAAAGAAAAGAACAAACCAACACCAAGAAGAACCACCAGTAGACAAAGTACAAGGCAAAATCCGATAATAAAGGTATTGACAAGTGCTACATTTATTAGAGGCGTACTAGGAATATTAAAAAAAGTAATGCGATAGGAAATATGAAAACGAGTTATACACTAGTATTAATTTTAAGCAGCTGTCTATTTTATAATTGCGAAAGCGTTAAAACGAATGATTTTCAAATATCTGGAGACCAAGTAGGCAGATTGAGTAAACAAAGTCTAGCAAGAGATATTGACCTTATTTTTGAGAAAGATTCGGTCGTACAGGATACGGTAAAATTACATTTTGGGAGTGGTGCAAGTAAAATCATGATATTTGAAAAAGGAGGCGAACTTCTACTTACACTTACTCCAAATACAGATAGCATTGCAACCATTCAAAATGTGCAAATTAATGATGGTCGTTTTATTACGGAGAAAGGCATTACCAAAAATTGTACGTTTAAAGATATTAAAGAGAATTATTCAATAAAGAAAATCATTACTTCTTTAAACAATGTGGTAGTATTATTAAAAGACAGCGATCTCTATTTTACTATTGACAAGAAAGAATTGCCAGGCAGCCTAAGATACAACGCTAATTCTAAAATTGAAGAAGTCCAAATACCAGATAAGGCAAAGGTAAAATACATGATGGTCGGTTGGGACTGATTATCTGTAATTGGCCAAGCAATTAATGATTGAAGGCCACACATTTAATTCTGTCAGACCAATACACCATATTAGTAGCCATTAACGGAAACTGAAAATTCAGTTGATAATGGTTATTTTTCAAATCATTTAACAGCAATCTTCTCGTGCCCATTTTATTTCAAAAAATCATACCAAAATTATACGGACTTTATTTCAATCTCTTTGTCTGGCTTCAATCAAACAAAATTGCCAAACAAGCATTCGAAGTATTCGCTACCGTTCGAAAAGGTCGTGTGTTACCTAATCAAAAGCAGTATTTAGACAGTGCAAAACTCGAAGTTTTAAACGTAGGCGACAATCAAATTCAGTTATATAGATGGCCAGGCACTAAAGAAACGGTAGTACTGGTACATGGTTGGGAAAGTAATGCATGGCGATGGCACAGACTAATTGAAAAACTACAAGAAGCCGATTATAACATTATAGCCTTTGACGCCCCTGCTCATGGATATTCAACGGGAAAATTGTTATATGTCCCAATCTATGCCGAAGCTTTGCAAGCAATAGCATTGAAATACCGACCTAAAACGGTTATTGGTCATTCCGTAGGTGGGATGACCGTTTTGTATAATGAGTATAAACATTCAAATGCATTTATAGAAAAAATAGTGACTATAGGCTCTCCTTCAGAATTCAACGAAATCCTAACCCATTATAAAAATCTATTAGGTTTGAATAAAAAGGTGATGAAAACGTTGGAGTCTTATATTTATTCTAGATTTGGTTTCACCTCAAAAGAATTCTCCAGCTCTAAATTTGTTTTAAATAATTCGAAAAAAGGTTTACTCTTTCATGACAGGCTGGACAAGGTAACTCCTTATCATGCATCTGTAGAGGTAAATAAACATTGGAAGGGAAGCGAACTAATAAGCACTGAAGGTTTTGGGCATTCAATGCATCAAGATGAGGTGAACGACAAGATTATCACCTTTTTAAAGCTGTGATGGGTAAAATGTAAATCACTGTAAAATTCCAATTTGTCATTAGTTTCAATATAAAGGAATGTATTAAACAGTAACTTTCCGAACACGTAATAAAATAAATAGCACGGGGCGTTCATAAAGGTATATGAACGCATTAATGTCGACTTTAAAAAACACCTTATTATGCAAAACGTTTCACCATTTCACATTGCCATACCCGTTCATAATTTAGCCGAGTGCAGAACATTTTATAGAGAGGTACTTAATTGCGAAGAAGGTCGCAGTAGCGACCATTGGGTCGATTTCAATTTTTTTGGACATCAACTGGTTATACATTATAAACCAAAATTAGAAACTGAAAATATACACCATAATCCTGTGGACGGGCACAATGTTCCCGTACCTCATTACGGGGTCGTACTACCATGGGACACTTTTCAAAGCTTTTCTGAAGAGCTAAAATCAAAGGAGGTTAATTTTGTTATTGAACCTTACATTCGATTTGAAGGGCAAGTCGGGGAACAAGCTACTATGTTCTTTTTAGACCCTGCAGGTAATGCATTAGAATTCAAAGCCTTTAAGGATAAGACACAACTATTCGCCAAATAACTAGAAAGATTTCGGTATTTCGTTACAATTGGGCTACTATCTAAATTAAAACAATACATAAAAAAATCAACTCTAATAAAGAGTTGATTTTTTTAAGCTCAAAAGACAATTAAATTTCACTAAAAATACTATTGAGACCACGAGGTAGGAACTCTATCCCATCTGTGCCTTTTAAGCTCTTCATACAATTCAGCAGCTAAACCATTACCATCACTTGTTGCCGTATTAGCCAAAACATTGCGCTGTTTACGCATACCAGGTATGGTAGTGCCCACGTTATCGTTCATCAATATAAAACGCAATGCCATTTCTGCCATGGTCATCCCTTCTGGTATTAACGGTCGTAATGCATCTGCATGTTCCACAGAAGAATTTAAATTTTCTGGCACAAAATAAGTCCCGCGCCAATCTCCCTCAGGAAAAGTAGTTTCCTTGGTAATTGTTCCAGTAAGAGTTCCTTCATCAAAAGGCACCCGTGCAATGGTGGCGATATCCATTTCTTTACACAATGGAAACAGCGTATCGACAGGCGCTTGGTCAAATATGTTATAAATGACTTGAACAGCATCTAACATACCCGTTTTTAAAGCTTTAATGCCGTTTTCTGGTTCCCAACGATTCATGCTTATACCCATGGCAGCAATCTTGCCAGAGGTCTTTAAATCTTCAATAGCACGTTGCCATTCTTCACGGTCGCTCCAAACATCATCCCATGTATGGAATTGCATTAAGTCTAATTGTTCTAACCCTAAATTTTTTAAAGTTTTATGGGTATAGTCCATAATATGCTCCGTTGGATAGGAGTCTTCAAATCCATATTCAGGTTTAGCTGGCCATTGAAAGTTTTTTGGTGGTATTTTACTTGCCGTATATAATTTTTTAGAAGGATGTCTTCGAACAAGCTCACCCAATAATTCTTCACTATGCCCTTCGCCATACCCCCAAGCAGTATCGAAAAAATTAACTCCGTTCTCAACGGCTAAATCTAATGACTTAGCGGATTGCTCATCATCACTAGCCGTCCATCCGGCCATCCCCCACATGCCATATCCTACTTCACTTACTTGCCAATCAGTACGCCCAAATCTTCTATATTTCATTTCTATCTAAATTTATTATTAGTATTGATGAAAGGCATCTGACACGAAACTTAGAACCGCTGGCAATGCTTCTCGCCAGTATGTCCAACTATGTCTTCCATCTCTCACTCGATATTCATGTGGAATATCTTTTTTCTTCATGGCGATATGCACCAAACTATTTCCCTCGTAGAGGAAATCATCATCTCCGCAATCAATATACCACCGAACAGATTTTACATCTTCGACAGAAACAGTTTTCAATAATTCTATAGCATTGTGTTTTTTAAAATATTCTTGAATCTCAACTTCAGAATATTTAACATCATTTTGTTCCAATCTTTTTTTTAAATCCTCAATAGTCAAAGGACCAACATATGCGCTCAACGGACAAGCGGAAGAAAACAATTCTGGGTGGTGTAAAGCATACATAAAAGATCCACCGCCACCCATGGATAGTCCGGCAACCGCTCGATATCGTTTTTCTCCTTTGATTCTGTATTTCTGTTCAACATAGGGCATAAATTCCTCGAAAAAGAAATCCTCATACCGCCAATCTTTTCCTTGATTGAAATAACCCATTTTACCAGTATCAGCATCTGGCATAACTATAATCATTGGTGTCGCACTACCGTCTTTAATTCCTTTGTCTGTAATACGTAAAATTTCACCAAACTGCACCCAACCTCTATGGTCATCTGTAGCCCCATGTAACAAATACAAAACCGGATAACTGCGCTCAGAAGTTTCGTAATCCGGTGGAAGGTAAACGGCATAATTACGCTCCATTTTTAAAATTTTGCTGGTCATGGAAAGGTTATCTTTAACCCTACCACTCTGGGCTACAAGGCTTAACGTTATCCCGAAACAAATAACGAGCAAGAGAGCTGCTTTTTTCATTTTAAATGAAGTTTATTTATAAAAAACAAGATACTGATAATGCTTGAATTTTAGAATACCATAATAATAGAAATTTTGACTTTCAAGTTAAACAAGCAACAAACCTTTCTTCCTTACAATATAATAAGCGACAAATATATTGGGCACCCAAGATAACCACGATGTAATACGATAGGCTACAATAAAATCTTGAAATACCATGGTCAAAAGCGGTAGCCAAAATCGCAAAGTGACCGCCGAGAAACAAACAGCATAACTGAAAATCATAAAAGCCTGATGTGATTGAACATTTCCTTTTCTTATGGCTAAAAATGCATTACTTGTGGTATACAACCAAATCAGCGCCGAACCTACAAATGCCACCTTTGGGATAAGACCACCCGTGGCATTCATAGCGATGAAAAGTCCACAGAAGCCACTGATTAAAGCTGCTATTATATATATTTTACCAACGGTTCTATGCAATCTTAAATTCGACTTTCTTATCCGCTTACTGAACTGTACCCAGCCGACTATTAAGGCCAAACCACCAAAAAAAATATGACCATAGAAGCCGACATTCCAAAAGACATCACCCAATAACGCTTCTGTTTTAGACGCTAACAGGCCTAATTTACGGTCTATAAGCACATAAATAAGCGGGTATAGCCCTACCCCGATTGCGAAAAAAGCAAAAAAGAACCATCCCACTTTACTTCGTATATTCTTCATACTTACCTATACCTCCAACTCGTTAAATCAGCCCCTTTAGGCGCACTTTTCTCGATACGCTCCATGATTTTTGGCACATACATACTGTTGTACCGTAAACGAGTTATAGCATTTGGTTGCTCTGAATCACCGTTCCAACAATGTTCAGCTCTGTCACCATACAACACTTCTCCATCATAATAAGGCTCCGTTGTACTTTCTAAGAAATCTTCCATTAGGTACACTGCATTGTTCAAATAGTAATTATCCATATCACCACAGTAAATATGAATTTTCCCTTTAAGGTTAGGACCTAATTTATCCCAATCACGTTCTAGAATATGTCTAAGGTCAAAATTCTCTTTCCAATACTCGGCCACTTTATGGTCTATCTCTCCGGTCATTTTATCCCATATTCTAACCGGATATCCATCTTTACCTTGAGGCGAGTAGGTAGCTTCCCAAATATCCCATTGCTGACCTGATCTTGACTTATCTCCCAACACTAATTCTAAATGATTGCCTTGTCTTAACGTTGATTGTATCTGACCTAGGTAATTACGATGTGATGGCACCTCTAATTTCTTGTGAGTGCTTGGGTAATAATACGCGTTAGCATCTTCATAAATATTCGTCAAGGCATACGCCCTAAAATCAATTGGATCAGGACAAGCGGCAAAACAACCATTATATTCCTCTGGATATTTTACTTGAACCGCAAGTGCCTCCCAACCACCAGTCGAACCACCATATAAGAAACGAGACCAGCCTTCACCCATTCCCCTAAACTGCTTTTCTATTTCAGGAATCAATTCATAGGTTAACGCATCACCATAAGGACCTTGGCTAGCTGAATTTACAGCGTAAGAGTCATCATAATAAGGCGTTGGATGTTGAATCTCTATGATTATAAAGCGAGGAAAATCAGGCTCATTCCATCGTTTATAAAAATCATAAGCTTCTTGCTGCTGAATGATATTGTATCCTTCTAAATTAAACCGTTCTGAATATTCAGGTTTCATTTTAGGGTCTGGAGGGGTTGTTCTAAAGCCACTAAAATCTGATGGAAAATGACCTTGAAATACCATAAGAGGGTATTTTGCTTCTGGATGCTCTTCGAACCCTTTAGGAAGTAAGACGTGAGCTCCTAAATAAATATCCCGTCCCCAAAATTCAGATAATTTTTCAGACTTTACTTTTATATGCTTGATCCATTTAGTATCCTCTGGTTCTGCTATTGGTGGTATTACCTGATCAAGAACTACTGAAACATTTTCAATACCATTGCTTGCTACCCTTATTTTAAATGGCTTACTGTACAAATTACCTGGAGAACGCTGCCATTGTTGTCCCTCTCCATTATCCATCGGTAATTTAACGGTATGCCCTGTTGATAAATTAAAGGTTTCATACACATTTAACAGCGCCTGCACATTGTATTCCCCGGGCGGCACATCTTTTAAACTGGCATAAGGATACCCAAAAGTTGACCCATCAAAAGTTATTGAAGTGTTTGGTTCCCAATCATTCACATTAAGTCCAAAAATTAGCTGGGTATTAAGACCATCGTTGATTTGAAATCGAGGTTCATCGCTGTCATCTGTAGAAAGCATTAATAGAAGTCTACCATCTTTCGGCGTTTCATCTACATCATCATTAAATGTGATATTGATATCATAAACAGGTTTAACTACCTTTTCACAACTAAGTAGTAGACAACTTAGAAGTCCTAAAACGAATATTTGTTTTTTCATGATGGATGTTGATTATTCCATTAAAGATAAATATTCATTTGGCTATCCTAAACTTTGAGAAAAGTTTATTTTAAAATAAAAAGTTGCGTTGTAAATTCTAATCAACTAGACTGGAAATGTAATACAAAAAGTTGCTCCTTTATTAGGTTCACTCTCCACCGATATAACACCGCCCAAACTGTTTAACTGATTTTGAATTAAATAGAGCCCCACCCCTTTACCTTCTTGAGATACATCGAAACGCTGATTGAGACCAAATATCTTGTCTCCATTTTTTTCTAGATCAAAGCCTTTTCCGTAATCTTTATATAGTAATTGCTTATGACCATCCTTAATCTGTGTTTGTATTTCAATTTTCGGAGAAATACCTGGTTGGTTATATTTAATGGAGTTAGTTATTAAGTTTAAAAGAATACTTTCCATAAAGGCATTATCAAAATACACACTTTCACATTTTGAAAAATCACTTGTAATTTGCGAATTGGAACCGCTAACTATAGACCCCAAATTATTCTCTATTTTAGATAGTATCTTATTAAAAAAAACTTCACTAAGATTATTGGAGTTCTTGCCTGCATTATCGATTAAATCTAAATAGTTCTCTAGAGATTCTTTCACACCCTTGGCTGAAATTTCCATATAACGTAATATTTGCGTGGTATCCTCATCATTAATGGTGTTAAAATCTAATAAATCAAAAAGAGATATCAAATTATTAACTGGAGCCCTTAAGTCATGTGAAGTGGTGTAATTTAACCGAACTAAATCTTCATTTACACTTTTAAGCTTCGTGAACTCTGCTACATGCTCATCTTTAAGTCGCATTTCTTGTGTAATATCCTTAGCGATAGCATAAACCATATTATCATCTTCAACAGGCACAGCGCTCCATGAAAGCCAAACGATTTCTCCAGATTTTGTTACGTACCTATTTTTAAAATTAAGAAGTCTTTCATTTTTATAAATTCCCTCCCGAATATCTTGGGTAGATTTTTTATCGTGCTTGTATACAAAATCATTTATTTTCCTTGATAAAATTTCTTCTTTGGTATAGCCTAATAACGTTATAAAAGCTGGATTTACGTCAACAAAATAACCATCAAAATTTGCTATACAAAGCATATCTACAGATGATTCAAAAAATTGCTTTAAGCTCATAGTTTTTATTTATTCTAATCAATATCACTACCAAATAAACGATTCCACATTTAAAATTTTAAAAAACGTACGAACTCATTCATGATGCAAAATGATTTGTCCGTATTTTTTACACCAAAAAAGGCAGCACTTTTTCACACGTATTTTAAATAATCCTTACAACCTCAAAATCTCTCTCTAATATAGGAATGAATCATAAAATAAATCTAACGGTTTTTCACAAAAAAAATACCATTTACACTATAAAAACGTTCCTTACTAAACATATAACCTGTATTGGACCATTTTATTAAACACATCAAAACAAAGTATCATGAAAAAAATTGTATTGATTTTATTCATAGTAAGTCTCATTACGACTATATCAAGCTGTGATTATGACGACAGCAATGATATTGATATTATAAAACCAAATGATTCTACCGAAACGGGAATAACAATTTCCGACGAACCAAAGCAAAAAAACCTCCAATCGTAAGATTGAAGGTTTTTTTGCTACGTATTATTTTTCTTGCCAAATCTTAACCCATTCTTCGGGAGCCAAGTAAAGTGAGTCCATTTTCTTAACATCAAAAGCGCTATAGAACTCGGGAATATTGCGTACAATTCCATTAACGCGTAAATTGTCTGGCGAATGTGAATCCGTACTAATCTGTACTCGCAGTGCTTCGTCTCGCATTTTATTTCTCCAAGACTGTGCATATCCAATAAATACGCGTTGTTCTCCAGTAAAGCCATCCATAACTGGAGCATCCTTTTCTCCCAAAGACATCCTGTAAGCTTTAAGTGCTATAGTGAGCCCGCCTAAATCACCAATATTCTCGCCAAGAGTAAATTCTCCGTTTACATTCAAATCGGGCAATACTTCAAAACCATTAAATTGTCCCACCAAGGCACCGGTTCGCTTTTTAAACTCTTCCTTATCGGCATCTGTCCACCAATTACGCATGGCACCGTCCCCATCAAATGTGCTACCCGTGTCATCAAATCCATATCCTATTTCATGTCAGATTACCGCACCAATAGCACCATAGTTAACAGCATCCTCGGCATTTAAATCAAAGAATGGAGGTTGTAAAATAGCTGCAGGAAATACGATTTCGTTCAAGGTCGGATTATAGTAGGCATTAACCGTCTGCGGAGTCATACCCCACTCATCCTTATCTACGGGCTGCCCTAATTTAGCCAATTCCCTATTATATTCCATTAATGCCGACCTATGAAGATTACCATACAAATCATCTGGTTCTATTTCAAAATCATAGGATTTCCATGTATCGGGATATCCAATTTTGGGTGTGAACTTACCTAACTTGTCCAAAGCTTCTTCTTTGGTTGCTTCACTCATCCAATCCAAATCCTTAATACTTACTTCATACGCTTTAAGTAGATTTTCAACAAGTGTTTCCATATGTTCCTTCGCTGCTGGCGGAAAGTGTCTTTTCACATATACTTTACCAACCACCTCTCCCAAAGTCCCGTTTACGGTAGACACACCTCTTCTCCACATAGGCCGTTGTTCTTGGGTACCTCTTAATTCTTTGCTGTAAAACTCCCAGTTCTGATTATCCAAAGCATCGTTTAAACGTGATGCACTAGCATCTAAAGCACTCCATTTTAAATACGTTTTCCACGTATTCAAATCTGTAGATGTAATAATACCATCCAAATCCTTAGTATAGTCTAGCATCAAAACCCCTAAATTTTCCTGCTTAGACAATCCAGCTTCAGCTAAAAAGTTGGTCCAATTGAATTTAGGCATAATAGTGGACAAGGTATCTAATGGAAACATGTTGTACAACCCTAACAAATCTCTTGTTTTCTCCTTGTCTAAATGCTTTGAAGCTATTTTAGTCTCCAAATTCATTACCGCCTTTGCTGCTTTAGTTCCATCAGGAAGTCCTGCCAAATCGAACATTTTTTCTATATGAGCAACATATTTGTTCTAGATTTCTTTTGAACGAGCATCATTTTTTAGATAATATTCTTTATCGGGTAATCCCAATCCGGCTTGCCACGTGTATACCGTATAAATCGTTGGGTCTTTAAAATCTTGGTAAACGAATAGGCCCAGCGGAGTGTTTATACCGTATTTATTCGCGTAAGCAAATAAGTTACCAACTCATCGTAACTCTTGATGGCATCTATTTTATCAAACTCTGGCTTTAAAGGAGCAACTCCTAATTCATTCCTTTTTTCAATATCCATATAGGATTTAAAAAGGTCTCCAACTTTCTGCTCATCCGAACCTTTAGCAAAATCACCGGAAGCAGATTCCTCAACAATCTTTTTAACATTGTCTTCCGATTCCTCGTGAACGATATACCCTACCCCATAAGATAATTTATCAGCAGTAATTTTTGTGTTTTTCACCCAAGTACCATTTATATACGACGTAAAATCATCACCCGGATGCACTGAAGTGTCCATATATTCCTTTAAGATACCTGAAATCAATTCTTTTTCTGGAATTTCTTTAGTCTCCGTATTTCAGGCCGTTGTTAGCACGATAACTGATAGCATACTAATTTTAAAATCCTTGATTTGTTCATATTGGTTTGCTTAAATCTTTGTCAACATTAGACTAGAATGATATGGTCATGTTACAATATTTTAAGTTAAATAGGAATTAAAAAAAGTTCTTTCGGAATTTTATTGTCTATTTCTATGACGTTCCCTTGCCAAAAGTGTATTCTTCAACAGCATAGCAATTGTCATTGGCCCCACACCACCCGGAACCGGCGTTATAAAGGATGCCTTTTTACTTACGTTTTCAAAATCAACATCTCCTGTAATATAATATCCTTTTTCTTTAGTATCATCGGGTACTCTTGTAATACCTACATCGATAACAACGGCATCATCTTTAATCATTTCAGCTTTAAGGAAATTGGGAACGCCCAGGGCAGATATCACAATATCTGCCTGTGAAATGATTTGTGTAATATTTTTTGTATGGCTATGTGTTAACGTAACCGTTGAGTTCCCTGGCCACCCTTTTCTACCCATCAAAATACTCATTGGCCTACCTACAATGTGACTACGACCTATTACCACCGTATGCTTTCCTTTTGTATCTACTTTGTAACGTTCCAAAAGTTCAAGAATACCAAATGGGGTCGCAGGTATAAAGGTGCTCATATCCAAAGCCATTTTACCGAAATTGGTAGGGTGGAAACCGTCTACATCCTTATCTGGGTGCACGGCCATGATTACTTTTTGGGTATCTATCTGTTCAGGTAGCGGTAATTGAACGATAAAGCCATCAATATTATCATCTTTATTCAGCTCGTTTATTTTCCTCAACAACTCTTGTTCAGAAGTTGTACTGGGCATTTGCACAAGGGTAGATTCAAATCCTACACGCTCGCAAGAACGTACTTTACTGCCTACATAGGTTAAACTTGCGCCATCATTACCTACAATTACAGCCGCTAAATGAGGCACCTTTTCTCCTCTTTCCCTCATCTTGGCAACCTCAGCCTTGATTTCCTCCTTTATTTGATTGGATACTTTTTTACCATCCAATAATTCCATATCCGTATGTTTTAAATTAACGTTAATCGTTTACTACTTCATTCCTTTCATGGCTCCCATCATCTGCATCATCTTTTTACCACCACCACCTTGCATCATTTTCATCATCTTACTCATTTGATTAAACTGCTTTAATAACTGATTTACTTCTTGAACTTCTCTGCCTGCACCTTTGGCAATTCTCTTTTTTCTACTTGCATCTAATTTTGAAGGCGTGGAACGTTCTTCTGGGGTCATCGAATGTATTATTGCTTCTATATGTTTAAAGGCATCATCATCAATATCCAACCCTTTTAGAGCTTTACCTGCACCAGGTATCATCCCCATAAGGTCCTTCATATTCCCCATTTTCTTAATTTGTTGAATCTGGCTTAAGAAATCATCAAATCCGAATTTGTTCTTCGCAATTTTCTTTTGAATTTTCCTAGCTTCCTCTTCATCAAACTGTTCTTGAGCACGTTCTACTAGAGAAATAACATCTCCCATACCCAAAATACGATCGGCCATTCTCGACGGATAGAAGACATCTATCGCCTCCATCTTTTCACCTGTACCGATGAATTTAATAGGCTTATCAACTACAGACTTAATAGATATCGCTGCACCACCTCGGGTATCACCATCTAATTTGGTAAGTATAACCCCGTCAAAATTTAATATATCATTAAAGGCCTTGGCGGTATTTACCGCATCTTGCCCTGTCATGGAATCAACAACGAACAACGTCTCCTGTGGTTTTATTGCTTTATGAATGTCAGATATCTCCGCCATCATTTTATCATCTACTGCTAAACGACCAGCCGTATCAATAATTACCACATTATGACCCTCTGCTTTTGCTTTGGCAACACCTGCTTTTGCAATAGCAACAGGATCTGTACTTTCACGATCCGAATAGACAGGTACACCAATCTGATCACCGACTATTTGTAACTGGTCTATAGCTGCAGGACGATACACATCACAAGCAACCAATAATGGATTCTTAGATTTTTTTGTTTTTAGGTAATTCGCAAGCTTTCCTGAAAAGGTAGTTTTACCAGAACCTTGTAAGCCGGACATTAAGATGACCGATGGATTTCCAGACAGGTTTATTTCTTCAGATTCACCGCCCATTAATTGGATCAACTCATCTTTTACGATTTTAACCATTAACTGACCTGGCTGTAAGGTCGTTAAAACATTTTGCCCCAATGCCTTTTCCTTTACCCTATTGGTAAATTCCTTTGCTATTTTAAAGTTAACATCCGCATCCAATAAGGCACGGCGTACCTCTTTGGTGGTCTCCGCAACATTTATTTCTGTAATCTGACCATGTCCTTTTAGTACATGTAAAGCTTTATCTAGCTTATCGCTTAAATTATCGAACATTCTTTTCTTTTTAAAGGGGTTACAAATTTAACAATATCAATGCTAATTCCGTCGCAAGTATCTCAAAATCTGCAAAACAAAAGAGCACCCATTAAAAATGGATGCTCAAACGTTGCTTGTGGGGCAAAAAAGGGTTTACACTTTCATATATTCCCAAACTAAAACCTCCATCAATACCGCCAACGAGGCCCAACTCTTTACTGTTGGCAGTATATTTCTGGATGTTTTATTTTTATTCTTTCTCTAAAATTAATTTATCATAACCGCCAGTTTCGTTTTCATGCTTAAGTTCGATTCTATTCTCCATGATTTCCAAAATTTGATAATCATTAGCCAACGGCAAGTAATTGCTGCCTGGGGCAAAAGCTATAATCAATTCTAATTGACCGCTAAATGTATTTTTATAGGCAAACCATCTACCCGTGCTAAAAACCTCACCGTTAAGGTTTCTTATTTCTAAGCTTCCATCATTATCGATATATAGTTTTACATCGACGTATCCTTCTGTAGTTTCATCTCCATTCTCTGCAAAATAGGCAATGTCCCACTCCACATCATTGAATAAATTTTTGATATCAACTGTATCTTCCTCATTGTCATCATCTCCACAATTTCTGACAATCATAAGTTCATACATTGTACCTTCTACATTAAACTTAATGAACCTGTCCTTTAGATCTGACAATAACCAGTCAAAGCTAACCGCTTGTTCATCTCCCATTGTTATGGCTACTATAAAACGGCCTTCTACATTTGTAGTGATTGCCCAAGTACCTTCAGATATATTATTCTCATTAGTCAATGTAATGACACCACCTGCCTTAAATTCAAATTCACTTCCTAATAGTCTATCGATTTGCTCACCATTGTTCTTCACTCTTTTGATAACCCAACTACATTCATTTAAAATTTCACGAATAGTTTCTAGATTAATCTCCGGAAGGTCTTCTTCACAGATTTGCTTCATGATGATACGATTACTTTCACCGTTAAATAATTTAATTCTATCATCACCAACATCATATACATTCCATTCCAAATTAAAATCTACAGAAGCATCAAATTCCATGTTCAATTTGGCTCCATCGTCACCAACTGTTGTACTCCAAGTACCCTCAATAGTTGTAGCTCCTCTAAAGCCAGTTACCACCGTACCATCATCTTTAAAATTTAAGATATAGTCTACGTATTGCACAGTCTGATCAATATTATTCCTTTTGAATTCTTTTACGAACCAAACACACTCCACTAATTCTTCATTAAAGTCATCTTCGTCAAAATCATCATCGTTATAGTCATCATCATCATCTTCATCACAATCATCTTTTGCATTTTCAATGGTCCCAGCCAATTCTTCATTACTTGCTACTGTAATAATAGTTTCATCATATAATTTTAATGAAATTGGAAAATCAAAACTGATCAAATTATCCTCCCCTAATTCCTTGAAGAATATTCTCATATCCCGATCACTTTTGACAACTACAGAACTTGTTTGCTCTAAGCTAACATTGAACGTATATAAGGTCGTGGGATATACAAAGTCTACACATTCTATATCATCGTCATCACCACCCTCTTCACATTCGGCAGCCAATTCCCTTAAATCTTGTAATCCGTTTATGGTAATTTCCGTAAAATCGCCGGCAGTAATGGTTATGGGAAATAAAATTTCCAAGAAATTCACATCATCATCAATAGCGTCAAAGATTTCTTCTATTTGATGAATATCCTCTCGAGAATCTATAGTAAGTTCCAGTCCATTTACCTCAACGGTATACGGAAATTTAATATCGAAACAACTTGTGCCATCTACGATATTATCATAAGAACCATCGTTGGTAGATGTACGTTTAATTAATTCTGCAGTAGAGGAATTTGCGGTAATTGCCTGTGGCTCTTCACCCGTATTTATTTCTTCAAATTCATCTTGACAGGATGTAAAACTTAATACAATCGTTAGCAAGCTAATATACATGGTATAACTAAGAAACTTTCTCATAATGACTTGGTGTTATTTGTTACTATATCCTTAAAACAATTTACTTTCAGAATACCCTACCTCCTTTTTTATTTTTTTTAAAATATCCTTGATAAAAATATACCTCTTGAATTTAGAACATCAGCAAAATATATGCGAAGAGACCGTTTACAGAAGGGTTTTTAATGAAACATCAAAAACTATCTTCAATTACATCTATTACAAATTTGGGAACGAAGAAAAAGCGAATGATGCTGTACAGGAGGCATTTGTTAAATTATGGGAAAACTGTGCTAAGGTTAGTCCGGATAAGGCGAAATCCTATTTATATACCGTAGCCAACAATTTATACCTCAATGTTTTAAAAGCGGAAAAAGTACGTTTAAAGTATGCTGACAAAACATTGAAGACCACTAATGAGTCTCCCGAATTTATCATGGAAGAAGCCGAGTTCAAGGAAAAGCTGGACAACGCATTAAACAGCCTACCAGAAAATCAGCGTATCACATTTTTGTTAAATAGGATTGACGGTAAAAAATATGCTGAAATTGCAAAAATGGAAAATGTAAGCGTCAAGGCAATTGAAAAAAGGATGCATCTTGCCCTAAAAAGTCTTAGAGAGAGAATTGATGGAATATAAAGGGTTGCTGGTTCATAACAAAATGACTATTCTTAAAACGCACTAAGTTTGCAGTAAAAAGTTATAGATTTCAATAATTATTCACTTAACAGTGTTGCACGATTATAAATTAGTGAAAACCGACAACTGAATAACATATACTAAAGTAGGGTATTTTACAACTTAATTGTTACTACTATATAAAGCTGAAAAGAAATGCAAGAAAATTACTTAGCAAAATGGCTTACTGATGAATTAACCGAAGCTGAAATGGTTGAGTTCAAAAAATCAGAAGACTTCGCCACCTATCAAAAAATAAAGGAATCAGCATCAATACTTGAGGGTCCTAAATTTGATATAGATAAAGCTTGGAGTTCTCTTGAACAAACTAAATCAAAGGAACAGCCCAAAGTATTTACTTTAACTCCATTCAAAGCTTTTATACGAATTGCTGCCGTCATAGCAGTATTACTTGCAGGGTCATTCTTTTACCTCAGTACACTGAACGAATCCTTTACTACTGAATATGCTGAAAATAAAACTATTACTCTGCCAGACACCTCTGAAGTTATCTTGAATGCTGAATCTAAATTGACTTTCAGTGAAAAACAATGGGACGACAACAGAAATGTTAACCTAGAAGGTGAAGCATATTTCAAAGTAGCTAAGGGAAAGAAATTTACGGTGGCAACTGCACAAGGCCTTGTGACCGTTTTGGGAACTCAATTTAATGTAGAGAATCGTAAGGACTACTTGGAAGTCACTTGTTTTGAAGGTTTAGTAAGTGTAACTATTAACGGAAAAGAAACAAAACTCTCAGCAGGTAATTCACTCTTGGCAATTAATGGTAAACGTACGATGTCGAAAGCTACTGTCAACGGTAAACCTTCATGGCTAACCAAAGAAAGTTCGTTTAGAAGTATACCCTTACATTTTGTGATGGACGAGTTACAACGACAGTTCAATATTAAAATCATCACGAAAAACATTGACAAAGGCCAATTATACACTGGTTCCTTTAGTAACGAAAATTTAGAACTTGCGCTTAAGAGTATTAGCGTTCCTTTACAAATTAAGTTTAATTTAGATGGGGATAAAGTGCTATTCTATGACGAAAAAGCACATTAATTATTTTCTAATCTGTTTTTTACTGCTGTTTTGTAGTACAAATGGCTTGGCGCAACAGGTCACAAAAAAATCGATTGTATTATCCAATTACCTGCTAGAATTGGAAACGGAGTACGAAGTAAAATTTTCGTTTGCCGACAATGATATTAATGACATAAAAATTATAAAATCAACGTCATCTACACTTGAATCTATACTTGATCATATTCGTAGCACTACAGACTTAACGATCACAAAACTAAATAACCGTTATTACACGTTAACTAATACCACAACCATTTCGGTTTGTGGTATTGTTTTGGATAATTTTGAAAACAACACCATTCCAGGAGCGACGGTAGAAATTATAGAATCAAATACCGCACGTATCACCAATTTGAACGGTGAATTTTATTTTGATAACGTACCCAAAACTTCTTTAATCCTCATAAAACATTTAGGTTTCAAACCCTTATTTATTGAAGCTAAAGAATTGGCCAATGCTGCAGAATGCAAAACAATTGCGATGGGACTAAGCTATCAAAAATTAGATGAAGTTATCGTTTCTCAATTTTTGACCACAGGCCTAAATAAATCAATTGATGCCAGTATCGAACTCAATCTGGCTAAGTTTGGAATATTACCGGGAATAAGCGAACCAGATATATTACAGACTGTACAAGCACTTCCCGGCATAAAAAGTGTTGATGAAACTGTATCAGACATCAATATTAGAGGTGGTACAAATGACCAGAATCTTATTCTTTGGGACGGTATTAAAATGTATCAAACAGGACACTTTTTTGGTTTAATTTCTGCCTTCAATCCGTATATAACGGAAAAAGTAAAGGTTGTAAAAAATGGTACTTCTGCAGTGTATGGCGGCGGACTCAGTGGAACATTAGATTTACAAACATCAAATCATATTCCCTTAACTTTTAACGGTGGTGCAGGTTTCAATTTAATATCTGGGGATGTTTTTGGGCAAATTCCAATTCAGAAAAATTTAGCATTACAAGTTTCTGCTCGCAGGTCTTATACCGATTTTTTAAGTACACCTACTTACACAGTATTTTCTGAAAAGGCTTTTCAAGATAGCCAAGTCAATAGTGAAAGTGACTTCTATTTTTATGATTTTACGGCAAAGCTTATCTACGAAATCAATCCTGATCAAAATCTTCACATCAGCTTGGTCAACATGAGTAATAACCTAAATTACTTGGAAACTAAAGAAGGTAATAATTCCCCAAACCGAAGTAATTTAAACCAAGATAATATTTCCGTAGGAGCCCAACTAAAAAGCGATTGGACCGATAGCTTCAGTTCTGATTTACACTTTTATTATACGCAATACAGCCTTGATGCCTTAACTATTTCAAATAACGAAACACAACAATTAAAGCAAGAAAATTTAGTAAAGGAATCAAGTATAAAACTGATTACTACTTATAAACTGAAGGAAAATTTAGATTGGAGAAATGGTTATGAACTTACGGAAACCGGTATAGAAAACAGAACCAATATTAATCAACCTCCATTTATTAGCAACATAAAGGGCGTTATTCGTAAACATGCCCTATTTTCTGAAGTGCAATTTACTTCAGAAAACAATAAATTCTTTGGTCTATTCGGTGGTCGATTAAATTATGTTGAAAATCTCGACACGTTCAAAGAGTTAATTTTTGAACCACGAATCAATCTTTCATATGAACTGTTATCAAATTTTAAAACTGAGATTTTAGGAGAATTTAAAAGTCAGGTCACAAATCAGATTATAGACCTAGAACAAAACTTTCTTGGCATTGAAAAAAGAAGATGGATTCTATCAGATGGTACTACCTTACCTATAACAAAAAGCAAACAAGGTTCTGTAGGGTTTAATTATGACACTTCTAAGTTATACCTAAGCGTAGAAGGATTTTACAAAACGATAAATGGAATTAACGTATATACCCAAGGTTTTCAGAATCAGAATCAATTTGATGGCGAAATCGGCTCATATGCCGTGAAAGGATTGGAATTTTTAATCAACACAAAGAACAACGATTATAGTGCTTGGCTTAGTTACACTTATAATAAGAATGAGTATACGTTTGATGCATTGATACCAGCATCGTTCCCTAATAATTTAGATATAAGAAATTCGGTAACCCTAGCTGCGAATTATACAATTGGCAATCTAAAATTAGGAGCTGGACTTAATTATACATCTGGGAAACCGTACACCAAACCAGATGAAAATAAACCAATTGATACTGCTGTATTCCCAAACGAAATAAATTACGAAAACCCGAATAGTAGTCGATTACCCGAATACATAAGGGCAGACGCCTCCGCAATTTACACGTTTAGATTGGGTGAAAGTACCAAGGGAACAATAGGCGCATCAATTCTTAATATTACAGATAGAAAGAATACTTTAAATACCTATTATAGAATACAAGAAGATAATACCATAGAAACTATTGAACGTGTTTCATTAGGCGTTACTCCAAATGCTAGTTTTAGAATTCATTTCTGACCTTGGTTCAGTTTTTTGATTACCAAAACATGGGGAAAAGTAATAGCGGCCAAAAATGAAAAAAAGAATGCCAATGATGTTTCCAAGTTATCCCTGAACACAAAAAGTAACACTAGAAATCCTAGAACAGAAATTAACCAATAGGGAAGTGAAGCCATCAAAAATGATTTGAAGGAGCCTTTATTAATATGTCCATGCAAATAAAATATTTGGTCATATAAAGAGGGAATGGAGTGCCATAATATAAAATAAATGGCAAAACCCCATAATAAGGAGGCCGTTTTAAACACTACAAAAAAGACCCCTATAAAAAACACCTCCTTTAAAGGATTGATTTTTATATCATTAATCAAAACCAAAATAAAGCCGAACACAAGCGTAAGTATCCCACTTATTAGTAATCCAACTTCATATACAGATTTGGGAATCGAATATCCAATTATGGTTTCAACAATATTAGATGTTATCATTGCATTTGCATCAAAAAGAAGAAAGAGAATAAAAATACCGTATGCAATATAAAGCCCACTAGTTTTTAAAGATGATATACTAGTCTTGGAAATAAAATGTTGTTCCCCAAAATGATATCCACTAAATAGCACAAACATGACCAATGCTAAGCTTGGTACTAGGTGAAAAACCAATACACTACCCAACACAAAAAGTATATAATACAACAGAATATTTAGGTAATTTCTAGTCGATTTGTTTTTAGCTTCAGTCTTTTGAAGAAGCGTAAGGTCATTTGCTCCATGTAAAATTCCAAAAGAAAGAATAAATACATAGGCTATATACTGCTCTATCACATCTTCAAAAATGACAGCCAACCATAGGGAAAAGAAGGTACCCACAAGGATCACGCTTTCCAACTTCACAAAATCAATATACCTATTTTTTATTTTGTTCAATATTTTAACAAATAAATTAAACAAACATTGTTTAACTATTTGTAAATTTACTTAAACAATTTATAAAAACTTGTACTATGGAACATTTTATTACTTCAATCTCATTGGTCACCAAAATGGCATCCAATGACTATGTAGGATTCACATTCTTTGTAGGATGCATGGCTATGATGGCGGCTTCTGCTTTCTTTTTCCTATCTATGAACGATTTTGATACTAAATGGAAAACCTCTATTCTGGTATCTGGACTTATCACCTTTATTGCTGCAGTCCATTATTGGTATATGCGAGATTATTGGGCAACGGTAGGTGAATCTCCAACCTTCTTTAGATATGTAGACTGGGTACTCACAGTTCCTTTAATGTGTGTTGAATTTTACCTTATTCTAAAAGTAGCTGGCGCAAAAAAATCCCTCATGTGGAAACTAATTTTTGCATCTGTGGTAATGTTAGTAACTGGGTACTTTGGAGAAGCTATCTACAATACTGGAAGTGGACCAGCGGTTTGGGGTTTAATTTCAGGATTGGCATATTTCTACATTGTTTATGAAATATGGTTTGGAACCGCAAAAAAACTAGCAGAAAAAGCAGGTGGAGCCGTTTTAACAGCACACAAGACACTATGTTGGTTCGTACTCGTAGGATGGGCGATTTACCCATTAGGATATATGGCAGGCACACCTGGCTGGTATGAAGGACTTGGAGATTTAGGTCTTAATATGGATGTTATTTACAACATCGGAGACGCCATTAACAAAATTGGATTTGGACTCGTTGTATATGGTGCAGCTGTTGCGGCTAAGAAAACTGCATAACCTTTTAGCAACCTAATTTAGTTGGTTAATTAGTACAGTTGCTTATAGAAAAGATCGCTTCGGCGGTCTTTTCTTATTACATACGCTCAGGCACTTCAATACCTAAGAGCCTAAAAGCATCTTGAATCACATCAGCCACCTTTTTAGATAGTTGCACCCGTAGTATGCGCTTTTCTTCATTGGCTTCTCCAAGTATAGAAACCTGCTGGTAAAAAGAATTAAATTCTTTCACCAAATCATACGTGTAGTTGGCAATTAATGCCGGACTGTAATTTTCAGCCGCCAATTGTATGGTGTCTGGGAACAATTGAATTTGTTTAATCAGTTCCTTTTCCTTAATATGAAGTTCTACAGAGGCGGTAGACTCAGAAATATCAATACCCATACTATCTGCTTTTCTCAAAATAGATTGAATTCTTGCGTAAGTATATTGAATAAAAGGACCTGTATTTCCTTGAAAATCCACAGACTCTTCAGGGTCGAACAAAATTCGTTTTTTAGGGTCAACTTTTAGGATATAATATTTCAACGCTCCCAACCCAATCATTTGGTATAAGGCTCCCTTTTCCTCATCTGTATATTCCTCCAATTTACCTAACTCCTCAGAAATCGTGGCAGCCGTTTGAGTCATATCAGCCATAAGGTCATCAGCATCAACAACGGTACCTTCTCTACTTTTCATTTTACCGCTAGGTAAATCTACCATACCATAACTAAGATGGTACAATTTATCTGACCAAGAAAATCCAAGTTTTTTAAGAATAAGAAAAAGCACTTTAAAGTGATAGTCTTGTTCGTTACCAACGGTATATACCATTCCGTTTACATCTGGGTGGTCCTTAACGCGCTGAATAGCAGTACCGATATCTTGGGTCATATAAACAGCCGTTCCATCAGAACGAAGCACTATTTTTTCATCTAAACCATCTTCGGTTAAATCAATCCAAACACTGCCATCTTCTTTCTTAAAGAATACTCCCTTTTCAAGTCCTTCAGCAACAACATTCTTTCCTAACAGATACGTATCACTCTCATAATAAAGCGTGTCAAAATCAACTCCTAAGTTTTTATAGGTAACCTCAAAACCCTTATACACCCAACCATTCATGGTTTTCCAAAGCGCAACAGTTTCAGCATCGCCAGCTTCCCATTTTAAAAGCATTTTTTTAGCTTCCAATAAAATCGGAGCTTCTTTTTCTGCATCTTTAAAATCAATCCCAGAGGCTATACGTTGAGCTATTTGCTCTTTGTAAATCTTGTCAAAAGCAACATAATAATTACCTACAAGCTTATCCCCCTTCAAACCAGTACTTGATGGTGTTTCTCCATTTCCAAACTTCTGCCATGCAACCATACTTTTACAAATATGAATTCCACGATCATTTATAATTTGGGTTTTATATACTTTTCTCCCAGAAGCCTTTAAAATCTCAGCAACTGAATAGCCTAATAAATTATTTCTAATATGTCCGAGGTGCAATGGCTTATTGGTATTCGGTGAAGAATACTCGACCATAATCGCATCGGTTGATTCCTTTAAGAAACCAAAGTTACTTTCCGATTTAATCGAATTGAAAAAACTTAAATAGAAGTTATCATCTAGCACAATGTTCAAGAAGCCTTTAATAACATTGAAGTCTGATACCTCATCAACATGTTCTTTTAAGAAAGCACCAATTTGTTCTCCTATTTGCACAGGATTACCTTTTATTACACGCAACATGGGAAATACCACAATAGTAACATCGCCCTCAAAATCCTTTCGGGTAGGTTGAAATTCTACTGATGGTAACTCTTGACCATAGATCGTATGTACTGCTTCTTTAACTTTATGTAATAGTACCTCTTGAATATTCATCAAAACGTTTAATTAAGCTTGCAAAACTAATCATTTTTTAGACTTTAAGAGTAAACAGATTCGGCATTCATTTTTGATTTGATTAACTTTAATCAAAACTGCTGAATAAAGCGATTATGCTCGTAAACGTCTCCTATACTAATAAAGATATCACTAGAAAAATAGATGATCAGGTTGGCAAACCGTTCACGCTTAAAGAACGATGGGCATTGGATGGAATTGGTTCACCTAAACTTATCATCACAGAAACTAGTATCGAAATCAGAAATTTATTAATTCTAGATATCAACCGGGATACCTGCAATATTGAATTACGGCCCAAAGGAATTATTGTGCGATTTCGCTCCTTATTAGAAACGTTTGCTTTGGTCATACCCTATTATAAATTATCACTTTACAAAGGTGAAGCCTCTGTATATTCCATTTATCGTGACCATCATTTTATTAAAGTCGAGTCGGATACAAAAGCTGTTCAGAAATTTTTTAAAAAAATATTAGGCTATAAGGCCGATACTACTCCAACCGCTATAGAAGATTTATGAAAATACTACTCACTGGTGCAAATGGCTATATAGGCATGCGTATACTGCCCCTTCTTTTAGAAATGGGCCATAGTGTAATCTGTGCCGTACGTGATGAAACTAGACTATCTGTTGACAAAGAGACGAGGTCACAGATTGAGGTGATAGAAATTGATTTCTTAGAAGAACCCATAGCTAATAAACTTCCACGAGATATTGATGCTGCCTATTTTTTAATACATTCCATGAGTACTTCCACTCACGATTTTGATGAAATGGAGGCTACAACCGCACGTAATTTTAATGCATACGTAGCCGACACTACTATTCAACAGGTAATTTATTTAAGCGGAATCGTAAATGACGAGAACCTTTCAAAACATCTTAAATCCCGAAAGAATGTTGAAGACATACTCTATAAAGGAAATTTTAAACTAACCGTTTTAAGAGCAGGAATTATTGTTGGATCAGGAAGTTCCTCTTTTGAGATTATTCGTGATTTATGCGAAAAACTACCCTTTATGATTACGCCAAAATGGGTGTTGACCAAAACACAGCCAATTGCTATTCGTGATGTCATTACATTCCTGACCAAGGTGTTAGGTGATGAAAGAACGTACAATGATTCATTTGATATTGCCGGACCTAATGTGCTGACGTATAAAGAAATGCTTCACCAATATGCGAAAGCCCGAGGTTTTAAAAATTGGATTTTGACCGTACCCATAATGACCCCAAAGCTATCGTCGTATTGGTTATATTTTGTCACCTCAACCTCGTATAAATTAGCTTTAAATTTGGTAGATAGCATGAAAATTGAGGTGATAGCGAAAGATACTCGATTACAAGAATTATTACATATTGAACCCCATACCTACAAGGAGGCTATTGACATGGCTTTTAAAAAAATAGAGCAAAATTTAGTCATCAGTAGCTGGAAAGACAGTTTGATTAGTGGTAGGTTCAATGAGAATTTAGAAAAACATATTCAAGTACCTAAATACGGGGTGCTAAAGGATTCTAAACAACTTAAAATCAATAATCCTGATGAAGTTCTAGAACGTATCTGGAGTATTGGCGGAGAAACTGGGTGGTACTATGGCAATTGGCTCTGGAAAATTCGCGGATTTTTGGATAAGCTTTCTGGAGGTGTAGGTCTTAGACGTGGTCGAACAAATCCTGACCGTATATTTGCCGGTGATGCGTTGGACTTCTGGAGAGTTCTTTTAGCTGATAAAAAAGCAAAACGTTTATTACTTTTTGCTGAAATGAAGCTTCCTGGTGAAGCTTGGCTAGAATTCAAGATTGATGAAAATAACATACTTCACCAAACCGCTACATTTAGGCCGCGAGGCTTAAGCGGAAGGCTTTATTGGTATAGTATAGTCCCCTTACATTACTTTATATTCGGGGGTATGATTAAGAATATAGCCAATCAATAAACTGAGATTTCATAAACAGAGTTTCATTTTCAAAACGTACTAATAAGATGCTATATCTTGATTTAATCATAGGTATCAACTTCTGATTTGAATGAAGTATAAAAAATCTTTAAGTAGACAAATATCATATTAAATCTATGTGGTTTTTGGAAGCTTTAAAGGAAGTTCAGCCAGCCTTTCTCCTGTCAATCGTCTTACAGCATTTGCGATTGCTGCTCCAATAGGCCCAAGTGGCGGCTCCCCTACCGCACCAGGCGTATCTTTACCTTGAAGCAAAATTACGTCTATTTCTTTAGGCGCATTCTTCATTAAAGCCATTTGATAAGGTCCATAAATGGTAGGTAATAATTCTCCATTTTCAATGAACATCTGTTCATATAGCACTGCGCTCAAACCCATAATTACACAACCTTCGCACTGAGCACGTATCTGATCAGGATTTACAGCTAAACCCGGATCTAATGAAACGGTCACCTTGTGTACTACAATTTCATTATCTACAATTGAAACCTCAGCAACTTGAGCACATGGTGTTCCTGCATCTATAGAAGCCGCAAAGCCCATAGCTCTGCCATTGGTAATTTCTTCCGAATAATTCGCTTTCTCTGCAGCAGCCTTAATTACATTTTTTAAACGGACATCTATTACTTCATCTCCTATTTGCTGTAGTCTAAAATCAACCGCATCTTTACCAGCCTTTAAAGCCATTTCATCAATAAAACTTTCCATAGCAAAAGTATTGGCCAACAGACCAAGACTACGCCACCAACTTGTAGCGAATGGTAAATCGACATGCCAATAAACAGACCTATAATTTGGAACCTTTGTATATTGAATAAATCCACCACGAATTGCCCCAATGTCCGCCCCTATTATTGGAGGAAGAAACCCAGGAATTAGTGCAGAATTATTACCAACATCTCCACTTACAAAATGGTGTTCCAAGTCTGTTAACCAACCTTCAGTACTTAGCTTTCCTTTAACTACATGATGCGTTGGTGGTCGAAACATATCATGCTGAAACTCTTCTTTTCTCGTAAAAAAATATTTTACCGGTTTTCCTACTGCTTTAGACATTACAGCTGCCTGTACGGCATGTGGTGTATGAAGTCTTCGTCCAAAACCTCCACCTAAATATGTGGGTACGACATTCACCTTTTCAACATCAAAACCTAATCGTTTCGCTACTTCTTTTCTCGTTATGCCTATGACCTGAGTAGAAATTTTTATAATTGCACTATCTCCTTCAACAGAAGCTACAACGCCATTTGGTTCAATCTGGGCATGTGCCCCGATTGGACTTCTAAATTCTAAGGAAACAAAGTCATCTTCAACTTCAAGCGCTTCTCCACTTTTTTGTATCACAGTAGATTTACCATTACCGACGGTCATCATTTCAATAATTGCTCCCGTATTTATTTCATTAGAAATTTCCCAAGTTACTTTAATGGCCTCTTTTGCATTTTCTGCTTCAATCATGGAATGAGCTACGACACCTACAAAATCATCTTCGCTAATAATTTTCACCACACCGGGCATATTCTCTGCATCTGTAGTGTCTGCACTTATAAATGAAGCGCCTATTTTAGTAGGCCTCACAACAGCGCCATATAACATACCTGGCATTTGCACATCCATCCCAAAAATGGGGTCACCATAAACCTTAGCTTTTAAATCTACCCTCGCTATAGGTTTTCCTACATATTTATACTCCTTGAGATTTTTGAGAACGGGTTTGTCAGGAACTTTCCATTCCTCAACGCCCTCTGTTGTTTGGGCATACGTCAATGATTTTCCGCCACCAGAAATAACACCGTCTTCTATTGTAAGCTGATTAACTGCTACATTCATTTTACGTGCTGCTTCCTCTAATAACATTTCACGTAATAAAGCAGCAAGCTCCCTTAAGGGTTGCCACAAACTTGCTATAGAAGTGCTACCCCCCGTAGCAACACTATCAACATTTCCAGTAGCAGAAGCTGCATGAACAACATAAATTTGGTCCATTGATACAGAAAGTTCGTCTGCAGCCATTTGGGCAATACCTGTAAATGTTCCTTGCCCCATCTCAACCTTAGGAGAGTGTAAGAGTATCGTGTTTTCAGAGGTTACCTCAAACCAAATCATTGGTTTGTCAGTATTATCAGCATAAGGCATTTCTAGAGTATTTACCATACGCAATAACTCCCTACGGATATTATTTCTAAAAATATAGGTTCCTATAGCTAGCACACCTATAGTTCCCAATCCTCCTCTCACTAGAAATTTACGTCTAGATACCTGTTTAGAATGATTGTCTTCTTCTGCCATGAATTAAACTTTTTCCGATATATTCATTTCACTTTCGGCACGCAACTTCGCTGCTTTGTGTATGGCTTTACGCATGCGATAATATGTTCCGCATCTACATATATTGATAATATTTTCATCTATATCATCATCCGTTGGGTTTGGCACTTTGTTTAGAAGTGCGGCCGTCGCCATCATAAATCCTGGTTGGCAATAGCCACATTGCGGAACTACCTCATCTATCCAAGCCTGTTGAACAGGGTGAGGATTATCTTGGGTACCCAAACCTTCAATAGTGGTAATCTTCTTTCCAATAGCAAATTTTACAGGATAAGAACAAGAACGAACCGCTTCTCCATCAACAAGTAATGTACATGCTCCACATGCCGCTTTACCACAGCCAAATTTTGTCCCTTTTAAATCAAGAACGTCCCTAATGACCCAAAGTAAAGGTGTGTTTTCATCTGCTACCTCTACCGATTGAGAAGTTCCGTTTACTGTAAAGGAAATTTCCATATACTTTATTATTTAGTTGGGACTACCGCTCCGTTTTCGAACCAAGATTTGACGGCTTTTTTAAACTTATCTTTTGAAACTGGTGGTAATTCACGTGGTTCACCATTGGCATCTACTCCTGGAGTCCAAGCCCAAAGAACCAATTCATCTTCGGTCATATGTTCCACAAGCTCTTCATGGCTTCTATTTCCATTTGTGCTTTTATCCAAAAGACGTTCGGCTATTTCCGTTCTAGTTAGTCCTTCCCAACCCATTGAAGCTGGCGCCAGGGACCAATGTGGCGCTCCCGGTACACCTGAGTAATCATTATTTTCAGATTGATGACAAGTAGTACAGTTAGTTGCCTCGAACCCCGTATCATCTTTGCCTCTCGCCAGTCCAAAATAATGTGCATGACGATCATCTCCTTGCTTAGGAATATTATCATTAGGATGACAATTCATGCATCGTTGATGGGTAAGCACGTCCATCATTTGACCATACGCTTCCTCAGATTCAATCATCTTGGATTCCGGCATATTCAATACTACATAACTAGACACGTTAGGGCTCTTGCCCAATGCAAGCATTAAACCCACTGTGCTGATGGCCAAAAGAGTATAGATAGTCTTGAGTTTCATCTTTCTTCATTAAGATTCTACTATTAGAATCATATATCTTCCTGAAGATAATAAATGCCTTACAATTATGTTAATCCATTAGAACTGTTTATGCGCTTAATCAACCGTTGTAATGTAGTCATGACAAATTCGGAAGAAATACTTCAGCCATCATACATCGTGCGCTACCGCCTCCACATGTTTCAATAGTGCTTAAAGAACTATGCAATATTTGACAGTGATTTTCAATATGTACTATCTGCTCTGACGTGAGACTAGTAAAAGCAGCAGTACTCATAACCATATACCTTTTGTCCTTACTTCCCAATACCTGCAGCATATTGCCTGCAAAGTGATGCATTTGATTTTCAGTAATCTTAATAATTTGCCTCCCATCTTTTTTAAGATGGTCTACTACATTTTTACGTTCCTTCTTATCATCTATAGAATCTGTACAGATTATTGCAAAATCCTCTGCTAATGCCATCATAACATTCGTATGATAAATAGGCATTCTTTTTCCACCTACGGATTGATTCGCTGTAAAAATTACAGGAAAATAATCAAAATCCTCACAAAATTCTATAAATAAACCTTCGTCTGCTCTTTGAGATAAAGCACAATACGCTTTTTTGTTCACCCGATCCATCAGAATACTTCCTGTACCTTCTAAAAACACACCCTCCTCTTCTGCAGTAGTATAATCTACTACCGTTTCAATTTGAAAACCGTTTTCTTCTAATATTTCTAAAATATTCTCCCTACGTTCATTCCTTCTATTTTCAGCGAACATAGGATATATACCAACGGAACCGTCTAAATGAAAGGATATCCAATTATTCGGGAAGATACTATCAGGAGTATCCGGCTCTTTGGTGTCTTCAACAACAATTACGGTAACACCTACATCTTTTAATATGGATACAAAGGTATCAAATTCCTCTTGCGCCTTTTGATTAATGGCATGATTCTTCATATCAATAGTTTCCATAAAATAGTTATTGACAGCGGTCTGTTCATTCATCCTAAATGATACGGGACGAATCATGAGTATCGTATTGGTGATTTGCATAGCAGCGTTATGATTTAATGCGTTTATCCCTAAATATTAAAACTTATTACTTATTCTCTTATAAGTGGTAATGTACTACAACGAAGAAGCCCTTCTTGTTTCGAAATTTCTGCATACGGAATTTCCTCTACCGTGAAACCTTGTTCACGCAACCATTTATTTAAACGGGTGAAATTACGTTCAGAAACAACAACATTCGGAGAAATTGAAAACACATTACTAAACATGGTATACATTTCAAGTGCATCAATTTCAAATATATTTTCCTTGCCAAAATAATTTACCAACCATTGATATTCGTCTTCTACTAAAAATCCATTCTTGTGTAAAATAGCCTTGCCCCTTCCTAATGGCTGAAAACAACAATCTAAATGCAGGGCATTATTCTTGGCTATCGTATTTGACTTTCGAAGTTCAAATGATTTTATCTTTTTATCTGGAAACTGCTGTGTTAAATACTCCACTGCAGCTTTATTCGTCCTAGCAGTAATATAATTAGGATAATCGGATGCTGAGTACGTACCAACAAATATATATTCATTCCAAGGCATTACATCCCCTCCCTCTACATGTACTTCTGCAGGAGGTTGAAGAATCTGGTCATCATCTATCTTATCAAGTACATGTAATATGGCATCAACTTCCTTTTCTCTATCTGGTAATATATTTGCCTTTATCAATTTATTCCCTATTACAAAAGCAATATCTCTAGAAAATATTTGATTACAATTTTCTAACACCTCAGGTCTAAAAACCTTTACATCATATTTCTCAAATACTTTTCTAAAAGCTTCCATTTCCAAAATCATATCAGATTCTTTAGGATATGTACCCGCCAAAATATGCTCTAGCGATTTTGGGTCATATGCTTCTTGTGGTGTTGGGACTGGTCCAGAACTTTCAGCAATACCTAACACAACAGCTTTTAATGGTGCTATTTCGTTATTAATATTCAAGTGTAACATACGTCTCGGTTTAAATAAAGATTTAAAAATTGGTATAAAAAAAAAGCTCCTTTAAAAATTAAAAGAGCTTTTTGTTTTTTTTATTATCGGTAGCAATCTACCTTTTGTCCAGTTCGACAAAAGATCTTAATTTTTCTCCAATATAAACTTGTCTTGGTCTCCCAATAGGTTCTCCATTCAAACGCATTTCTCTCCATTGAGCTATCCATCCTGGTAATCTTCCTAATGCAAACATTACAGTAAACATTTCGGTTGGTATACCCAACGCTCTATAAATAATACCTGAATAAAAATCAACATTGGGGTATAATTTTCTATCAACAAAATATTGATCCTCAAGTGCTTCTTTCTCCAAACCTTTGGCAATTTCCAAAATAGGATCATCTATACCCAAATCAGCTAACACATCATCGGCCGCCTTTTTGATAATCTTTGCTCGAGGATCAAAGTTTTTATAAACTCTATGTCCAAATCCCATCAACCTAAATGGGTCTGATTTGTCCTTTGCTTTTGCCATGTACTTTTTAGTATCACCACCATCTGCTTCTATAGCCTCTAGCATTTCAAGAACAGCTTGGTTTGCTCCACCATGAAGTGGACCCCAAAGTGCCGAAATACCAGCAGACAAAGATGCAAAAAGACCAGCATGAGAAGAACCTACGATACGAACCGTACTCGTTGAGCAATTTTGTTCATGATCCGCATGGAGTATTAGCAGCTTGTCCAAAGCATCTATAACCATTTTATTCTTCTTGTATTCTTGATTAGGACGTTTAAACATCATTTTATGAATGTTTTCAACATAACCCAAGCTATCATCGCCATAATCTAACGGCAATCCTTTCTTTTTACGTAAAGTCCAAGCTACTAAAACAGGGAATTTTGCTAAAATGCGTACAATTGAATGATACATATCTGCATCTGAACTGACATCTACCGTCGATGGGTTAAATGCAATCAATGCACTAGTTAAGGAAGATAAAACACCCATAGGGTGTGCTGACTTCGGAAAACCATCCAAAATCTTTTTCATTTCCTCATCTACATGAGATTCATCTTTAATGTCTTTGTGGAATTTTGCAAGCTCATCAGTATTCGGTAAATTTCCAAAAATCAATAAATATGCTACCTCTAGAAAATCTGCTTTTTCAGCTAACTCCTCTATAGAATACCCCCTATATCGTAATATTCCTTTCTCCCCGTCCAAAAAAGTAATCGCACTTTCACATGAACCTGTATTTTTAAAACCTGGGTCTATCGTAATAATTCCTTTGGTTATTGAACGCAAAGATTTAATATCAATCGCAAGTTCATCCTCTGTTCCCTTAATTACAGGAAACTCATATTTTTCACCATTATATTCTAAAGTAGCTTTATCTGACATTTTTAATTTTTACGTTTTAATACTCCTCGTAAAGTTAACAAAACAGGTTTGTTTTAACAATTTCAAAATTCTGTTTGGCCTAAAATTAACAATAAGTACTGTTAATTACATCACTTACAACATATATAAAGATTTGTAATATTCATCTAATGATTTATCCCACGTAAAACGTGCTTTCTTGGCATTGGTTTGAATTTTCTTCCAAGTAGGCTTATCCTTTTCCCAAACGGTTAAAGCTTCATCAAAACGCTCTACCATGTTTTTGATTTGCATATCGTACGTTTCTCCATCAAAAGCAAACCCAGTCTTCATATGCTCGACCGTATCTTTCAGACCGCCTGTATGATGAACTAAACATGGATTACCATTTCTCATAGCCAACATTTGACTTATACCACAAGGTTCAAATAAACTAGGCATAAAATAAAGATCGGTCTCCAAATACATCGAATCTATTAAATCTTCCGATTGCCCATTGGTAAAAATAAAGTTCTTATGCTTGTAACTCATTTCACGAAAAAACTCTTCATAATCTGGGTCACCAGTTCCTAACAACATAAAAATACCCTCAATTTCATCTAAACGAGCAAGCATTTTCCCGAAAGCCTCAGGTGAACGCATTAAGAAATAAAATTTCTGTTCCGTTAACCTCGCTACACTAGAAACTATGAACTTTGGCCTATTACCAACATACTGCATTATTTTTTCTCCGGTATGTGCTAAAAAGTCAGCCTTATATTTCTTTGAAGTATCTTGAAGCCATCTAAAAAGAGCCTTAACAGTATTCCTGTAAAGCAATCCCTTTTCTGCTACGCGAATGTTATCATAATTACTGGCATTTAAAATACCGAACAACCTTCCTTCGTCATCAGCTTTTTGTAAATCATGCTCTAAACCCTCTCCACCAATAAATTCAGGCCTCCTACTCGGTAAAAGAACGTCATCTTTATAAGAAGGAGAAACCGTATGAACTGCATCTGCTAATCGTATGCCAACTGCCATAAGATTTATACAATCTTGATATCGGGAATCCATTAAGGCCTTATGATCTAATTGTACCTCTGGAAACCAATTATTGACTGATGCATGATTATTATAAAAAGGCCGAATACCTTGAATAGCCAAATTATGTATCGTATACACGTAGCGCATCTTTTTTAAATCTTGATACTGAGGGTGATATTTTTTGATAAATAAAAGCGCAGCCGAATGCCAATCATGCATATGCACTATATCCAATTCCCCAAAAGCACCAATCTTTATAGCTTCTGCTGTTGCAGTACAGAAAATTATGAATTTCACAAAATCATTGTAGAAAGGCTCTGTTGGATCATCATGATAAATATGCGCAATTCCACCTTCGATTATCTCTGGATGATGAATAACATAATGCGTAATATTCTTGTAAACCTTCTTCGGAATGACCTCATATAATTCTGCCGTATAAGGCACTCCCCTAAGACTAAATTCTAGTTTAGTCTTAAATATTCCGTTTTTATGTAACCTGGAATATGCAGGCACTACCACATGCACGATATCATCACGTTTGGAAATTTCCCGAGGCACATCTCTAACTACATCGCCCATTCCCCCCGCTTTACAATCTGGGATGGCATCATTTTCTGCGGAAACGAAAAGAAAATTACTCATATGCTAATAAAGTGGGTTTATTAATTGAATATTCACAAAAGATAGTTAAAGTTTAGGAGTAAGCCAAAAAAAAAAGCCCCTCCAAATGGAAGGGCTTTTTTAAAATTTTCTTATAAAAACTACTTGATGTTAAAGGCTTTTTCTTGTGGATAGTAAGCCATGCTGCCCAATTCCTCTTCAATACGTAGTAGTTGATTGTATTTAGCCATACGATCTGATCTAGATGCAGAACCCGTCTTTATTTGACCAGTATTCAAAGCAACTGCCAAATCTGCAATAGTATTATCTTCTGTTTCACCTGATCGATGAGACATTACAGAAGTATAACCTGCATTTTTCGCCATGTTTACTGCCGCTATAGTTTCAGTTAACGTACCAATTTGATTTACTTTAATCAATATTGAATTCGCTATACCCTTTTCAATTCCTGTAGCTAAACGCTCAACATTGGTTACAAATAAATCATCACCAACTAATTGAACTTTATCTCCAATTTTATCAGTCAATGATTTCCAACCATCCCAATCATTTTCATCCATACCATCTTCAATTGAGATAATAGGATATTTGGCACTTAAATCAGCTAAATATTGAGCTTGTTCCTCTGATGTTCTAATAACACCTTTATCTCCCTCAAATTTAGTATAATCATATTTTCCGTTTACAAAGAACTCCGCCGCAGCACAGTCTAATGCAATCATAACATCATCACCCAACGTATACCCAGCCTTTTCTACAGCAATAGCTATTGTTTCTAAAGCATCTTCTGTACCTCCGGCCAAGTTAGGCGCAAAACCTCCTTCATCACCAACTGCAGTGCTAAGACCACGGTCATGTAATACCTTTTTTAGATTATGGAAAATCTCTGTACCCATTTGCATAGCATGAGAAAAACTCTTCGCTTTAACAGGCATTACCATAAATTCTTGAAAAGCTATTGGCGCATCTGAGTGAGAACCACCATTGATAATATTCATCATAGGTACAGGAAGTGTATTTGCACTCACCCCTCCAACATATCTAAAAAGTGAAAGACCTAGTTCATTCGCAGCAGCTTTCGCAGCAGCTAATGAAACCCCAAGAATAGCATTGGCTCCTAATTTAGATTTATTTGGCGTACCATCTAAATCTATCATAGTTTGATCTAAAAGATTCTGATCAAAAACTGACATTCCTAAAATCTCTTCAGCAATAATATTATTTACATTGTCTACCGCTTTGCTGACACCTTTTCCCATGAAGGCCTTACCTCCATCACGAAGCTCAACAGCCTCATGCTCTCCAGTTGAAGCACCAGAAGGTACAGCAGCTCTTCCCATAACCCCATTTTCGGTAACTACATCTACTTCAACGGTTGGGTTACCTCTTGAATCTAATATTTGTCTTGCGTGGACATTTAATATGATACTCATTTAATTTATTTTTTTTAGATTGATAATAAAAAAGTAAAGATACAAAACCAAGTTTTCACAAGGTTTGTTTGCTCTTTACATTTCCAATTAATTAATGTTTATTTAAACTATTACGTTATGTTTTTTATTTTTCTCAATTAATTTAAAGAAATCATCGAAAAGATAATCCGCATCATGAGGTCCAGGACTTGCTTCTGGATGGTATTGAACTGAAAATACATCTTTATTCTTCATCCGAATTCCTGCAACTGTCTTGTCATTTAGATGTACGTGGGTTATCTCTAAATTTTCATTGGCCTCCGTCTCTTCTTTATTAATAGCAAAACCATGATTCTGGGAAGTAATCTCACCTTTACCAGTTAGTAAGTTGAGTATTGGATGGTTAATACCACGGTGTCCATTATGCATTTTATACGTCGATACTCCATTGGCTAATGCTAATACTTGATGACCAAGACAGATACCAAAAAGTGGTTTATCGGTTTCAATCATTTTTTTAGCAGTTGCAATAGCATCAACCAAAGGTTCTGGGTCTCCAGGTCCATTTGAAATAAAATAAGCATCAGGATCCCAAGCAGCTATTTCTTCAAATTTGGTGTTATATGGGAATACCTTTACGTAAGCATCACGCTTCACCAAGTTTCGGAGAATATTCTTTTTAATACCAATATCAAGTGCCGCTATTTTAATTAAAGCATTTTCATTCCCAATAAAGTATGCTTCACTAGTGGATACTTTTGAAGCCAATTCTAACCCCTCCATACTTGGCACCTCACCTAAACGTTTCTTAAGATTCTCTATATTATCAACGTCGGTAGAAATTACTGCGTTCATGGAGCCATTATCTCTAATATAGCCAACAAGAGCTCTTGTATCTACATCTGATATTGCAAAAAGATTATTATCATTCAAAAAACCTTGTAGACTATCATTAGCTAAGGGTCTAGAATATTCATAGCTGAAATTTTTACAAACTAGGCCCGCTATTTTAATTGATTCAGATTCTACCTCTTCCTTGTTTATACCATAATTACCGATATGAGCATTTGTAGTTACCAATATTTGCCCAAAGTATGATGGGTCTGTAAATATCTCTTGATAACCGGTCATACCAGTATTAAAACAAACTTCACCAAAGGCAGTTCCCTCTTTGTCTCCAACAGATTTACCGTGAAAAATAGTCCCATCTGCAAGTAATATTAAAGCTCTTCTCTTTGCTTGATATTTCATTTTACCTAAAATTTATTCATTAACTAAAAAACATAAAAAAGGGATAAGCTAAAAAGCTTATCCCTTTATAATTATACCTATGTATTGACAATTTACTCCTTAGAATCATCTGTCTTAACCTCATTATCAGATTGTGCTTCAGTTTCTGGCTTAGATTCCTCTACACCCTCAGTTTTCTTAACTTCCACTTCTGCAGTTTCAGACTCAGCTTCACTACCACCGGACCTCCTACTACGTCTAGTAGATTTCTTCTTAGGCTTACTACTACCGGCGTTGTACAGTTCGTTGAAATCAACCAACTCAATCATAGCCATATCTGCGTTATCCCCTAAACGATTACCTAATTTGATAATTCTAGTATAACCTCCTGGTCTATCAGCAACCTTATCAGAAACTACACTGAACAATTCAGTTATAGCATATTTGTCCCGTAGATTTCTAAAAACCACACGTCTATTATGAGTTCCTTTCTCAACAGTTTTATTATTTTCTGCTTTTGATTTAGTAACCAAAGGTTCAATAAATTGCTTTAAAGCTTTCGCTTTAGCAACCGTAGTATTGATTCTTTTGTGCTCAATTAAAGAACAAGCCATGTTCGCTAACATAGCTTTTCTATGCGCCGTTTTCCTACCTAAGTGATTGACTTTTTTACCGTGTCTCATATTTCAATTTTATCATCTTGCTACCAAACTCGTTAGACCGAGGAGCAAAATATGATTATTTAATCTTTATCTAATTTGTATTTTGATAAATCCATTCCAAAACTTAAACCCTTATTGATAACAAGTTCCTCAAGCTCTATCAATGACTTTTTACCGAAGTTTCTGAATTTCATTAAGTCATTTTTATTGAATGAAACCAAATCTCCTAAAGTATCGACTTCAGCTGCTTTTAAACAGTTGAGCGCACGAACCGAAAGGTCCATATCTACCAATTTAGTTTTCAACAATTGCCTCATGTGTAAAGACTCCTCATCGTACGTCTCAGTTTGTGCAATTTCATCTGCTTCTAATGTTATACGTTCATCAGAGAATAACATAAAGTGATGTATAAGAACTTTTGCCGCTTCAGTTAATGCATCTTTAGGATGAATTGAACCATCTGAAGAAATTTCAAAAACCAATTTCTCATAATCGGTCTTTTGCTCTACACGAAAGTTTTCAATACTATATTTTACATTCTTAATAGGTGTAAAAATAGAATCTACAGCTATTGTTCCTAATGGAGTACCAGATTTTTTGTTTTCCTCTGCAGGCACATAACCCCTACCCTTTTCAATAGTAATTTCCATATTGATGCTTACTTTAGCATCCATATTACAAATAACTAAATCCGGATTTAACACCTGATAACCAGAAATAAATTTCTGGAAATCACCAGCCGTCAATTGGTTCTTACCACTCACAGAAATCGAAACAACTTCCGCCTCAGAATCTTCAATTTGTTTTTTAAAACGTACTTGTTTCAAATTCAAAATTATTTCAGTAACATCTTCTACAACGCCCGAAATAACCGAGAATTCATGCTCAACCTTATCTATCCTAACAGACGTGATAGCATGCCCTTCTAATGAAGATAGCAATACACGTCTTAATGCATTCCCAATAGTTAATCCATAACCAGGTTCCAAAGGGCGAAATTCAAACTTCCCTTCGAAATCAGAGGAATCGATCATTATTACTTTATCGGGTTTCTGAAAATTAAATAATGCCATAATTAGATCGGTATTGTTTATTTAGAGTATAACTCCACGATTAATTGTTCTTTGATGTTTTCTGGAATCTGTAATCTTTCAGGAATCGATACATAAGTACCTTCCTTCTTCTCAGTATTCCAAGAAATCCATTCATAAACCGCACTACTGGCAGTTAATGAATCTTGTATGCTTTGCAGTGATTTAGACTTTTCCCTTACACCAACAACATCTCCAGCTTTTAATGAATACGATGGTATGTTTACCAACTCACCATTAACTGTTATGTGCCTGTGCGATACTAACTGTCTAGCACCACTTCTAGTAGGTGATACTCCCATTCTGTAGACAACATTATCTAAACGTGATTCACATAATTGAAGTAAAATTTCACCAGCTACTCCTTCTTTTCTTTTAGCAGTTGCAAACAAATTTCTGAATTGCTTTTCTAAAATACCATAGGTATACTTAGCTTTTTGCTTCTCCATCAATTGAACAGAGTATTCAGATTTTTTACCTCTACGTCTATTGTTACCGTGTTGTCCTGGTGGGTAATTTTTCTTTTCAAAAGACTTGTCATCTCCGAAAATTGCTTCGCCAAACTTACGGGCGATTTTTGATTTTGGTCCTGTATATCTTGCCATTTTCTTTTAATTTGAAGGTGAGATTATGAATTAAGGCTTATCCTTCGATAATCGTAACTACACCCTCGGTGAAATATATTAGTACTTAATTAAACTCTTCTTCTTTTAGGAGGTCTACAACCATTGTGTGGCATAGGTGTAACATCAATAATTTCTGTTACTTCAATACCAGCATTATGCAATGACCTAATGGCAGATTCTCTACCATTACCTGGCCCTTTTACGTATACCTTAACTTTTCTTAAACCTGCTTCATGAGCAACCTTAGAACAATCTTCAGCTGCAACTTGAGCAGCGTAAGGGGTGTTTTTCTTAGACCCTCTGAAACCTAATTTACCTGCAGACGACCAAGAAATAACATCTCCTCTTTTATTTGTCAAAGAGATAATGATATTATTGAAAGAGGCACTAATGTGTGCTTCTCCAACTGAATCAACTATTACTTTACGCTTCTTGGTAACTTTAGAACTTGCCTTTGCCATACCTAATTTTTATTTAGTTGCTTTCTTCTTGTTCGCAACTGTTTTACGCTTCCCTTTTCTAGTTCTAGAGTTATTCTTAGTACGTTGACCTCTTAAAGGCAAACCTGACCTATGACGTATACCTCTATAACATCCAATATCCATTAAACGCTTAATGTTCAATTGAGTTTCGGAACGTAATTCTCCTTCTATCACAAAACCAGATGCAGCTTCCCTGATACGACCTATTTCATCATCATTCCAATCAGAAACCTTTGTATCTTCACTAACCTGGGCTTTACTCAAAATTTCTTGAGCCCTACTTCTTCCTATTCCAAAAATGTAGGTTAAGGCAATTACGCCTCTCTTCTGTTTTGGTATATCAATACCTGCGATTCTTGCCATAATTACCCTTGTCTTTGTTTAAATCTAGGATTCTTTTTGTTGATTACGTACAACCTGCCTTTTCTGCGAACAATCTTGCAGTCGGCACTTCTTTTTTTAACTGATGCTCTTACTTTCATCTTGTATCTTAGTATCTATATGTAATTCTTGCTTTCGTAAGGTCATACGGACTCATTTCCAGTTTAACCTTATCTCCAGGTAATAATTTAATGTAGTGCATACGCATCTTACCTGAAATATGTGCTGTTACTACATGCCCATTCTCTAATTCCACCCGAAACATTGCATTTGACAATGCTTCTATGATAGACCCATCTTGTTCTATTGCTGCCTGCTTAGCCATAAATTATGCTACTTTTCTATTTTTACCGCTTTTCATTAAACCATCATAATGCCTATTCAACAAATAAGAATTTACCTGTTGCACAGTATCAATGGCTACACCTACCATAATTAACAACGATGTACCTCCATAAAACAAGGCCCATCCAGCCTGAACATCCATCAACTTAACTACAATAGCTGGCAAAATAGCGAGCAAAGCTAAGAAAATTGATCCAGGTAATGTTATTAATGACATAATCTTATCTAAAAAATCCCCAGTTTCTTTCCCTGGACGAACTCCCGGTATAAAACCTCCGCTTCTTTTAAGGTCATCTGCCATTTTATTAGTTGGAACAGTGATTGCTGTATAAAAATAAGTGAAGATGATAATCAATAAGGCAAATAGTAAATTATACGCCCAGCCAAAAATATCGCTAAACTGAACCTGCATCCATTGACCGAATGCTGTATCATCAAAAGCACCACCAATCATTCCAGGAACAAACATTATAGCTTGGGCAAAAATAATTGGCATTACACCAGAAGCATTTAACTTCAACGGTATATATTGTCTAGACCCCATGATGTTCTTTTCATAACCACCAGAAGCTGTACGTCTTGCATATTGAACAGGTATCTGTCGTGTTGCCATAACCAAAAGGATACAAGCCAATATCACTAAGAACCAAATAATCACTTCAATAAGGATAAACATTAGACCTCCATTGTTATCGGTAGTTCTTGAAATAAATTCTTGAACAAAAGATTGCGGCATTGTTGCGATTATTCCAATCATAATCAACAAAGAAATACCATTGCCAATACCTTTATCAGTGATTTTTTCACCGAGCCACATTGCAAAAACAGTACCGGTCACCAATATAATTACGGCAGGAACCATGAAATCCAATCCTTTACCCAATATAAAAGCACTATCTCTTACACCAAAAGCCTCTAAACCATACAAGTAAGCTGGAGCTTGAACTATACAAATACCAATTGTTAACCATCTAGTAATTTGATTTATAGTTTTACGCCCGCTTTCTCCTTCTTTCTGTAATTTTTGAAGGTATGGTATTGCAATACCCATTAATTGCACTACAATTGAAGCAGAAATATAAGGCATAATACCTAATGCAAAAACAGAGGCATTTGCAAACGCCCCACCCGTAAATGCATTTAAAAGACCAAAAATACCTTGGTCGGTACTATCAGCCAATCCACCTAACTGAGTTGAATCTATACCTGGAAGTACAATTTGGCAACCAAAACGGTAAACCAACAAAAGACCCAAAGTAATAAGAATTCTATTCCTTAGCTCTTCTATCTTCCAAATATTGGATAATGTATCAATAAATTTCTTCATGCTCTCGTTTATGCTTACAAACTTATTGCTTCACCACCTGCTGCCTCAATAGCTGCTTTGGCAGAAGCTGTAAATTTATGTACTGAAATTTTTAGTGGTGACTTCAACTCACCATTGCCTAAAATTTTCACTAAATCATTTTTACCAACCAACCCATTTTCAATCAAAAGGTCTAAAGAAACTTCATTTGAAATAACCTTATTATCAACTAGCTCCTGTAGCTTTTCAATATTGATACCTTTATAATCCTTACGATTTATATTGGTGAAACCAAATTTAGGAACACGGCGTTGCAAAGGCATTTGACCACCTTCGAACCCTATTTTCTTCGAATATCCAGATCTTGATTTTGCTCCATTATGTCCTCTTGCAGCAGTTCCTCCTTTTCCAGAACCTTGACCTCTTCCAAGACGCTTACCGTCTCTATTCACTGAACCTTCTGCAGGCTGTAGATTATGTAAACCCATTATATTCTTTCTTTAAGCTTCCTCTGTGGAAACTAAATGTTTAACTTTATTTATCATTCCAAGAATGTTAGGAGTATTGTTATGTTCTACTACCTGTCCAATTCTTTTTAAACCAAGAGCCTCAAGTGTTCTTTTCTGATTTTGAGGTTTCTTAATTCCACTTTTCAATTGTGTAACTTTAATTTTTGCCATAATTCTGTTCTTAGCCTTTAAATACTTTTTCTAAAGAAACACCTCTTTGCTTTGCAATTGTTTTTGCATCCCTAAGTTGTAAAAGAGCATCAAAAGTTGCCTTTACAACATTATGTGGATTTGAAGAACCTTGTGATTTAGAAAGTACATCTTGCACTCCTACAGATTCTAAAACCGATCTAACAGCACCACCAGCAATAACACCGGTACCATGGGAAGCAGGTTGAATGTACACCCTTGCTCCACCAAATTTACCTTTTTGTTCGTGCGGAAGAGTTCCCTTATTCAAAGGAATTCGAACTAAATTCTTTTTACCATCTTCAATTGCCTTTGCAATTGCAGTAGCAACTTCCTTTGATTTACCTAAACCGTGACCAACAACGCCATTTTCATCACCAACAACAACAATAGCAGAAAAACCAAATGCTCTACCACCTTTTGTTACTTTGGTTACGCGTTGAATACCAACTAATTTATCTTTTAAATCTAAACCACCAGGTTTAACAGTTTCTACGTTTTTATATTTTTGGAACATACTAGTTTATTAGAATTTTAATCCTGCTTCTCTTGCACCATCTGCTAAAGATTTCACTCTTCCATGATACAAATTTCCTCCTCTATCAAATGCAACTTTATCTAAACCTGCTTTAACAGATTTTTCTGCAATTGTCTTACCAACTAAAGCCGCAATCTCTGTTTTATTTCCTTTTACTTTTGCGATATCCTTATCTCTTGAACAAGCTGATACTAAAGTAACTCCGCTAACGTCATCTATAACCTGTGCGTAAATCCCACTATTACTTCTAAAAACAGATAACCTTGGTTTTGCTGCAGTTCCTGAAGAAACCTTACGAATTCTACGTCGGATTCTAATTTTTCTTTGTGTTTTTGATAATCCCATAATACACTTATATTAAGCTGACTTACCAGCTTTTCTTCTTAATATTTCACCTACAAACTTAATACCTTTTCCTTTGTACGGTTCAGGTCTACGGAATGATCTAATCTTTGCAGCAATATGACCTACCAATTGTTTGTCATGAGATGTTAGCTTTACTATAGGGTTCTTACCTTTTACAGAAATTGTTTCCACTTTAACCTCAGAGGCTAAATTAAAAACAATATTATGTGAAAACCCTAAAGCTAACTCAAGTTTTTGACCTTGATTAATAGCCCTATAGCCTACCCCTACTAATTCTAACTCTTTGGTCCATCCTTTCGAAACACCTTCAACCATGTTAACTATAAGAGACCTATATAAACCGTGTTTTGCTTTATGCTCATTAGAATCCGATGGTCTTGTCACCCAAGCCTGCTCGTCTTCTATTTTAATCGCTACACCAGAAAACTCTTGAGTCAATTCCCCTAACTTTCCTTTTACGGAAATGATATTGTCACTGATTTCAATTGTAACTCCTTCAGGAATTGCGATTGGATTATTACCTATTCTAGACATTTTCTAATTCTTTAATCAATTAATAAACGTAGCACAAAACTTCACCACCAACTTTTTCTGCCTTTGCTTGCTTACTAGTCATTACACCATGCGATGTAGACACAATAGCAATACCCAAACCATTCAATACACGTGGCAAATCTTCATTACCTGTATATTTTCTAAGGCCAGGCTTACTTATACGCTGTATTTTCTTGATAACAGGCTCCTTTGTAAGCTTGTCATACTTCAAAGCTATCTTAATAGAACCTTGAACCTTATTGTCTTCAAATTTATAACTTAAAATATACCCTTGATCGAATAATATTTTAGTTATCTCTTTTTTTAGATTTGACGCAGGAATTTCAACAACCCTGTGACCCGCTCTACTTGCGTTTCTAACTCTCGTTAGGTAATCTGCTATAGTATCTGTTACCATTTATATATAATTCGGTGACGGTTTTTAACTTTTAGCTAAACCTGAGACCATTAAAAATTCAATTTTTTACCAACTCGCTTTTCTAACACCTGGTATTAACCCTGCGTTCGCCATCTCTCTAAACGTTACCCTAGAAATACCAAAAGTTCTCATGTAACCTTTAGGTCTTCCAGTAAGTTTACATCTATTATGTAAACGAACAGGAGATGCATTTTTAGGCAATTTCTGCAAGCCCTCATAATCTCCGGCTTCTTTCAAAGCCTTACGTCTTTCAGCATAAATTGCTACAGTTCTTTCCCTTTTTCTTTCTCGGGCTTTCATTGATTCCTTAGCCATACTAGTTCTTTTTAAAAGGTAAACCTAATTCCGTTAATAATGATTTTGCTTCTTTATCAGTTTCTGCTGAAGTTACAAAAGTAATATCCATACCGTTAATTCTATTAATTTTATCAATATTAACTTCAGGAAATATAATTTGCTCTGTTACTCCCAAATTGTAATTTCCGCGACCATCAAAACCAGTAGCCTTAATGCCTTGAAAATCACGTACTCGTGGTAAAGCAGAAGTAACCAAACGATCTAAAAATTCATACATACGCTCCCCTCTAAGGGTTACTTTTGCACCAATTGGCATACCTTTTCTTAACTTAAAGGCAGCAACATCTTTTTTAGATAACGTAGGGACTGCTTTTTGACCGGTAATCATCGTCATTTCATCAAGCGCATGATCAATAAGCTTTTTGTCAGCGACAGCAGCACCTACTCCTCTACTCATCACTATTTTCTCTAACTTAGGAACCTGCATTACATTACTGTAACCAAATTCTTCCGTAAGTGCAGTAACGATCCGCTCTTTATACTCTTTCTTTAATCTTGTAACGTATGCCATAACTAAATTACTTCTTTGGATTTTTTGGAAACCCTAACTTTTTTACCATCCTTTACCTCGTACCCAACTCTTGTATTATCTCCGGATTTAACGTCGATTAAAGATAGGTTAGAGATATCGATTAAAGCTTCTTTTTTTACAATACCACCTTGAGGATTTTTTGCACTTGGCTTCTCATGTTTAGATACCATATTAGCACCTTCAACAATGGCTTTATTCTTTTCAAGATTAACACGCATTACCTTACCCTCAGTTCCCTTATGGTCACCAGCGATAATTCTTACTGTATCTCCTGTTTTTATCTTTAACTTTTTCATCTTGTCGTTATATTATAATACCTCTGGGGCTAATGATACAATCTTCATGAATTGCTTATCCCTAAGCTCCCTTGCGACGGGCCCAAAAACACGGGTTCCCCTCATTTCACCGGTAGGATTCAATAAAACACAAGCATTGTCGTCAAATCTAATATATGACCCATCAGGTCTTCTGATTTCCTTTTTAGTACGTACAACGACAGCAGTTGAAACCGCTCCCTTTTTGATACCTCCGTTAGGAGCCGCATCTTTAACAGTAACAACAATCTTGTCACCTATAGATGCATATCTTCTTTTGGTACCACCAAGAACACGGATAGTCAATACTTCCTTTGCTCCTGTGTTATCCGCTACCTTTAATCTAGATTCTTGCTGTAACATAACTTATTTAGCTCTTTCTAAGATTTCTACTAATCTCCAACATTTGGTTTTACTCATAGGACGAGTCTCCATGATTTTTACTTTATCACCAATATTGCAATCGTTTTTTTCGTCATGCGCAACATACTTCTTTGTCTTCAAAACGAATTTACCGTACATAGGATGCTTTACTCTATTCACCTCGGCAACAACAATAGATTTCTCCATTTTATTACTTGTGACAACTCCTACTCTCTCTTTTCTTAAGTTTCTTTTCTCCATAAAGCCGAACCAATTATTGGTTTTCCCTATTAGTTAATTCAGTGGCTAATCTTGCTACCGTTCTCCTTACTTTTCTAATCTGAAGTGGATTTTCTAACGGAGTTACAAAATGTGCCATTTTCAAATCATCATGCTGCTTTTTGTACTCGGCAAATTTATCCGTAAGTCCTTCGACAGACAATTCCTTAATCTCTTGTTTTTTCATTATTCCTTACGTTTAATTTTTGGCCTCGTAATCTCGAGCTACAATAAATTTTGTTTTAACAGGAAGTTTTTGCGCCGCTAATCTTAAAGCTTCTTTTGCTACTTCCATTGGAACACCAGCTACTTCGAACATTATTCTGCCTGGCTTAACCACGGCTACGAAATACTCGGGAGCACCTTTACCTTTACCCATACGAACCTCTAAAGGTTTCTTAGTAATAGGCTTATCTGGAAATATTTTTATCCACAACTGGCCTTCCCTCTTCATAAATCTTGTTGCAGCAATACGAGCAGCCTCTATTTGGCGTGAAGTCAAGAATGTTGCATCATCAACATTCTTTATACCGAACATACCATTTGAAAGTTGGTGTCCTCTTCCTGCTAGACCTTTCATACGGCCTTTCTGCATTTTACGGAACTTCGTTCTTTTCGGTTGTAACATTACTTTAGTTCTTTAAAAAATTACTTTCTACGACGTTGTTTTCTACCACCTTCTTGCTTACCTCCTTTAGAAGAATCCCCTTTTTGCATTCCTACCAAAGGTGATAAATCTCTTTTACCATAAACCTCACCTTTCATAATCCAAACTTTAATTCCAAGTTTACCATATGTTGTTTGAGCTTCCTGTATAGCATAATCGATATCAGCTCTAAAAGTGGACAATGGTATTCTACCATCTTTATAAGTCTCAGAGCGCGCCATTTCAGCACCGTTCAATCTACCAGAGATTTGAATCTTAATACCTTCAGCATTCATACGCATTGCCGCAGTGACTGCCATTTTAATAGCTCTTCTAAAAGAAATTCTACTTTCTATCTGACGAGCAACACTTGCACCAACCAAATTCGCATCGAGCTCAGGTCTTTTTATTTCAAAGATGTTAATTTGAACCTCCTTATTGGTGATTTTCTTTAACTCTTCTTTTAACTTATCTACTTCCTGACCACCTTTACCAATAATAATACCTGGCCTAGCAGTGGTTACAGTTACAGTTATCAATTTAAGTGTTCGTTCTATAATAACTCTAGAAACACTAGCTTTAGAAAGTCTGGCGTGAATATACTTTCGTATTTTATCATCCTCAGCCAATTTATCCCCATAATCGTTTCCACCGTACCAGTTAGACTCCCAACCTCTGATGATTCCTAAACGATTTCCTATTGGATTTGTTTTCTGTCCCATTCTAGTTTTCTGTTATATTTTTAGACCCTAAAACCAAAGTTACATGGTTTGAACGTTTTCTAATTCTATGCGCTCTACCCTGTGGAGCAGGACGCAATCTTTTTAACATTGCACCACCATCAACTCTAATTTCAGCAACAACCAAATCTGCATCTTCTAAATTTGCATCTTCATTCTTCGTTTGCCAATTAGTTAAAGCAGACAATAGCAACTTTTCCAACTTTCTAGAGGCCTCCTTTGAATTGAACCTCAATATCGCTAAAGCTTTTTCTACTTTCTCCCCCCTAATCAAGTCAGCAACAAGTCGCATTTTTCTTGGCGAAGTAGGACAATTATTTAACTTAGCGAAGGCTACCTTCTTTTTCTCAGCCTTTATTCTTTCGGCCATCTGTTTTTTACGAACTCCCATAGCTTACTTTTTTCCTTTGTTTTTCGCACCTATATGACCCCTAAAAGATCTAGTTGGTGAAAATTCTCCAAGTTTATGTCCAACCATATTTTCGGTTACAAAAACTGGTACAAATTGTTTTCCGTTGTGAACCGCTATAGTCATTCCTACAAAATCAGGAGTTATCATAGATGCCCTTGACCAAGTTTTGATTACGGATTTCTTACCGGATGATGCACTCTGTTGGATTTTTTTCTCCAAACTATAGTGAACGTATGGTCCTTTTTTTAGTGAACGTGCCATTTCTTTCTACTTTTTTATTTCTTTCTACGTTCTATTATATACTTATTGGTGCTCTTGGTCTTAGAACGAGTCCTGAATCCTTTCGCAGGTATACCATTTCTCGATCTTGGATGACCACCAGAAGCTCTACCTTCACCACCACCCATTGGGTGATCGACAGGGTTCATTGCTACTGGTCTTGTTCTAGGTCTTCTACCCAACCATCTACTTCTACCAGCTTTACCAGAAACCAATAATTGATGATCAGAATTCGATATAGCTCCTATAGTTGCTAAACAACCTGAAAGCACTAACCTTGTTTCCCCAGACGGCATCTTAACAGTAACAAACTTACCATCTTTAGCCATTAACTGAGCGAACGTACCAGCACTTCTTGCCATTACAGCGCCTTGCCCTGGTCTTAATTCAATACACGATATAATAGTTCCCAAAGGAACCTCACTCAAAGGCATCGCATTACCTATCTCGGTAGCTATAGCGCTTCCAGAGACAACTTGCTGATCAACTTGTAACCCATTTTGAGCAATAACATATCGCTTTTCACCATCAGCATACTCTAAAAGAGCAATAAATGCTGTTCTGTTTGGATCGTATTCAATAGATTTTACAGTTCCAAGCACACCTTGCTTATCTCTTTTAAAATCTATTACACGATACCTTCTCTTATGACCTCCACCTTTTTGGCGTATTGTCATCTTTCCCTGACTGTTTCTGCCTCCCGACTTTTTTAACGGAGCAAGCAAGCTTTTTTCCGGCTTATCAGCAGTAATGGCGTCAAATCCGTTTACTACTCTAAAACGCTGTCCAGGAGTGATTGGTTTTAATTTTCTAATTGACATTTCTTGTCTTTATAGATTACTGTAAAAATCGATGATATCACCTTCAACAACATCAACAATTGCTTTTTTAATAGCATTTGTCTTACCATGCTGCACCCCAGTTTTTGTAAATCTGGATTTTCTGGTGGGTCCGTAATTCATAGTACGAACCTTTTTAACTGAAACACCATAAGTAGCCTCAACTGCATCTTTAATCTGCAACTTGTTGGCCTTAGGGTTAACTACGAAACCATATCGGTTATTCAACTCGCTATCAGCAGTCATTTTCTCCGTTATAATTGGTTTTATCAACACACTCATGCTATTATTGTTTATTTAAATTCGATTCGATTCCTTCTAGAGAGCCTTCCAACAATACAACGCTATTTGCATTAAGTATTTTGTAAGTGCTTAATTCTGAGTTAGTTATAACCTCAGACCCTTTGAAATTACGCGAAGACAAATATACACCTTTATTTGAATCACCCAACACAATTAAAGATTTTTTGTTTTCAAGACCGAAAGTCTTTAAAACTCCAATAAAATCTTTAGTGTTTGGAGTATCAAAATCAAAATCTTCAACTACTATAATTGCATTTTCTTTTGACTTCAAAGTAAGTGCAGATTTTCTAGCCAAACGCTTCAAATTCTTATTCAATTTTTGGCTATAATCTTTAGGTCTAGGTCCAAATATTCTACCACCACCTCTAAAGATTGGTGATTTAATACTACCAGCTCTTGCTGTACCCGTACCCTTTTGTTTTTTAATCTTTCTAGTACTTCCCGCAATTTCGGCCCTTTCTTTAGCCTTGTGCGTTCCCTGTCTTTGGTGTGCCAAATATTGCTTAACATCCAAATAAACCGCGTGATCGTTAGGCTCTATAGCGAAAACATCATCAGAAAGGTTTGCCTTTCTACCTGTGTCTTTTCCTTTAATATCTAAAACTGCTATTTTCATTACATCCACCTTTGTATAGTTACATAAGCATTCTTATGGCCCGGAACACAACCTTTTACTACTAAAAGATTCTTTTCTGGAACTACTTTTAAAACTCTAAGATTCTGAACCGTAACACGATCCGTCCCCATTCTACCAGCCATCTTCATGCCCTTAAATACCCTTGCCGGATACGATGCCGCACCAATAGAGCCAGGAGCTCTAAGTCTATTGTGCTGACCATGTGTTGCTTGACCAACCCCAGCAAAACCGTGACGCTTTACAACACCTTGAAAACCTTTACCCTTAGAAGTTCCAATAACATCTACGAATTCACCTTCAACAAAAACATCAACACCTACGGTGTCACCCAATTTAAACTCACCTTCAAAATCTTGGAACTCAACGACTTTTTTCTTAGGAGAAGCACCTGCTTTTTTAAAATGGCCTAACTCAGCCTTATTAGCACGACTTTCTGCCTTGTCATCGAAACCAAGTTGAAGGGCACTGTACCCGTCGACCTCTTCGGTTCTGACTTGGGTAACTACACATGGTCCAGCTTGAATAACGGTACATGGGATATTCTTTCCATTCTCGTCAAAAATACTGGTCATGCCTACTTTCTTTCCTATTAACCCAGACATATTTATTTGTATTAATTATTACTTATTAAATTCTTTTCAAAAAAATAGGGCCAAATAATTTAACCCTAAATTATTTATTCCGTTTTTCCTTAGCGCGCAGCTTAGGACATGTAGCCTATTCCATAAAAGAATAAACAAATGTAATTACACCTTAATCTCAACTTCAACACCACTAGGAAGTTCTAACTTCATAAGTGCATCAATTGTTTTAGATGAAGAACTATATATATCCAACAACCTCTTATACGAACTTAATTGAAATTGTTCTCTTGATTTCTTATTCACGTGAGGTGAACGCAAAACCGTAAATATCTTTTTATGCGTTGGTAAAGGAATTGGTCCTGTAACAACAGCACCGGTAGTCTTTACCGTTTTTACAATCTTCTCAGCAGATTTATCCACCAAATTGTGATCGTAGGATTTTAGTTTAATTCTTATTTTTTGACTCATGTCCTAAATTTATGCTGTTATTCCTTTTGCTGCCTTGATAACTACTTCTGATATATTAGAAGGAGTCTCGGCATAATGTGAAAATTCCATTGTTGAGGTTGCACGTCCAGAAGACAATGTTCTTAGCGACGTAACATATCCAAACATTTCAGATAATGGCACAGTACCTTTTACAACTTTAGCACCAGCCCTATCACTCATGTCACCAATAGTACCTCTTCGTCTGTTCAAATCCCCTACGATATCACCCATATTCTCTTCTGGAGTAATAACCTCTAATTTCATTATTGGCTCCATAATTACAGCGCCGGAAGCTTTACCTGCAGCTTTATAACCCATTTTCGCCGCCAATTCAAAAGAAATAGCATCAGAATCCACAGCATGAAAAGAACCATCCTTAAGAACAATTTTCATTGTATCCATTTCATATCCAGCCAAAGGTCCATTTTGCATTGCAGTTTTAAACCCTTTTTCAATAGATGGTATAAATTCTTTTGGAATACGACCACCTTTTATCTGATCTACAAACTGAAGTCCATCTCCTTCAAAATCTTCATCCACAGGACCCATTTCAAATACAATGTCCCCAAATTTACCACGACCACCAGATTGCTTTTTATAGGTCTCCCTATGTGCCGCAGTCTTAGTTAATGATTCCTTATACTCCACTTGAGGTTCTCCTTGGTTTACTTCAACCTTAAATTCCCTTCTTAAACGATCCACAATTATATCTAAATGAAGTTCGCCCATTCCAGAAATAATTGTCTGCCCTGAAGCTTCATCGGTCTTAACTTGAAAAGTAGGATCCTCTTCGGTCAATTTAGACAAGGCCATACCCAATTTATCAACATCTGCCTTAGTCTTAGGCTCAACAGCTATACCTATTACTGGTTCAGGAAAATTCATGCTTTCCAAAACAATTGGATGCTTTTCATCAGACAAAGTATCACCAGTTTTGATGTCTTTAAATCCAACTGCCGCTCCAATATCACCAGCCTCGATATAATCGATGGCATTCTGCTTATTAGAGTGCATCTGATAAATTCGAGAGATACGCTCCTTTTTACCTGAACGGTTATTCAAAATATAAGAACCTGCATCTAAACGACCTGAATATGTTCTAAAAAAGGCTAATCGACCCACGAATGGATCCGTTGCAATTTTAAAAGCTAAAGCAGCAAAAGGCTCCTTTACATTAGGTCTACGTTTTTCAACAGCTCCAGTATCTGGATTGGTTCCTTCTATCGCCTCTTTATCCATTGGCGAAGGCAAGTATCTACAAACTGCATCCAATAAAAACTGAACCCCCTTATTCTTAAAGGAAGAACCACAAATCATAGGTATAATTGCACGATCCATAACAGCAGCTCTTAAAGCCGCATGCACTTCATCTTCCGATATAGAATCTTCGTCTTCGAAGAATTTCTCCATCAATTCCTCATCATATTCCGCAACAGCTTCAATCAAGGCAGCTCTATACTCCTTAACCTCAGCCTTCATTTCTTCTGGTATATCAACTACATCAAAAGTTGCTCCGAAACCTTCATCATGCCATACAATTGCTCTGTTCTTCGCCAAATCAACGATACCTCTAAAATCAGATTCATCACCAATTGGTAATACAATAGGAACTGCATTAGAACCAAGCATTTCTTTAACCTGCTTACACACCATAAGAAAGTTTGAACCTTGACGATCCATCTTATTCACAAATCCAATTCTTGGAACCTTATAGTTATCAGCTAATCTCCAGTTAGTCTCAGATTGTGGCTCAACACCATCAACCGCGCTAAAAAGGAAAACCAAACCATCCAAAACACGTAATGAACGATTCACCTCTACAGTAAAATCAACATGTCCTGGAGTATCAATAATATTAAAATGATAATCCATTGCTTCAGCAGTAGGCTCACCATTCTCTTTCGGGAATTTCCATTCACAGGTAGTTGCTGCAGAAGTAATAGTTATACCTCTCTCCTGTTCCTGCTCCATCCAATCCATAGTGGCAGCACCATCATGAACCTCCCCTATTTTATGACTAACACCCGTATAAAAAAGTATACGCTCTGTTGTAGTGGTTTTACCAGCATCAATATGAGCCGCAATACCTATATTTCTTGTATATTTTAAATCTCTTGCCATTTCTGATTAGAATCTAAAGTGAGAGAATGCTTTGTTTGCTTCAGCCATTTTGTGTGTATCAGTTCTTTTCTTAACCGCCGCACCTTCTTCTTTGGCCGCTGCTAAAATTTCCCCTGCCAATTTCTGAGACATACCTTTCTCATTACGCTTTCTAGAATAACTAATCAACCACTTCATTGCTGTTGATATTTTTCTGTCTGGCCTAATCTGCATTGGAATCTGAAACGTAGCTCCACCTACTCTTCTACTTCTAACCTCTACATGAGGCATTACATTACTTAATGCATCTTTCCATAGCTCTAAAGCCGTTTTCTCCTCATCGGTCTTTTTAGCATCTACGATATCAATTGCATCGTAAAATACGCTAAATGCGACTGATTTTTTACCATCCCACATCATCATATTAACGAAACGTGTTACCAATTGATCGTGAAATCTTGGATCTGGTAAAAGTGGTCTTTTCTTTGCCTGTCTTTTTCTCATTACTTCCTTTTAAACAAGTTTAATTACTTCTTAGGTCTTTTTGCACCATACTTGGATCTACGTTGTGTTCTACCGGCCACACCTGCTGTGTCCAATGCACCACGTACAATATGATACCTAACCCCTGGTAAATCTTTAACTCTTCCGCCTCTTACTAATACTATCGAGTGCTCTTGTAAATTGTGTCCTTCTCCTGGAATGTAAGCGTTAACTTCTTTACCATTAGTTAACCGAACCCTTGCTACTTTTCTCATAGCTGAATTTGGTTTCTTTGGCGTTGTAGTATAAACACGTGTACAAACACCTCTTCTTTGAGGACACGAATCCAAAGCAGCCGATTTACTCTTCTTAGTAATCGTCTCTCTTCCTATTCGTACTAATTGTGATATTGTTGGCATACTATAATGATATATAAATTTACCCCTACTTTAAGGGTCGGCAAATGTAGTGATATTTCAGAATAATTCAAACCTTGGTCGATTTATTTTCGTTTTTTTTTCAACCCTTTCCAAAATACCCAAAGTAAGGCCTAAATAATTTGTTCTATAACTGTGTTCATCTAAAAAGACCTTCAACCTTAAAACTTTATGGAAAACGCCAGAAAAGGTATATTTCATTGATAAATTATTAAATTCACAATATTCGTATATTAAAATTATATAACTTAAAACAAGAACAGTGTTTTATCTGTAACTGACAATTCACAGGCACCTCCTTAAAATTTTATTAAAATTAACTTGCTTTATTAACTGTTTATTGTGAAGTTTGTACCTAGCTAATTCAAATAATTTAAAAATGAGAACAAAACTAAATGGATTGTTAACGCTACTTTTAGCGTTAGTTGTGCATATTTCTTTTGCACAACAAAAAACAGTATCCGGTACGGTTACTGATCAAGGAGGGCTTCCTTTGCCTGGAGTTAACATTGTAGTACAGGGTACCACGACCGGTACCCAAACAGATTTTGATGGAAATTATTCCATTGCTGCCTCTCAAGGGCAAACCTTACTAGTTACCTATATTGGTCAAAAAGCCGTCAGCAAATTAGTTGGTGCCGGTAATACGATTAATATACAAATGCAGGAAGATGCCCAGGCGTTAGAGGAAGTAATTGTTACTGCTCAAGGCATTAAAAGAGAGAAAAAATCTCTTGGTTATGCTGTATCTTCTGTAGGAGAAGAAGATTTAGAACAAAGAGCTGAAGGTGACGTTGGTAGAGTCCTTAACGGTAAAGCTTCTGGGGTGCTGATTAACGCATCTAGTGGTGTTTCAGGTTCTGCAACGAACATTATTATTCGTGGATTCACCTCTATTTCCGGTTCTAACCAACCTTTATTTATTGTAGATGGTGTTCCTTTTGCTTCTGATACGAACAATCAAGGTGATGCCATTGATGGTAATGTTGGTTCTAGTAGATTTTTGGATTTAGATCCAAACAACATTGCTAATGTAAACGTGTTAAAAGGTTTGGCTGCGGCTAACCTATATGGTACTGCTGGTAGAAACGGTGTAATATTAATTACTACCAAGGCTGGATCAACTGGATCAGGAAAGAGAAAATCAGAAATTACAGTTAGTTCTTCACTTTTCTTTAACCAAATTTCCACTTTACCTGATTACCAAAACCAATATGGTGGTGGATTTGATCAAGCTTATGGAGCTTTCTTTAGTAACTGGGGTCCTGATTTCAACATTGACAGCCCTAATAGCTTTGGATCTGTTTATGCAGGTACAACTTCTGATGGTACGCTTTTAATCAATCATCCTTATTCGGTAAATGCCGGTGTAAGTGCAGCTTTTCCGGAATTTCAAGGTGCTTCTTACGAATTTAAACCATATCAAGGTGTTCAGGATTTCTTCCGTACAGGTACTGTTACTAACAATTCTGTGAATGCATCAGGAAGTTCAGAGGATGGAAAAATATCTTACAACGCTAGTGTTGGTAATTTAAGGGATGAAGGATTTACCCCTGGAAACAAACTACAACGGACTACTATAAGTGTTGGTGGTAAAGCTGAATTAAGTAATAGGTTTACCGTTAATGGAACGATGAACTTCACGAAGAGTGATGTAAAATCACCGCCAATTGCTGCGAGTTTAGGAAATGGTTCAACCGGTGATGGATCTTCTATCTTTGGTCATTTGTTCTTTACCCCTAGAAGTATCGATTTAATGGGTCTTCCTTTTCAAAGCCCTACGGATGGTAGAAGTGTATACTATAGAGGTGGTAATGATATTCAAAACCCTCGATGGACTGCAGCAAATGCATTCGCAAATCAAGTAACGAATAGAGTATTTGGTAGTACACAATTCACGTATAAAATAAGTGACAATATCAACGCATTCTGGAGAACAGGCTTAGATTTCTATACAGAACGTAACGAAATAGGTCAAAACAAAGGTGGAGCGGAAGGCTACATTCAAGGTAGGTACGAAACGTTTGATAATAAAAACACTATTTGGGATCATACGGTACAAATAAATGGTATGTGGCAATTATCTGAAAAGTTAGACATGAACGTCAACTTAGGTGCTACCTCTAGAAGAACAGAATTTTCTAGACAAGGGGTCACGAGTGATCAACAGTCTATATTCAATGTTTTTAAACATTATAATTTTGCTACACAAGCACCTATTCAATTTGATCAAGTTCAAAACATTATGGGGGTTTATGCCCAAGCAGAATTTGGATATGATAATTTTGCATATTTAACATTGGCTGCAAGAAATGATTGGGTTTCCAATTTTATTGAAAATTCAATAACGTACCCTTCTGCGAGTTTATCTATATTACCTACCGCTCTTATCGACGGTTTACAATCGCAAAACGGACTTAATTTCTTGAAATTAAGAGCTGGTTACGGTACCTCTGCAGGTTTCTTCGGCGGTTACCCAGTAGCGAATACTGCGACGTTAGATACTAGAGAATTTTTGAAAGACGGTACGTTAGTTTCCTCAATTACTGTGGATGATGAATTGGCAAATCCAGGTCTTAGCCCAGAATTGTTACGAGAAATTGAATTTGGTTTAGAGACAAGATTATTCGGAAACAGAGTATCCCTAGATCTTTCAGTCTATAAGAAAACTACAACCGATTTAATTTCAGAACAACCATTAGATCCATCATCTGGGTATACTACAACAGTTACCAATATTGGTGAGGTTCAAGTGAGAGGTATTGAAGCTGATTTAGGGGTGACCTTATTTCGTAACGATAACCCAGGAGGTTTCAACTGGAATTTAAACTCAAACTTTACTGCTGATGAATCTACCGTTATTGATTTAGGTCAAGACACAGATAACATTAACATAGGTGGCTTATTCTCTGACCTTTCAAACTTTGCTGTACCAAATAGACCTTTTGGTGTCATTCTTGGTAGTAGAGTGTTAAGAGATGATAATGGTAACCGAGTAGTTGCCAGTACAGGTAGTTTTGTTGAAGAAAATGGTTTATTTGAAATCGGTGATCCTAATGCCGATTGGAGACTTAACGTAAGTAATGGATTTTCCTTTAAAAACTTCTCATTCAACTTTGACATCTCCTACAGACATGGTGGTGATGTATACTCGAACACTATTTCTGCACTTGTAGGTAGAGGTTTAACGACAGACACGCAAGATCGTGTATCTACGTTTATCTTACCAGGTGTTAAAGCAGATGGTTCTGTAAATGACATTCAAATCAACAACTCTGATTATTATTTCAGTAACGTTGCTTTTGGACCTAGTGAATTACAGGTATATGATGGGAGTACACTTCGTTTAAGAGAACTTAGATTAGGATACTCTGTACCAAGCAAATCACTTGAGCAAACCCCATTCGGATCATTAAGCTTTACATTGAGTGGACAAAACCTTTGGTTTAAAGGTCTCAATACACCTGATGGAATTAATTTTGATCCAGAAAATCTTGGAGTTGGTGTAGGTAATGCCTTAGGGTTTGACTTTATCAACAGTCCAGGTTCTGTACGATACGGTATGTCAGTAAAAGCAACATTCTAAAAAATAAAAAAATGAAAATATTTATTAAAAACGTAGTTCTAACATTATTCTCCGCAGGGCTTGTCCTTTCGTGTGAGACTACTGAACTGAATTTGATTACTGACCCAAATGCGGTTAGTCCAGAGCAAGCAACACCAGACTTTTATCTGAATCGTGTGCAAGAAGAATTCGCTCGATTCAATGATGCCTTTGGCACCAATGGATCTGAATTAACTAGAATGGAAAGCATGCAAACTCGTTTGTATCAGCAAGCATACTCCCCAGCGGGACAAGATGCAGAATGGCAATTTGCTTATTCTTCCATGTTAACGGATATCGGAGCAATGAATGTATTGGCAACAGATGCTAATTTCAAACGTCATATTGGTATGGGTCAGGTAATGGAAGCCTTTACCATTGTTACTTTGGTAGATTTTTATGGAGACGTTCCTTATTCTGAAGCTATTGGAGGTATTGAGAATTTAAACCCTGCTGTAGATAGTGGTGCTTCAATTTACGAAGCCGCACTTGGCCTATTAGACGCAGCAAAAGTCAACTTCACAACTACCGATAACGCAGCAGATCCTGATAATGATTATTATTATGCAGGAGATTGGGATACTTGGGTAAAACTAGCGAATTCCATAAAATTAAAAATCTACGCTCAAAGTAGATTGGTAGATGCAGGAGCAGTTGGCGCATTTAATGCTATTATTACGGGTGGTAACTACATTACTTCTGTTGACGAGGATTTTCAATTTTCTTGGGGAACCAATGTGGTAAATCCAGATTCCAGACATCCTAACTATATAGACAACTATACACCACAAGGTTCAGATGACTACATGAGTCATTGGATGATGAATTACATGGATAATTCTAAAGTTGACAATGGTGATGCTACTTACGAAGGTAGTGACCCAAGAATTAGATACTATTATTACAGACAAGCCGAAACTACACCAGGTGCTGTAGATTCAGATGGTCCTAATCAACAAAATCTTTCTTGTAGTGTAGAACCTGCACCTCCACATTACGTGACTGGTGGATTCACATTCTGCTACCTACCAAATGGGTACTGGGGAAGAGACCATGGTGATGACGATGGTACACCTCCAGATGGCCAGTTAAAAACTACATACGGAGTTTATCCTGCAGGTGGTGAATTTGATGACAGTACGTTTGAATCAGTCGATTTAGGTACTGGTGCCGGTGGAGCTGGTATCATGCCAATATTCTTGGCACAAACCGTTGACTTCCTAAGAGCAGAAATTGCGTATGCCAGTAACGATGCTGCTGGGGCAAAGATATTTTTAACTAGTGGAATTCAAAAGTCAATGGATAAAACGTTAGCCTTCGGAGAATTAGATGCCGATGCCGATTTATCACTTGCTCCATCAGATGATGATGTAGCTGATTATATTGCTGAAGTTGACGCACTTTACGATGCTGCGGTTGGTGATGAAAAACTTAACTTAATTGCTAAGGAATTCTTCGTTTCATTATTTGGTAATGGAATAGATGCCTATAACTTCTATAGAAGAACGGGGTATCCAAATGATTTACAACCAAATAGAGAACCTAATCCAGGTGCTTTCATGAGATCATTCCTTTATCCGTCAGTTTATGCGAATAATAACAGCAATGTGACACAAAAGGAAACGGTTACAGTTAAAGTTTTCTGGGACAATAACCCTGATGCTGGATTTCCACTATCAAACTAAAATAAACAAAGATGAAAAGATATATTAAGAACATAATGTTACTTTCGTTGGTAGCCACAGGCTTTATAGCCTGTGAGTCCAGCAATAAAGCGATTAATGATGTCTTCGACACAGTAACTCGTGGGGCTGTTTTTAGAGCTACGACACCAACTGCAGACATAGCAGCACAATCACTAAGTTTCTCAGACCCTTCTTCTTCATTCTCAACTACGTTTGAAGTTGAAGACAATGCACAAGGAGCTCTTTTACAAGACGTACAAGTGTATAGCTCTTTTACAAGTGCTGCTGACCCTGATTCTTCTGTAGCAGAAGTTTTGATAACAACGCTACCTGCATCAGCTTTCTCACCGAATGCTGATGAATTACCAAGCATTACTGTTGCATACACATTAGGTGAGCTAGCAGCAGCTTCTGGTTTAACAGCAAGTGACTATACTGGTGGGGATTCCTTTATCATAAGATATGTATTAAATCTTACTGATGGAAGAGCATTTTCAAATGGAAACCTAAATAATACTGTATCTGGTGGATCTTACTTTAGATCACCGTTTCAATATACTATACCATTAGTTTGCCCACCGATTGTCCCAACAGCTGGGGAATGGACGTTAGCTCTACAAGACTCTTATGGAGATTCTTGGAATGGTGCGTCGTTAGATGTTATTATTGATGGTACATCTACCAATTATACTCATGATGGTGGTGCCGAAACAACTTTTGCATTCGATGTGCCCGCTGGTACGGAATCTATTCAAATAGTACATAACACTGGTTCGTATGATGAGGAGAATTCTTTCCAAGTAGTATCTGCCAATGGCGAAACAGTTCTAGATTTAGGACCTTCTCCAGCAAAAGGAAACTTGTTTGATTTCTGTTTACCATTGAATTTATAACATAAGATTGATTTAATTATAAAAAGGGTGTAAACATAGTTTACACCCTTTTTCATTTTGTACGTAAGCAATTGAAAACCTTTTATTATATTCAATATATTACTTATTTCAATCAACAATTAAAATAAGTATCAGGTATGAAATTTGCCTATACATTATAAATACCACTACATTTTTCAAAAAAAGCAAATGAACCGCTATCTACTTTTACTCTTTGTAATACTTATCTTCTCCTGTAAAAACAGTTCAGAAAAAACACCTAGTACCTCCGATAATGCCAATACCCCAACGATAAAAAATACGCCTGCCAAAATAGAAATCAACGGTGGCCTGTATTTTCCAAAAAATTTTTCTGCTATTGTTGTTGTAGATAGTATTGGACCCTCAAGACATATAGCAGTAAACACTAATGGTGATATCTATGCCAAATTAAGGGTGCCAACCGGCACCAACGGTAATATGGCCTTGCGTGATACGACAGGAAATGGTGCTGCTGACATTATACAAAGATTTGGCGATTATCCAAACGACGGCACTTTTGCAACTGAGATGCGCATACATAATGAATATCTCTATTTTAGTTCAGAACAAGTTATTTACAGACAGAAACTATCCCCTACTAATTTAATCCCCGAAGGCAAACCTGAAGTCATCTTAACCGATTATTTCCCAAAAAGATGGCATAATGCTAAATCTTTGGCATTTGATAATCATGGCGGAATGTACGTCACCTTTAGTGCTCCAACCAACGCATGTGAAGACCCAAATTCAGTAGGGCAAATTAAAGGCTTAAACCCGTGTCCTGGGGTTGAAGTTCTTGGCAGTATATGGAAATTTGATGAGAATAAATTAAATCAGTCGCAACAAGATGGAACACTATATGCTACCGGTGTGCGAAGTATGGTAGCCATTTCATGGAATGATGAGGACAATAGTTTGTATGGTGTACAACATGGCCGTGATTATTTACATAACCATGCTCCACAATACTATAGTAAATGGGATCAAGCGGTGCTACCCGCTGAAGAATTTATGAAAATTGAAGAAGGTGATAATTTTGGCTGGCCCTATAGTTATTATGATCACTTTAAAAGTAAAAAACTTCTAGCCCCCGAATATGGTGGCGATGGACAAAAAGAAGCTACAGCATATAAAAAACCCATAATGGGTCTTCCTGCACATTGGGCCCCTAATGATTTATTATTTTATAAAGGCGATGCATTCCCAGAACGATATAAAAGAGGCGCATTCATTGCCTTTCACGGCTCTATGAATAGGGCACCTTACCCACAAGCCGGATACATTGTAGCATTTATTCCATTTAAAGATGGAAAACCAACTGGTAAATGGGAAGTATTTGCTGATGGTTTTGCAGGCGTAAACACCATTGTTACAATGCCTGACGCAAAATATAGACCTATGGGTCTGGCAGAGGGTAGTGATGGTTCCCTTTACATTTCAGAATCAAAACAAGGTAAAATTTGGCGCGTAAAATTCAGTGGGAATAAAGAAGCATTTGGAGACGAACAACTTTTAGAAATGAAGAGTCGAAAATCAAAATCTTATCTTAAAACGCCAGAAGAATTAAATTAATATTAAAATCAAACTTTAATTTCTTGTGAATTTATAGGTTATACTATGAAGAAAACAATCAACTTTTCTTGTCATTATGTAATATATTAAAATAGCTTTAGAAAATTAAATGACCCCTTATGATACGCATAAATACAATAATTATCAAAAATATAGTCTTTAGTCTATTCATTCTACTGTTATTTTCGTGCTCTAACGATAAGGATGAACTAACGGTAATTCCCGGAGAAGAAATAGAGAACGAAGAGGAAATAGAGAACGAGGAGGAAATAGAAGAAACCGTTAAAGACACTGTAGAAACAACGATTGGAGAACTAGGAACGGTAACTTTTTACAACAAAAAGCTTGTTGAAGACCATTACATTCTAGTAAATGATGCCGCAGCTAATAGAGTATATTTAATGGATAAAAATGCTAATAACGTTTATGAATGGCCATTAGGCGACCGAAAAATTGGCAATGATGTTCTTTTGTTGGAAGATGGTACGTTGCTCGCTTCTCTTCAAGCTGACAACCCTGAAATACAGTTTGGTGGTTTTGGAGGTAAAATTCAATTTATAAAAAAGGATGGAGAAGCGTTATGGGACTTTAACTATTCTAATACCGAGCATAGGTCTCACCACGACGTTGAACTTCTGCCAAACGGCCATGTATTGGCCATTGCTTGGGAGAAAATGACGCAAGAAGAAGCACTTGCCAATGGCTCTATGCTAGATACAGCTATTTACCCAGAATCGATTATAGAAATTAACCCTACCACAGACACAATAGTGTGGGAATGGCATGCTAAAGACCATTTAGTTCAAGATTTTGATGAAAGCAAATTGAATTTCGGAAGTATCGAAGAAAATCCACAGTTAATACATTTAAATTATGTGGATGCGTTAAACGGAAACATTATGCATGCAAATGGTATAGGATATGATAGTATAAATGATTTAATATATCTCAGTGTAAATTTCTATAGTGAAGTTTGGGTCATAGACCATTCAACAACTACAGAAAATTCTGCCACCCATGCTGGCGGAAACTTTGGTAAAGGAGGTGATTTAATCTACAGATTTGGGAATCCGTCTACTCAGAATGATGCTAGTTCAGAACGCCTATTCGTAAATAATCACTATCCGAATTTATTTGAGCCAGGTAAGATGCTGATATATACCAATGGAGGCAACCTTGAGCAATCTACTGTTTATGAACTTAAACTTCCAACAGCACTCACACAACAAGCAATTCCAGAAGCTTCCGCTCCAGAAATTCTATGGAGCTTTACTGATTCAGAATTATATGCTCCAAAAGTTTCAGGTGCCGTAAGGCTACCCAATGGAAACACCTTGATTACTGAAGGTGATTTTGGTCTTTGGGAAGTAACCCAACAAGGAGAAGTAGTATGGAAGTTCTCAGCACAAGGGTTCTTTTGGCGAGCCTATCATTATGCCAAAGATGATCCAGCTATTATAGCCTTAGATCTTTAATTTGCAACAATTCTTACATCTAAAAACAAAAAATCAATCCATACCAATTAAATGCCTTTTAAAAATTAAGATTTACAACCGCTCAACAATTGTTGAGCGGTTTTTATTTACCTTTACCTCATGGAAAAAACCACTCAGATTTACGGATTAAGAGCCATTATAGAAGCCGTTAACTCAAACGAAGAGATAGATAAGGTCTTCCTTCAAAAAGGTCTTAAAGGTGAGCTTATGAAAGATTTGGAAAGTCTTTTGCGACGTAATGAGATCAACCTGGTGTATGTGCCTGTTGAAAAATTAAATCGGCTAACAAAAAGTAACCATCAAGGTGCGGTTGCCAACATCTCCCCTATTGCATTTCATACGCTAGAAGAATTAGTGGATAAATCAAGTCAAAAAGAAGGTCCTGCTTTATTTTTATTATTGGATCAACTGTCTGATGTTCGAAATTTTGGCGCTATTATTAGAACGGCCGAATGTACCGGTGTTGATGGTATTATTGTTCAAAAGAAAGGTGCCGCTCCCGTAACGGCCGACACCATTAAAACATCGGCTGGTGCAGCATACAAAGTACCAATTGCCAAAGTAGACCACTTAAAAGACGCTGTTTTTTACCTACAAGCATCAGGAATTAAAATAGTTTCAGCGACCGAAAAGACCAAAGACTCGGTCTATGATGTTTCTTTTAAAGAATCAATTGCGATAGTGATGGGTGCTGAAGACCGTGGAATTTCACCTTCCATTCTAAAAGCTTCTGATTATTGCGCTAAACTACCCTTACTAGGCGAGATTGAATCTCTTAATGTATCTGTAGCCTGTGCTGTATTTTTATACGAAGCAGTTCGCCAACGAACACAATAACTATTATTATTCAGTTTTATCGTTTGGGGGCGCTGACCTGTATATATAATTTATTTTAAAATCATCTTCGTAGGTCTCCTCCTCGGCAGGTAATTCCCTAAAATTACCTGCCTCATCGAAATGCTTTAAAAATACATCATCTTCCTCCTTAAAATCATCTAGCTCCCATTCATATTTCTTTGGTTTTGGAACTTTCGCTTTGATTATACTTGCCAAAAGTAATCCAGTAAAAAAACCAGCTAAATGACCCTCCCAAGATATTCCTTCCTCCACGGGGAAAATATACCAAAGTAAACTCCCATACACAAAGACAACAATCAATGATAAGGCGATAAGTCTAAAATAGGAACTAAATATCCCCTTGAAAAAGATAAAACTTGCCAAAACATAAATTAGACCACTTGCCCCAATATGATACGAAGTACGGCCAATACACCACGTTAGAAAACCAGAAATTAAAATGCCATATATCAAAATACGCCAGGCAACATCCCTATAAAAATACCAAAGGGCAGAAAAAAGTATTCCTAGCGGAATGGTATTATTATATAAATGTTCAAGCGAGCCATGTATAAAAGGGCTTAAAAACACCCCTTTAAGACCAGAAAGGGTTCGAGGCATCACTCCCAACGTATTAAAATTTACCCCAAGAATAAGTTCTAACCAATAAACTGCCCATATCAATATCATCGCCAACAGCGGAATTATGATGGTTTTATTGGAAAATTTAAAATGTCCCATTTCTGACATGAACTTACATTTTAAATGAAATTTGCAATTATGAATCCAAATTACTTAAACTGGTCAAATTGTCATTATACGCTTTAAAGTTATTGATTCGCTAACGAAGTAGTATCTACTCTTTTAAGTTTATCATACTTTTGTACTATGAATGAACCTTTAGCTGAACGTGTACGGCCAAAAACCTTAGATGAATATATAAGTCAACATCACTTAGTTGGAGAAAAAGGCTCATTGACACATCAAATTAAAAAAGGAATTATTCCTTCACTTATTCTTTGGGGACCCCCTGGCACAGGAAAAACTACCTTAGCTCATATTATCGCACAAGAAAGCAAAAGACCATTCTATGTGCTCAGCGCCATCAATAGTGGCGTTAAAGATATTCGTGAAGTCATTGATAAAGCAAAGCAGTCTGGCGGCCTATTTACCTCTAAAAACCCAATTCTGTTTATTGATGAGATTCATCGATTTAGTAAATCTCAACAAGATTCACTTCTAGGGGCTGTTGAAAAAGGTTGGGTGACCTTAATTGGTGCTACAACCGAAAATCCTAGTTTTGAAGTTATACCTGCATTATTATCACGCTGTCAAGTGTATGTTTTAAACGCTTTTGGAAAAGAAGATTTGGAAAATCTGATTACAAGAGCAATGGAAAAGGATAGTTTTCTAAAATCTAAAAAAATAACAATCAAAGAGACCGAAGCCTTACTACGCTTATCGGGAGGAGATGGACGAAAATTGCTGAATATTTTTGAATTGGTCGTTAATTCCGAACAAAATGACGACATCATTATTACGAATGAACTAGTACTTTCTAAAGTTCAAAAAAACACGGTGCTCTATGACAAAACGGGAGAGCAGCATTATGATATCATATCCGCCTTTATTAAAGCTATACGCGGAAGTGACCCAAATGGTGCCGTTTACTGGTTAGCAAGAATGATAGAAGGTGGGGAAGATGTAAAATTCATCGCTAGAAGAATGCTTATATCAGCTTCTGAGGATATTGGATTGGCAAATCCTACTGCTTTGGTCATAGCGAACACCACGTTTCAGGCTGTAAGCATAATCGGTTACCCAGAAGCACGAATAACCTTAAGCCAATGTGCCATTTACCTAGCAACATCTGCTAAGAGCAATGCGAGCTATATGGCCATAGGTAAAGCGCAACAAGCAGTTAAACAAACAGGTAATTTATCTGTGCCGTTACCGTTACGAAACGCTCCCACCAAACTAATGAAGGATTTAGGGTACGGCCAAGAATATAAATATGCCCATAATTATCAAAACAATTTTGTTGACGCAGAATTTTTACCCGATGAACTTATAGGTACTACGTTCTATACCCCAGGCAACAATCAACGCGAAAAAACTTTGAGTGAATTTTTAAAGAATAGATGGAAAGATAAATATGATTTTTAGAATTTTATATTCAATTCTTCCTGAATGAGTTGGTCCTTTTCGTAGTATTCAAAAACCCATTTACCATCTTTCTGATACACCATTCCATTCTTTGCTTCCGTCTGAGCCATAAAGACATTGTCTGCCGAACTTTTCAATAGTTTCATTCTTATAGTAGGCGTACTATCAACCAATTGAAAGCCATTATCAGTAGCCTGTGCATACCAGATATCTTTTACATTCAGTTTTTTAAGGGCTATTTTTTTTAAAGATGGTTCTTTCTGATTTGCTTTTTTAATATTGGATTCTACGGGTTCCGCATTTTTATAATACTGATTTGTCTCGGTAGCTTTCTCAGTAACCGCAGAAGTATGAACTGTTTTTACATTTTCTTTAGTTGAATCTACACGGGTAACTTTAGCGATTTTTGGAGTATCTAATTTCTTAATGTCATTTTTAAAACTGACGGTTATCGGCTCATTTTTCTCACTCTTTCCATTATAAGTATAACTAGCACCATTGAATGAACGCATTGACTCCCTCACAGTTTCTGTATACGCAGCTTTGTACACCTTCTCTTTACTAAGACCTTGCATGGTCTTGAAGACTACATTGCTATTACAATCTTTAAGCGTTATACTAGTTTTTGTAGTAAACATAGAACTGTCATCCTGCAAATCTGCCAAAAGACCCAAACATCTATTTGAATTCAAATCTGTTGGTAGTTCATCATCGTATACCGTATTAAAGCCCTTACCCTTAAAAAGGTATTTAATCAAAGTACTGGTTTGGTACTGGTTTTCATTTTTAAAGTTAGAAAACTTTTTAGGAACGATAATGTATTTATAATCATTCAATTCGGTTTGGGAAAATGCCGAAACCCCTATGAATGTAACTAGTAATGCAATAACTATTTTCAAAATATCTAGAATTTTAAATTCATCGTAATATATGAAAAAAGCATGCCAAAAAAATATTATCCAGTTAAGAAGAGCGGTTACTTAGTGCTACCCCAAGATATAATATTCAGCCCAAACTGAAAGGAAGCGTAGTTGCTGGCTGCTATATTTTGATATGAGAGCAAATTATCTGCCATCACGTAAAGATTAATTGGCCCTGCCTGAAGATTCATTCCTAATCCTATATTAGTATAGCTAAATTTATCTACGGTATAGATCGCTTTCAATGCTAAAATATTTCCAATTCTACGGGTATAAAAACCTGATAATGCTACTTGCGGCCCCCTTGGTCTATTGATTGCATATACTTGTGCGCCAATTGAATTTCTATACTTCGTGCGAAGTTCTCCACCACCAGTGGACCCAGCGGTACAATCACATTCTAGTTGACCATTTCCACCACCTACTGATTGACCAAAATCATTTCGAATAGAACCATATAGTTTAGTTGGCCTGAAGGTAACATAGCTCTTGGTATCGGTTTCAAAAGGCACCAACACCTCTACCTCATCAACTAAATCTTGCCAAAAATCTCTCTCAAGATTTCCAAAATCTTCTAAAACATTTATTTCTATGCCCTCAACAGTCGCCCTGCCGTTAAGGCTGTAACTTTTAGCGTCATTACCGTGGTATATAAATCCGACATCCAAAATACTTCCAGTAATTGAAGTACGTTCAGATAAATGATAGGTAAAACCAACATCGAACCCTAAACCAAGGTCACCTCCAAAAAATGCTCTTTTAACAAATGCGTTTGTCGAAGAACCTGAATCACTAGCTTCATCTAAAGCTTGAATACCAGAAGTACGTAGCATCAAATCTGCATCTAACGTAGTGGCAATTCTATTATTTTCCCCAAGTGAATTCACTAAATACCCTTTATTTGAGGTGGTATTGTAATCGACGATACCAGAATATAATTTTCCGCGAATACCGACCGTTAAGTTCCTATCCATCTTTTTATTGATACCGAAATGCATAACATTTACCATTGAACCTCTGGACTTCAAATCTCCTAAATCAAATTTTCTATTCAGCTGATCTGCATTACCATCAAAAATTAAAGCCGCATAATCTTGTGGCCAATAGGTACTATTATCTATTTCGAAGTACCCTCCAAAAGAGTAGAATATCGCAGGATTCGACGCTCTAAATCCAGCATTGAAATATTCCAATTGTATGGTAGCACTAAATTCATCGTTTGGTGTAAGCCCACCTAATGCCCTTTCCCTAACTTTCACATTTATGTCTACCCCATCATCGACGAAAATATCATGTACCGAAATACCGTTAGAACCGGCATATCCTGAAATACCCGACAGTAAAGGCACACCAACATACCATTTAAAATCAGTTTCCATACCAGGATTCAATGATAAGGATTGTGGAATCTCATTAAAATCATAAAGCACTTGCTTATTCTGGGCACAAATCCCAAAACTAAACAAAAAGCCAAATAGTATTAGAGAGTAGGTTAATCTCATTTTAATTCTAGAGTAAATTTAGCGCTAGAACGAAGAATAATAGCTGGATCTGGCAGATTTGATGTACTACTATTGTCACCTAAATTGCGGGCAATCAATCTTATTTTTGATGTATTTCTGATAAAATCAAGACTCTTGCCGGCAGCACCATAGGCAACATCACGTATGAGGGTAGCTGTTGGGGCGGCATCCATTATAAATTCTTCTGTATCAAGTACCTCTTCATTTTCATCTAAAAATTCAAGGCTTATTTCAATGGGCTTACTCGTCGTATTCTCAAGTTCATACGTTAAGACCCCAGAGCGCACCCTATTAGCGAAAAATGCTTCTTCAAATGCATCAAAATTAAAATCTTGAGAGAAAAAACGTAGCCCAGATATTCTATTTATAAGACTTTCCTGAGCTTTTATATAAAAAACACTAGCTTCATAACTAGGGGTAATCTCTAAGTCATCTAACTGTTCGAAATCTTGCTTTTCAGAACAAGAAACCCCCAACATAAGGCCAAAGAGAACAGGTATTAAAATGCGCACGACTTTCATAGCTACTACATATTATAAAAACTAAGGCAAAACCTTGTAGTAGTACTAACTCTATAAAAGTGATTTTATTTCTTGTAAATCGTAAATTATAGGAGCCTCATTATGACGTTCCTCTTTATGGGCATTAAAATGTAGGGTATGAAAACCGGCTGCTTTTGCCCCAAGAATATCAGCCTCTAAATTATCACCTATCATTAAAGACCTATGTGGTGCTACACCTGCCCTATCTAAGGCAAGTTCAAAAATGATTGGATTAGGTTTTTTAACACCAGCCATTTCAGAATCTATTATTTGATTAAAGTAGCCGTGAATTCCAGAATTTATCAACTTTTTCTCTTGTATTTCCTGAAATCCATTGGTGATAATGTGAAGTTTGTACTTTGGTTTTAAATAATCTAAAACCTCAACCGTATTAGGAAAAAGATTATTGAAGGAGGATAGATAGTTGATATATTCTTCGGATAAAATATCTATGACGCTATCTGAAATAGCATATTCTAAGGTATCAAAAACCGATTTCAACCGTTGATACCGTAATTCTGATTTCGTAATTATTTCTTCCCGATACATTTTCCAAAACTTGAGATTCGCCGGCATATAAACCGCCAGAAAAGTTTCAAGTTCTAAATGTATTTGCTGCTCCCGAAATATCTTTTGGAACGTAAATGCAGAATTTTTATCAAAATCCCAAAGTGTATGGTCTAAATCGAAAAAAACATCCGTTACCTTATTTTTAAACATGTTGCTCTTTTATTATTTCAGCATAAATAGACATCCAATCATGCTCATCTTTATTCCCTAATAACTCATTGGTGAACATTGCTATTAGGGTGCCATTAACTTCTTTTACTTCCCTCATTAATTTACGTACCTGTTGTAATATCACCTCATCTCTTTTTATTTTTGATAAGGCATAATCATGTATTGCAAAGGGATGTACTTTAATCGGTTGCTTTACCTCTAAGGGAATATCATAGAACTGAAACGGAGTGCAGGTGCCTGCCCTAAAGCCCAACTCATATGTATAGCCCATTGTAAAATCATCGGTAAATTCGGCTGCAATTAAATTTCGATAGGTTTCTGGCACATCAACTCTATTGTAGCGCATTTTAGAATTATTCACAGGCCTATTGATAACGACTTCTAAATTTGCTTTTTCCTTTTTTAGCAATTCTAGATTCGTAAAGGAACTGTAAGAAGCTGCCAAAGAGACGGGGACATAATCTGCTACATATTTGATAAGCGACTTAAACTTTATGTTGTTGGTAGAAACGTTTTTATCATACTTGGAATAATCTGCAAATTGAAAAAAGAAGTTGCATTTCACATTATACTGCTTGTGTAATGCAATTAATTCTGCAAAATTATTATACGGGTCTTTTTGCCTATTTAACCCCACCGCAATGCGATCATAAACTCGCTTGAGTTGGAACGTGCCAATATCCATTACCAAGCCTACCAAACCGCGTGCAATTCCTCTATTGGCATAGCAATGAGAAGTAGCGACATCTAAAACTGATATGTAGTCATATGAACTATTTTTATGTTCAAAATCAACGAATCGTTCTTTCAATGCGGCTAACAGTTTATAGGCCCAAATATCAACAACCGGCTTTTGTAAAAATCCGTTTTGAAATGCAACACTATCCTTAGGTGAAAATCTTCCGTGAATATCTTTTACGTGCGGTAAATATTCCTCATACCTAGCAATTAGAAAGAAACTAGCCGCAAAAATATCGAAGGGTAAATTACTCCGTTCCCCTGTAGGAAAAAAACAAGGTGTACCACTCCACTCCGATATACTTAATTGAATATCGTTAATACCTTGTTCGAACAATAGCTCATTACTTCGAATAAAAAATTCGTTTTGTAATGGCTGTTTGGTATATGTGATTTTTGGCCCAGTATGCTTGATGAACTCTTCTACCTTTGTAGTGAAATCTAGCTCAACACCTAATATATTTACAAAGATATGCCTCATGACATAGGTTAGCCGTGGTGTTATCTTATGCGTATAGATTAATAACATTTATAAAATTTTATCGTCTGCAAAGCTATAATAACTTTTCTGGGTAATGATCAAATGATCTAAGACCTTAATGTCTAAAGTTTCGCATGCCACCTTAATCTTTTGAGTAATCTGTTTGTCTGCAGCACTTGGCTTTAAGGTGCCCGATGGGTGGTTATGTGCTAAAATTATTGCCACTGCGCCAAGCTCTAAGGTTTGCTTCATAACTAAACGAACATCGACCAAAGTCCCCGTAATACCACCTTTACTCAATTGTGCCTTATGCAATACCTTGTTGGAATTATTTAGGAAAAGAATCCAAAATTCTTCATGCTCCAAGTCTCCAAGTATGGGTTGTAAGAGGTAATAGACATCTTGGCTACTACCTATTTTTTCGATTTTCAATGAATCTTCTCCTCTTCTCCTTCTACCCACTTCTAACGCTGCGGCAATCGTAACTGCTTTTGCCTCACCGATTCCTTTAAAGGTCATTAGTTGTTTAATGGATAGTCTACCCAATTCATTCAGATTATTATCAACTGAGGCCAAAATACGTTTAGAGAGCTCAACAGCACTTTCAGCCCTACTGCCTGAACCTATCAAAATAGCAATCAATTCTGCATCAGATAAAATCGAACGCCCTTTTTGAGCCAATTTTTCTCTTGGCTTGTCATCATCAGACCAATTTTTAATAGAGAATGAAGTGGGTTTATCCTGCATAGGCTAAAGATACAGAACTAATTATTTTGTACTAAATTTAAACATCAATTAAAAAAACCAGTATGAAATCACTTTTAGATGAAGAGGGATATACGGATATTAAGGCAAGGCTTAATCAAGTCGATGAAAATTCAACACGGCACTGGGGTAAAATGTCGGTAGCCCAAATGTGTTGGCATTGTCAATATCCATTAAAGTTAGCTATTGAGAACCGACCCAATTCTTCTAAAGGAAATTGGTTCGTAAAGACCTTTTTTAAAAAATCACTTTATAATGACACGCTTTGGCGTAAAGGCTTACCTACTGCACCTCAGCTAAAAACTAAGGTCGAAAAAAAATTCGATAACGAATATAAGCGTGTACATAAATTGGTTGACGAATTTCATCAAACTAAGAGTCGTGACGTTTGGTATCCACATCCTGCATTTGGCAGCTTTACTAAGAAGCAATGGGGCCAATTGGAATACAAGCATCTAGATCATCATTTACGACAGTTTGGAGTTTAAACTTTTTGGTTGATGGTTGATGGTTGATGGTTGATGGTTGATGGTTGATGGTTGATGGTTGATGGTGAAAATAAATATCTAAAAAAATTCACCCCTATTTTCAACTTAATCTTCTCTACAAACCTACTTTCCTAGCTTTTAGGATAACTTATTTCTATACCCTTTGTACTCATTACTTTTTACTGTTCTTGTTATGTTAGTTCATCAAATCTTGCAACTTATTTAAATCTAATCCACCATAATTACCAGAACTCATCAATAACAACGTCGAATTTTCATATGTGCTATGTTCAATAAATTCGTGAAAGGATGTAGCATCCGTAAAAATATTTAAATCGTCTCGTTGAAATGCTTCAGAGATTTGTTCTGGTGTAACCGCATCCAATTTTTTAATGGTGACCGATTCTGGTAAAAAGAAAATCACCGCTTCATCGGCTGCATCTAATGCGCCTTTATATTCCTTTAAAAACTCCGGATTAAAACTACTATACGTATGCAGTTCTAAACAAGCAAGTAGCTTTCTATCGGGATATTGTTCTTTTACCGCCTTTGTAGTTGCCGCCACTTTACTTGGTGAATGCGCAAAATCTTTATAGGCGATACTTGATGGTCCTTCAGCAATCTTTTCCAACCGTTTTGACGCCCCCTTAAAAGTGGCAATAGCCTCATGAAAATCATCTTCATCAATTCCCATATTTTGGCATATCCATTTGGCCCCAGCCAGATTGCTCAGATTATGTTTTCCAAACACTTCAATGGGCATTGGTCCTTCAGAAGTATCTAAAAGTGTCCCCCCATTTTCTACCGTGTATTCGGGAGTTGTATACGGTAATTTACGAATGGCATTTTCAGATGCTTCAACTATTTCTTTCACTACTTCATCTTCTTCATTATATGTAATGGACCCGCCTTTTACAATACTATCTACAAAAATTTTGAATTGCTCCACGTAATTATCAAAGGTTGGAAAAACGTTGATATGGTCCCAAGCAATTCCGCTTAACAATGCTATATTTGGTTTGTATACATGAAATTTTGGTCGGCTATCAATAGGTGAGGATAAGTACTCATCGCCCTCTAGAACTATAAAATCATTATCCTTTGTTAAATGAACCATTCGTTCAAATCCATCTAACTGTGCCCCTACCATATAGTCGACTTCAACGCCGTGAAATTTGAGCACATGAAGAATCATAGAAGTAATCGTGGTCTTACCGTGACTACCGCCGATTACGACTCTAGTTTTGTTCTTAGATTGTTCATATAAAAATTCCGGATAAGAATAGATGGTGAGTCCTAATTCTTGGGCCTGTAGCAATTCAGGATTGTCTGCTTTTGCATGCATCCCCAATACAATGGCATCTAAATCGGCAGTTATTTTATCAGGGAACCATCCAAATTCAACGGGTAATAATCCTTTTGATTCCAATCTCGATTTTGAAGGTTCAAAAACAACATCATCACTACCGGTAATGATATATTCTTTTTGTTTTAGGGCTAACGCTAAATTATGCATGGCACTTCCTCCTATCGCAATAAAATGTATTTTCATCTCAACGTATTAATTCAGTAAAGATACATATTGACCCGGCCAGGACAAATCATTTTTGGAAGCGCTTTATTCTTTTTACCTTAGAGCCTAAAAGAAATGTATGTTGCTAAAACTCGCTAAAATTCAATCAAAAGAAATTATTCCAGGGTATCACGGTAAACTGGTCCACTCTGAACAGATGAGCATTGCATTCTGGGAGGTAAAAAAGGATGCGGAAATCCCTGAACACGCCCATATGAACGAACAGATTATGCACGTAATGGAAGGTGATTTTGAATTTACGTTAGATGGGCAAACCAACGTGTACCACCCAGGCGATATTGTAATCATTGCACCGCACAAGAAACATAGTGGTAAGGCATTGACCTCTTGTAAATTATTAGATGTTTTTAGTCCGACTAGGGAAGAGTATCGATAATTGTCTACTTCGACGAGGCAGGCTTAATAAACAGAATTAGATTTTTAACCTATAAAAATGATTATATCCTTAAACAATAAAAAAGCATTGGTTGGTGGTAGTAGTGGCGGTATCGGCAAGGCCATTGCCCAACAATTGGCAGAAAGCGGTGCTAGTGTCACACTCATGTCCCATAGCGAAGAAAAACTACAACGAATCATTGCCGAATTACCAAACGACCAAGGGCAAAAACATCAATATCTAGTAGTCGATTTCAATGATTTTCACGGTTATCGTAAAATTATAACCGATTATTTCGAACATAATTCCGTGGATATTTTGGTCAATAACACCCAAGGTCCCGCAGCAGGAAGTGCACTTGAAAAAAAATTAGGTGATTACCAAGAGGCGTTCGACCTTTTATTTAAGACCGTAGTATGTACAACCGAATTGGCGCTACAGTCTATGATACATAATAATTGGGGCCGTGTTATTAATGTGGCTTCTGTTTCCGTAAAAGAACCACTCTCGTACCTAGTACTGTCAAACTCAATACGAGCTGCAGTGGTGACGTGGGCAAAATCTTTGGCTACAGATGTTGGTAAACATAATATCACGGTAAATAATGTGCTTACTGGTTTTTTTGATACCGACCGTATTGCACAATTAAATGCGACCAAAGCAGAGCAATTGGGCATCGAACAAAACGAGGTGCGAAAAGAAATGGAATCGAAGGTGCCTGTAAAACGTATCGGGGACCCTAAAGAATATGGGTATTTAGCTGCCTTTCTATCCTCTAACAAAGCCGCATATATTACAGGGATAAACCTTCCTATTGATGGCGGACTCTTAAAATCCCTTTAATTATTTCCAACCCATTAACGTGTATTCCCAAACAGGCCTACACCTCTTGAGGTTAGCACGAGGTAATCGTTTACAAACGCATATTACCCCTATACAACACCCATAAATATCCGTAAATATCCATAAATATTAACATCACCTCAGGATTGACGATGTACCCTCTATAAAAAAGATACTTATGTACGTCTATCCAATCGTTGCAGGTCATTTAGATACGGTTAAGTGTTATATCACAATAGTTGCTGAGTTATGTTGAGAAGAAAAAACGGCAGAGCTCTTAATTGTTGTTGTATTCAAATCTGACTTTAGTAAGGCCACCCACAAGTGTTTTAAGGACGAAAAAAAAATAATGTCAATTTTTTGGGATTTATCACAACAATCCAGCGCAGAGGTGTACTGCACTAGCCAACGTTTCTTGTACTCTGAAGAAAACAGAGCCTAAGGGAATCTTAAAAAACAACACAGTATAACTATACGATATCTTACCCTATCGTATTTTTTATCCTTAATTTCAGAAAAAAAATTAAATTAATCAGGAATAAAAAAATTCCCTAACATACCTTATATATAAACATTGAGCCTTTATTGTTATCAACTAGCTGCCTTAATGAACATCTAAAAAATAGTCCGCAGTCTATGAAAGTCAGGCAATCAACATTAAATCTTCTTAAAACCTTATTCCTATTTTCATTTCTGATTTTATTTATTTCTTGCGAAAATTCTGCGAAAAAGTCAAATTCAATTAAAAGTCAATCTATCGGACCAAAAAACGGAGCGTTATTAATTGGTGGTGGCGGAATGACGGACGAAATGTGGCACGTATTTTTTAATTTAGCCGGTGGTAAGTCAGCTAAACTCGTAATAATCCCAACTGCTTTTGATGAAAATTCGATACACTACGATCCTGAATTTAAAATTTTAAAAAGCCAATTTACAGGTCGTGGCTTTGAAAATATCAAATTTATGCATACACGAGATACGCTGGTCGCGAATAGCGATGCGTTTGTGAAACCCTTAAAAACAGCAACCGCGGTTTGGTTAACAGGTGGAAGACAATGGCGAACGGCCGATGCTTATGTGCACACCAAAACTCACACAGCATTGAAAAACGTTTTAGACCGTGGCGGGATTATTGGTGGCCATTCGGCAGGTGCATCCATTCAAGGTTCTTATTTAGCGAGAGGCGGACGCGGTTTAGAAAGCAATTATAAAATCATTAGCAATCCTGAAGTTGGCTTTGGTTTTGTTACCAACACCGCTTTCGACCAACATCATCTTGATAGAAACAGGCACTATGATATGTTTGATTTATTAAAAATCAGACCAGAATTATTAGGTGTTGGTATAGATGAAGATACTGGAATTTTAGTACAAGGAAATGAATTTGAAGTAATCGGTAATAAATATGTTTCAATTTATGATGAAACATTTTGGTCGCCCTATTTCAATGAAATTGACACACTCGAAACTGGAAAAAATAAATTCTATGTTTTAAAAAATGGAGATAAATACAATTTAAAAATGAGGCGTGTTCAACGGAATAAATTTATAGAACCAAAAAAAATTACGTCCAATGACCAAAAAGAATATATTGGAAATTACCTTTTTGAAAAAAGCAAGGTCTTTTGGAGTAATATCGTGATTGAAAGTGACACATTGAAAGTTCAAATTGTAAGGCGAAATATAGTTCGAGACCCTATACCAATATACGCGTACGAGAAAGATTTGTTTTTTGACACAGACGCAGAATTATGGTTTCATTTTACAAGAGATAGTTTAGGGGAAATTATTGGATTTGAAAAAAGAACACATAAATTTATAAATAGCCAAAACCAGAAATTTAATAAGATTGTGGAATAAAACCGTGTGGTAATCGAGTAGAATGGTTCACCATTAATTGACAGCCTGCCCCTCTAAATCAATAAACTACTTTTCTGTAGTTGAAAAAATGCCCATACTGGGCATACATAAACTGTAGACTTAATTGCTTGTCCTACACTACTTATTAAAATTTCGTTGGTATTTTTTATCTCGTAACAATGTGTACACAATACGGTTACCTAGTATTAAAAACTACATCCTGAAATTACACCTAAGTTGTGTAATTAATGTTACCCAACTAGTGAACTATATGAATTATTTTTGTTTCTAAATTTTAGTATTTATGGAAGACATGCTCTTTTACGATAGATTACAATTTGCGTTTACGATCACATTTCATTATATATTTCCGCAATTAACAATGGGATTATCACTATTGATTGTCTATTTTAAGGGGACCTACTTAAGAAATAAAATTGAAAAATATAATGATGCAGCAAAATTTTTCATGAAAATTTTTGCTATTAATTTCACAATGGGAGTCGTAACAGGAATTCCTATGGAATTTCAATTTGGCACCAACTGGGCAAAATTTTCGGAGCTAACAGGTGGCATAATTGGCCAAACATTAGCAATGGAAGGCATGTTCTCTTTCTTTTTAGAATCCTCCTTTTTAGCACTATTTATTTTTGGTGAAAAATTAATGGGACAAAAACTACACTTCGTAACAGGCTTTTTAGTGTTTTTAGGTTCTTGGGCAAGTGGTTGGTTTATTTTAGCAACCAATGCTTGGATGCAACATCCTGTAGGGTATGAAATTTTAGATAATGGTAAATTTGTGTTGCAAAATTTTTCAGCATTATTTAGTAATCCTTGGCTTCTACCAGCCTTTTTACATAATCAACTAGCCTCTGTTGTCACCTCTTCCTTTGTTATGGCAAGTATTGGTGCTTTTTACATTTTAAGAAATAAACAACCTGAATATGGAAAACTATTTTTAAAAACAGGGGTCATTTTTGGCTTAATATCTAGTATTCTAGTAGCTTTTCCTACAGGAGACTGGAATGCTAAAAATGTTGCAAAATACCAACCCGCATCTTTTGCTGCTATGGAAGGAATTTTTGAGACAGAAGAGACTGGAGCTGAAATTGTATTGATTGGTCAACCAAATATGGTTGAAAAAAAGTTAGACAATAAAATTGCAGTACCTAATATATTAAGTTTCTTAACTTATCAAGAATGGCATAAACAAATTCCAGGGATGGATCAATTTAAAAAAGAAGAACTGCCAGATAATATTCCTGCACTCTACTATTCCTACCATATCATGGTTGGTTTGGGCACAATATTTATTGGTGTTATGGCATTAGCACTTTTCTTTTTATGGCGAAAAAAATTGTACACCCTAAAACCATTACTTTGGACAATTATGTTTTTAGTTCCCTTTCCCTATATAGCGAACATTACGGGTTGGTATACGGCAGAGTTAGGAAGACAACCGTATTTGGTATATGGTTTATTAAAAACAAGCGAGGGTATTTCCCCTACAGTTTCATCTGGTAATACATTATTTACATTACTTGGTTTTGTTGCTTTATACATGCTACTAGGGTTATTATTTTTAGTCTTAGTTGGTAAAACTATTCACCAAGGCCCAAAACCTCAAACACATTAAATTATGGAGCTATTTTGGTATATAATAATAGGAGTTGTTTTAACTGTATTTTTTGTTTTAGATGGGTATGATTTTGGAACAGGAATCATTCATTTATTTTTTGCGAAAAAGGAAAAAGACAAAGAAGTACTTACAAAAGCTGCAGGGTTGTTTTGGGATTCTAATGAGGTTTGGTTGGTTGTAGCCGGAGGCATGCTTTTTATGGCTTTTCCAACGTTTTATGCATCCGTTTTTAGTGGTTTTTACTTGCCATTGATAATCGTATTGTGGTTAATTATTTTTAGAGCTATTGGGTTAGAATTTAGAAGCCAATTTAAGTTTCAAATGTGGAAAGATATTTGGGATACCTCTTTTGGAGTTTCTAGTTTATTATTGGCATTATTTTTTGGTATTGCTTTGGGTAATATCGTTAGAGGTGTGAATTTAGGTGGTGTTGAAAATGGAGTGTCTGTTTATGAAGGGCATTATTTTTTCTTACCCTTATGGGATAGTAGTTTTAGTCCGTTAAGCGAAACACCAGGAGTTATAGATTGGTTTACACTAATTATAGGTTTAATAGCTGTTGTCACCTTAGCCATTCATGGTGCTAATTGGGTGATTTTAAAAACCAATTCATCCATAAACAGCACCCTTAAAAGCATCATTTTCAAGTTAAACATAGTGCTAACAGCACTAACATTATTTTCTTTAATCGTATGGCAAATAGTGAACCCCACTTCTTTAGATAATTTTATTAATAAACCCTATTTAGTCGTATTTCCTATTATATATTTAACCGGATTATTTGGGCTGTTTTTTATTAAAAAAATAAAAAAAGACAGCCATGCATTTGTATTATCAACCTTATTAATCGTAGGAGGAATCACATCATCTCTAGCATCATTATTCCCAGTAATATTACCTTCTGTTAATACCATTAATGAGCCTTTAACCATCTACAATACTGCTGCATCAGAATATGGGTTATCTGTAGCATTAACTTGGGGGATTATTGGCTTTATCCTTCTTTTTGTGTACATGATTATCCAAAAAAGATTAATGGGAGGGAAAATAGATAAAATGGATTATGGCCATTAGCATACACATACGATTATGACCGCAACGTTAATTTCATTAATCAGTATTCTTATAGGAATAATAGGAGCTAATTGTATAGGCTTCATTTTTAAAAAATACTCATTTGGTAGTGTAGGCAATACTATTGCAGGTGTTTTTGGGAGTATCTTATTCATTAAATCTTTTGGGAGATTAGGTTTTGACCCTGTATCAATACTGCTACTTGGAGATGTTAATCTTAGTTTATTTGTACTAAATGCTACTGTTTCGTTTTTTGGCGGAAGCTTGGCTGTGATTTTAATTTCTAAACTAAAGAACAAAATGAATCAGAAAAACGGATAACAAAATGTATCAATCAGTGGACAATTAGTGATTAATACAATGGTAGTAATCAACAGAGAATGAAACACTGATAAGGAAATTAAAGGCCTTGGCGAGAACACCAAAATTACATGTTAGACTACAAAATGCTTCACATAGCTAACGTTAAAGATGAACGGCTTCTGTTATTTTTAGAAGGACACAAGCAAAAAAAAGTAAAAGTAAGAACAGATATAAAAATACAGCGTGTGCAAAATTTACTGTAACTAAACGTTCATCAAACGAATGCTCCAAATCTCAAAAAGGGGTATGTATTTTTCCCAGAATTTTGAATTTTTATAAGAATACTATTTGGATTTTAAAAAAAGACAAAAAAATTAAGTCACATAAAAGCGTGTTTAATCTCTAAAATAATTTAGATTTCACTTTTTACTTTTACAAACAACTAAAATTTTCAAATGGCATCGTATACTATAAATGAAATCAATACCATTATAAAAGGTGAATTAATAGGTGATACCAACCAAAAAATTGAAGGCCCCGAAGAATTAAAAAAAGCAAGCAGCAATCAGATTACATTCATTAGAACTAAAAAATATGCAAAATTTTGGCCAGATTCAAAAGCATGTGCTGCCCTTATAAGTTCTAATTTAAATATTGACCTTGGCGACAATCGTGCCTTTATTAAAGTAAAAAATGTCGATTTGGCAATGGCCAAAATATTAGCGCTTTTTAATCCGTCATCACCGGTATTCGACACAGATATACACCCAACTGCCGTGATACATAAAACTGCAAAAATTGGGGATGGTTGTAAGATTGGTGCAAATTGTTATGTAGGTAAAGATGTTGAGTTAGAAAATGAAGTTATTTTATATCCAAATGTTTGTGTGTTCGATGAAACTAGTATCGGCGCTAACACAATTGTTTGGTCAGGGACTATTATACGTGAACGCAGTATTATTGGCAGTCATTGTGTTTTTCACACGAATGTAAGTATTGGAGCTGATGGGTTTGGATACACACCTAGTGAAGATGGTAGAGGTCTGGTTAAGGTACCTCAGATAGGTAATGTTATAATTGGGCATTATGTTGAAATTGGCGCCAATTCATGTGTTGATAGAGCTAAATTTGGATCCACTATTGTTGGTGATGGTTGTAAAATTGACAACCTGGTGCAAATTGCTCACAATAGTATTATGGGGCGTTCTTGTATTATGGCTGGTCATAGCGGGCTTGCAGGTTCTGTTACTTTAGGTGATGGTGTTATTATTGGCGGGAGTGCCTCTATAAAAGACCATACCACCTTGCATTCTGGTGCTACCATTGGTGCTGGCTCTGGAGTGATGAATGATGTGGAAGCAGGAAAAACAGTTTTAGGTTACCCTGCTCAAGATGCCAATGATATGTTAAGGCAATGGGCCACTGTAAGACAGTTAACAAAAAAGAATAGGTAGCCTTTATATTCCCGTATACCGTTTAACGTGGCAAGCTGTTGTCTTGTATGTGGCTCGCCATTTTTACGTCGATGTCACTCTATTGTTCTTTTGTTCCACACGATACGTGAACAGAATACGAACTTAAGAAACCTATACTTATTGCGTACGTTGGGTGTTGGGCCAAGGTCTGTGTTGCTGTCTGATGTCTACAAAATTTATGAAATTTTGTGGACAAGAAAAAAATAATAACCTACCCTACCGGTAGGCGAGTAAAAAGCTTTTGCTAAATACCAAACTGAATGTGAAGTACATACGCTGCTTTCTTACGGTTCACATCTAAAGCGTTAATACCAATAGTAACTCAGTACCCTCTTGAGATAGGTAGCCGAAAATTGAACCTTGCTTTATATTCATAATTTAATAGCGTACTGGTAAAAGTGACGTTTGGAAACATAGGTAATTAAACACGCTAGAAATTAATTTAACCTCAAGTTTCTAAGTATAGAACATGTTTCAAAGCATATTGAACTCGTACGTTTTTCATCGCTGAGAAGCTCTATTTAGTTTGGATAAAACTAAAATATAGGTAGTATAAAAAATAAGTACAGATTAAATATTGATACCTTAGTTCAAAAAATCACTTATCATGAATTCAAAACTATTTATTTTTCTCCGTGTATTTTTTGGTGTTTTTTTACTCTTTTTTGGGTTAGACCACTTCTTTAATTACATTCCATTTCCTGAAATGGCCCCAGAAGCAAATGCATACTTTGCAAACCTATTGTCTACCTATGCTATGTACCTTGTTGGCCTCGTAGAAGTAGCTGCTGGCTTAGCATTTATAGGTAACAGATTTGGAGCACTAATGGCACTCATATTAATGAGTGTATCTATTAACGCCGTCCTTTTTCATCTATTTCTAGATCCACAGAAAATCTATGGTGCTTTAGTTTTATTAATTCTAAATATTGTTTTTCTAGTTCATTATAAGGAAAAATATACCTCACTTATAAAACCAAAATAACTGTGATACCTGCTTGAATTGAATTGAACAAACAAGTCAATGATAAACTCAGAAACACCATTAGAGCATCACTTGTATCAAAATTTAATTATAGGGCTAAAAATACTGGTACTACCCGAGTATACGGCGGTACGTTAGAGCCCAACTTTTACTGTTCTTTCCTTTCTATACGTCTGATATAAGGCAAATTGGTTACTATACACAGCCATACGTGAGGTAACCTTCTTTTTACTTACGTGTGAAGCCGCTATAGTACTGCCTTGGTTCTTTTCCTGCAAACACGATAACGTCTACCGGCTTATGCACCATGCTAACCTGTGGGTATAGAAACCTCATCAGGCAATCTTCTCTTTACAGCTTTGCGGTAGCTAGTCTTCTGACTTAACCTCGCTGGCAGCAACCTTGAGTGGCTTACGAAGGGTTCAAAAAGCCTGTCTTGAGCAGCGTTGAAGGGTAACCCCTGGCTTTAAAGGTGCCTGCACCTTCGAGATGACCAACTACATTTCTGTACGTATAAAGATGCCAATACTTGGCACCCACAATGGCTTTGCATACTTGCTTGTTCTGGTCACTACTGAAATTGGCGCACTATAACGTAAACAATGTATAACAACATAAGGATGATAGAACTAAATCTACCCTGCCAAAAAGTTGTATAATAAGCAGGTTCCAATTTAAAACACATAGTAGTTGACCACCTTCAAAATAAAAGAAAAGCTCGCAATGCTATAGTGAAAAACTATACAAAATACAGGTTTGTGTGTTGTTAATAATGCTACTATTCTTAATCCATTTTTTTAGTTTAAAATCATGAAAACCCAATGACAATAGTGGATATATACCTATTAAATGAAGAATCTTAACAAAAAAAGATGTAAATTGAAAGAATACAACTATTTAAAAAAGCCAATCTTACCAAAAATATGTTCAATAAATACCAGTAGAACATATGAATTAATCGCTAAAATAAATAGACTATGAGCCTCCTGAAAAAAAGCAGGGAAGAACTATTAAATGAATTACAGAAAGTAAATAATGAGAGTATTTTTTTAAAATCAGAGAGAAAAAAAAGGAATGAAGAGTTAATCATTGCCAACAAAGAACTTCACTTTGAACAAGAAGAAAAAGAAAAACGTGCAGCCGAATTAATCATTGCTAATTTAGAACTTAAGTTTCAGACCCTAGAAAAAGAAAAACGTGCAGCCGAGTTGGTTATTGCTAATATTGAACTTGTATTTCAAAATAAAGAAAAAGCAAAACGGGCCGAAGAGTTAATCATTGCTAATAAAGAACTTGCCCATCAAGTCGAATTAAAGGAAAAACGAGCTGAAGAATTAATTATTGCCAATGAAGAACTTCTATTTCAAAGCCGTTTGAAGGAAGAACGGGCTGCAGAACGAATCGTTGCCGACAAAGAACTTTTAGTTCAACAAAAATTAAAGGAAAAACGGGCTGATGAATTAATTATTGCCAACAAAGAGCTTGAATATCAAAGCGAATTAAAAGAAGAACGGGCAGAAGATTTAATCATTGCCAATAAAGAGCTTGAGCTTCAAAGCGAATTGAAAGAAGAACGGGCAGAAGACTTAATCATTGCCAATAAAGAGCTTGAGTTTCAAAGCGAATTGAAAGAAGAACGTGCTGAAGACTTACTCATTGCCAATAAAGAACTTGAATTTCAGAGTGAATTAAAGAAAAAACGGGCTGCAGAATTAGTTATTGCCGACAAAGAGCTTGAATTTCAAAGTGAATTGAAAGAAAAACGAGCTGAAGACTTGGTCATTGCTAACATAGAGCTTGAACATCAAAGCGAATTAAAGGAAAAACGCGCTGCAGAATTAATCATTGCCAACAAAGAGCTAGCCCATCAAAACCAATTGAGGGAAAAACGCGCAGCAGAGTTAATCATTGCCAATAAAGAGCTAGCCTACCAAAACGAAGAAAAAGAAAAACGTGCGGCAGAGTTGATTAAAGCCAAAGAACGTGCCGAAGAATCAGACCGTTTAAAGTCAGCTTTTTTAGCGAATATGTCTCATGAAATTCGAACGCCTATGAACGGTATTCTTGGTTTTGCAGACTTACTCAAAACACCTAATCTTTCAGGGGAAGAGCTACAAGAATATATTGAAATTATAGAAATCAGCGGTAAGCGTATGCTCAATATTATTAATGATATTATGAGCATTTCGAAAATAGAAGCAGGTTTAATGGAGGTGAACTTGAGAGAGTCGAATATAAATAAGCAATTGGAATACATGTATTCCTTCTTTAAGACTGAAGCGGAAACAAAAGGTATTAAACTTTCATTTAAAAATTCATTACCATTAGACAAAGCCGTTTTAACAACCGACCGAGAGAAAGTATTTGCCATTCTCACAAATCTTATAAAAAATGCCCTGAAATTTACCGAAAAGGGTGCAATAGAATTTGGGTATACTAAAAAGGGGGAATACCTTGAATTTCATGTGAAAGATACCGGTATAGGCATTGATAAAAATCGACAGACAGCAATTTTTAAACGCTTTGTGCAAGCTGATATTTCTGATGAAAAAGCCTTTCAAGGCGCAGGCTTAGGCTTGGCCATTTCCAAAGCGTATGTAGAGATACTTGGTGGCGAATTATGGATGGAAAGCGAAAAAGGAGAAGGCTCGACCTTTTACTTTTCACTCCCGTATGGTACTAAAGAAGTAGAAGTAGAAGTAGAAGTAGAAGTAGAAACTACAGCTAAAGTTTTGAAAATGCCTTTAAAAATGATAAAAACACTTATAGTTGATGATGATGAAACATCCAGAAAGCTTTTAAGTAATTTGCTAAGAAAGGTTAGTAATAATATTTTGAAAGCTGAAAACGGATTAGAAGCCGTTGAAATTTTTCGCAACAATCCTGATATAGATTTGGTGTTAATGGATATGAAAATGCCTGTTATGGACGGGTATGAAGCGACCCGACAGATACGTAAATTCAACAAAAAATCATGTATTATTGCCCAAACGGCTTTTTCTCTTGAAGGCGATAAAGAAAAAGCAATTGGGGCAGGCTGCAATGAGTATATTTCAAAACCAATTGACAAAGCCCAATTACTTGTATTAATACAAAAGTGTTCCAAAAATTAATAGTTTGCATGCTAACTAAACGTCAAAAACAAGGTACGGATCTAAAGTTGCGTAGACAGTTCTATCGTTAAAAAAATGCCCATGCTAGGGCGTGCAAGTAACCTATTATGTATAATAAGGGCTTTAATGTTATTTATAGGGTTTACGTATATTTACTATGACCACAAAATCATTCCCGATTTTGTACTGAACAGTACACCCATTTTCTTTAAAATAAAAATAATGAAAAAGCCCTCTAAAGGGAAAACAGAACATACTAAAACATCTGCTTTAAGAGTAGGTACGACCGTCAATTCAAAAAAAAGTCAGTTTCCAATAGTTGGTATTGGTGCTTCTGCAGGAGGTTTGGAAGCATTGGAGCAGTTCTTAGCAAACATGCCCGAAAATAGCGGAATGGCATTTGTTATCATTCAACATCTCGCCCCAAATTACAAAGGCATGATGCAAGAGTTATTGCAGCGCGATACTGAAATGGAGGTAATTACTGTTACCGACTATCTGAAAATAAAACCAAATTGTGTTTATATAATTCCACCAAACAAAAGCATGTCTCTGTTAAACGGGACATTGCATTTATTTAAGCCGCTTAAAAAACACGGTTTAAGGTTACCAATTGATTACTTTTTCCGTTCACTTGCAGATGATATGAATGAAGAGAGCATCGGAATCATTCTTTCAGGTATGGGTTCTGATGGCTGTTTAGGATTAAAAGCAATAAAAGAAAAAGCCGGATTTGTGTTGGTACAAGAACCAGAATCAGCTAAATTTGACAGTATGCCACGCGCTGCAATTAAATCTGTAGCCGTTGATATTATTGCATCGGCCAACGAACTACCCTCAAAATTATTAAGCATTACGAAAACAATTTTACGCAATACCGATACACCAGAAATAGAAGACAGTTCGCTCGAAAAAATAATTATTCTTCTACGCATACAAACCGGTAACGATTTTTCACAGTACAAAAAGAAAACGTTATACCGCCGCATCGAACGGCGCATGGGTGTTCACCAAATCGATAAAATATCTTCGTATGTACGTTATTTACAAGAGACCCCTTTAGAAATAGAAATTCTTTTTAAAGAGTTATTAATTGGTGTGACCAACTTTTTTCGCGATGGTGCCGTTTGGAACCTCTTAAGAGATAAGGTTTTACCCACTATGTTTACAGAATTGAAGCATGGTCAAAAACTTCGGGCATGGATACCAGGTTGTTCAACAGGCGAAGAAGCCTATACGTGGGCTATTATTTTTAAAGAAGCAATTGAAAAAATAAAACCCACTAAGAATTTAACGTTGCAACTATTTGCTACCGACCTTGATATCGGTGCAATAAATATAGCCCGAAAGGGAGTGTATTCAGATAATATTATTGCCGATGTATCAGAAGACCGACTGAACCGCTTTTTTGTAAAAACCGAAAACCAGTTCAGGGTAAATGCAGAAATACGCGAAATGGTCGTATTTGCCGCTCAAAATATAATTAAAGACCCTCCCTTTACAAAACTCGATATATTATCGTGTAGAAACATGCTCATCTACATGGAAAAAGATTTGCAAAAAAAATTAGTATCACTTTTCCATTATAGTTTAAACCACAGAGGTATTCTGTTATTAGGAAGTGCCGAAACCAAAGGCGAAAACAACAACTTGTTCACTACCGTCGATTCAAAACTGCATATATATCAAAGTACCAGTGCTCCAAAATCAGAAGAACTTTTTGATTTCCCTAGCGCATTTGCAGATACTAAAAAAAAATATCCAAAAAATCGAGAATTAACCAATGTTCCCGATAATATTAAAAACCTAGCTGACGATTTGCTTTTGCAACAATTTTCACCTGCCAGCGTATTGGCCAGTAACCTAGGCGAAATACTTTATTTAACGGGCAATACTGGTAAATATCTTACACCGGCAGCTGGTAAAGCAAGCATGAATATTTTTACAATGGCACGCACAGGGCTAGATATCGAATTACCCAGTGCATTTCGAAAAGTATTACAGAATTACGAAAAATTAATTTTGCCCAATATAAAAGTAGGAACGAACGGCGGTACGCAAATTGTCACTATTACCATTCAACAAATAGAAACCCCTTTAGCTTTAAAAGGAAAAATAATGGTTGCTTTTTCCGATGTTCCCATAGAAAAACAAGAATCGGTACTACAAAAAATAGACACTTCGAAAGGCACTGTATTGCAATCAGAGTTTAAACAAGAAATACAACGTTTAAATGTAGAATTGCAAACGACACACGAAGAAATGCAAACTTCGCAGGAAGAGCTAAAATCGACCAATGAAGAGTTGCAATCATCAAACGAAGAGTTACAGAGTGCCAATGAAGAACTTACCACATCAAAAGAAGAAATGCAAAGCCTTAACGAAGAACTTCATACCGTTAACGCTGAACTTCTGAGTAAGATTGATGATTCAGTAAATGTCACCAATGATATGAACAATTTACTGAATAGCAGCGAAATAGCTACTTTGTTCTTAGACAAGAAAATGAACATACGTCAGTTTACCGTACACGCTGCAAAAATTTTTAAAGTCAGAAAAAGTGATATAGGGCGTCATTATACCGATTTGGCTAACAATTTACAGTATCCGGAAATGCTTCACGATGCCAAAGAAGTTTTGCGCACGCTGATGTTTGTTGAGAAAACCATTTCAAGCACCGAAGGTCTTTACTATACCATTCGTATTATGCCATATCGCACATTCGATGATAAAATTGAAGGGCTGGTAATTACGTTTATCGATATTACAAAGGCAAAAAAAATAGAAATTGCTCTTTTGGAAACCCAAAGTGTCCTTAAATCTTTCATAGGCAAAGTACCTGGTGTTATTATTGGTTTGTCATCTAATGGAGAACTTATTGAGTTTAACCCAGAGGCTGAAAAAGTTTTTGGTCGTAAACGCAGTGATGTAATAGGTCGAAATTATTTCGATTTGTTTATCCCTAAAGCACTAAGAAAAAAAGTGGAATCAGATATGAAACTGATATTGTCGGGTAATTTACCCAACCGATTTGAGAACCTTGTGAAATCATCAACTGGCGACCAACTAAACATTGAGTGGTCAGCACACAAACAATATGATGAAAAAGGTGTTGTAACCGGAATTATTACCATTGGCGAAAACATTACGAGCTATGAAAAAACCACTTAAAAATTCAGATAATGCCGTTTCATTGCGCAAAAAAGCCGAACAGGTATTAAAAAATAAGTATGCATTAACAACGACAGACCCCTTAGCCGGTGCTGAGCCAAGTAGTAGTGAAGCCGACACCAAAAAACTTTTGCACGATCTTGAAGTTCACCAAATAGAATTGGAAATGCAGAACGAAGAACTGCAACTTGCAAAACAAAAAGCAGAAACCATTGCCGAAAAATACACCACTATTTACGATTTTGCCCCTTCAGGATATTTTACACTTGATAGCGATTTTAGAATTTTCGAATTAAATTTTAATGGCGCTAAAATACTTGGCAAGGAACGTTCAAAATTGATACATAGCACTATTACGTTGTTTATCGCACCAGATAAACGTTCCCATTTCATCGATTTTTTAGAGCGTGTAGCAGAGACGAAAACTAAACAAAGTTGTGAAGTAGAATTTACGGCACCTATTAATACTACAATTTATGCTCACATTGAAGGGGTTTTTGCTGAAACGGAACAAAAATACTTCTTAACAGTTGTTGATATTAGTGGGCGTAAAATTATTGAAAATGAATTAATAAAAGCCAAAGAACGCGCCGAAGAATCAGACCGTTTAAAATCCGCTTTTTTAGCGAATATGTCGCATGAAATCCGAACACCTATGAACGGTATTCTTGGTTTTTCAAACTTGCTAAAAACACCTAACCTTTCTGGGGAGGAGCAACAAAAGTTTATTGAAATTATTGAAATTAGTGGTAAGCGTATGCTCAATATCATTAATAATATCATGAACATATCAAAAATAGAAGCAGGTTTGATGGATATGTACATAACAGAGTCTAATGTTAATGAGCAAATAGAATATATATATACCTTCTTCAAGCCTGAAGCAGAAGTAAAAGAAATCACACTTTCATTCGAAAATTCATTGCCGCTAGAAAAAGCCATTGTAACAACCGACCGGGAGAAAGTATTTGCCATTCTTACAAACCTTGTAAAAAACGCCCTTAAGTTTACTGAAAAAGGTACTATAGAAATAGGGTATACTAAAAAGGGCAAATACCTTGAGTTTTATGTGAAAGACACAGGTATAGGCATTGATATAGATAGGCAAGCAGCAATATTTGAACGCTTTGTTCAGGCTGATATTTCTGATAAAAAAGCCTTTCAAGGTGCAGGTTTGGGCTTGGCAATTTCAAAAGCGTATGCGGAGATGCTAGGAGGTAAATTATGGATGGAAAGCAAAAAAGGAATAGGTTCCATATTTTATTTTACGCTCCCTTATGGGATTGAAACAGGGGAAGAAGAAGAACTTGTAATTGACCCTATAGTTAAAGGATTGGAAACGCCATTAAAAAAGCTAAAAATAGCCATAGTTGATGATGATGAAATGTCGAGATATCTTTTAGATAAAATGCTAGGAAAGATAAGTAAGGAAGTTTTAAATGCCGAAAACGGATTGGAAGGCGTTGAAATTCTTCGTGACAATCCTGATATAGATTTGGTGCTAATGGATATAAAAATGCCTGTTATGGACGGGTATGAAGCTACCCGACAGATTCGTAAATTCAACAAAAAAACATTTATTATTGCTCAGACGGCTTTTTCCCTTGAAGGCGACAAAGAAAAAGCAATTGAGGCAGGTTGCAACGCCTATATGTCTAAACCAGTGAACAAAGCTAATTTACTTGCCCTATTACAAAAGCATTTCAAAGAATAGTACGCTGTCTTAAAAAAACATACCTGCCTAAAAAAAACAAAGCTCTGTTGACCCTGAAAATTAGCATCTTATTACACGCTACGTTTGGTATACTAGACAGCTAGAGCTAGTTAACAATGCGCGTAAACCATCATATCAAGCCTTAGAAATTTAGATTATTGAACTTGAAAAACTTCTTAAAGAAAGCACTTTGGAAAGAGATAGCTACCAGCCTGATGTTTTCACCAATATGTCTAAACTATTTCAAATTATCGAGTTGATTTATGATACTAACGGCTCTGCTATAACGTATTGTTTTAGGGGTGTAAACCACTCTTTGGCAAAAGTTCATTTCTAAAAAAAGAAAATAACTTATTGGTAATCGTACAAAAGACCTATTTGGAATAGTTGAAGCCTATTGGTTAGAAATATATAACAGGGTAGTTAAGACAGGTGTATCAATAAATTCGATAAATATGATAAACAATTGATTAAAGCTAAAGAACGTGCCGAAGAACGCGACCGTTTAAAGTTCGCTTTTTTAGCCAATAAATCGTATTAAATTCGAATGCCTATGAACGGTATTCTTGGTTTTTCAGAATTACTCAAAACACTTAATCTTATCAGTGTGGAGCACTAGAAACATATTGATATTATCGAAATCACTAAATGAGCGGTATTCGTATGCTCAATATCATGAATGATGTCAGGAGCATTTCAATAATAGAAGCGGACCGAATAGATCTTTGTTTGATAGCGTCAAAAATTAACGAGAAAATCAAATATATTTATACTTTGTTCATACCTAAAACGGGAGTAAAAGGAATTACGCTTTCATTCAAAAATTTATTACCCCTAGAAAAACCCATTGTTACAACCAACCGAGAGAAGGATTTGCCATTATTACAAATCTTGTAAAAAATTCCCTTAAGCATAACGAAAACGGTACAATAGAAGTAGGGTACACCAAAAATGCCAATACATAGTATTTTACAAAAAAACACAAGGTATTCGCATTGATAAAGATGGCCAGGCAAGAATTTTTGAATGATTCGTTCTGGCTGATATTTCTGATAAAAAAGCCTTTCACTGCGCAGGTTTAGGCATGGTTATCTTAAAAGCCTATGTGGAGATACTTGGTGGTAAATTATGGGTACAAAGCAAAAAAAGGAATAGGCTCTATCTTTTATTTTACACTCCCCCCCTATGGCATTAAAATAAAAAGTAAAGAAGGACGTTTAATTGACAAAACAGCTAACAGATTGGAAACGACTTTAAAAAAGCTAAAAGTATTAATAGTAGACGATGATGAAATATCGAGATGGCTTTTAGCTAAAATGCTAGGAAATATTAGTAGTGAAGTTTTAAATGCTGAAAACGGATTGGAAGCCGTTGAAACGCTAAAAAGCGACCCTGATATAGAGTTGGTGTTAATGGATATTAAAATGCCCGTTATGGACGGGTATGAAGCTACCCGACAGATACGTCAATTTAATAAAAAATCGTTTATTATTGCCCAGACGGCTTTTACTCTAAAAGGCGACAAAGAAAAAGCGATCGGAGCAGGATGCAACAGCTATATGTCAAAACCAGTGAACAAAGCCAATTTACTTACTTTACTAGAAAAGCATTTCAAAGCATAATATGTTACCTGATAAATTGACCCTTTCTGCACTTCTTCCAAAGCTATAGGTATTCTTTGAAATCGGTCATTGAAGTAGTGAAAGCCCTTCCTTCCATTAATAACATTTAGAAGAATTGTGTACGGTAATTACATAACTTACAGACCTATACATTTTTTCGCCTCATTTATCACGGGTACTATGAACGCTACTAACTTCGCTCTTGTGCCAATTGTTGACCCTAAAAACCGTGCTAGCTAATGATATATTCACTGGTTTTCCACAAGGGACATGCACCCGCCAGCAAACAACTACATTTCTACAGTAAAAGGCCCATGCTGGGAACACAAGGGCTATATGTTCTTGCTTGATTCATGTGTACCCATAAAATTCTACAGATGTTATATTCGGTTTGTATGGGCCAAACCAGCTGTTTATAATTGAAATAGAACTGTACACCAATCGGAATGGAATTAAAATACCGTATTGACGATACCCATTATTGGATAGCACTTAAAACCGATTCATCTGAAGAAATTGCTAGAAGCTTTAAACATCGAGTTGTAGTAATTTATCGTTTTCCGAATAGAAACGGAAGACACTCGAGAATAATGACTGATTTAAGTATTGAAATATTTTCGGAAAAGATATTTTAAGCAGGCACACGATTACTATGGTAAACGCGGATGAAACAAGAAAGACCTATAGTACCGCATTACGGGAAGCAGACCATGGGAATATAAACCCGTACTAAAATTTGCTAAAAACTAACGTCAACAGAAATGGATGTTCTTACTACTGCATATGCCGTAGTGGTCATAGAACAAGCACGTTGCCAGACTTAGCAAATCAACAACTAATGATGCCTACAGGCTTCATCGATAGTTTGCGTATTTTTATGAGGTAGAAAAATCTTTGAGCTGTTGCTTTGGACAAGAAAAAACAAATTAAAATTTACCGCACCGGCCATCAAAAGATTTTTACACGAACTAAACCGTTATGAATCACATGGAATCATCTGACCTAAAAAAAATTATTCAAGGCATTCCCAAAGCAGAACTACACCTACATATCGAAGGGAGTTTTGAACCGGAACTCATGTTCGAAATAGCCAAAAGAAATAAGATAACCTTAGATTTTGACTCCATCGAATCATTAAAGAAGGGGTACATGTTTAATAACCTTCAAGAATTTTTAGACATCTACTATATAGCCGCTAAAGTGCTAATCCATGAGCAAGATTTTTTCGATTTGACTTGGGCTTACCTGTGCAAAGTGTACAGTCAGAATGTACTCCATGTAGAAGTGTTTTTCGACCCACAAACGCATACCGATAGAGGGGTTGAGTTTGCTGTTGTAATTAACGGTATATATAAAGCACTTGAAAAAGCTAAGCAAGAATTAAATATTTCATACAAACTTATCATGTCTTATTTACGGCACTTAAGCGAAGAAGAAGCTTTCAAAACACTTGAATCGTCGCTACCATTTAAGCATTGGATTGATGGCGTAGGCTTAGACTCCTCTGAAATAGGCAATCCTCCTAGTAAGTTTGTGAATGTATTTAAAGCATCTGCAAATCACGGGTACAAATTAGTCGCTCATGCCGGTGAAGAAGGTCCGGTAGCATACATTTGGGAAGCACTTGATCTTTTGAACGTGGTAAGGATAGACCATGGTAATCGCTGTCTAGATGACGGAGTTTTGCTTCAAAGATTACGTGACGAACAGATGCCTTTAACCTTGTGCCCACTAAGTAATGTAGCGCTCAAGGTCATTCTGAACATGAAGGACCATCCCATTGAAAAAATGCTCGATGAAGGAATTTTAGCAACCATTCACTCAGACGATCCGGCTTATTTTGGAGGCTATATGAATGAGAACTATTATGAAATAGCAAAAGCCTTAAACTTAAACATAGATCAATTGATGCTATTGGCTATCAATGCATTTGAGGCAAGTTGGTTAAGCTCTGAAGCTAAGGCAAAACATATTTCCCAAGTAAAAACCTATTTTAAGTCCTTGAACTCCTAAATGGAATCAAAACGGAATATGAATTGTAAAACAAGAAGTATACAACGCTCTAAATATTGGAAAGAATCAATGATTCAAAAAAACCACCCTCTAGTTACACAAACCACTCAATCTAACTAAAATGAATTTTATAGAAGCACAAGAAGATATGCGTAAATCTTATTTTGGCGGTGGCCCAGGAGCTTTCGCTTCGGGCATTGTATGGCTTACCGCTGGAATTACCGCAGTAGTAAACACAGCACAAACAAGTGTGCTCATCTTCTTCTTTGGGGGAATGCTAATTCATCCAATGGGTATCATCCTATCCAAGGCCTTAAAGCGCTCTGGGAAACATAAAAAAGGGAATCCGTTATCAGCTCTCGCAGTAGAGAGTACTATCCTATTATTTATTGGACTATTCATAGCTTATTCGGTAGTACAAATTCGTCCTGATTGGTTTTTTTCAATTATGATTTTAATTATTGGTGGGCGGTACTTACTATTTTCTACAATTTATGGAATGCGCATGTACTGGGTATTTGGGGCAACATTAATTTTATCAGGAGTTGGTGGATTGCTTCTTAATCTACCATTTTATTTAATTGGTATAATTGGGGGAGTCATAGAAATCTTATTTTCATTGCTAATAATGTACTTTGAAAAAAAAAGGACATTATCTATTCCCAGATAGTGAACATACGCATATACAACCACGCTTTCCTCTTCTAATAATTCATTCATAATTGCCATGTTTAAACTACACCCTCGAAATCACAAATTTCATTTCCACTAACGAATAATTCAATGACTAACTCAAAACTGCCTTTTACTCATTTTTCATTGTTTCAAATATATAAATAGCACAGTTTTGTATTGTAATTTTACTATGATGAAAAAACTATATCTATTTCTCGGCATATGTCTGTTTGCCCAAGTTGGCGATGCGCAACAAAATGAATCTTTTGATTCGCTTTGGAAACAGGTTGAAAATTTGGAGGCCAACAATTCAACCAAGTCAGCCTTAAAATTAGTTGCTATTATAGCAACGAAAGCGCGACTCGAAAAAAACGAAGTTCACATCGTAAAGGCACTTCTCTATACATCGAAGTTCGCTTTGATTTTGGAGGAAGATGCTCAATTGAGTATTGTTAATGATTTTAAAGCTGCAGTATCATTAGCTGAAGGTGCAACTAAAAACATACTACACAGTTATTTAGCTTCTATTTATTGGCAATATTTTCAGCAAAATAGATACCAGTTTTACAATCGCACAACCACCGAAACAAAAATAGACACAGTTGATTTCAGAACTTGGGACTTAAGTACGCTATTTAACGAAATAGATTTTCATTTTCAAGCATCTCTAGAGAATCCAACAAAATTACAGAAATTACCCATTTCCCAATTCGATGTAATCTTAAACAACCATAAAAAATCTTTAGCGTTTAGACCAACATTATTCGATCTATTAGCGCATACTGCACTCAGCTTTTATACAACCAGTGAAAATAGCATACAAGAACCAATAGATGCCTTTGAAATTGACACTACAGATGTATTGTGTGAAGCATACCCATTCAGCTTCCTGAATTTTGATAACCAGAATACTACATCGCTACAATCAAAAGCCTTAAAAATATACCAGCAACTAGTTTCCTTTCACTTCGGAAACCTTGAACTGCAACCATTAGTATTAGTTGATATTGAACGTTTACTTTTTACCTATCAATTTGCCACATTTGCTGACAAGGACAATGTATTTTTTGAAGTACTTCAAAATTCGGCAGAAGGCATTAAAAATAGTCCACTCTCAGGTCTTTACACCTATGAGATAGCCTATCGATATCAACAAATGGGGCTATCGTACAACCCTAAAACCAACACCGAACATCAGTGGAAATTGAAAGAAGCTACTGCCTTATGTGATAAGGTCATTGCAGCATTTCCTGAAAGTTTAGCTGCAGATAAATGCAGAGCACTAAAATCTCAAATAGTATCTCCTTCCGTTCAATTACTGGCCGAAAATCACATCCCAAATAATGCTATTAGTCGTTTGCTAATTGATTATAAGAATTATGAACATCTAACATTAACCGCTTATAAAATCTCACAACAAGAATTAAAAGAACTGAACGAAGTATATCCCGAAGCAAAAAAGCAATCATTCCTTAAAAATTTACCCATTGCAAAAACATGGACTGCAACTCTTAAAACCGAAAGCGATTATCAGTCACATAATACCGAAATTTTTATGCCTGCATTGGCTAATGGATATTACGCCATTGTAGCTAATTCAATAGCTAAAGATGATTCATTCTTTAGTTACACAACAGTACAGGCAACAGATTTTGCAGTTAGTGAGACGCAAACGGATACACACCAAATCTATCAAGTACTAGATCGCACGAACGGTAAACCTATTACGAATGCTGAGGTAATCTTTAGTTATCGTAAAAACTATAATGCCCCATTAAAGCGTGAAACTTTTACTACCGATACACAAGGGAATATTTCTATTGAAAAAAATGAGGATTCTTGGAGCAGTATTGATATCACCATCAAAAAAGATAAGCACATAGCTTTTTTTGACAATTACTATATAAATAGAAGCTATGCGCAAAATACGGACACAATTGATAACGCATGTTTTCTATTTACGGACCGCAGTATCTACAGACCCGGTCAGCCGCTTTATTTTAAAGGCATTGCAGTACGACAAGAAAATGGAAAATCGAGTCTGTTGGAGAAGACCAAGGTACATGTTGACCTCCTTGATGTTAACGGGCAAGAGGTAGGAAACCAATCGTTTAGCACCAATGAATTTGGTTCGTTTTCAGGAGAATTTATATTGCCAGCAAGTGGTCTTACCGGTATATTTTCTATGAATGTCTATTCAGACGAGATTGATTTAGACGGCTATACAAGCTTTTCTATTGAAGAATATAAACGCCCGAAATTTGAGACTTCTATTGAATCAATTTCAGAAACTTACAGAATCAATGACAGCGTAAAAGTTACAGGAAAAGCAACTGCCTATGCAGGTAGTTCTATTTCTGATGCTAACGTAGTATACCGTGTAAAGAGAATTACAAATCTACCTAGATGGAAGTATTGGTCAAGACCATTTTTTAATGACACACCACAAGAAATAGCACACGGCGAAACCAAAACCGATGCTTCTGGTACTTATGAGATAAAATTTAAAGCATTACCGGATACAAGTATCAAGAAAGCTAATCTGCCAACGTTCAATTATGAAGTAACGGCCGATGTAACGGATATCAATGGAGAAACGCATAGCACTACGACAAATATCTTTGTCGGGTACCACGCCTTAAAGATACACTTGGTAGTTGCAGAAACAATCGACAAGAACGCAAAGGATACTAAATTAAGTATTGCAAGTACCAATTTGAATGGTGAATTTGTAGCTGCAACTGGTCGTATTAAAGTATATAAGTTACAAGCACCAGAACATGTTGTGCGCCCTAGAAAATGGCCTGCTCCAGATTATCCAGGATTTACAAAAGAGCACTTCAAAGAACTGTATCCACATGATGCTTTCATAGATGAAGACGATCCGGTTAACTGGGAGAAAGGTAAAATGGTTTGGAAAACATCCTTTGATACTGGAAAAGCTTCTGAGGTAACTTTTGGGAAGATGAAGAACTGGAGTTCTGGTAAATATATAATGGAATTAGAATCAGAAGATACATTCGGGCAAACCGTAAAAGATGTTGCACTAATTACCTTGACAGGGAATGAAGACGAACTAGCGGATAATCAATTATTTCAAATTAAAACGGACAAAAGCGACTATTCGATTGGTGACCAAGCTAAAATCACCTTTCTTTCTAACGCTAAACATTTAAACATTACGGTAACCGTTGAAAAAGCACATAGCGTAGTAGATTCGATGCTAATTACATTGAACAACAATTCTAAAACAATTACGGTACCTGTAACCGATAAAGATTTAGGTGGCTTTGCAATCAACTACAGTTATGCTTTTCATAATTATTTTCAATCACAAAGCCAAGATATTCATGTGCCCTACCCTAACAACAACGTACAGATTGAAACACGTACGTTTAGAGATAAGTTAGCACCTGGCACAGAAGAAACATGGTCCTTTAAAATAAAAGGACCTAAAGGAAATCAAGTAGCGGCCGAACTCTTGGCGAGTATGTACGATGCGTCGTTAGATCAATTTAAAGGACATTTATGGAGCTTTAATCCCTTAAGTAAGCCTTCGTATTACTCTACCAGAACAACAAATGCTTATAACAGTTTTTCTGAAAGCAATTTCTATACCTATCAAAACTATGGCGGTTCTAGTTACACACCACTATCGTTCGATTCGTTCAATTGGTTTGGGCTTCACTTTGGTTATACTGGAATGTTTTATGAATCAAGATCAAAAAAAATGGTAAGTTCAGCTGCGCCAATGGCTTCAGAAATAATGGAAGACTCTGCAGCCTTAGAAGAGGTTCTAATTACTGGTTCAAGTATTTCAGCAGAAAAAGAGCAGGATAGAAATTCACCAAACGAAACAGAAAAAACAGATTTTGATTCGGTTACCATTCGCAAGAATCTTCAAGAAACTGCATTTTTCTTTCCTCAACTTCAAACGGATAAAGAGGGTAATGTAAACTTTAGTTTTACAACTCCGGAGGCATTGACCCGATGGAATGTACAACTACTCGCCCATAATAAGAACGTAGAAAGTTCCATTAAAAACCTCAGCACGGTAACTCAAAAAGAATTGATGGTGATACCGAACGCACCTCGTTTTTTAAGGGAAGGTGATGAAATCATCATCAGCACTAAAATCTCCAATTTAACTAAAAAGGCACTTTCTGGTCAAGCTAAAATAGAATTGGTAGATGCCGTGACCGGGTTAGATATTTTGGGTGGACTGATTGACAGTCTTGCCGGAAAAATGACTTATCCTATTAATGAACGACCTTTTGAAGTAGACTCCATGGGGAATACCCAAGTTTCATGGCACTTAAAAATACCCGAAGGGCTACAATCGGTTCAATATAAAATTGTGGCAAAAGCAGGTGACTTTGGTGATGGGGAACAAAATATGTTACCTGTATTAACGAACCGAACCTTAGTGACCGAATCAATGCCAATGTGGGTTCGCAGTAATCAGACCAAGACGTTTACGTTAGATAAATTGAAGAACCTACCCATCGGCGCCGCTCAAGGAACATTGAAGCACCATAAGTTGACTTTGGAAATCACCTCCAATCCGGCATGGTATGCAGTACAGGCACTACCCTATTTAATGGAGTATCCGTACGAATGCAATGAACAAACATTTTCAAAATATTACGCAAATACGGTAGCGAGCCATATTGTCAATAGCAACCCAAGAATTAAAGAGGTATTCGAACAATGGGCACATTCTGATGCATTGTTGAGTAATTTTGAAAAAAATGAGGAATTAAAATCCTTGTTAATTCAAGAAACACCGTGGTTGCGTGACGCCCAATCTGAAAGTGAACAGAAGAAACGCATTGGGTTATTGTTCAACTTGAACAAGATGCAGAACGAGCAAGAAGCAGCTTTATCTAAATTAAGACAAAATCAAAAAGCAAGCGGTGCATGGCCTTGGTTTAATGGTGGGCCAGATAATCGATACATTACCCAACATATAGTTACTGGTTTGGGGCACTTAAATTTCTTGAATGTTCCTTCGGATAAGCTCAATAGCCAATCAGAAACGAGTAGCAATCAATCTATAATGCTTAAAAATGCTTTAGCATACCTTGAGGATGAGTTCGTTAAGACCTACGAGCATATGAAAAAACATAGCTCAAACATAAGCGAAGATCATTTGAGTAGTGTACAGGTTCAGTTCTTGTATATGCGAAGCTTTTTCAAGGAGTATAAGACTTCACAAAAAGTAAATGAAGCTACTAAATATTATAAAAGGCAGTCTCAAAAATATTGGATGAACCAAGGGTTATACGAACAAGGAATGTTGGCTTTGACTCTGCACCGTATGGATGATACTAAAACAGCCAATACGATACTACGCTCATTAGAAGAGAATAGCATTACCAGTGAAGAACTAGGTATGTATTGGAAGAAAAACACGAGTTCGTTTAATTGGTATCAGGCTCCAATAGAAACCCAATCACTATTGATAGCCGCATTTTCTGAAATACATCCAACAGATCTAAAAACTATTGATAACCTTAAAGTTTGGCTACTAAAAAACAAGCAGACAAATCAATGGAGCACTACTAAGGCAACCACAGAAGCTGTTTATGCGTTATTACTGCAAGGTAGTGACTGGTTATCGGTTACCGATGCCGTAGATGTTTTGGTAGGAGGACAGAAAATAGACCCATCCATATTAGAAGAGGTAAAAACAGAAGCCGGAACAGGTTATTTTAAAACGTCTTGGAATAGAACTGAAGTACAACCTCGAATGGGTGAAGTACAAATCAGCAAGAAAGGAAAGGGTATTGCTTGGGGCGCTCTATACTGGCAATATTTTGAGGATTTGGATAACATCACACGTGCAGAAACCCCTTTAAAATTGAAGAAAAAATTATTTCTTAAAAAGAATACGGAGACGGGTGAATTAATTTCAGAAATCACAGCGGACACAGCATTAAAAGTTGGAGACCTTGTTCGGGTTCGAATCGAATTAAAATCGGACCGGGATATGGAATTTGTACATATGAAAGATATGCGCGCCGCAAGTTTTGAGCCTATTAACGTGATATCACACTATAAATGGCAAGATGGTTTAGGCTATTATGAAAGCACTAAAGATGCAAGTACAAATTTCTTTTTTGACTATGTACCTAAAGGTGTATATGTGTTCGAATATGATGTTCGGGTTAATAATGCCGGTGTGTTCAGTAATGGTATCACAACCATACAAAGTATGTATGCCCCAGAATTCAGTAGCCATAGTGAAGGTGTACGCATTGCTGTTGAAAGTAACTAGTTTAATACGTTAGGCTGAACGTAAATCCGTGAATTTCCCTTGGGTAAGCTTCTCGGTATGTTCTCGCTTGGAATAAAAAAGGCATGTGAAATTTCATGTCCGATTACCGCTCCAATACCCCCATAATTGACAGCTCATCTGCAGTATAATTATAAAAACGAGGTTGTAGAATAGCAGCCGGAAAAACGATTTCATTGTTAAGTGGATTAAAATAAGCATTGACTGTTTATGGAGACAAACTCCATTCTGTTTTATCAACAGGCTCCCCTATTTCAGCATAATTCTTTACGTGACCCCACGTATCTACCGCAGACATATTTTCAAAATAGGATTTATCCAAAGAAACATCCATAGTCGCGTAATCTTACCATTTATCTGGATAGGCAATTTTTACGGTGAACGTATCCAACTTCTCTATGGCCTTGGTTTTGGTCTCCTCTCCCTTCCAGTCCAATTTCGCTATGAGCACTTTATAAGCCTCAATAACATTGGCAATCATATTCTCTACCTTTGCCTTTGCCACAGGCGGAAATTTAGCATCTACATACAACTTATCCAAAGCTTCACAAACCGTACCGTTTACGGTGGATAATGCATGCTCATCAGCTGGACGTTGTTCCTTTGCACCACGTAAATTTTTACTGTAAAACTACCAACTAGCAGTTTCGATATCTTAGTAAGTTTACCTGTAGCATTGTTGACTGTATCTCAATTGATTTATCATCTTGTTCCAAATAGAAATCCCGAGCTGGAAGTCCCAATCCATTAGCTTCTATATAAACAGCGTTCATACTGCTATTATTCAAATTTGTCCCAGCACCTATACTTAAAAATGGAAAAGAAACAACAGGATTCGTAGCCAATATAGTATGTAGGTCCTTTAAGTTTTTAACTGAAGTAATAGCTTCCAAAGCAGGTTTATTTATTAACGCAGTCTCTAATTTTGTATCAAATATGGCCAAAGCATTGGCTTGAGCTGTATCTGCAGTAGAGTTACCACTTTCTTTGGCCGTTGCAATATGTTAAAAACATTGTTATCATTAGATTAACAAAGTACACTAAAGCCACCTCAACTCGTTCTATCATCTAGAATTTCAGTAAATTTCATACAATTCCCATTCACGTAGTTGTAGAAATCTGATTTGGGATTCAAAGTGGTATCCATATTCGCTAAAACGGTACCTGCTATTTCTTCTACTTCAGCGGTAGATTTAGCCTCTTCTTTACAAGACGTTAAAGCCACCAAACCAGCAGCAAGTAAATAGATTTTATGATTTTGATTGATCAATACAAATCTATTGACTAGCTAAGACGATTTGTTTGAATTTTGTTACAAACAATAAAAGGATGGAATCTAATGACTGAAAAAAATCAATACATAATAAATAGAAAAAGGTAAAGTATCAAAACGTGATTAATTACGTTTCGCAGGAGGATATTTACTGAACATTTCCGCCACCAATATCTGTAGCTTTTCTTCTTTTTCACGTGGAGCATCTGCTTCACGAAAAGAGCTTTCGCTCAAGGCTTGCCAAATTAGTAGGTCTTTATTGGCATCTACAAAGTCTAATTGAATCTCACGCCTAAGTTTCGGGCTACCAACGGGTATACCGATAGAAACGCCACCACCCAAGGAACCGCCACCGCCACCTAGACCAACGCCTACATTGTTCCCAGGTTGTGACCTAAACACGGAACTCGTTATATTAATAAATACGTCTGGTTCTTCAGCGAACATAAATCCTTTTTCACTCAAAGAAGCATCCATGGCATCTAATAGCCTTTTCTCGTCCAATTCACTCAGACCAGTTTCCATATCGTCAAAATAGTTATAAGTAGTATACGAACTAAAATCGGTCTGATTATCATAGTCATAACTGACCTTTGCCGCTCCGCAGGATGTTAGAAGAATAAGTATAACACTAAAAAGGAAAAATCTCATGATATTGTCTTTCTTTAAAATTAAAGAAAATTAAAGCTTAAAACGTGATTTTAAGAAGGTATTCGACTAAGCGTTAAGCATTTCCCAAAGCTTATCTTTTAATTCTATTATGCCCATTTGAGCTACCGATGATATAAACATAAATGGCGTATCATTAAATTCGGTATTTAATTCAGTCCTCATTTCGTCCATTAACTCATCATCTAACATATCACTTTTAGAAATACATATCAAACGCTCTTTATCCAATAATTCTGGATTGTACCGTCTTAACTCATCGAGCAAAATCTCGTATTCCTTACTTATATCTTTACTATCTGCAGGTATAAGAAAGAGTAGGGTTGCATTACGTTCGATATGTCTTAAGAAATAATGACCTAATCCTTTGCCTTCTGCAGCACCCTCAATGATACCAGGAATATCTGCCATAACAAAACTCTTAAAATCGCGGTATTCCACGATTCCTAAGTTGGGTTTTAATGTTGTAAACTCATAATCTGCAATTTTAGGTTTTGCAGAAGTTATAACCGATAACAAGGTAGACTTACCCGCATTTGGAAAACCGACCAAGCCAACATCTGCCAATATCTTCAATTCCATTAAAAAGTCTCCCTCTAGCCCTTCAACACCGGGCTGTGCATACCTAGGGGTCTGATTGGTTGCGCTTCTAAAGTGCCAGTTTCCACGACCACCCATACCACCTTGCAAGATTATCTTTTCCTCACCATGCTCAGTAATTTCAAAAAGAACATCTTTTGTTTCTAAGTCTTTGACCACGGTACCCAACGGCACATCTAAATAGATATCTTCACCATCTGCCCCGGTACTACGGCTTTTACTACCATGCTCCCCGTGACCGGCTTTAAAATGTTTTTTGAACTTGAAATTAACCAAGGTCCATAGGTTTTCGTTGCCACGAATGAGAATATGACCACCTCGGCCACCATCACCACCATCGGGACCACCTTTGGTAATAAATTTTTCACGGTGTAGATGCACAGATCCCTTGCCTCCTTTTCCAGAAGTCAACCCCACTTTTACATAGTCTACAAAATTACCTTCGGTCATTGATTTTAGTTCAGTTCAGTTTCCTTAAAGTCCTATTCCAACTCTAGAGATTTGATGTTATTTTAAGTCTTCGATTACTTCTGTAAGTCGCTCGGTTATTTCTGCAATGGTACCAATTCCGTTTACGCTATGAAATTTACTCTGTGCCTCATAGAATTCCTTAACCGGAGTAGTTTTCTGGTTATACTCGTCGAAACGATTTCTAATTTTACTTACATCTTGATCATCACTACGCCCACTTATTTTGCCACGCTCTAACAGACGTTCTATCAAAACTTCATCGTTGGCCTCTAAAGCGACGGTCGCATGAATCGCCATATCTTTTGATTCCAAGAAATTATCTAACGCTTCTGCTTGCGCCGCAGTTCTTGGGAAACCATCAAATATAAAACCATCCGCATCCTGATTTTTCTCTACTTCTTCTTGCAGCATCTGTATGGTAACCTCATCAGGTACTAAATCACCTTTATCCATATACGATTTAGCTAAAGTTCCTAGCGCTGTTCCATTCTTGATATTGTATCTAAACACATCTCCGGTAGAAATATGTTTTAGGTTGTACTTCTCTTTTAGAAATTCTGCTTGCGTGCCCTTGCCGGCTCCCGGCTTACCAAAGAGTACAAGATTGATCATATGTTTTTGGTTTAGTTGGTATACTTCTTTTAAATTTCTTCCTTGTTCTTTATAATCTAGACCGTACCCTACAATAAAATTATCTGGTATGGCCAAACCAAAATAATCAATGGCATATTCACCCTTATAAATATCTGGCTTATAGAATAGACTTGCTATTTTGAATTCTTTTACATTGGTCTTTGAAAACAGATGAACCAATTGTTGTAAAGTTCGCCCGGTATCTATAATATCCTCTAAAATAATAATACTACGCCCTTCTATATTCTCTGGTAAGTCCAATAAAGTTTCTACAATACCTGTCGTGGTTAAGCCTTGGTAAGAACTTAACTTTACAAATGAAACTTCACATGGGTGTTGATATGCTTTCAAGAAATCTGAAACGAACATAAATGCACCGTTCAAAACGCCAACAAAAATTGGAGTCTCGTCTTTATAATCCGCAGCAATTTTATCAGCGACGGTTTTAACGGCCTGTTGAATTTCTAATTCGCTTAGAAAAGGTTTAAAAAACTTGTCGTGAATTTGTATCAATTTTCTTAAATTATCAAGGTTTGCAAAGATAAGGTATTGCCTTGTGTTTTTAATTAGAAAGGAATTGGTTTCTAAGTTTTAACCGTATTTTTGTGGGACTTAAGGCGTTTTTTTAACTGCTAAAAGCAATATTTATATGGATTACTTTTCATCAAATTTTAAATTAGGGATATTAGGCGGTGGCCAACTAGGTAAAATGATGCTCTACGAAACACGCAAATGGGATATTTTCACCAAAGTTTTAGACAATGCTGCCGAAGCTCCAGGTCGTATGTCTTGTAATGAATTTGTACAAGGTAGCCTTCTCGATTTTGATACCGTTTATAACTTCGGGAGAGACGTTGATGTCCTTACCATCGAAATAGAAAATGTAAACCTAGATGCTTTAGAGAAGTTAGAAGCTGAAGGCGTAAAGGTATTTCCACAGCCAAAAGCCTTACGAATTATTCAAAATAAGGCAAAACAAAAACTGTTTTACATAGACAATAATATTCCCACTGCAGATTTTCAACGTTTTGCTTATTTGAGTGAAATTGAGGATTGTATAGAAAACGGTGCGTTACAACTACCATTCATTTGGAAGGTCGCACAATTTGGGTATGATGGCCAAGGGGTAAAAGTCGTTAGAAGCTTAGAAGATTTAAAAGGACTACCTGCAGGAGAATGTATTGCAGAAACCATGATTCCGTTTAAAAATGAATTAGCGGTAATTGTCTCTAGAAATTCAAAGGGTGAAATAAAAACCTATCCCGTAGTTGAGATGGAATTTCACCCAGAAGCCAATCAAGTGGAGTATGTTATTTGCCCAGCTCGTATTGAAGATAGAGTAGCCGAAAAAGCTAGATCATTAGCGTTGAATGTTGCCGAAAAGATCGGACTTACCGGCTTATTGGCCGTTGAAATGTTCCAGACCAAAGACGACGAAATACTAGTAAACGAGGTAGCGCCAAGACCACACAACAGTGGGCATTATAGTATAGAAGCCAGTTACACAAATCAATTTGAGCAACACATACGTAGCATTCTTGGGCTTCCACTAGGAAGCACCGATAGCAAAGTTGCAGGAGTAATGGTTAACCTAGTTGGAGCAGAAGGCTATACAGGAAACGTGGTTTATGAAAATATTTCAGAGATTATGGCCATGGAAGGCGTAACCCCACACATTTATGGAAAGGCACAAACAAGACCCTTTCGCAAAATGGGTCACGTAACCATTGTAAATAATGATTTAGCCAAGGCAAGAGCGATTGCCCAAAAAGTAAAGGAAACGATTCAAGTGATTTCAAAATAAAAAACATGAGCAAAGTAGCCGTAGTAATGGGAAGTACTAGTGACATGCCCGTAATGCAAGAAGCCATAGATATTTTAAAAGGTTTTGATATAGAAGTAGATGTAGATATAGTATCTGCACACAGAACTCCAGAGAAGCTTTTCGATTTTAGTAAAAACGCACATACTAATGGTTATTCGGTTATTATAGCCGGAGCCGGTGGTGCAGCACATTTACCTGGCATGGTTGCATCAATGTCTCCCTTACCCGTTATAGGCGTACCCGTAAAAAGCAGTAATTCTATTGACGGATGGGATTCTATCTTATCTATTCTTCAAATGCCTGGAGGCGTACCCGTTGCAACTGTAGCGCTTAATGGAGCAAAAAATGCAGGTATTCTAGCCGCACAGATTATTGGAAGTTCTGATAAATGTGTTTTAGACAAGATTATTATATACAAAGAAGGCCTTAAACAGAAAGTTATTGACGGCGCAAAAGAAGTGAACGGCAAAAAGTAGTTGACAGTTGACAGTTGACAGTTGACAGTGAAATTGAGTTTTCTAAACCATTAGAAAATCAATCTAAAAAAATTTAAAAATTTATGAGTAACCCTTTATTATCCCAATTCGACACTGCACCCTTTTCACAAATAAAAAACGAACATTTTAAACCTGCATTTTTACAGTCCATTGAAGATGCTAGACAAGAAATCGATGCTATAACCTCAACTAAAGAAGCGCCTACTTTTGAAAACACCATTGAGGCCTTGGAGTTTTCTGGTCAGCAATTAGATCGTATATCAAGCGTGTTCTTTAATTTGAATTCTGCCGAAACGAATGAAGAGATACAAAAAATTGCCCAAGAAGTTTCTCCCTTACTGTCAGAATTCAGTAATGACATTACGTTGAACGAAGCATTATTCAAAAGAGTAAAATCAATTCATGAGCAAAAAGGTGGTTTGGATTTAACGGTAGAGCAACAAACCTTGTTAGATAAAAAATACAAAAGCTTTAGTCGCAACGGAGCCAATTTATCTGAAGAAAAAAAGACTCGTTTACGGGAAATAGATGCTACGCTAGCAAAATTAAATTTGACTTTTGGCGAAAATGTTCTGGCTGAAACAAATAAATACCAATTACACCTAACGGATGAAGCTGATTTGGACGGATTACCGGAAGGTGAAAAAGAGGCTGCAGCACAATTAGCTACTTCTAAAGGAAAAGAGGACGGCTGGATGATTACATTAGATTACCCCAGCTATATTCCTTTCATGAAATATGCAAAAAACAGAACGTTACGCAAAGAGCTTTCAATGGCATTTGGCAGTAAAGCTTTTCATAACGATGCTTTGGATAACCAAGAAAATGTACTTGAAATCACAACGCTACGTTATGATCGGGCCAATCTTTTAGGATATAAAACCCATGCTCATTTTGTATTGGAAGAACGCATGGCCGAGACGCCCGAGAAAGTACATTCGTTTTTGAAAGAACTACTTGATAAAGCAAAGCCTGCGGCAGAACGCGAATTTCTGCAGTTAGAACGTTTCGCTAAAAAACTGGACGGTATTGACCGATTAGAGAAATGGGATAGTAGTTTTTATTCCGAGAAATTAAAGCAAAAACTGTTTGATTTAGACGATGAGAAATTGAAGCCTTATTTTAAACTAGAGAATGTAATTAACGGCGTTTTCAAAGTAGCCGAGAACTTATTCGATATGCACTTTGAAGAAGTGAACGATATTGATAAATACCACGAAGAGGTTAAGACCTATAAAGTTTACGACACCGATAAAAATTTCATTTCTTTATTTTATGCAGATTTCCACCCACGAGCAGGCAAGCGTGGCGGTGCATGGATGACGACCTTTAAATCGCAATGGAAAAAGAATGGTAAAAATGTACGTCCACATATATCAAATGTGTGCAATTTCACCCCTTCCACAAAAAGCAAGCCTTCTTTATTAACCTTTAATGAAGTCACCACGCTATTTCATGAATTTGGACATGGGCTTCATGGCATGCTTGGAAACACGACCTACCCTAGTCTATCAGGAACTTCCGTGTTCTGGGATTTTGTAGAATTGCCAAGTCAGATAATGGAAAATTGGTGCTATGAAAAAGAAGCCCTTGAATTGTTTGCCAAGCATTACAAAACTGGCGAAATCATCCCCATGGAACTTGTACAGAAAATTAAAGAGTCAGCCACATTTCAAGAAGGAATGCAAACGCTTCGCCAATTAAGTTTTGGATTATTGGATATGTCATGGCATGGAGTTGACCCGACAAATATCACGAACGTTAAGCAGCATGAGGACGAAGCATTTAAAAACACAAAACTTTTCCCTGATACTACAGAAACTTGCATGAGTACTGCATTCTCCCACATTTTCCAAGGTGGATATTCCTCTGGATATTATAGCTACAAGTGGGCTGAAGTTCTAGATGCCGATGCCTTTGCATATTTTAAAGAAAACGGCATTTTCAATAAAGAGGTTGCAACAAAATTCAAGGATAATGTGCTTTCTAAAGGTGGCACAGAAAATCCGATGGTACTCTATAAGAGGTTTAGAGGAGCTGAACCTAAGGTTGAGGCCTTATTGGAACGAGCGGGACTACTTTAGACTACAAATTACATGACCGAACATAGAATAGTAATGACAATACCAATAAAATTGTCATTACTATTACTTTTGAACATAAACATCATAACCTCCGTCTAGATTTATCACATGCAAAAATCCTAATTGGTCTAAACGAATTTGAGATTTTAAACTTCTGCCTCCCTTTTTACAGTAGACATAGATCGTTTTAGTTTTATCCATCGATGCTACTTGTGCATTAAAATTATTCGAAAACCAATCGATATTGACAGCACCATCAATATGACCTTCTGCGTATTCGTTCGGTGTTCGAACATCTAGAAGTATTTCTTTGGATGAATCATAGCTAATGAATTCAGAAATAGATTGAGACTCCATTTGTCCTACAACAATTTGAGCACTACTAAAAAGAATAAAAAGAAGTATGTTTTTCATGGTTCTTGGGATTGTATTCAAAAGTAAGCATTATCGCTAAAATTAATTTACTTTTGAAAGGCAGAATAAAAAATGGAAACACACCAACTTCATCCAGATAAATGGGTAAATCTTTACGCAGACTATCTATTCAATTATGCCGTTACGAGGGTAAGTGACGCTGAAATTGCAAAAGATTTGGTTCAAGACACCTTTATCGCAGGTCTAAAATCTGCAAAAAACTTCAAAGGTGATGCAGCCGAACGTACGTGGCTTATTGCTATATTAAAGCGTAAAGTTATAGATCATTACCGTAAAACAAACTCAAAAAAAGGCAAAGCAGAGGTTCGAATGAGCTACAGCTCGCAAACGGATGCAGAAGGAGATTGGTTAGAGGAACGAATAGCCGACCCCAACAGCAATTTTGAGAGTGACGCAATGGAGAACGAAGAATTAGGCCTGGCCATTCAAAATTGCATTTCTAAATTACCAAAAAAACAAGCTCAAGTATTCACAATGAAAACTATAGAGGGTATGGAAACAGAAGATATTTGTAATGCCCTAGGAATTAATGCGTCTAATCTTTGGGTAATGATACATAGGGCCAGAACAGGTCTAATGGGTTGTTTAAATCAAAATTGGTTTTAATTATGATGATTTCTTGTGAAAAAGCAGCATGTATCTGCAACAAAGCTCAATATAAAGAAGCTTCTATTTGGTCCATTTTAAAGTTAAGGTTTCATCTATTATTGTGTAAGACTTGCTCTAAGCACAGTCAAAGAAACAATAAGCTGACTTCACTTTGCGATAAAGCAAATTTCGCTGTGTTGTCTGAGGAAGACAAAGAGAAAATGAAAGAATCCTTACCTAAAAAAAATTAGCAAACCTCATTGCTAACACAATTACCAGCCACCAAATTAAAGGAATTGACTCTACCCAAAATGAAGAAAAATATTTCCCTTGATTTAATTTAGTTTTAAACAACATAATAACTAAAACCACAAAAAGTATTGTTTTAGCACTAATAGATATCACATCTAAATTGGTTTTAAAAAAGGAGAACACATAAAAAAGAACTGCCCAGCTCAATCCAATACGTTTAGCCCCTTTTACCCCTACTCGTTGCGGCAAGGTTTTTAATTCGGGTTTATCATATTTTAAATCTCGTATTTCAAACGGCACCAAAAGTATTAGCACGAATAAAAACCGCTGAAAAAACTCGACCTTAACATCCCAAGAGATAAACTCCATTTGTGAAAGTGCCGGTAATATAACAGTTGTACCGGCCCAGACCGTAGCAACTATTAAAATTTTCAACCCACTAAAGCTTCTAAAATTTTTATGTTTTGGTAAGACTGGAAGTGCATAAAGAGCGGTCACACCTCCCAAAACTAAAAGCCCTAAAAATATCATTTCCGATAAAAAAAAGATATGATAGAGTGCTACGAGCAAACATCCTATGCTAAAAAATTGAATGTTTTTATGATATCTATTAGCTACAAGAATATACTTCTCAGCCTCTACACCATACTTGACAAAATTATAACAGCTGATAGATCCAAAAAAAACAAAATAATAAAGGGCTGAAGGAACATTTATGTTTAGGGTAAGCGCTGTAATATGGATTAGGCTAAATATCGCCAAAGCCCCATGAATACTTGCATCTAGGTAAAAATCAAATATCCTTTTGAACAAGGTCATTGAACAAAAGTAGGTAAAGTGTTTATAACCTCTTGTTTTGGTTGAAAACTTTAAATAGATAGGTCGTTGCCTTGTCCAAATTACCGATATAAAATTGGTAATTTTGTGCTATATATAACAAAAACATCTATGAGGACTGACGTGTTTGCACTACGCCATATAGGCATAAGGGAAGAAAATTTAAAACACATGCTCAATACAGTTGGTGTTGAGGATTTGAAACAGCTAATTCACGAAACTATACCTGAGGATATCAGACTAAAAAAACCGTTACAATTGGATCCTCCATTGAGTGAGCACAGCTTTCTGGCACATATTGAAGCCTTATCAAAAAAGAACAAAGTGTTTCGTTCGTATATTGGATTGGGCTATCATGAGAGTCTAACCCCATCCGTTATCAAAAGAAATGTTCTTGAAAATCCGGGATGGTATACGGCGTACACGCCGTATCAAGCAGAAATTGCTCAAGGCCGGCTAGAAGCATTATTGAATTTTCAAACTATTATTACTGAATTGACCGGTATGGAACTCGCCAATGCTTCATTATTGGATGAGAGTACAGCGGCGGCGGAAGCAATGACCATGTTATTCGATGTTCGAAGTCGTGATCAGAAGAAGAACGAGATTTTAAAATTCTTTGTTTCAGAAGAAGTATTACCACAAACGATATCAATTTTAAATACACGTTCACTTCCCTTAGGAATTAAATTGGTCGTTGGAAATCACGAAGAGTTTGAATTCGGGAATGATTTTTATGGAGCGTTATTACAATATCCTGGAAAACATGGCCAAGTAATTGATTATTCTGGCTTTGTAGCTAAGGCGAAAGCAAATGATATAAAAGTAGCTGTAGCTGCGGATATTTTAAGTTTAGTGCTATTAACTCCTCCAGGAGAATTAGGTGTTGATGTGGTTGTTGGCACTACACAACGTTTTGGCATACCATTAGGATATGGTGGACCACACGCAGCATTCTTCGCTACAAAAGATGAGTACAAAAGGAGTATACCGGGTCGAATTATTGGTCTAACAAAAGATAGGGATGGTAAACCTGCATTGCGTATGGCATTGCAGACCAGAGAACAACATATTAAAAGAGATAAAGCAACTTCAAATATTTGTACAGCTCAAGTATTATTGGCTGTAATGGCAGGTATGTATGGCGTTTATCATGGACCTAAAGGTTTGAAATATATCGCAAAAAAGGTACACACAACAGCTGTAACATTGGCGGATGCTTTGGGAAAATTAGGCCTTCATCGAATAAATAATGCATTTTTTGACACGATTACCATTAAGGCCGATGCTGAAAAAATAAAACCGATTGCCGAAAAGAATGAAGTCAACTTCCTTTACGTCGATAGCGATACCATTTCTATTGCAATAAATGAAGCTACATCATTAAAAGACCTTAATCAGATTATCACTATATTTTCTGAAGCTCTTGGTAAATCAGCTACTGAAGTTACCACCTTACTTAACAAAACTTCAGTTCCTGAAAGTATTCAGCGAACCAGTACCTTCATGGAACATAAAGTCTTTAATTCCTATCACTCGGAAACGGAATTAATGCGATATATTAAAAAATTAGAACGAAAGGATTTGGCTTTAAACCATAGTATGATTTCCTTAGGAAGTTGTACCATGAAATTAAATGCAGCGACAGAAATGCTACCATTAAGCATGACAAATTGGGGAAATATACATCCCTTCGTTCCGATAGATCAAGCAGAAGGGTACCAAATTGTATTGAGAGAATTGGCAAAAGATTTATCAGTAATTACTGGATTTGCAGACACTTCCCTACAGCCAAATTCTGGAGCACAAGGTGAGTATGCAGGTTTAATGACCATAAGGGCTTATCATGAATCTAGGGGAGAATCAGAACGAAATATTTGTTTGATACCCTCATCTGCACACGGCACCAACCCTGCATCCGCCGTTATGGCCGGCATGAAGGTAATCGTCACCAAAACAGATGAAAAAGGAAATATTGATGTAGCTGATTTAGAGAATAAAGCTATACTTCACGCAGATCGACTAGCAGCCCTAATGGTTACTTATCCTTCAACTCATGGCGTATTTGAATCGTCTATCAAGCAAATCACAAAATTGATTCATGACCATGGCGGACAAGTTTATATGGATGGTGCAAATATGAACGCTCAGGTCGGCTTGACAAATCCGGCAACAATTGGAGCAGATGTTTGCCACCTAAACCTACATAAAACTTTTGCCATACCTCATGGAGGTGGCGGACCAGGTGTAGGCCCAATTTGTGTTGCACCTCAATTAGTACCATTCCTACCAAGTAATCCGGTAATTAAAACGGGAGGTGAAAAAGCAATTACTGCTATATCAGCAGCGCCTTGGGGCAGTTCACTTGCATGCCTTATTTCTTACGCATATATTAAGATGCTTGGCGAACAGGGCTTGACCCAGTCTACCAAAATTGCTATTTTAAATGCCAATTACATCAAGCACAGATTAAGTGGTAATTTTGAAGTTTTATATACAGGCGAAAAAGGAAGAGCAGCACATGAAATGATTATTGACTGCAGGCCATTTAAACAAAATGGTATCGAGGTTACCGATATTGCGAAGCGGCTAATAGACTATGGTTTTCATGCACCGACCGTATCTTTCCCGGTAGCTGGAACCGTAATGATTGAACCGACCGAAAGCGAAAGCCTAGAAGAGCTTGACAGGTTTTGTGAAGCTCTGATATCAATACGTACAGAAATAGATGAATCTTCGATAGATGAACCTGACAACGTTCTTAAAAATGCACCCCATACGCTAGAAATGATTACTTCAGATGATTGGCAATTTCCATACTCAAGACAAAAGGCCTCTTTCCCTTTACCTTATATTAAGGAAAATAAGTTTTGGCCTGCAGTTCGAAGAGTTGACGATGCTTATGGAGACCGTAATTTAATATGCACTTGTGCTCCAATTGAAGCATATGCAGATATAGAATAATCAATATTCATAGTACCTACCAAAGCCTTTTCGAAATATCGAAAAGGCTTTTTTATTTAAAAAATGATAAAGAAATATACTATGAACGTCGTAATATTTGCTATGCATGCATAAAATATTAAAACAGGTTTATTATATTTAAAAATTAACCAATAACGCACAATGAGTATAGCAATAACGGGAACAGGAAGCTATATCCCATCCCTCACCATTACCAATACCGATTTTAACGACCATCAATTTCTTAATTTAGATGGAACAGCTTTTAATCATGACAATAAGGTCATCATCGAAAAATTCAAAGCGATTACAGGTATTGAAGAAAGAAGGTACGCAGAAAAAGAACTTACCACCTCTAACCTTGCTTATTTTGCAGCAGAAAAAGCGATCAAAAATGCACAAATAGATAAAGAAACACTAGACTATATCATTGTAGCCCATAATTTTGGAGACATTACTTATGGTCAAAATCAAGGGGATACTTTACCAAGTTTAGCGACTCGGGTAAAGCATCAATTACAGATTAAAAACCCCAAATGTGTAGCGTATGATTTATTGTTTGGTTGCCCAGGTTGGCTAGAAGGCATGATACAGGCGAATGCGTTTATCAAAAGTGGCATTGCCAAAAAATGTTTAGTAATAGGCGCAGAGACATTATCTAGAGTTATAGATGACTATGATCGTGATTCCATGATATATTCTGATGGTGCAGGGGCAGCAATAGTAGAAGAAACAGAAGACGGTGGTGAAATTTTATCCCACGAGTCAGCTACTTTTGCTACTGATGAAGCTAATTATTTGTTTTTTGGGGGCACCTATAATAAAAGCGATAAAAATAGTACCAATTACATAAAAATGCACGGCAGAAAGATATATGAGTTTGCAGTAACTCAGGTACCGAAGGCCATGGCTGAGTGCCTAGAGAAGAGTAACGTTCCCATAGATGATGTAAAAAAAATATTTATCCATCAGGCAAATGAAAAAATGGATGAAGCCATAGTAAAACGCTTTTTCAAACTTTGCAATAAGGAAATGCCAGAAGGCATTATGCCAATGAGTATCTCAAAATTAGGAAATAGCTCCGTTGCAACTATACCAACACTATTTGACTTAGTCAGAAATGGTAAATTAGAAAATCAAGAAGTTAAAAAGGGAGATGTTGTTATCTTTGCTAGTGTTGGCGCAGGAATGAATGTCAATGCAATGGTTTACAGAATTTAACATGTACGAAAAAAGCTTTCCAAACAAACGATACCAACATACTTTACATTTTTTGCAAAAGCATATTAGCAAAAATGAATCCATTTTAGATTTAGGCGTTAAAAATCCGTTTACCCAGCTAATGGAACAAGATGGTTACAAGGTTAAAAACACAACTGGAGAAGACTTAGATGTTGATCTTTCATCTGTTATAAACTCCAATACGGATGTAGTAACCGCATTTGAGATTTTTGAACATCTTTTAGCACCACTACACATCTTATCTAACATTAAAGCTGATAAGCTAGTAGCCAGTATACCTTTAAGACTATGGTTCTCCTCAGCCTATAGAAGCAAGACAGATAAATGGGATAGGCACTATCATGAGTTCGAAGATTGGCAATTTGATTGGTTGTTGGAAAAAGCAGGATGGGAGATACAGGATAGGCAAAAATGGACTAATCCAGTGAAAAAAATTGGAATAAGACCTCTTCTTAGATTGTTTACTCCGAGGTATTATATCGTATACGCAACTAGAAAACAATAGACCACATCAAAAATGGATTACTATTTAGTTATTCCTATACATAACGAAGAGGCCTTCTTAACAAGCACCTTAGATTCCATATTAGATCAGTCATTGCTTCCTAAAAAAGCAATTCTAGTTAATGATAACTCTACAGATGCCACGGAAGCTATCATAGATTCCTATTTAAAGAAAAGTGCCATTTTTCAAAAATTGAATGTTGTATCATCTATACAACATATGCCAGGCAGCAAAGTAATCAATGCCTTTAATAGGGGATTAGAAACTTTAGATGATGCGTATGATTTTATAGTAAAACTTGATGCCGATATTATTTTACCACACGATTATTTTGAATCTATAAGTACTCATTTTAGGAGAGACACTAGTATTGGTATTTGTGGAGGATTTATTTACGAACAAACCGAATATGGACAATGGGAATTAAGTCACCCAATGGACAAAGAACATATTAGAGGCGCTTTTAAGGCGTATTCCAAAACTTGTTTTAAAGCTATTGGTGGATTAAAAAATGTCATGGGATGGGATACTGTAGATGAACTTTTAGCTACCTATAATGGATTTTCCCTACATACCGATTCTACGCTTAAAATAAAGCACCTAAGGCCCACAGGTAATGCGTATAACATCAACGCTAAAAGACTTCAGGGAAAAGCCATGTACACCATGCGCTATGGATTTATGATTACCTGTATCGCCTCTATCAAAATGGCTTCGAAAAACAATTCAATTAAATCATTCTGGAACAATATGGCGGGGTATATTAATGCCACTCAAAGCAACACTCCTTACATCGTTAGCGAAGAAGAAGGAAGCTATATAAGAACTCTACGTTGGAGAAACATTAAAACTAAAATTTTCGCATAAAAAAAGCCATCTATATAGATGGCTTTTCTTTTATTCTAAAGTTTGTAGATTAGAAGCCTAGTTGCTTTTTAACATCTACCAGAAGGTCTTTACCTCTAGCTACGATTAGTCCACCGCCTGATTGTGCATCGATGACATAATCAAACCCTTGAGCTGTGGCAACCTTTTCAATAGCCGCCTTTGCCTTTTCTGAAATAGGAGCAAACAATTCCGCTTGCTTTTTCTGAAACTCTTGCTGAGCTGCTTGTTGCGCTTCACCTATATTCTTTTCAAAACCTTGTAATTCAACAGCTCTCTTATCATTTTCTTCTTTTGATTTAGAAGGAGCCTCATTTTGATATTGCGTAAATTTATTACGCAATTCAGTCATTGAAGCTTGTATATCGGCATTATACGTTTCTTGTAATTTTTTAAGTTCAGCCTCTGCAGATTTCATTTCTGGCATCGCCGATAATAATTGAGTAACATCTATATGCGCAATCTTACTTTGTGCATTTACAAAACTTGTTGTCGCTACGAACAACAATAAGGCTACTACTATTTTTTTTACTTGTTTCATGTGTTCTAATTTAAATCTAATTTGAGTGTTAATTTTATGGTTACTAAACCTATTTAAACGGTACCGTTATTATCGTCTTTTTCGGTATCGTTATTTCTTTCTTTAAGTTTCTCTTGTTTTTTAGCTTCTCGTTCCTCTAATAATTTTTTTCTTCGCTCCTCATACGCCTTCTTACGTTCTTCTCTTAGCTTTAATTGCTCTGTTCTTGTATCAGTAGCCGACTTCTTCCTTGCCTCAGCTGCCTCTGTAGCTTTATCCAATCGTTCTTGTAACGCCTCACTTACTACTTCTGAATCATCCTCATCTTCGAAAGCACCTAATCTATCTCTATTACTAGCTTTTTTAGACGGTGCGCTTACTTTCCTAGTCCTAGCAATACCTCTTAATATCAAATCACTGATATCGTGTCTTTTTTCAGAATACAACATTACAACATCCGCAGATTTATCAAAAATAAAATCATACTTTTTATTTGCTCCTATTTTTTGCACTTCATTGAATACCTGATCTTGTATTGGTTGAATCAATCTTCTTTTTTGCAAAACCAAATCTCCTTGCGGCCCAAAACGATCCTGTTGATATTCAATCATCTCTCTTTCTAAAATTTGAATTTCCTCTTCACGCTCAGCAATCAACTCTGGAGTCAACAACACCTTTTCTGCCATTAAATCCTTTTTCATTTGCTCCACAATACTTTGCTTCTGCTCCACATCAACTTTCCATCGTTGCACTTTGGTTTCCAACTGTTCAGTTGCATCCCTGTACTCATCTACATTTTCCAGGATATATTCCATATCTACATAGGCAATTCTAACCCCTCTTTGGGCAATACTCCCAATCGTCATAAACATGACTGAAACTAATAAAAGAACTTTTGTTTTTGAACTCATTGCTGATATCGTTTAATCCTAATAGAAAATATCGTGCCAAAAATACTAAATCTTTTAAAATGAAAGGTTTAGAATAATTAACAACTATTTTATTTTAGTTAAAATTAAAACTGTTGACCAATAATGAAGTGAGTTTGCCATCCGCTAGGCCCTTGACCTGCTGATTGTGGTTTTAAATCTTCGTCAAATCCATAACCAAAATCAATACCCAACAAACCAAATGCTGGCATAAAGATTCGCAGCCCCACACCGGCCGATCGTTTTAATTGAAACGGATTAAAGTCCTGAAAATTGTTGAAGGCATTACCACCCTCTAAAAATGCAAGACCATAGATAGACGCAGAAGGCTTCAATGTTAATGGATAACGCAACTCTAAGGAGAATTTATTATAAATTAAAGCACCATCTGGGGTGGTTGCTCCCTCTGAATACGGAGTAATAGATTGATTATCATATCCTCTTAATTGCACAACATCCCTACCATCTAAAGTAAAGTTTCCTAAGCCGTCTCCACCTACATAAAAACGTTCAAAAGGAACATTACCTACCGAACTATTATAGCTGCCTAAAAAGCCAAATTCAGCATTACTACGCAAAACTAATTTATCGACCAATGTAGTATACCAATCGCCTTTAAATTTAACTTTATAATATTCCAATAATCTAAAGCGTTCTTGATCTACATCCTGTAATTCATTATTTTCAGCTTGCGTTATTGTTTGAACATTTTTCTTATCATCTAACTCTTCTGATCTATTTTTCAATGCTCTATAATCTTTATTTCCAAAAAGCGACCATGGCGGAGTAAATTTAGCAGTCACTTCAAAGTTAGAACCACCTCTAGGGAATATACGACCACCTTGTGTTGCATTACGAGAGATACCAAAAGTATACGCTAATGAATTTGCCTTACCGTTACCAAAGTTAAACAGGCCAATATTATAATTTCTAAAATCATACAACTGATACCCTAATGAATGTGATATTGTAAAGAAATCATCCGGCCATTGAACCCGTTTGGCCAAACCAACGGTAACACCTGTAATAGAGAATTGCTGATCTTTGTTAACCTCAATGCCATTACTACCACCATAGGAAGCGGCAAATTGTTGCGTTCTTGATAAACTTAAATTAAAACGTACAGGTTTTTTACCACCTAACCAAGGCTCTGAAAAATTCAAACTATACACTCTAAAAGTTCTACTTGCCTGTAACCTCAGCGCAAATGTTTGACCATCTCCCATAGGCACCGGCTTATATTTCTCACCTTTAAACAAATTTTGAATAGAGAAATTACTAAATGATAGGCCTAATGTACCAATGAAACCACCGCCACCATAACCACCTTGTAATTCTATCTGACTTGACCCTGACTCTACCAAACTCCAAGCTAAATCAACAGTGCCTTCGTTCGGATTAGCATTTAATACATCTGGTGTTATTTGTTCTGCATCGAAAAATCCTAACTGACCTAATTCACGAATACTTCTAATAATATCTGACTTATTATACTTTTGACCCGGTCTAGTGCGCAACTCACGATAAATCACATGATCATTAGTCTTGTCATTCCCAGAAACGGTGACATGGTTAAGGAATGTCTCCTTACCTTCTATAATTCTTATCTCAAAATCGATAGTATCATTGGCTGCAGAAATCTCAACTGGATTAATGGTAGAAAATAGATATCCATTATTCTGGTATAAGCTGGTAACATCTTCTGGATCTGGTTTTGAATTGTCAGCAATTCTTTCTCGTAACAAAACACCATTATAGGTATCGCCTTTTTTAACACCCAAGACTTGATGTAGTTGACGATCAGTATACACCGTATTTCCGACAAAGTCAATATTACCAAAGTAATATTTATCTCCCTCTTCAACCTTAATTCGCAGGTCTATATTATTCTCATCAACCTTGATGATAGTATCTGAAATCACCCTCGCATCACGATAACCATTTTCTGCAAATTTATCTACCAACAGACCTAAATCCTCCTCGTAATCTTCTTGGATATATTTCGATTTTTTCCAAAATCTACCAAAACTTTTTCTCTTCGTACTTTTTAATGCTTTACGTAATTTTTTATCAGCCAATTGCTCATTACCCTCGAAAATTATTTCCCGTATTTTAACCTTATCTCCCTTTTTAACATTGACCGCCATGCTTTGTGCATTCGTTTCTGCTGTATCCTTAACTGTTGCAATGTTTACTTGGGCATTTAAAAAACCTTGTTTCTTGTACTTATTCGTAATGTAATTTTTAGAATTTGAAATAAGGCTTTCAGTAATTTTCTTTCCTTTTTTTAAATCGGTATCCTTAATCAAACCTTCTATCTTACCCTTTCTAACCCCATAAAATGTTACGCTAGTTAAGGTTGGACGTTCAATTATATTTAATTCTAAAAAAACGGTATTATCATCAATATTAGTGATGTAAAATTCAATTTCACTGAATAGCTCTAGTCCCCATAATTTTTTGATTACCTCACTAATTTGTTCACCCGGCAAGGTAATTGGTTGACCAACCCTAAGACCTGTGTAGGTTTTGACAGTTTGCTCATTATAACTTTCAAGTCCGGTTACATCTAATCCACCAAGAATATAGCTTTTACTATCCTCATAGGGAGTTTCCTGTGCGGTAGTAATAAAGGTGAATAAACATAAAAAGGTGAATAAAATGTGGTTCAAGGATATGAACCTGGTCATATCATTAAGTGAGTTGTTCGCTAGTTTTTCCAAATCTTCGTTCTCTGTTCTGGTAATTTTTAATGGCCTCCACCAAATGGTGTTCTCTAAAATCGGGCCAAAATACATCTATAAAGTATAACTCGGCATAAGCAATTTGCCATAATAAAAAATTGCTGACCCGGTGTTCTCCACTAGTACGGATAAGCAAGTCTACGTCTGGTAAATTGTGCGTGTAAAGATGGTTATTTATAATGGTTTCGTCAATATTTTCAATTGAAATTATATTATTTTTAACTTTGGCACTTATAGCTTTAACCGCAGATTGAAGTTCTTCGCGTGCGCCATAACTTAATGCCAAGGTAAGGACCATGCCTGTGTTTTCCTTTGTTTGGTCCATTACCTCAATCAATTCTTTATAAGCTTTTGATGGCAATGCGGAAATATTCCCTATTGTATTTAAACGGATATTGTTTTTGTTAAAAGATTTAAGTTCCTTCTTTAAGGAAGATACCAATAAACGCATAAGCGTTTGTACTTCAACCTTTGGGCGATTCCAATTCTCGGTAGAAAAGGTATAAAGGGTTAAAAATTCTACACCTATTTGAGCACATTCTTCAACTACAATTCTAACTGTTTTCACGCCATGCTCATGTCCAAAAACCCTAAGTTTACCGCGCTCCTTTGCCCACCTGCCATTACCATCCATAATAATAGCTAGATGCTTGGGGACATTTAGTTTATCAATATCACTTATATCACTCATGTCTATTTTACTCAAAACAATCCATACAGGGCTTTCTACCAAAGGTATATGTCAAGGTCAACCCTGAAAAAACATACCAATCATCACTGAAAATATTTCCAAACTGAAATTCTTCAAAATTTGAACCTTTCGGGTTACTGGCATCTAAATTGTCAGTAAACGTGTATCTGGCGCCTATTTCTGCTCCAAAAATAAGAAACTGATTGATACGATACTTAAAACCCGCAGTCATTGGTATTGCAAAACCGCCATCTTTTTGCCCAATCTCCTGCAACACATCTCCATTAAAATACTCGTAATCATACCTGAAATAGGTTAATCCGGTATATAAATATGGTGTAAAAGCCGGCCCCAATTTATGTAAATTATACTCGACGAAATTAAACTCTAGACCGACCGAGCCCTCTAAAACAGAATTATCTACAACATATCCTCTTTCCTGTCTAGCCGTTGAACTTGATTTCGTATCATCGGCTGTAAACTGACCATACATTACACTTCCGCGCCATGCATATCTTTTGCTAATGTTCCATTTGAACAATCCACCAAAAGCAATATCGGAAGGTAAAATATAGTTGGTTCTTCCTACGTCGCTAATCGTATTTGCTCCGCCTGCAAAAACACCTACTTCATAAGTTTGTGCTTGAAGTCCGCTAAGTAAAAAAAGCAGTAATACTAACGTTATGTAACGCATAAAATAGTTTTTGCTATTGTTGTTCAACTCCTATTAACAATAGAAACTTGAACAAAGTTTAAGTTCTCAATGGATAAACAACGATTAAGGCCATTTATTGTTTAAAACTAGGTTCTATTTCGCCTATCCTCACCCCAAAGAAGCTTATTTCTAAGGGTCTTAAAAAAACTTTCTGAAGAATATTCTATCATTTTAACGGTAAAGGGAGCTTTACTTATCGAAATCTCTTCTCCATTTTCCAATGATGCTATTCTAGAGTCAAGTGAAACCAAATGATTTTCCTCTCGACCCGAAACCTTTAAGCGAATAACGGTGTCATCTGTAATCACCAAAGGCCTTGCATTAAGATTATGCGGGGCAATAGGTGTCAAAACCAATGATTTTGCTGTCGGTACTATCACAGGACCACCACAACTTAACGAATATCCCGTTGAGCCAGTAGGTGTTGAAATAATTAATCCATCTGCCCAATACGAAGTTAAATATTCGTTGTTCAAATAAGTTTCTACAGTAATCATTGAAGTAGTATCCTTTCTGCTAACCGTAATCTCGTTTAGGGCAAAATTGAGATCACCGAATTCCACATCTAATATTTTAGTGTTTAGTTGAACCAAACTACGCTCAACCACTGCATACGCACCTTGCTTGAATTCTTGAACTACCTTTCTTACATCTTCCTTTTTAAAAGTAGAAAGAAAACCTAACCTACCCGTATTCACCCCAACTATGGGAATGCCTAAGTCTCTCACAAAGGTTGTAGCCCTTAAAATCGTACCGTCACCTCCAAAACTAATGAACATATCAAAGGTTGAATCCAACCCACTATTCATCGTGAAGGTTGGAAATGTTTTAGAAGACCCTGTGGCAGAATAAAGCTCGTAGAAATCCTTTTCGATAGACACCTCTGCGGCTTCCTTATTAAGCTCATCCAACAACTCTATTAGATATTCAATGGCGTTATCTTGATATGTTTGACCATAAATAGCTACTTTCATTTTAGACATTTAGGTATTTTTCTAAATAATCTGAGCGATTCTTAAGATCTTCCAGAAATTGATCATCACTATTCCCAAAAAGTATCTGATAATTATATCTTCTAAAAGTCTGTACGACCTTATTATAATTGTTAGAAGTAATCTTTAAGGTCACTTGTATGATATCGTTTTGTGTATCGGTAATGAAACCACCGATAAGCTTGGCGTTATTACTCTCAACAATTTGAGCAATCTCACTAAATGAATAATCATTAACTCCTGTCGCCACCACAAGCATACTACCCGGATCAGTGAAAAATGGAGTATTTATAAAAACAGCGACTATATCAATAAGATTATAGTACCCTACCACCTCTTCTGTGTTATTTAAAATAGGTAAAATATTTGCTTCATTTCGAGCGAACACCTCTAAAACATCAAGCCAATTCATATCGTCACGTACAAAGAAGCTCTGCAGTTCATATCTAAATTCTTCTATTTTAGATTCAGGAAGAAGTGCTTCGGAATCATTTTCAGAAAAAACCCCTAAAAACCGTCCTTCTTCCACAATCGCTATATGAGAATAGGTCGTATCGTGAAAAAATTCTAAAACTTTTCCAAAAGTATCCTTTATCTCAAATACAGGGATATTCGTAATGATATGTTCTTGAATATGCATAGGCTTATATATAACGCAAAATAACAATTAATAATATCAAAAGGCGTGCCTTATTCGTATTTTTGAATCTCTCAAAAGGTAAATCAGACATAATGACAAAACTTAGCGTGAACGTAAATAAAATAGCAACCCTTAGGAATGCCCGTGGCGGAACTATTCCTGATTTACTAAAGGTTGCGAAAGACTTAGAAGATTTTGGAGCGCAAGGCATTACGATACATCCAAGACCTGACGAACGTCATATCAGATACCAAGATGCCAGAGATTTAAAAAAAATAGTGCAAACCGAATTAAACATAGAAGGCAATCCTATTTCTAAATTTATTGATCTAGTTCTAGAAATAAAGCCAGAACAAGTTACTTTAGTACCCGACTCAATTGACGCAATAACATCAAATTCAGGTTGGGACACGATTAAAAACAAGGATTTTCTAACTGATGTAATCGAGACTTTTAAACAAGCTGGAATTCGAACATCAATTTTTGTTGACCCAGACCCAGAAATGGTTGAGGGAGCAAAAGCCATAGGCGCAGATCGCATTGAATTGTATACGGAAAGCTATGCTTTAGCTTACATTAAAAATAAGGAAATAGCTATTCAACCGTTTATCGAAGCTGCAAAACGCGCCGATGAATTAGGAATTGAAATTAATGCCGGTCACGATTTAAGTTTAGATAACATTCAATATTTTAGGAAGCAGATTCCAAACTTAAAGGAAGTTTCAATTGGCCATGCACTTATCTGCGAAGCTCTTTATCTTGGGCTAGAAAATATTGTGAATATGTATTTACATAAACTGAAATGAAACAAATCTTACATTCTATAATAGTAGGAGAAGGAAAACCTGTTTGTATTCTACATGGGTTTTTAGGAATGCTCGACAATTGGAAAACCTTAGGTTCGTTGTATGCTGATAATGGATTTTGTGTTCATTTAATCGATCAACGAAATCACGGTAAGAGTTTTCATTCTACTGATTTTAATTACGACATACTATCCGATGATTTATTAGCCTATATGGATTATCACGCTATTGACAAAACCATATTAATTGGTCATTCTATGGGAGGTAAAACAGCAATGCAATTCGCATGTTCGCATGCTGAACGTATCGAAAAATTATTGATTGTCGACATTGCTCCTAAATTCTACCCCCCACATCATCAAACTATTATGGACGGCCTCAATGCTATTAGCGTTTCAGGTTTACAATCAAGAAAAGATGCAGACAATCAGCTAAAAAAACATATTTCAGATAATGGCACAAGGCAATTTTTATTGAAAAATCTCTACAGAAACGCAAGTCAAAAATTAAGTTTTCGTTTTAATTTAGAAGTGCTTAGCCAAAAGATGGAGGAGATCGGAGGTAATATCAACAGCTCTGAAAGCTTTGGTGGTCCTACCCTTTTTCTAAAAGGTGACCGTTCAGAATATGTTACACAAAATGATACAGAACTAATACATAAACATTTTCCGAAGGCCCGTATAGAAACAATCGATAATGCGGGACATTGGCTGCACGCTGAAAACCCAGAACAATTTTTCGTAAAATCTTTGGCCTTTTTCAACCGGGATTAAATACGCCACGTCGTTCAAATTTTATATTCACAAAAATCAATAAGAATCAATTTAAATAAAACACTATGAAACTAATTCTAAGAATACTCTTAAGCGCGTTGGCCGTTATAATTTTAGCTAATGTTTTACCCAATGTGTCTGTAGACACTTTTATGACCGCAGTTATAGTAGCAGTTGTTCTGAGCCTATTGAACATTTTAGTGAAACCGATTTTAGTTATTTTAACACTACCTGTTACCATAGTCACATTAGGCCTCTTCTTATTGATTATCAATGCTATAATAATTTTGCTAGCAGATAAACTTATTGATGGATTCGCAGTAGGCAATATTTGGTGGGCATTGATTTTTAGTCTCTTACTTTCTTTTTTACAATCTATCTTTTTCACACTGTTAAAAGAAGACAAATCATAGTTGCTTTTGATTTGAAATTCAATACTTTAAAAAATTGGTTGACTTTGCAAAAAATCGTACTTTTGCATCCGATTTTACACATGCAAATAGATATTAAGGAATGAATATTACTAAAGAGCAGATAGACGATTTAAATGCAGTAGTTAAAGTTGCTATCACAAAAGACGATTACCAAGATAAGGTAGATACCATTTTAAAGGATTATAAGAAGCAAGCTAATATTCCTGGTTTTAGAAAAGGTCAAGTACCAATGGGCCTTATTAAAAAACAATATGGCAAATCGGTGCTGGTAGATGAAGTAAACAAAATGTTGCAAGAAAATCTAAACAAATATCTTACCGAAGAAAAATTAGATGTTCTTGGAAACCCTCTTCCAAAACAACAAGATAATTTTGATTGGGATCAAGAGGAATTAGCTTTTGAATTCGAACTTGGTTTGGCGCCAAATTTTGAAGTTTCATTGAAAACAAAAAAAGCCATTACGCAATACAAGATTATTGCAGACAAGAAAACGGTTGAAGAGCAAATCGAGCGCATTCAAAAGCAATATGGCACACTAGTAAGTAAAGATGTTGTAAGCAAAAATGATGAGGTTAGTGGTTCTTTCACCAATGAGGCTGAAGAAATCGACACTACAGCAATGTTGGAAGTTGATCAGTTAAAAAGCAAAAAAGCTATAGACGCTCTAAAAGGCAAGAAAGTTGGAGATGAAATCATCTTGAAAACAAAAGGTCTTTTCAGTGAAGACCATATGCTTTCAAGTGTTTTAAGCATTGACAAGCAAAAAGCGGAAAAATTAGATATTGAGGTTACTTTTAAGATTACCGAAATAAACGAACGAGAAGCTGCCGAATTAAATCAGGAATTATTTAACAAACTTTTTGGGCCAGATTCTGTTACGTCTGAGAAAGAGCTTAAAGCGCGTATTAAAGATGATTCAGAAAAACAATTCGAGCAACAGTCCGATCAAAAATTACTGAACGATGTAACTGAATATTTCATTGAAAATACCAAGTTTGAGTTACCTACTGGTTTCTTGACCAAATGGATTCAAATGACAGGTGAAGAACCGTTATCTGAAGAACAAGCCAGTGAGGAATATGAAAAATCAGAAAAAGGCCTACGATACCAACTAATAGAAGGTAAAATAATTCGTGACAATGAACTTCAAGTTCAGTTTGACGAATTAAAGGAATTTTCAAAAGGATTCATTCGTTCACAGATGGCCCAATTTGGTCAATTAGATCCAAAAGAGGAAGAATTGGATACTATTGCAGCACGTGTTCTTGGCAATCAAGATGAAGTAAAAAGACTTTCAGAACAACTAATGAGTCAAAAGCTATTGAATCTTTATAAAGAGAAAGCAAACCTTAAGACTAAGGAGGTTACCTATGAAAACTTCGTGAAAGAAGTTTACGGATAATTTCAAACAATAAATTAAGTATCTTTACGGTGCCGAAAATAAAATTTTCGGCACCTTTTTTTACTCAAAAAAATAGACATACAATTTATGGATTACGGAAAAGAATTCAAGAATTTCGCTATAAACGACCAAGGCATTAGCAGCACATATTACGACCAAATAATGAGTAGCGTGTACCCGGTTAACATGACACCCAATATTATTGAAGAAAGATCTATGAACGTTATAGCGATGGACGTCTATTCGCGATTGATGATGGATCGTATTATATTCCTGGGAACAGGTATTAATGATCAAGTCGCAAATATCGTACAAGCGCAATTGCTGTTTTTGGCAAGTGTTGATTCAAAAAAAGACATTCAGATATACATTAATTCTCCTGGAGGAAGCGTTTATGCTGGATTAGGTATTTATGATACAATGCAATTTATCAGTCCAGATGTTGCAACCATTTGCACCGGTATGGCTGCATCAATGGGTGCTGTTTTATTATGCGCTGGCGAAAAAGGAAAGCGAAGTGGCTTAAAACATTCTCGCGTTATGATACACCAACCAATGGGTGGTGCACAAGGTCAAGCAAGTGATATTGAAATTACTGCCAGAGAAATTTTAAAGCTAAAAGAAGAATTATATCAAATTGTAGCTGAACACTCAGGTAGAGATATTGAAAAAGTACGTGACGATAGTGATCGTGATTACTGGATGAAGGCAGACGAAGCCCTTAAATACGGTATGATTGATGAAATATTAGTAAGGGATAAAGAATAAGTGTTACGAATAGAATTGAATAAATAAATGATTTTTAAACCAAAAACGAATTTCATTCGTTTAGGAATAGAATAGAGAAGATAGATAATGGCAAAGGAAAATTTAGAGTGTTCATTCTGTGGTAGAAAAAAGCCAGAAACAAATTTATTAATTGCAGGGCTTGATGCTCATATTTGTGATCGCTGTATTGAACAGGCTCACGGCATTGTAGCTGAAGAATCAAAACAGACAAAGACCAATGATCTTTCTTCTGAACTGGTCCTAAAAAAACCACAAGAAATTAAGAAATTTTTAGACACCTATATCATTGGGCAAGAGCGTACAAAAAAGGTAATGTCGGTAGCCGTATACAATCACTACAAACGATTGCTTCAACCTTCTTCAAAAGAAGATGATATAGAGATTCAGAAAAGTAATATTATAATGGTTGGGCAAACCGGAACAGGTAAAACCCTAATGGCAAAAACCATTTCAAAATTGCTCAACGTACCCTTGGCCATCGTTGATGCTACAGTATTGACCGAAGCAGGTTATGTAGGTGAAGATGTAGAAAGTATATTGACCCGTCTATTACAAGCAGCTGATTACAATCTTGAAAAGGCTGAAAGAGGAATCGTATTTATCGATGAAATAGATAAAATAGCTCGTAAGGGCGATAACCCATCAATTACTAGAGATGTTTCTGGAGAAGGGGTGCAACAAGGGCTACTAAAATTATTAGAAGGGACTGTTGTAAATGTTCCGCCTAAAGGAGGAAGAAAACATCCTGATCAAAAATTCATTGAAGTCAATACTGAAAACATACTTTTTATAGCTGGTGGAGCCTTTGATGGTATTGAACGTGCGATTACTAAACGCTTGAATATGCAGGCTGTAGGTTATAGCGCTTCAAAAGCAGACAATTTCTTGGACACTACCAACATGTTGCAATATATCATCCCTAGAGATTTAAAAGAGTTCGGACTTATACCTGAAATTATTGGTAGACTTCCTGTTCTTACCCATATGAATCCGTTGGATAAAAAGACCTTAAGGGCCATTTTGACCGAGCCTAAAAATGCAATTATAAAGCAGTATGAAAAACTGTTTGCGATGGATGATATTACATTTACTATCACAGAGCAAGCTTTAGACTATATTGTAGATAAAGCAATTGAGTATAAACTTGGAGCTAGGGGCTTAAGATCGCTTTGTGAAGCAATATTTACAGATGCTATGTTTGATATGCCAAGTACAGGCGAAACAAAATTCAAGGTTACAAAACCATATGCAGAACAAATGTTATCGTATGATACAATAAAAAAGTTAAAAGCAGTTTCTTAAGCATTTAACTGAAAATAGCACATAAAAAAAGCGTGAATTGATTTTCACGCTTTTTTTATGTGCTAAACTGTGTTTTATTTACTTATCCTACCTTTTTAATCTCAGGCGCAATTTGAGTTACCTCTTGCAATAAATCTAGGCAGACTTTTTGAATGATTTTTTCATCTGAATATAATGTATGTGCGTAATTGGGTGAAATTTCCATATCAATCCCTAATCTATTAGACCAATCTTCACTTGGCCTAAATTGATCATTTTGGCCATAAAGTAATTGAAATGGTACATTAGGTTTTTCGTTTTTTAACCGAATTCTTGTAGCAGAAACACTGTACAATGATTTGACTGGCAATCCCTTTTTTGCAGCTTCCCATACTATAGTGCCCCCTGTACTAAATGCAAGGTAATAACATGGTTCTTTCTCCTTTTTTAATAAATGAGACACAGCGGTTTCAATACCACCAGCCACAAAAGCGTTATGCACATTCTCTTCTGATTGTACAACTATATCTAAATTCGCTAATTGTTGGCTATCATAAAAGGTTATATCAAAATATTGTTGAAGGTAGCCTAAATATGAAGTTATCCATAAACCTTTCTTAACGCCCCACATGTCTGAAACAATTACTAATTTCTCTGCCATAATAATGGTGTTTTGTTATTTGGTTAAGTTTTTCCCCTACAGCAAGTTGGATTTTTAACCTCATATAGTGTTATTTATTTGTTTATTCGCTTAAATTATCGGTGTAGTTCCTAATATTAAGGTACTTGAAATAAAATAGCTGTATTAAATTACTAACAAATAAGCATATCAAATCATGACAAAGTTAGTTCTACTACTGAGCAAAAATATAAGATTGTTGTGATTAGGTTAAAATTTAGTGTGTATTGCACGAACTAGCTGTTCATTCGTAAAAGCTCTTCTACATAATCTCTTTTATTGGAAAGTCGTGGTATTTTATGTTGACCTCCAAGTTTACCATTTGACTTTAACCAATCATAAAATAAATTCGTGCGGGCTACATGAACCAACGGTAAATTTAGGGTGATATTATTATTTCGCTTGGCCTCGTAATCAGAATTAAGGGATTTCAAAGCGCTATCAAAAATTTCAATAAAGATATCCAAATCTTTAGGTAAGGTTCTAAATTCTATAATCCATTCATGAGCTCCTTTTTTATTATCTACCATAAAAACTGGTCCGGCAGTATAATCCATTATTTCAGCTCCAGTTTGCATACATACTATTTTTAAAGCTTCTTCGGCATTTTCTATAATCAGTTCTTCTCCAAAAACATTTATATGATGTTTAGTTCTACCTGTTACCTTAATGCGATAAGGACTTTTAGAAGTGAAGCGCACGGTATCGCCAATTTTATAGCGCCACAATCCTGAATTGGTCGTTATGATAATCGCATAGTTCTTTCCAAGTTCAATATCCCATAATGGAATAGCTTCCTCTTGTAATGAACCATACACATCCATTGGAATGAATTCATAGAAAATCCCATAATCTAACATAAGTAAAAGGTCATCTGCGTCATTCCTGTCCTGAATTGCAAAAAATCCCTCTGATGCATTATAGATTTCGTAAAACCTAAAATTATCATTCGGAAGTATTTTTTTATACTGTTCCTTGTAAGGGTTAAAGTTTACGCCACCATGAAAGTACACTTCCAGATTTCCCCATACCTGAAATAGGTTTTCCTTTCCTGTTTCCTCTAAAACCTTATTCATCAACACCAACATCCAAGAAGGAACACCTGCAAGGCTTGTAACATTTTCCTGAACACTCTCATGGATAATCGCCATTAGTTTACTTTCCCATTCACTCATCAAGGAAACCTTATTACTAGGCGTACTACTATACTCTGCCCATAATGGCATATTATCGATTAGTATCGCAGACAAGTCCCCAAAGAAGGATCCGTTATCCTCATAAAGCTCCTTACTACCACCTAATCGCAAACTTTTACCGGTAAATAATTGTGAATTTTCATTATTGTTCAGGTAAAGGCATAATAAATCTTTACTAGATTTATAATGACAATCTTCAAGGGCCTCACCACTAACAGGAATGAACTTACTCTTGGCGTTTGTTGTTCCACTACTTTTGGCGAACAATTTTACTTTAGTGGGCCAGAAGAGATTTTGTTCTCCTTTGCGGGTACGCTCTATAATCGGCTCAAATTCCTCATACGTTACTATCGGCACTCGTTCTTTGAAACATCTATAAGATTCGATGGATTCAAATTCATATTGTCTACCAATTTCAGTGTCTTCCGCAAATTCCAATAACTGTAGTAGAACCTCCTCCTGTACCTCTTCAGGATATTTTAAAAAAAGTTCGATTTGATGAAAGCGTTTTTTCAACAACCAAGAGGCAATGGAATTAAATAAAGTAATTGGCATTTATAGGTATCTTTGTGTTGCTAAAAATAGCGTATCTAAGTATCATTTTCAAATTGATTATACATTAAGAAAACTCAACATGCAATACCAAGGCGTACTGAAAAAAATGCAGACAGAAATTGGGAGCCCAATTCAATACTATATGTTGTTTGACTCAGATTTTCTAAATGTAAATCAAGTTCTTGATAAAAATCTAAAAATAGAATTTATTAAATTTCAATGCCTTAATTGTGGTAATGACAAACCTATCTATAGACAAGGTTTTTGTAAAAAATGTTTTTTTGAGATACCTTCCGCAGGAGATTGGATCATGCGTCCAGAGTTAAGTACGGCCCATTTAGACCAAGAAGACCGAAATTTAGTATATGAAAAAAAGGTACAACTACAACCACATATTGTTTACTTAGCTAATTCAAGCAACGTTAAGGTGGGTGTAACTAGAAAAGGACAAATTCCCACTCGATGGATTGACCAAGGCGCACATGAAGCTATTGAAATCGCAGAAGTTCCAAATAGGTATCTGGCCGGTATTACTGAAGTTGCTTTAAAAAACCATGTGGGTGATAAAACGAATTGGCGTACCATGTTGACGAATACTGTGGTAGACGAAAACTTGCTAGAATGGCGTGATAAACTTAAACAATACATCCCTGAAGAAGCACTACCTTATTATCTAGATGATAAGATTGAAACCCAAATTAAATTTCCCGTATTGCAGTACCCTACCAAGGTAAAAAGCCTAAATCTTAGTAAAACCCCCTCATTTAAAGGAAAATTAAAAGGCATTAAAGCCCAGTATCTTATTTTTGAAGACAACACCGTTTTCAATGTAAGAGGGAGCGAAGGTTACTTTGTTGGTCTTACTGTTAATTAACCGTATCCTTTTTCTTCTTACCGAACAACCCCCCTAAGATATCTTTAGCCTTTTCTTTTACAACTTCTTGATCAGTCTTAACTGCGGTTGAGTCTTTTTTAACCGTTGTAGTATCTGCTGGTTTTTTGGTAGCTAAAATACCTCCTAAAACATCTTTCGCTTTCTGCTTATTCGAGGTCATATCCTTTTTAACTGAATCCGTTTTTGGTTGATTACCACTTAAAATACCACCAATTAAATCCTTAGCCTTATCGGTACCTTTAGTAATAAGCTTCTGTTTTTCAATTTCAATTAACTTCGTAGTCAATTGTTTAATACCAGAAGATAAATCTGTCGTTACTTGAGGGCTATTGTAAATACCACCAATAGCAGCAGTTATTGGTATAGTCAAATTTTGCAAGGCTGTATCATCTATTCGAGCTATCAATTTAGAAATCTCAGCACCTAAGTATTTTGCAGGAACTTGCAATGTCGCCTTGTAATTTAATTTTTTATCGAATGTATGACTACCATTCACGTTAATGGCGATATCCTTATAATTGATTTTGAAAGGTTTCACCGTAACGACACCATCCTTAAAAGTTAAAGAGGTTTTCAAATCTTTTAAATTCAACTGCTTTATATCGATAAAACTTAATTTACCAACAAGCGCATTCAACAAAGGAGCTGATTCCGTATTAATCTCATCGGTTGCAATATCTGCAAACAGATCACCACTTACTGATAATAAGTTGGGTAATAAATCGTCAGTCAAATTACCCGACAACGAAATATCAGAAGTAAGCTTTCCTTTCAACATTTGTGCTATAGGTGCCAATGACTTAAATAAGTCGATTGATTTAAAGGTTTCTTCAATTCCCACCTGATTCAAATCTAATTTCATTGCGAAGGTTGGAGTCTCACTTTTAGTTGACACCTCACCATTAAACCCCATCTTACCTCCAAAAAATTCAGAAGTCATATTAGTTAAAGTAGCGGTTTCATCTTTTATTTTCAATATTCCGCTGACATCTTTCAAAACTATATTATCATAAATAACCTGCTTTGCATTTGCATTAATAGTGGCGTCTAGGAAAGAGGGTATTTTGATTTTTTCATCTTTCACCACTCCCCCACTATTATTGGCACTCTTAACAGATGTGGTTGTAGTTTCCGCTACCATGAAATCACTCAGTGCAAATGTGTTCGATTTTAAGTTGAAATCACCTTCTACCTTTTCATCATTAAACATAAACCCTAAAAGGTTCTTAATGGTACCCGTTACGTCAAAATCAGTTTTTCCTGTAGTTCCATTTAAACTGTTTAGTGTAACCGTTGTCGGATTGAAGGTTAAACTTGCCTTTGTAAACTTTACAGGATTTGTCAGTTCCCCAGAGTTATATTCAAAATTATCAACACTTAAATTACCTACTGTATTGGTTTTTCCATATTGGTTTTTTTCTACGGAAGCCATATCAAAAGCAGTGGTAATATCAGCTTTCAACAACCCCTTTAAATCATATTCAGCAGGAACTGGATACGCTTTTGAAATATTCACCAAATTCATTGCTCCATCTACATGGGCTTTTACTTTTGTATTACCCATTAACTCTGTAACCTTAGCGGTAAGGTTAAACCGATCCTCATCGATCATGAACGAAGCTTTATGTATATCCACATACGTATCTTCTGTACTACCAGTAGTGTTATTTAATTGGATGTCTAGAAATACATTACGTACTACCTTGGGTAAATCTGGATACTTGAAAGATGCATTATCTGATTTAATCTCAATATTGAATTTAGGAATATGAGTTTCATCTACAATACCATTAAAATTACCGTTAACCGTAAATTCACCCGTAGTAGTTACATTCTGAATATTCTTCGAATAGATTGCTGGAATTACACCTAAGAAATTTTTAAAATCTGAAGAAGGTGTTTTAAAGGTTAACTCTATTTCTTGATTATCATCGTTAATAACTACAAAACCGTCAAATACAAGTGGCAGTTGATTCACTAAAGCCTCGTTCTTTAAGAAGGAATATTTGTTCTGATTTAAATCAATTCCAATCAAAGCTTCTAGTTTTACTTTGTTTTTATTCAGATAATTGACGCTATCCATTTCAAATGAAACCAAAGCATCGGTGTGTGTATCCAATTCTGATGTCGCCAACGATAAATCACCCGTCCCTTTATGCTGAAAGTCATCTACCATCAACGTAATACCCGCAAACTTATCCGTATAATAAATTCTTGAATTAGAAATTTTATATGACTGAAGGTCAAATGCAAAACCATCAGTATTTGTTAGCTCTTCGACCGCATTACTTTCTGAAGCTAATGCAATATCGTAATTGGCATTTTCTTCCTTATCGACCACTATATTTAAAAATGCACCTTCCAAGTTGATCGTATTGATAGCGATTGGGTCACCAGTACTTTTGAATAATTGCATAATACCCATGGTCAAGTTCAAATTATTTACTTTGAACAACGTATCACCTTCAAAGGGAGCCTTATTGATTAAAACAACATCTGAGAATTTTACTTCAGCATTAGGAAAACTACTAAACAAACTTAAATCTGCATCTGAAAAATCTAGCGTGGCCTTAACATTATTATTTACGTTGTTTTTAATAATTTCCCCAATCTTAGCTTCCAAGAAAAACGGGGCAGCAATTAATACTGCTATTACCAACAATAACACTGTTCCAACAATTTTCAATATTTTTTTACCCATCATCTATTTTACTTTATGTGTTTCCTCAAAATTATCTAACTCCAATTCTTCATTTGGTTTTAGCTTAAAACGTCTTCTTAATATATATACGAAGAAATAGAGAAAAGGGGTGTCTAAAAATGCTATAAAAATCTTAAAAATAAATCCACTTACCACAAGACCGAAAAAAATATCCCATGGTAAGACCTTAAAAACGCACAAGAGCCCCACTACGGTAAACGTATCTAAAAACTGCGAAAGAAAAGTTGAAAAATTATTACGCAACCACAAATACTTTCCGTTCGTAAGTTTTTTCCAAGAATGATAAATGGCAACATCTACATATTGAGCTAATAAATAAGCAATCATTGATGCTAAAACTGCTATAGGTGATAAAGCAAAAACTTGAGTGAACGTTTCATCATTTATAGGTGACGTAGGAATAGCAGGCGCTAACTCGGCCAATAAAATAATACCCATTGAAAAGAAGGATGCAAAAATACCGGCGGTCACGATTTGATTCGCCATTTTTCTACCATAAATTTCAGAAATAAGGTCTGTAATTAAAAAGGTTATTGGATACGGCAAAATACCTACGGATACTTCGAATAAGGAAACACCAAAGACAGTAAACCCACCGAACGGATTCCAATAAAAAAATTTCTGGAAAATAAGATTAGAAACCACCAAGGAAGTGATAAACAAAGCTCCCAAATACAAATAAATACGATACGCCAGCTTCCTATCCTTTAACGTCATTTTCTACTTAATATCTAACGTAAAAGGCATTCTGGCCTGTATCCCTTTTCGTTCTTTAAAAGATTTCAATTCCTTCAGAATTAAATAGGCCTCATCACCAATTTCATTCTTAATCAAATTCTCTTTGATTTGTATACTTGCGCCCTCCAAATCTTCCATAAAACGTTCAAAGCCACTTTTATATTTTGGAAACTTCTTAACACCATAAGACTCTAATTTAGCAATTTTAGCCGCGGCCGCTATAGCATCATCTAAATTACCTAATTCATCCACTAAGCCAATTTCTACCGCTTCGGTTCCGCTCCACACCCTACCCTGCGCAACACTGTCCACTTGAGCCATCGTCATATTTCTACCATCTGAAACCCGCTGCAAAAACGTTTGATAGGTTTCTTCTATACTTTCTTGAACTTGATTCTTGAAGCTTTCTTGCATGGGCTCAAAGAGTGAGTATTCAACAGCATTTTTATTGGTCCCAACTTGTTCTGCGTTAATCCCAACTTTGTCTGCGAGTTCAGTCATATTAGGCACCATTCCAAAAACACCTATTGACCCAGTTATCGTAGTTGGTTCCGCAAATATTTTATCAGCACCAGCGGCAATATAATATCCACCAGACGCTGCAACGTTACCCATTGAAACCACCACTGGCTTTACTTTCTTAGTAAGCGAAACTTCCCTCCAAATAATATCAGAAGTTAAGGCACTACCACCAGGCGAATTCACTCTTAAAACTACAGCCTTCACATTGTCGTCTTCACGTGCTTTTATTAACGCCTCATTGATTATTCCTTGACCAATAATATTCGGACCACCTTCTCCATAGAAAATTTCTCCTTGTGCGAAAACAACAGCAATCTTGTCATCGCCGTTTTTTAAATTCTTCTTGTTGGAATACTTTACATAATCATCTAAGGTGCTGTAATTAATGTCATTATCTTTTTTAACATCTAAAGCTTTAGACAATTTCCTCTCATATTCATCGTAAAAAATAACGTCATCGACCAAACCAGATTGTTTAGCATACTTAGGCATTCTTCCCCCTAATGTATCTGCTATAACATTTAAATCAGATTCAGAAATTGACCTAGTTCGTGCAATATCGGCCACCATAGAATTCCACAGAGATTGTAATAAGGCAGATAATTGAGTTCTGTTTGCTTCACTCATCATATTCTCCAAATAGGGTTCGACTGCACTTTTATATTTACCATGACGAATTACCTCCATTTTAACGCCAGATTTCTCCTGTAATTCTTTAAAATAAAGCACTTCAGTTGACAACCCTTTAAAATCAAGCACACCTACCGGATTCATAAAAATAGAATCTGCCACACTTGCTAAATAATAATCACGTTGCATATAGAAATCTGCGTACGCATATATAAATTTACCGTCTACCTTAAAATTTTCTAGTGAACTTCTAATCGCTTGGGTCTGAGCTAAGCCAGCCATAATGAAATTGTTATTTATGCTTATCCCCTTAATACGGTCATCATTTTTCGCAACCTCTATCGCATGAATTATTTCGTCCAACCCTTGTGATTTCTCAAATATGCCCGAAAAAGGATCCAACTCGTTCGTACCGGTATAGTCTGAAATAGGACGTTGTAACTGAAGTTCTAATATAGAATTATCTTCAATGGCAACCGTATCTTCACTGCTACCCAAAAGACTAATAAAAATCAAAAACATTACGAATAAGATTCCAAAAGCGAACAAGGAACCCAAAATAGAAGCTAAAAAATTTCTCAAAAAATTCATGTAAATTTTTCTTTTAAATAGTCAACAAAGATAACCAATGTGAATATGTTTTACTTATTTTGTTCTCTTATTATGAGAGTATACAAATCAGCATTTTTATCTATTGGAAGTAATTTAGGAAACAGGGAATTCCTATTACAAAAAGCTATTTTCGAAATAGTCAAAAAAACCGGAGAAATTAAACAGGTCTCGGCTATTTACGAAACAACTTCTTGGGGTTTTAAAGCCGAAGATTTTTTAAATGCATGTGTAGAAATTCAAACGTTATTGACGCCAGAAAATCTATTATCAGCCATTTTAGAAATTGAAAAAAAATTTGGTAGACTACGAAATGATAGCGAAGGCTATCAAAGTAGAACACTTGACATTGATATTATTTATTATGAGAAGGATATCATTGAAACATCCATTTTAACGGTACCACATCCTAAAATGCAAGACCGTAAATTCATTCTAAAGCCTTTGGCAGATATTACACCACAATTCTACCACCCCATACTAAACAAAGACACTAGAAATATTTTACAAGAATGCAAGGATAAAAGTGTGATTACAAGATCAACAAAAAAGCTATTTATAAACAGACATTCATTTTTCGCTAGTTTAGAATATGTAGCCATTGAAGGTAATATAGGTGCAGGGAAAACAACTTTAGCAACAAAAATTGCTGATGATTTTAATGCTAAATTGATTTTAGAACGATTTGCCGAAAACCCATTTCTTCCAAGCTTCTATGAAGACCAAGCCAGGTATGCTTTTCCATTAGAGATGTCATTCTTAGCAGATCGCTATCAACAATTTACAGAAGACACCAATCAACTAGATTTATTTAAAAGTTTTATGGTTAGTGATTATGATATTTACAAATCTCTCATTTTCTCAAAAGTAACCCTACAACAGAATGAGTTTGAACTGTATCGTAAAGTGTTTAACTTCATGTACAAAGAGGTTAAAAAACCAAGAATATACGTTTATCTATATCAAACCACAGAACGGCTATTACAACAAATCAAACAACGTGGTAGGGACTATGAACAGAACATTGATCTCTCATACCTGGAACGAATCAACAGAGGTTATTTTGATTTTCTAAAAACCTACCCTAAAGAAAATCAATTAGTTATAAACGTTAGCGAATTAGATTTTGTAAGCCAGAAAAGTGATTATAAAAACATATTGACTCAAATTGAAGATTTTGCATTAGCTTCCTTATCGTAACATATATTTACGCAATTTCTTGCGTAAATGAAAAGGTTTCACTTTATTGCAACTTGCTAATAGCAACTAACTAACTCAAACTATACTTAAAAACCTGGTCTACGACTAGGTTTTTTTATGCGTTTAATTTACTCCAGCAATCCCAAACCACTACGCCTACACTGACTGCAATATTCAAGGAATGCTTTGTTCCAAATTGAGGAATCTCCAACACCTCATCACTTTCAGAAACCACATTTTGGGACACTCCCTTAACTTCGTTTCCGAAAATAAGCACCTGCTTTTTATCCTTTGCAGGAATAAAAGAATTTAATTGAGTCGCATTCTCGGCTTGTTCCACTGAAACAACATAACAGTTTTCAGCCTTCAACTTTTCCACCAATGCATAAGTATCGGTCACGTATTCCCAATCTACACTTTCAGTAGCCCCCAAAGCGGTCTTATGTATGTCTTTATGCGGTGGTTGCGCAGTAATACCACACAAATATATTTTTTCTACTAGAAAAGCATCGGCCGTTCTAAATACAGAACCAATATTATTCAAGCTGCGAATATTATCTAAAACAATAATAACAGGAGTTTTCCCAGCAAGCTTAAATGCTTGAACATCCTTTCTATCCAATTCCTCATTTCTAAGTTTTCTCATACTTTTCTTTTCATTACTATTGGTAAATCAATACGATAAACTTATCCGCAAATATCAACAATGATTTAAAATCCATGGATAAAATCTTACTTTCGTGAAGGTGCAAAATTAATGAGATAAAGACAAAGTGGTGGATAAAAGCAAGACAAAAAAGGTGACCCCTTTAATGAAACAGTACAATACCATCAAGACCAAATATCCTGATGCATTATTACTCTTTCGTGTAGGCGATTTCTATGAAACTTTTGGTGAAGATGCTGTTAAGGCATCACGTATTTTAGGCATCATTCTAACCCACAGAAATAATGGCGGCGAACGTACCGAATTGGCTGGCTTTCCCCACCATTCCTTGAACACATATTTACCCAAACTGGTGAAAGCAGGACTACGGGTAGCTATCTGTGACCAACTAGAGGACCCAAAACAAACTAAAACTATTGTCAAAAGAGGTGTTACCGAATTGGTAACCCCAGGCGTGGCAATGAACGATGACATACTTCACGCCAAAACAAATAATTTTCTTTGTGCGATTCACTTTGGAAGAAAAAAAATCGGAATTTCTTTTGTCGACATATCAACAGGTGAGTTCTTAACCTCGGAGGGCGGGGAAGAACAAATCGATAAATTACTACAGAACTTTGCTCCAAATGAAGTTTTGCTTTCAAAGACACATAAAAAAGAGTTCACTGAAGTATTTGGTAAAAACCATCATCTATTTTATCTAGAAGACTGGGTGTTTCAAGAAGACTATGCTCTTGAAAACCTTAGGTCACACTTTAAAACAAACACCTTAAAAGGTTTTGGTGTTGATCATTTGTCTTGTGGTGTCATTGCTGCTGGCGTGATACTACATTATTTGGGAGAAACCCAACACCGGCAATTACAACACATTTCTAAATTACAACGTATTGCAGAAGATGATTATATTTGGATGGACCGGTTCACCATTAGAAACCTAGAACTTTATCATTCAAACAACGCAAATGCGGTAACACTTTTAGATGTTATTGACAAGACCATTTCGCCAATGGGAGGGCGTATGATCAAAAGGTGGTTGGCCTTACCTTTAAAAAACCTAGAGAAAATAAAAAGAAGACAACAGATTGTATCTTTTTTATATGATCAAGATGTAACTCTCGAAAAATTTCAGCACCATATTAAAGAGATGGGCGATTTGGAACGTTTAATTTCAAAAATCGCAACAGGAAAGGCAAACCCTAAAGAAGTAGTTCAACTAAAAAACTCATTGGAAGCTTTGATTCCAATCAAACAATTGGCAACCGCTTCTAAAAATGAAGCTTTAGCACTTACAGGCGATCAACTACAATCTTGCGACCTTTTGAGAGCGAAAATCAGAGAAATGCTTAGCGAAGATGCTCCCGTTAATCTAGCAAAAGGTAGCACAATTGCAACTGGTTTTTCTGAAGAGTTAGATGATCTTAGAGGATTAGCTACTTCAGGGAAAAACTATTTAAAAAGCATGTTAGAACGGGAGACCGCCGCAACCGGTATAAGCTCTCTTAAAATTGCCTCGAACAATGTATTTGGCTATTACATAGAAGTTAGGAACACCCATAAAGATAAAGTGCCAGACACTTGGACCCGTAAACAGACCTTAGTTAATGCAGAACGTTATATTACAGAAGAGTTAAAAGAATATGAAGCAAAAATACTAGGTGCGGAGGACCGAATATTAAGTTTGGAGCAACAATTATTTTCTCAGTTGGTCGTATGGATGCAAGAATATATTGCCCCCGTACAGCGTAACGCACAGCTTATTGCACAGCTTGACTGCCTCTGTGGTTTCGCCCAGTTAGCAAAAGAAAATGCATATAACTGCCCCGAACTTAATGACTCCACAGATTTACAAATAACTGATGGTAGGCATCCGGTTATCGAGAAACAACTTCCTTTAGGAGAACAATATATCACCAACAACCTACAGTTAGATCGATCTAACCAACAATTCATTATGATTACCGGCCCCAATATGAGTGGTAAATCCGCATTATTGCGACAAACTGCCTTGATTGTACTACTTGCACAAATGGGGAGTTTTGTACCTGCTGAGCGCGCACAAATAGGTGTAGTCGATAAAATATTTACACGGGTGGGTGCAAGTGATAATATTTCGATGGGAGAATCAACGTTCATGGTTGAAATGAACGAAACCGCATCTATACTTAATAATCTTTCTGAACGCAGTCTCGTTTTATTAGATGAAATTGGTAGAGGTACTAGTACGTATGATGGTATATCTATAGCATGGGCTATTTCCGAGTATCTACATGAGCACCCTGCTAGAGCTAAAACAATGTTCGCCACCCATTACCATGAACTTAATGAGATGACGAATACTTTTAATCGCATTAAAAACTTTAATGTGTCAATTAAAGAATTGAAGGATACTGTTTTATTTCTGCGAAAATTGGTGCCTGGTGGTAGTGAACATAGTTTTGGTATTCATGTTGCAAAAATGGCAGGAATGCCACAACAAGTAATTCAAAAAGCCAATAAAATTTTAAAAAAGCTAGAAAGTTCGCATGCAAATGGTGAATTGGGCGACCAACTTAAAAGCACATCGAATGAAATGCAACTTAGCTTTTTCAATTTAGATGATCCATTATTGGAAGAAATTAAAGAGGAAATCACTCATTTAGACATAGATACCTTAACTCCAGTAGAAGCATTAATGAAATTAAACGAGATTAAACGATTGCTTACGAAGAACCAGAAAGCGACCTCTTAATATTTTTTATTTCTTTTGCTTAAAATTACTTTGGTTTTTACATAATTGTGTTAAATTTGCACCCGCATCTTTTCAGAGATGTACGTTCTTATAACTTGCGAAAATAGCTCAGCTGGTAGAGCGCCACCTTGCCAAGGTGGAGGTCGCGGGTTCGAATCCCGTTTTTCGCTCATAAAATGTTGATTATCAGCATTTTTTATTTAAATACCAAGTATGCTCGAGTGGTGGAATTGGTAGACACGCCGGACTTAAAATCCTGTGCTCTTTGGGGCGTGCGGGTTCAAGTCCCGCCTCGAGTACTAAAACCCTTGTTAATCGTTTGATTTTCAAGGGTTTTTTATTTTATCCTTAATGGTAAGATTTACTACGTGATTCTTTTAACCTAATTAAATTTGAAATTATACGGTATTCATTACCTTTAAATTTGATTTTAATTAGATTTTAATTAGATGCTAAAAAATATATTTAAAGTTATAGGAACCTTATTACTTGTGTTATTCACGCTGATTGTAGCTTGTAATTTCACAATATCTAATACTACTGAAGACAAAACGTACTCTGATATAAATACAATCCCAACGAATAGAGTGGGCCTGATATTAGGAACGTCTAGTAGAACTACTGATGGCTCCTCCAACCCTTACTATACACACCGAATAGATGCTGCGATAACACTATATCAGGCAGGTAAGATTAAATTCATATTGGTTAGTGGTGATAATGAAACCATTTATTACAATGAGCCAAATACAATTAAAAAAGATTTGGTTAAGGCAGGTATTCCTGAACACGTCATCTTCTTAGACTATGCGGGATTTCGGACTTTAGATTCTATGGTTCGTGCCAAGTTTATTTTTCGCCTAGATAAGGTTACTGTAATCTCCCAAAAATTTCATAACGAAAGGGCTATTTATATAGCGCAGCAAAAAGGGTTAAACGCAATTGGTTTTAACGCCGAAGATCTATCTACTACCCAAGGGTTCAAGGTTCAGTTAAGAGAATACTTTGCACGTGTGAAAGTTTTTATAGACATTCTATTAAACACACAACCTAAATTTTATGGAGATTCCATAGAAATTAAATAGTTTTCAAGGCATTACATAAATAGTTTAAATTTATGGGCACCAACCAATTCCATGAACCGTGTCAAAAACCAAAATACTACTACGAAATTTAGGACCTGGGCTATTATTCGCAAGTATGGCCATAGGAACTTCCCATTTAGTGCTATCTACAAAGGCTGGCGCACAATATGGTTGGATTATGGTTATCCCAATTATTTTATCCAATATTTTAAAATATCCATTTTTTGAATTTGGAGTTCGCTATACCAGTGTTACGAATAAAACATTAATTGAAGGCTATTTAAACCGTGGAAAAGGTTATTTATGGTTTTATGCAGGAATCACTTTATTGACAACGTTTACAATATTAGCAGCCTTATATACGGTTACAGCGGGGTTATTCATTAACCTTTTTAAGGTCAGTAATAGTTCTATTGTAACTGTTGCCCTTTGGCTCTTCACTCTTATAAGCGCTATTCTTATTTTTGGAAAATACAAGTTCTTAGAACTAAGCCTAAAATTTGTAGTTAGCATATTATTCATTGCTTTAGTGGTGACCACAGTTTTAGTATTATTTCAAGGACCGGTACAGCATATTCCCAATTTTGAACCTACACCTATTTTTAATGAAGTAGGTCTTCTGTTTTTAATTGGATTAATGGGATGGATGCCCACCACTGTAGAAGCTTCAAGCTGGATTAGTCTTTGGAGTATCGAAAAATGGAAAAATCAGGAAAAGCCAAGCCTTAAAGAATCATTGCAGGAATTCAATATTGGCTATAGTATTACTGCTATACTAGCTGTCTTCTTTATGATAATTGGTTGGTTTACCTTGTATGGAACCAATATACAACTCAGTAATAACGCTGTAAGTTTCGCAGACCAAGTAGTGCTATTATTTACTGAACATATTGGTTCTTGGGCCTATATTTTTATTGCGATATCTGCATTCGCAACTATGTTTAGCACCTGCATGACTGCCCATGATGCTGTAACGAGGGTCAGCTTGGACATCTTAGACCTATTAATTCCTACAAAACAACTGAGCGGTAGTAAAATAGCATTTGGCGTTGGTGTTCTCCTCTTAGCGTTGATCAACTTTATCGTAATCGCTGCATTTGGCGCTAATATGGGTGATTTAGTCGCTTTGGCCACCTTCGTATCCTTCATCGTAGCCCCAATAATCGGCTATATGAATTTAAAAAATGTTACTAGTAATGATTTGGATCCAAAATACAGGCCTAGTAAAAATCTTAAATTATTGACGTACATAGGCATACTCTTCTTGTCCTGTTTTTCGCTGTATTATTTTTATACCGTGATATTTTAACCGCACTAAAACGGTAATCAATCAACAACGATTAAAGTACGTTCATTTTGTTTATGAAGAAAATCCAAACAATACGCCCCATTAGTACAATTATTCTGAATCATTTCTTCTCCATACCCAATGGTTTCCATAATAGCACCGGACGATAAACCATTCTTCAATAAATAATTCTTGATAGCATTAGATCTATCTTGAGATAGTTTTTTATTGTATGAGTTACTGCCCCTACTATCCGTATACGTCTCAATTCGTAATTTTAGTTGAGGGAATCGTAGCACAGCATCTACTATCTTATCAAGCTCAGCTGCTATTTGAGTGTTTACTTCTACTTTGCCCTTATCAAAATAAAACTTATTCAGTTTTAATACGTTTTTCCCTTCCTGTTCAGCCAATAAGTCTTCCATTTTAACCAATCCAATGTTGTAAGGGATAATTTGAATTTTCTCCATAACTTCCTCGGAGTATGCGGTTGAAAAAATCGAATACCCATCTTTGCTCGCCTGTATAGTCAGTTGCGACTGCCATGGCACTTCAACCCTAAAATCACCACCTGCAGTTGAAAACGTTTCCCTTATTACTTCGCCTCGATTGTTTAACAACTTAATTTGAGTTCCTTCCAAACCAACTTTATTGGTTAGATTAACAACCTTTCCCCTTAGTGCAAATGTCTTTAGACCAGGAACCTCCTGCATCGTAACACTAAAAATATCATCACCCCCTTTACCTCCCTTTCTATTGGAAGAAAAATATCCAGATAAGGCCTTATTCTGACCTTCTTTTATAATGAAGCCAAAATCATCGGATGATGAATTAATTCCATTTCCAAGATTGACAGGTATCGTATACGAATCATTTACTATCATATTTGATTTATAAACATCCATTCCTCCAAGGCCATAAAAAATATCGGAAGAAAAATATAAACTCCCATTAAAAATATAAGGGGCTATTTCATTACCCGGTGAATTTATTCTTGGTCCAAGATTTGTTGGAGCAGACATTATCTGACCGTTATTGGTATATACGTAGTACAAATCTGTACCTCCATAACTATCGTCAAAATTAGCCGCAAAATAAAGTCGTTCCGTTTTGTCATCAAAGAAAGGATAATAAAAAGACGTACTTAAATCCTTTAGCAAAAATCTAAACTGCCCGCTATTTGTCAATGTTCCAATAGATAATGCATTTTTTCCATTTTCATTATACGCAAGTTCTCCATCTTCTGTGTTAGACAAAACATAAAAGAACGTCGCTAATTTATCCGAAAAATAGGGCGTGGATTGATGAAACTGTGATTCAGGTATTTTATCAAAAGGCGCTACTTCGGTCAAATCGCCATTGGCATTCAACGTTCCAAAGTAAATATCCAAATACGACTCTCCTGAAGGCTCATAGACCTTTTTAGCTTTCTGTATTCTACTACTACTAAAAAGTAATCCATTTTTAAAAAAGGCAGGTGAAAAATCACCTTGCGGACTGTTAAGTCCTATATTTTTTATCAAACTATTATTGTTTTCAATTGGAAGCTCTAAAAGGCTGTAATTAAACTCCGCATTTTCTAAAAGCTCAGGAGACAATAAATCCGTTTTAGACCTTAGAAAAGTTTTGACCTTATCCTTTTCAGAATTCTTGGAAAGACTTTGAAGCATTTTATTAAACCGATGAACAGATATTATAGTATCATTCTTATTCACCTCTAAATAGAGTTCGGCCGCATTGTTAAAACTGCCAGTATTGAAATACGAATCTGCTAGGTTTAATAACTGGTGATTCGTTAACGGACTTTTATCCATTTCACCTTTATACGCTGCTATTGCTTTTTCGTATTGATATCCAAAATATAGATTATCGGCTTTAGATTTTTTAACCTGAGCCATTACCATTAATGGAACACTAAATAGAATTACTATGATTAATTTAAATCTCATTGTTGTTCACTTTAAAAAAATCGAGGGGAATCAATTTGTTTTGGTTTGCCTTTAGCATTCTTTTCGTTACCTCCTTTAGATCTAGCACTACCACCTTTGCCTAAATAGAATTTGAGAATAACTTCATGTGATCCATTATTAAATTCTCCAAGTAAATTTGTGTTGTAATCATACGAATAGCCTAAAAATAATGCGTTGGAAATTTGAAAACCCGCCAACCCACTAAAAGCATTCTCCAAACGATAAGATACACCTGCGGTAACTACATCGGAAATCAGCACGTTGGTTGATACGTTTACATTAAGTGGTGCGCCTTTAAGCGAATTGATTAAAAATGCTGGCTTAAACTTAAGGTTCTCTGAAATATCGAAGACATAGCCTCCAATAAAATTAAACTGAAGCTTATCCTCAACTATGGAAGCAACATCATCATTATACACCCCTTCAGTCAAGAAATTAGGTGCAGAAGCTCCCAAATACCAATTTTCGGAATACAAAAAAGCACCCGCACCAATGGTTGGGTAGAATTTACTCAACATTTCCCCATTAAGGTTTTCCCCTGGATTCTCGAAAGTTCCTTTTGTTAAATCAACGTTTAAAAAAGACCCCCCTGCATCGATACCAAATGACAATTTAGTATCATCGGTAACCCTTACCTGATAAGAGTATGATATATCGGCATAAGTTTGCGACACAGGGCCTAATTGATCGCTAATTACATTAAGCCCTATCCCTACTTTTTCATTTTTAAAAGGTAGGTTAGCTCCAAACCGAAAGGTTCTTGGAGCCCCAGGTATGTTTATCCATTGTGCTCTATATAATCCTGATAATTCTGGTGTTTCTACCGTACCCACATAGGCTGGGTTAAAACTACCTATGTTATACATATATTGGGTATACTGTGGTTCTTTCTGTGAAAATGCTTGAAAGCCTATCAGAGAAAATAGCAAAAACGCTACAATATAACTTGATTTATTAAAGTTATAATCTATCATATATTTTATCTAATAAGCTGTATCCAACCCTTATCAAGAATTTCGGGTTCATTATTAAGGCTATAATTCATAATATAAAAATAGGTTCCTTTAGGCACTTCATTACCCTTATAAGTCCCATCCCAAACATCTCCATCGTTCACCTTCTCGGTCTCAAATACAAGATTACCATAACGATCATAGATTTTTATCTTATATCGAATTGAAACGTTAAGGTTAGTTTCAGGATCTTCTAGATTGATACGTAATATTTCATTCTGATTATTCCCATTTGGCGAAAATTGATTGTAAAGAAATCCTGGGTCTGCCGGACTCTTTCCTATGACTTCAACCTCAACCGTTGCAGCATCGTTTAAAGGGTTACCATCTCTAGGAGATGAACGCAATAGTTCTGCCGTGTTGTTAAATGTACCTTTTACTGGTACTCTAGCCATTATACGCAAGGTGGCTGTTTTATCAAGGTCTAACACTGGTATTCTCCATTCTCCAGTAGCCTCATTGTACGTACCATTAAAGTCTGATTCAGCAGAAATAAATTCAAATCCGTTTTCAATCAAAATCAAATCACGAATTACGATATCGTTCACAACATCTGATTGGGAACTATTAGTGACCCGAATCAAAAACTCCATCTCATCCCCTACTAACACTTTTTCAGGTCTCGCCTCTTTAGTGATTTCTAAATCTACACCTTCCGGCACATCAACGTTCAATTGAACTGTATCTATATTGTTTTCAAGACTCTCATCAATAGGTAGCGAGGCCAAAAGCTCAGCAGTATTGCTATAATCACCGTCTTCTGTTAGCATTACTGTTATTTGAAGTGTTTCTGTTCGTGCAGGTAATAGTTCAGAAACAACCCATTCACCGGAAACCTCTGAATAGGTGCCTAACGTAGCTTCACTAGCTACAAATTCAAAACTCATTCCCAATAAATCACCCACAATCACATCAATTGCAGCTCTAGATTGATCTAAGTTTGTTACGCTGATGACAAAAACAACCGTATCGCCAAGAACGGCATCTATACTATCTACACTTTTCGTTATCTCTAAATCAATGGGCAAACAATTAGGATGCTCAGCATTTGGGTCACAAGGATTGTCTGGGTCTGAGCCATTCGCAAGCTCATCGGTATCCGTAATATCATCGCTGTCGAAATCACAAAGCCCGTTTTGCCGGTTTGGCAAACACGGATTATTATTTGCAGGATCTTGTTGGTCATTCACACCATCATTATCGGCATCTTCAATAGTAGAATCCAACGCATCGATTATACCATCATTATCCTCATCTAAAGGGTTTGCAACATCCACACCAACCTCATCACCATCATTAATACCATCACCATCGGTATCAGGATTCGTTGGGTCGGTTCCCAAGGTAGCTTCTTGTCCACCCAATAAACCATCTCCATCATCATCCGTCTCACAATTACTCACCAATATGGTCACATCTACAGCAACATTTGCACAAGGCAATGTAGAATTTGTGGTCGTAAACGTAAAAATATAATCCCCGGCAATTAAATCCGAAAAATCAATACTATTAGAAGTTGGAATGGTTATAGATTGTGATGGATCTGTGCTAATAGTCCATACCCCTTCACCTTCACCTACCAGTCTATCACCTAAGTTTACTATTGTTGGTCCATTTGCAGCTATGTTACAAATAGAGGTGTTGGAAGCTGTTCCTGTAGTGGCCTGAAAACCGATGGTTGCTATAACTTCGACACGTTCTGAAAAACAACCATTCTCTTCAGCCTCAGCAAAATATGAACGGGTCACATTTAAAGCTGGAGTTGTAAAATCATTTCCACTTGTTAGAGGTGTGTCTGCGTCAATAGTGGCATACCAATTTATGGAAGCTCCATCATTAGATTCAGCACTTAACAAAACTGTTCCTGGGCCGCAACGTTCATTATCGGTGACACTGACCAACGTTGGAATGACATTACTTACAATCTGCACTTCAATCGTTCCACTTGCACAATTATTAGCTTCGTCATAAAAAAATCCATAAAAAGAGCCCTGTGAGCTTATATTCTGGGCTTCTGCAGGTACTAAATGAGATTCAATATTTAAAGGTTCAGAAACTCTACTCCAAGTTAAAACTGTTCCATCAGGGGCTGGAGTATTCGTATAAGAAAATAAGTTTACCGATAATTCTTGGCTTTCATTCAAACAAAACACCGAAGAAACGGAATCATCCAAAATTGGGGCAGCTACACAATTATCATCATCATTTATGGTACCTGTCGCCGTGCCACTATTTGCTGTTTGTACGTTATTTGTTGGTACTCCTAATTCAATAGTAAAAATTTCTGTATCCTCTAGAAGTTGATCATTTATAATAGATACGTTAATGGTCTTTGTTTCATTGGCTGTACCTGTAAAAGTTAAGGTACCTGCCGTGCCTGTATAATCTGTTCCACCACCAATTGCCGTATCATCCTCAAATGAATAGGTAACTGTTGTTCCTCCAACAACGACAATATCAAGTATCACATTGAACAACAATTCTCCAGAGGCTAAATCTTCATTTACGGTCACATTAGCCACACTTAATGAGGCTTGGTCATTATCATTAATATTTACGGTTGCAGTACGACTTGCAGGTGTCCCTAAGTCATAACCAGACCCTGTACCTAGGGTAATTATAACATTTTCCTGACCCTCTTGTATCTGGTCATTTAATGGGGTTATTATTATTTTAGCATTCTGCTCTCCATCCTCAATACGTACAGTGTTAGTATCGATTGCTGTATAATCTGTAGTATTTAAAGCAGTACCACTAATCACATAATTTACGATTATAGGACTCCCTGTGATATTAGGCACACTCAAACTAACTGTAAATTCACCAGGTACAATACTACCATTACTTTCTGCAGCAGTATTGTCAGTTGCTGTTATTCTCGCAACAGGGTCATCATTATCTAAAATTGTAACTAATGCTATATTTTGTGAATTTATTCCAAAGACTGCATTACTAGTACCCGTTATTGTAAGTCTAACATTTTCGGTCCCTTCAACCAAATTATCATCAATCGGAACAATTGTAATATCTCTAGTTGTTTGAACAGCATTAAAAACAGCAGTACCAGTTACCGTATAATCCGTTCCTGAAATTGCAGTACCAGTTAAAGAATAATTAACCGTTAGGTTTGACCCTGTATTATTGGGCTTATCTAAAGTAAGCCTAAAAGACCCACTAACAGACCCTTGTTCATTTGCAGTTGCATTTTGAGACTGAACACTCACTGTGCCACTATCGTTATCTAAAATAGTAACCGTGTCAGATTGGGTGTTTACAGCTCCTAAATCATATAGATTTGATGAATCTGTGAGTGTCAATAAGACCGTTTCACTCCCTTCAACTAAAGCATCATTTACAGGAGTAACAGTAACTAAAACCGAAGAACCATTTATAGGAATATTTGCCGTACCTGATAAGGTTGCAAAATCTGTTGTATTTAAAGCACTACCGCCTATTGAATACGTAATTGGAATAGCTGAACCCGTTGTATTTTGGCTATCTAAAGAAATCGTAAATTGGCCTGTAGCAGTATTGGTTTCGGATGCATTAGGATCATTTGCTGTTATTGTAGCGATATATATGTCGTCATCTTCAATGAAACCAGTCGCAGTATCAGAATCATCAACTAATGCATCGCTAGAAGTTAACGATACGGTAAATGTTTCAGTCCCTTCAACCAAATTGTCATTTTCGGTATCTACATCTACATTTCTACCTTGAGCTGCAGAACCACTAAAACTCAATATTTGTGGATCACTTTCATAATCTACATCACCGCCAGTTGCACTTACATCTGTAAAATTCACCGTAACGGTAAATGGATTAGGGACTGCCAAATTATTAATAACTCTAAAACGCATTCTATCTCCTTCGGTTTCAGTTACATTCTCTATGGTAATATTCCCTACATCGTTATCATTAATTGTTCCAGTAGCTGTATCTGTTGCATCAACATTAGGGTTGTTAGCATTGAGATTGACGTTAAACGTTTCGTTATTTTCAATAACATTATCATTTAATGTAGGCACTGAAAAACTCTGAGTTTGAGAATTTACAGTAAAGGTGACAGTTTGAGTTCTACCATCATAATCATCAGGCACTGCCAAACCAGCTCCTCCTTTAGTTGCAGTTCCTCCAGAAAAATCAACTGTTACATCATAATCATATTGCACAGCTTTGTCAGAAGTAATAGTAAATACCAGACCAACACCTTCAACTGCTGAGGCATCTGCAATCGTCAAAGTTGCAAAGTCGTCGTCCGCAATAGTAACTGTAGCTTTGTTATTCGCACTTACAGTATAACCTGTACCATCAATCAGTTCAACATTCACTGTTTCGGTCCCTTCAACCAATACATCTTGAAGGGTTGTACTTACATTTATATATGCAAAACCTCCAAATTCATTATAGGTGACATCTACCGAACTAGGTAATGATTCATAATCTGAACCTGGAGTAGCTGTGCCTACCAAAACAAGATAATCGACCGTAATTGTTCCAGAACTAGAAAAGGGAGCTACCGAAACTATAAATCTACCTGGAGTTGCACTACCCTCAGTAGCGTTTCGATTATTTGCAATAGAAACAGTTTGGGCAAAAATACTTTGTAATGAGACACATAAAAATAAGAATCCAAAAATTAATAGAAACCTCTTAAAATCTCCACTAATATTAGAATATAACAAACTATAATATAATTTTATTTTCATAGCACAAATATTCATTTCCATTTTCTCATTTGGAAAATACATGGGTAGAACCAACCAAATATAAGGGCCTCAATATTACAAAAAAAGCAAGCTAAACCCCTCACAAACAGTTGAAAAAAAGATTTTTAGGTTGAATGGCATACTCGAAGGTTAAAAGCTTAGTTATCGAGTACTGGTGATTGTGTTTCTGCAGAAGGCTCAATTTTTCTAATTAAACCTTGCAAAACCTTTCCGGGTCCTATTTCCGTAAACAACAAAGCCCCATCTTTCACCATTTGCTGTACACTTTGCGTCCATTTTACGGGCGCTGTAAGCTGCAACATGAGGTTTTTCTTAATCTCTATGGAACTATGTATAGCTGTAGTCGTCACATTTTGGTAGATAGGACAACTTGGGTTTGCAAAACTTGTATTATCAATTGCCGCTGCAAGTTCTTCTCTAGCAGGTTCCATTAATGGAGAATGGAATGCTCCACCCACCGGCAACATCAGTGCTCTTCTTGCTCCAGCTTCTTTTAATTTTTCACATGCTAGCTCAACAGCTACAACTTCGCCCGATATCACTAATTGACCTGGACAATTATAATTTGCCGCAACCACGATACCCGGCGTTTCTGCACATATTTTTTCTACGATACTATCTTCCAATCCTAAAACAGCAGCCATGGTAGAAGGTTGTAGTTCACATGCTTTCTGCATGGCCAAGGCGCGTTGTGAGACCAATTTCAATCCATCTTCAAAACTTAGGGTGTTGTTCGCTACTAATGCCGAAAATTCCCCTAACGAATGACCTGCAACCATATCGGGTTTAAAAGTAGCACCCATAACCTTACTCAATATGACCGAATGAAGAAATATTGCAGGTTGAGTTACTTTGGTTTCCTTTAAGCCCTCGGCAGTACCATTAAACATTACCTCTGTAATGTCGAAGCCTAAAATATCATTTGCCTTTAAAAACAATTCTTTGGCGACAGGGTATTTTTCATACAAATCGAAACCCATTCCAACAAATTGAGCACCTTGCCCAGGAAAAACATATGCGTTCATAACTTTTAGTTTTGGTGCGGCAAAAATACGGATTTTAGACAGATTCCAATATGCTAACTTTTAATAGCCTTTATTCTGATTCTTTAAACCAACCTGAATACATGATGTAGGCTTCGGCAATTCTATTTATTTCTCCTGAACTTAATTCTGGACTAATATCCTTTATTTTTTTTGCTGGCATTCCTGCAAAAATACTACCTGATGGCACATGCGTCCCTTTGGTTAAAACAGCTCCAGCAGCAATAATGCTATTGCTCTCTACCACGCAATCATCCATTAATATACTACCCATTCCAACCAAAACATTGTCATGAATGGTACACCCGTGTACAATGGCATTGTGACCAATAGATACGTTATTGCCTATGGTCGTTGGTGATTTTTTATAGGTACAGTGAATTACCGCTCCGTCTTGAATATTGACCTTATCCCCTATTTTAATATAATGTACATCGCCCCTTAGCACGGCATTAAACCACACACTGCATTGATTACCCATTACAACCTCTCCTACAATCGTGGAATTTTCCGCAATAAAACAATCTTCTCCAATTTTCGGTTCTTTCCCTCTAACTGCTTTTATCATATTTAGTACTCTTTTTTAACCTATTATGTATTTAATTTATATTTTAAAGTCAGTTCGACTGCTGAATTTTCAAATTCTTTCATTGGAAATCTAATGTACTTCGGCAAACCTTAGTTGAACTATCGAGAACTTTTTAGGACCCAAGCAATTCTCGACACCTTTTTCATACAGTATATTCCCGAAAAATACTCGAATTAACAACCGTTTTAGATAATCCAATCAAAATGCACAACGGTTTTTGTTTAATTAAAATACGCTAGAAATTCTTTTTTCTTTGATGCAGACACCAATAATTCCTTACCGTTTGACATGACTACACTACCTCCTTTTCCTTTTCTATACTTCACTACTTCATTTACATTCACCAAATACGATTTATGTACACGTGCAAAAGGAAATGCTGCCAAAGCATCTTCAAAATATTTTAAGGTTTTACTGACTAAAATCTTTTTATTCAGCAAATAGATTTCGGTATAATTATCATCTGCTTTACAATATAATATATCTGCAACGTTCAATATTTGAAAACCATCTTGTTGTGGTAAGGTCAACTTACCTGTGACTCCTTTTGTTTTGGAACTTAAAATTTCACCCTCTAAAGAGGCCTCCTTTTCCCGAACCGTTTCCACATAGTTTACAGCGTTGATCAATTCATCAATATTTATAGGTTTTGTCAAATAATAAGCTGCATGGTTATTTAACGCATCTTTTGCATAGTGGTCATATGCAGTAACAAAAACCGTTTCAAAAGTACGTTCGGGTAATTTATCCAATAAATCGAATGCATTACCAAAGGGCATCTCAACATCTAAAAACACTAGATCTAATGTGTTATTTTCTATTAAAACCAGCGCTTCTTTAATAGATGCAGCTTCGCCCTCCAAAGTCACATTCGGACAATATTTAGCGATATAATTCCTGAGGATTTCCCTACTATTGGCTTCGTCCTCGACCAGAATTGCTTTTAAATTCATTATTCTTTTTTTAATATGAACAGCACTTTGGTACCAGAACCATCAGTCTCTAAATCAGAAATTTTAATATCAACTTTATCAGAATACATATCATTTAATATCGCAACACGTTTTTGTATTATACCCAACCCTTTTGATTTTTGTTTCTTCTGATTTTGGGTTTTTATGGACACAGATTTTTTTCGCCCAATACCGTTATCGGTTATACAAATAGCTATTGAACTATTACTATTATTGCTCACAGAAACTGACAATACACCTTTTGAATCCCTATACCTAAGTCCGTGCCATATCGCATTCTCTATATAAGGTTGCAATAACATTGGCGGTATTTGATAGTTGGTCACAGGAACATTTTCATCAACATGAATCTGATAATCGAATTTATCCTCGAATCGTGAATGTTCTAATTTTATATATAATTCTAATTGCTCCAATTCTTTTTCCAATGGAATAAAATCCTCTTCTGAGTTTTCAAGCACTGAACGCATCAAAGTAGAAAAATCACTTAAGTACCTATTAGCACTGCGCTCATCACTTTTCGAAATAAAATTATTCACAGAATTAAGTGCATTAAATATAAAATGCGGATTCATTTGCGACCTCAACGACTTTAATGCCAAAAGATTATTCGTCAACTTCTGTTGTTGGTTACTACGGTAAAAGAAAAAAGCCGCCAATACGGTTAAGAGTAATCCGAAAATCAGGGAGTAAATAATCCATCGCTGTCTTTTATAGCTTTCCTCCACCAATTGCTGCTCGGTCAAGGCCAAAGCATATTTGCTTTGTGAAAGCTCTCTTTCATTTTCCAGCCCAACCAACCTACTTTGTGCGGCAGCAATGTCTCGGTTAAACCGATTTGCCCTAGAAATTTCTTGTTCTTTTCGTACGTAAAGCGTGTCAACCAAAGCAACGTAAGACTGATATGTATCTAAAGCTTTTGTATAGTCACCTCTTTCTTTATATACTTCTGATAGTTTTCTAGTCGCATCTTTTTGCACAACAATATCATCTTCTGAACCCGCCTCAACAATACTCTTTTTCAAAAAAGGTATTGCCTCGCTATATTTATCTTGAGCTATATAAGCATTGGCAATTTTATAATTGATGCGCTGTGAAGTAATTGTATCCTCTTGAACTAGTTTTGAAATGCCCGCTTTAGGTTGATTCAACTTCTTAATATCTTGAAGACTCTTTTTACGCATTGTAATCTCCTCATTAAATCTACTTTTATTATTGTAAAAATCAGCTACTTTTTCTTTTTCTTGCACTGCCCTTTTAGGAGCTGATTGAGTGGCCAATTCTAGTGAATTACCATAATAAGCTTCGGCTTCCATAATTTTATTATCCCGTGAATAGGCATCCGCAATTTTAGAATTCAGATCTATCATTTTGGGAGTAATCTGATTTTTATCGGCAATCAACAGCCCTTCATTATAGAATTCTATAGCTCCTGGTATATTACTACCACCCTTTTTAGCATCACCTAGCAATTCATACAACGAAATTTTTTGATAAGAAACCATTGTTTTGAGATTCAATAACGGATCTAACAATTGAACAGTTTTATCATATCTAGACGATAAATTATACGCCTTGGCCAATAACAGGGAAGTTTTAATGGTTTTGCTAGCCTCTAATGCATCTTCATAGTTGTCTATTGCTAAATCTAACTGTTTATGGTACTGGTAAATTTCCCCCAATTTAGACAGTGACCTAGCTAGCTCTTTTTTTTGTCCCCATGTGCCGAGTATTGAAATTGATTGTGCTACAAAATCAATACTTTTTTCGATATCGATGTCTTTATACTGTTCAGCAGAATCCAATAAAGATTGATGTCTTAGCAACATATGGGTAGAACTTCTAGATCTACTCAAATTAACAGTAGAAAAATCTTCAACCAGTATTAGCACATCATCAATTCCTTTCACTCGATATCTAACGGTCTCAATCTCCTCATCCTCTATGACAAGTTCATCACCAATACGTACTCTTATCTTAAATTCCCCTAATCCATTCGTTATTGCATGTTCACCCCAATTCGTGGATATAGACACCCCAGAAATCGGTTGATTAGTTTTCTTAAGCTCAACCCTACCTTTTAAAACAAACTTATTTGAGCCTCCTTGATTTTGACCAAAACCAACACAGGCACCTAAGACAAGGCAGAATACTATGTTTAAAATTAAATTTTTCATTCGATATGATTACTGTAAACTTAGCTGAATTATATGGCACTAAAAAATCACAAAACATCGAATCAACCTAGTCTATACACCTATTGAACCTATTTAAAAACTGAAGAACCTAGTTACCTAAGCCAAAAGGCGCATTGCCTAATTACAACTAGTATTTAAAAAAGATTGCACATAGTTTAGTCCTGAATTTAAAATCAAAAAATATGAAAACGCTCAACAGAATAGCCTCTATAGGATTTCTCTTCTTAACTCTTTCTAGTGCATTTGCATGCAATGAGAAGAAGAAGATAAATACAGAACAACGTATCGTTCATACTACTCAAACTTTGGAAGAAATTGAAGAAAACACAGTTCAAATAGCATTGCTATTGGATACCAGTAATAGTATGGACGGGCTTATAAACCAAGCCAAGTCACAACTTTGGGATATGGTGAACGAGTTTAGTCTAGCGAAATGTGGTGATAATTCTAGACCCAATTTACAAATTGCGCTCTATCAATATGGGAATGATAACCTTTCTGCCGATGAAGGTTATATTCAGCAGGTACTAGATTTTAGCAGTGACCTTGATGAGATTTCTGAAAAGTTATTTTCATTGACCACCAATGGCGGAGAGGAATATTGTGGCAAAGTAATACAAACCTCATTACAACAATTACCTTGGAATAAGAATCCTGATCAATTACGATTAATTTTTATTGCAGGCAACGAGCCATTTGACCAAGGTAGGTACAACTATAAAAACGCATTAAGCAATGCCAATGAAAAAGACATTGTGGTGAACACCATTTTCTGTGGTGATTACGAACAAGGTATCACTACCAATTGGAAAAAGGGTGCTTCATTAACTGGTGGTGAGTATATAGCTATTGACCACAATAAAAAAATAGCACATATTAATACTCCATACGACGAGATTATAATAAAACTGAATTCAAAATTGAATACAACCTATATATCGTATGGTGCAATGGGTCAATCAAAGCTATCTGCACAAACGAAACAAGACAACAATGCCTATGAACTGCAAGAAGCAGTTGCCATAAAAAGGGCCGTAAGCAAAAGTTCAAGGCTTTACAATAATAAAAATTGGGATTTAGTAGATGCCTCTGAAAATGCTGAATTTGAGATTGAATCTGTAGACAAAGATGAATTACCCGAAGAACTACAGAATAAAAGTATTGTAGAAATTAAACGTTACGTGGAAGCTAAAAAAACGGAACGTGAAAAAATTCAAAATGAAATTCAAGAATATAACGCTAAACGAACAGCGTATATTTCTAAAAATCACCAAGAGAATAGTTCGGGTGAATTAGAAAATGCAATGATTCAAGCCATTAAAAAGCAAGCTGCAGTAAAAAATTATAGTTGGAATTAATGCTAGGATTCACAAATGGCCTGTTTATTTTAAATAGGCCATTATTTAGTTAGCCGCCGGACAATAACAGTCGTATTTACGTTCCGTTTGTCCAAAATCATACCCAAGGGTTATTTGATGAAACCCTCCGTTGTCAAAGCGTATATCTCCCATTTGATAGGAATAATTATAAGACACCATGAAATTTTTAAAATTAGCCCCTACTATTGGCGTAACTAATTGCAATCGTTGTTCACCGAAAGAGCCATTGCTCTGAAATTGGGCACCATCAAAGCTTCTCCTATAAGAGAGTCCGCCCCAAATACGTCCAAAATCAACATCTTTATACACCTTTGCATTTATATCCAGGCTTTTTTCTTTGGTAAACTCGGTCATCTGAAATAGTATAGAAGGTTCAAATTGCCATTCACTTCTTCCAAAAACATATCCTGTAGAAATAAGATACCTTCTTATATTATCAATAACCAATTCATCGGGATTGTCTTGCCTATCTCTATAATATACATTTCTCTTCGACCCAGTCAAAGCATTGGTTACCGCAAAATGCGTATAGAATTCTTGAAAATTATACGAGATACCAATATCGACATTGGTATACGATGCGCTCAACTTAATACCAGAAACCGCTGGGTCAGGCGTCACAGACCTAAATTCGGTCTCATCTAAACTGCTTTGCAGAATAGTTGCACTTAAACCAAAAGATAACTGATTCAACACCCTTATATCATTACTACCCATTCGTAGATGATGCGCGTAGGTTAGTTTTAATCCAGTTTGTGAGTGATAGCCATTAGCGTCATTAAAAATAATAGCGCCCACACCACTAGGGGTATCACCAATTCTAAAATGTGCGTTTATAGTTTGTAAACTAGGAGCGTCATCAACATCAAACCATTGCTTTCTTGCGGTTGCCCGTATTTTCCCTCCTTCACTTATACCAGCCATAGAAGGAAATACCAAATAATAATTATCTGATAGATAATCAAAATAAACAGGAATACCTTCTTGAGCGGAAGATTTCGAACCTATCAGAAGCAAAAATAGTAACAGTAATAAGTTGTATCTCATCTCGGGACGTTAAAACTAATAATTAGTTTTGATAACATAAAGTGTATAACGGGTTAACCACAACATTATTATGTATGCCTAAACTAAGATTTCCTTTGTATTTTTGCATAAATTAATGTAGAAATGAAAGAGTATTCAATTACGGTAGTTAAGACCAATAATCCCAATATATTAAAATTCGAAACTAATCACCTATTAGTTCAGCGCAAAAATTACGAGTATAAGAATATTGATGATGCCAATAATTCACCTTTGGCCCAGCAATTATTCTACCTACCCTTTATAAAAACGGTTTATATTTCTGGTGATTTTATTGGCCTTGAACGATTTGATATTGTTCAGTGGGAAGATGTGAAAGATGAGGTTGCTCAACAATTAGTTGAATATCTGAATTCCGGAGAGCCAATTGTTCTCGAAGAGGACATGGATAAACCCATTCCAGTTACTGTGTATGCAGAGGTGACACCAAACCCCTCTACCATGAAATTTGTTGCCAGCAAAAAAATTGTAGGTTCATCTTTTGAATTTAAAAATATTGATGAAGCCAAAGATTCAAAATTAGCTACAGCATTGTTTCAGTTTCCATTTGTAAAACAAGTTTTTATTGATGAAAACTATGTTTCAGTATCTAAGTTTGACGTAGCAGAATGGGATGATATCACTGTAGAATTACGAGAAGCAATTAGAAATTTCATAGCAGACGGAAAAGAGATTGTTGCCGACAATGCCAAATCAAGTGCAGAAGTTCAAGTTTCAGAAACGGTGTCGACAGAGAGCACCATTGAGCTAGATGAAACATCGCAAGAAATTGTTGATATTTTAGAAGAGTATGTAAAACCCGCAGTTGCCAGTGATGGTGGTAATATCATGTTTAAATCTTATGATACCGAGAGTAAAACTGTAAATGTAGTCTTACAAGGTGCATGTAGTGGTTGCCCTTCTTCAACTTTTACATTGAAAAATGGAATAGAAACCATGCTTAAGAATATGATGGGTGACAAAGTCAATGAAGTTGTTGCGGTTAACGGTTAATTATTCATCGAAATGGATTAATCATTGCCTGCAGGTTTTGTATCTTAGAGTGAATCTAAAAACACATCATTATGGCAGTTTTAAAAGTTATTGAAATATTAGCAAGTTCTGATAAAGGTTGGGAAGACGCAGCAAAAAAAGCAGTTTCAGAGGCCTCTAAATCTGTGAAGAACATAAAATCAGTTTACATTAATGAGCAAAGTGCTACTGTTGAAGACGGAAACATTAAGACCTACAGAGTAAATGTTAAAATCACATTTGAAGTAAAATAAAAAAAACTAACAATTTCATAAGCGCCATTTGGCGCTTTTTTTTGTCCTAAATTTAACTAACACTTCTACATCTATGCCCCAAAAATATACCAATAATCTTATACATGAACGCAGCCCCTATTTGCTACAACATGCCCACAACCCTGTACATTGGGAAGGGTGGAATCAAGCGGTATTACAACGGGCCAAAACTGAACAAAAACTTATATTAATAAGTATTGGTTACGCTGCATGTCACTGGTGCCATGTAATGGAACATGAATGTTTTGAAGATGTTGAAGTTGCAGAGACAATGAATACCCATTTCGTAAACATTAAGGTAGATCGAGAAGAAAGACCTGATATCGACCATATTTATATGGATGCTTTACAAATCATGACAGGTAGTGGAGGTTGGCCTTTAAACATTTTAGCACTTCCCGACGGCAGACCGTTCTGGGGAGCCACTTTTGTTAAAAAACAAGAATGGATTCAAGTACTAAATCAGCTCCAAGATCTTTATGAAAAAAATCCTGAGAAAGTAATAGGATATGCTGAAAATATGGCTCACGGCCTAAAAGAAATAAATGCTATAGCAACTAACAACAATACCGATTTCATTACAACTTCTGAAATAAGAGAAATGGTTTCAAATTGGTCCAACTACTTTGATACCTTCTTAGGTGGTTATAAAAGAGCACCTAAATTCATGATGCCAGTGAATTTAAATTTTCTGTTGCATTATAGTCACTCACAAGAGGATACCACTAGTGATGAATATGTTGAAACAACATTGACTAGAATGGCGTGGGGCGGCATTTTTGATCATGTAGGCGGAGGATTTTCAAGATACGCTGTAGATACCAAATGGCATGTACCCCATTTTGAAAAAATGCTCTATGATAACGGATTATTGATTAGCCTGTATGCAAAAGCCTACGCAGTCACTAAAAATGAACTTTACAAAAACGTAGTACAAGGATCCATTTCTTTTATCAAAGAGGAACTGTTGGATAAAAATAATGGATTTTACTCTTCGTTGGACGCCGATAGTCTAACAACCACTGGTAAACTTGAAGAAGGTGCATTTTACGTGTGGGAGAAAAAACAACTTCAAAATATTCTACAAGAAGATTACACTGTTTTTTGCGACTATTTCAATATCAATTCTTATGGGTATTGGGAGGATAAAAATTACGTTTTGATTAGAGATGGGGAAGCATCAGAAATTGCCGAAAAACATTCGATAACAGAAAATGAATTGTTGAAAATAATATCAGCATGCTTGACATTATTAAAAGATGAACGCGAAACAAGAGATAAACCAAGACTTGACGATAAAATTTTGACTTCTTGGAATGGACTAGCAATAAAAGGACTTACCGATGCCTATAGATATTTAGGAAACGAAGAATATCTAGAACTCGCACTGAACAATGCAAATTTCATTCTAACTAATTTACTGACCCAGAATGGTGGATTATTCCATAATCACAAAGATGGTAAAAGCAGCATTCCTGCATTTTTAGAAGATTATGCTGCAATAATAGATGGCTTCTTAGGATTATACGAAGCAACCTTTGATGAGAAATGGCTTACTAAAAGTGTTCAATTTACAAACCACGTTATCGATAACTTCACTGATACTTCAACCGGTCTTTTCTTCTTCACTTCGAATAATGGAGAAGTTCTCATTCGAAAAACTTTAGAGGTAGCCGACAATGTCATTCCCTCGTCTAATTCTATAATGGCTCACAATCTTCTAAAACTTTCTAAATATTATCCAGAAGAAAATTTTGGCATACGGTTGAATCAAATTATGAAAACGATGCGTAAAACAATTACTGAAAATCCTCAAAACCATGCTAATTGGCTTCATTTATCCTTGTTGATGAATCAAGATTTTTATGAAGTCGCTATTGTCGGTAAAAATTATCATTCTCTATGTGAAACCTTAATGAAGAATTACTTACCAAACGTTATATTTGCCGCTTCAAAATCTGACACCAAAGATGTACCCTTATTAGCAAATAGACAGGTAAAAAATAAGACATTGGTATACGTTTGTAAGCAAGGTACCTGCCAATTACCAGTAGAAGAAACGAACCAGGCATTGGATTTTATTAAAACTAAATTTTAACAATTGTTTAGCCCCAAATTATTGATTGAATTACTACCAATGGTTAAGTTTCGAAAAATTTAAATTTAAAAGTAAGTATGGATAAAATAATGAATCTTCCAGAACATGCAGATAAAGCATTAGATTGGATGTGGGCCGTACTGCCCAATTTAGTAATAGCACTCGTTCTTGTATTTGTAGGAACGTACATAATACGTTTCATTAATAAAATGGTACACAAGTTCTTTGTAAAGAAAGACTATGATTTAGCCTTGGAATCATTTTTACAGAGCTTTATAAGTATAGCCTTAAAAATGATTTTGTTTGTTTTGGTGATTACACAATTGGGCGTACAAACCACCTCGTTAGTTGCCGTACTTGCCTCTGCTGGGTTAGCAGTAGGTCTAGCACTACAGGGTTCATTGGCTAATTTTGCAGGCGGAGTGCTTATACTGTTATTCAAACCATTCAAAATTGGGGATTGGATTTCCGCTCAAAGCGTTGATGGAACGGTAATGGAAATATCAATTTTCACCACGAAAGTAAGCACCTTTGGAAATCAAATTGCCGTTATACCAAACGGTCAACTTTCTAACAATACAATTATCAATTACAACGCTTTGGATACCAGAAGGGATAAAATTGATGTTGGTATAGGGTATGGTTCGAATATAAAACAAGCAAAAGAAATACTCTTGGCAGTATGTACTGAGTATGAGACAATACTTAAAGAACCGGCCCCTGAGGTTTATGTTGGTGAATTGGCCGCTAGCTCTGTAAACTTAACCCTTCGTTTTTGGGCAAATAATCCAGATTTTTGGGCTGCACATTTTCACGTGATGGAAGAAATTAAATATCGATTTGATGCTGCTGGTATTGAGATACCATTTCCGCAACGTGTGGTTACGCAACTGAAGAATTAGTCACTCCACAAATACCCCCCTATGTGAGATAGGGGGGATTATTTACAACTATTTGTCATTCAATACATTATCACCTAAATTCAGGTACTAAGTTTTGAATTGAAAAACATGTTACTCTTATTACTGTCTATTTCCAATTTGGTTGTTTCTCTAGCAATTCAAGGATTTGGAAGTAAGAGTGGTGTCATTACCCCAGCTCAAGCGGGCATGTATTATAAACAAGTGGATATTCAAGGCTCACCCTATGTTGATGAAGTTTTCAAAAAAGGTAGAACTCTGATTAACGGTAATTACACGAGTGATGCCTTAATGCGTTATGACGCAATTGAAATAAAAAATGAAAATGGCGTCGCCAGAACTTTATTAAGAAGAAATAACATCGTCGCCATTATTGATGGGAAAACTTATATAGTTAGAGAATACCTGGAATTAGGCGAGAATAAAATGGGTTATTTTAATCCTATAACTGAAGGATATGCCAGAATATTAAAACGACCGAAGAAAATATTTGTACAAGCACAGAGTCCTAATCATGGCTATAACAGCTTTACTTATGCAAAATATGAAGATATCTCAACGTACTACATTCAAAAAGGTGATGAATCTGCAATAGAAATTAGATTATCTAAAAAAAGGTTCTGAATTCTTTAGAAGACCATATTGATATTTTGAAAGATTTTATTAAGAAAAACACATTAGGTACCACTAAAAAATGATGTTTTAAAACAAGTAGTATTGGGTTTATTCAAATTTTTTAAGCCTTTTTTGTTTGAAGCATAAAATCTTTCAAATAATAAGGTTCAAAATAAGCTACATCCTCAAATTGCTTGGTTGAATATTTTTCAAATGAAATAGCTGCCATTTGTTTAGCTGATGGAACTACATCACAGTGATAGGTAGTATTCTCCTGATTGAACACCCCTTTAATTTTCTCTGCTCCGCTACCTAAAAAATGTACCGCTTTTAAACTAAGGTACTTCTTAAATGAGTTTTCATCAATAACTTCAGCTTTTGTCTCCCTTACTTGATTTAGTTGAATATCAAAAACTGCCGAAAACACTTCCATTCGCCGAGCATCTAATACAGGTATAATCACCGCGACTTCTTCATTAGAATTTAATTGCGATGCTATACTTTTCAACGTAGAGACAGAAATTAATGGAATCCCTAAAGCATAGCACAAGCCTTTTGCAGAGGAAACACCTATACGAAGACCTGTATATGACCCTGGCCCTTTACTCACCGCTACAGCATCTAAATCTTGTGTTTTCAACGAGGCTTCTAATAGCACCTCTTCAATAAAAATATGTAATTTTTCGGCGTGAGAATAGTTTGCCGAATTTAGTTCTTTCATTGCTAAAATAACACCATCTCTTGCCACGCATACGGAGCAATTAGTCGATGATGTTTCAAGATTCAGTATTAAGCCCATCTCGCAAAGGTATTACATACTCCAAAATGAAAAACCCTGTAATTCATAAAAAATTACAGGGTTTTTTAATTATTCTTACTTTTAATCCAAGGATATTGGGATTCCAAAAAAGAACTCTAAAATCTTCAATCTGAAGATATAATTATATTTTGTTCTCACTACCTCAGCCTCTGCATTATCTACTCTAGACTGCGCTTGACTAAAATCAAAAGAATTCATTAGCCCAACATCGAAACGTTCCTTTGTGTATTCATAGGCCAAACGCCTTGCCTCCAGCGTTTTATCCGCTGCCTCATAGGCCTTAGCAAAAGTAGTAACATCGACATAGGCTTGGTTTATCGTAGTTTCCAAATCTAGTTTATCTTGTTCAAACTGTAGTTTGGTTTTCTCCAAACTAATTCGGGAACGCTGTACACTATTACGGGTACTCCAACCATTAAAAATAGGTATGTTTACTTGTGCACCGTAAGAGATTCCATCAAAAATCCAGAGTTGATCTATGAATCCAGGTGTAAATACACCTCCATTTCCATCTGGCAATGGTTGTGTTGCGTCAGAATATCTTGCTCCATATTGAAAGAATCCATTCAAGGTAGGCGCATAAGCTCCTTTTGCAATCTCTAGATCTTTTTCTGCCAAATCTACATTAGATTTTGAAAATTTAATATCATTTCTAAATTCTAGGGCTTTAGCAAAAATTGTTTTAGCAGAGTTATTCAAAATATCCGATGGTGGAATATCAAAAGATTCATCGGCAATATCAAAATTATCGTAATCCGTTATTTGCAGTAGTTGCGCCAAATTTATTCTTGAAATTAGCACCAAGCTTTCATTATTGATTATTTGTTGTTCTTGATTGGCTGCTGTCGCTTCAATTTCAAGTAAATCACCACGAGGAACGACTCCTGAATTAACCAATTCTTTAGTGCGTTTTAAATCTTGTTCCGTAACGGCATATTGCGCCCTTGAAACTACCAATGCTTCTTTATTTGATAAAATTTGAAGATAGCTATTAGCAACATTTAACTGAATATCATCCTTTAAATCATCTAACCTATACTGCCTGCTTATAGCATTCATTTTTGCACGTTGCAACTGTTTAATATTTATTAGCCCGTTGTATAGTGTAATGTTAGAGCTTATACTACCGCTCACATTAAATGTAGACTGATTTCCAGCAACCGGTTGGTTAGAAGTGCTGACAATGGTAAAGCCCACATTCTTTGACGCACTGGAATTGGCATTTAAATTAGGCAACAGGTTACCTATGGCATCAGATTTATCTATTTGTGAAGACTCCAAGTCTAATTCAAACTGTTCTATCGTAAGGTTATGCTCTACGGCATACTCAACACACTCTTGCAAAGTCCATTTCTTACTTTGCGCAGATGCTATTACAATTGCTGCAAAAAGCAGAAATCCGGTTAATTTAAATTTCATTTTTTGATTATTTGATTATTATTTTGATTGATGCTTATTCTTCTGACTCTCCCTCTTTATCTTCTTCTTCCCCATTTTTAATAGGCTCCGTTTTATTCCACTGCTTTACATTGTCATTTTCTGTCAACCCAGAAACTATTTCTACATTAACCCCATCAGATATTCCAATTTCAATATCTCTTCTTTCAAATTTCTGTTCGTCTTCAGAACCAATGGAAATTTCCACATAGGGCTTGCTCGTAGTCTTATCAAATTGCAACAATGCCTCTGAAATCACCAAAATATTCTCCTTTTTTTCCAATACAATAGCGGCATTTGCACTATAGCCCGCTCTAATGAAAATATCATCATTGACCGTTACATCACCCTCTATCTTAAACTGTACTGCACCTGATTCCTCAAGTCCCTTTGGAGCGATAAATTTAAGTTTTGCATCCAATTCTTCGCCTTCCAACGCCCCTAATGTAATTTTCAGCGGAGTACCTACTTTCAATTTTGCAACTTCTCCTTCATCTACCTTTCCTTCAAAAATCATTTTACTTAAATCTGCAATGGTTGCTATAGTAGTACCATCATTAAAGTTATTACTTTGAATCACTTGATCACCTTCTTCCACGGGTATCTCCAAGATAGTTCCGTTCACCGTAGCGCGAATATTTGTATTGGCACTTGAAGACCCTCCGGCAGAACCAACCTTTATAATCTGATAATCTGCTCTAGCATTTTTCACTTCTTGCTCGGCTTGACTGTAAGTGAGCTGAAGCGTATTAAAATCTTGACTGGAGATTACGCCTTTATCAAACAAGGTCTTATTTCTATTAAACTCAATCTTTGCATTATTAAGTGAAAGTTCAGCAGTACGCACTCTACCGCTAGCCTGATTTAAAGACTGTTCATTAGGCACTACTTTTATTACAGCAATTAAATCTCCTGCTTTTACCTCAACTCCCTCATCCAAGTAAATCTTTTCAATAATCCCTGAAATTTGGGGCTTTATTTCTATTTCGTCTTCTGGGACAACCTTACCCGTAGCAACAGTTTTCTTTTCTACTGTGGAAATAAATGGTTTTTGGGTTTCATAAGTAATCGCCGATTTACTATTGGATTTTATGAAAAATGCAGCTGCCCACAATGATCCAAGCACTAGCAATCCAATTAAAACATATTTTACAATCTTGTTCATTTTCTAAGTGTATTTGTTATTTAGTGGTTTCAATTATTCTTCTCTTAATGCGTCTATAGGTCTTATACTAACTGCTCTTTGTGCCGGTATCAACCCAATAAGAATACCCAGGGTAACCATTAAGAAAAGCGACATTAGAACGTAAGGTATAGGCACTGTTGGATTTGCATACGGAAAATCACCGTTACCAAAAGCAGCTCCAAGTGCCGAAAGGGTTGCTGCTCCGCAAATAATTCCAATAACACCAGCCAACAAGGTCAATACCAATGCTTCTATGATAATTTGATTCCTGACTTCTGAAGGTGTAGCTCCTAGAGCCCTTCGCACTCCTAATTCTTTAGTACGTTCTTTTACTGAAATCAATAAAATATTTCCAATTCCAATTACCCCAGCTAAAATGGTAGCGATACCCACAATAAGTGACAAAAATGTAAGTCCATTTGAAAATCCGAAAATTTTCTTAAAAACCTCACCTAAATTAAAACCACCAATGGCTTTTTCATCTGTAGGATCTACCTTGTGTATGCGTCTTAAAGTGGCCTTGATATCTTTTTCTGCTTGAATCACATCAGCATCATCATATGCTGCAATTGTAAACCAAGAAACATTATCTCCTGTATTGTACAATTTCTTAAAGGTTGTAAAGGGTATAAAGATATCGCTATCGTTATCAAAGGGGCCACCACCTGCAAACTTATGCACCCCTACTACTTGAAAACTTACATCTTCTATAGCAATATAGCTCCCAATAGGCTCTTCATCTTGATCAAAAAGTTCCTTTTGTGTACGCTCTCCAATTACGCATACCTTACGTTCTTTTGCTATATCCGCATCATTAATAAACCTTCCACCATCGTAAATTTTCTTAGTTGCGATTTTGGTAAACTCCGGAAAGTCACCAAAAACAGAGTAATTACCCGATTTTACACCTCGTTTAACCACGCCTGGCTCACTCCCAAAAATACCTTTCACATTTCTTGGTGCTATGGCCATGATTTCTGGAACCTGTTGACGAAGTACGTCAACATCACTAAGTTTCAATTGAATTTGACGGCCTGTCTTAAAACCGGCATAAGGTTTACTTGTACTTGAAGAAAAAATGAACATACTGTTTCTGGCAATACTTTCAAATTCTCTTTCAAAGCCATTATCCAGTCCTTTTGAAGCACCCGAAAGACCTATGTAAATATATATACCAATGAACACCCCAAGCATTGTTAAAAAAGTACGAAGCTTATTCTTTCGTATCGATTGAAAAATTTCGTTCCACGTATCCCTATCAAATAGTTGTCTCATCTTATTCGTCTCTTAGTGCTACAATTGGTTTGATTTTAGCTGCCTTCCGGGCTGGTATATAAGCAGCCAAGGTACCGCAGATAACCAAAAGAATAGTCACAAATACGGCCGTCCCTATATTTATTGAAGGATTAGTTATAAAATAATCTTCCTCCAAAACTTTCCCCTCTATGAGGTTCAATACTATGATTCCTAAAACCATACCTGTAAAGCCAAAAATTGCGGTTATAAAAACAGATTCTAGTAAAATGGTACTCGTAATAATTCTTGGTGTAGCTCCCATAGCTTTGCGAATTCCAATTTCTTTGGTACGCTCTTTTACGACAAAAACCATGATATTACTTATACCGATGATACCGGAAATAATTACGACAAAGGCAATGGCCGAAATAATTATTTTAAGGACACCGGCAAATTGCTGATTCCTTTTAAGGTCATCAGCTACATTTTCAAGCCGTATACCACCCGAGTCTTTAGCGCTGATTTGCTTTTTTTGACGTATAAAATCATCCAGCTGCCCTTGAAATTTCATGGCACCACTATACCCAATAGCTTCGTTGAAAGCTAAGGTTATCTGACCTATCTTATCATTATTCCCCTCTAAAAGTTGGCGTGTAGTGAACGGAATAAAAATATTTCGTTCCTCATTGTCTCCCCCGTCATCTTGAAAAACACCGATTACTTTAAAAACACTACCGTCTAAATCAATGTATTTTCCTAAGGCATCATCACCCTTAAAGATATCCTTCTCCACCATTCTACCAATAACGGCATATTTTAATTTCTTACGAATATCATTTGTATTGATATACCTGCCTTTCATGATAATAGTCTGTTCGGCAGTTTGCATACCAGGACCTACGCCCAAGTTGCTATAATTATCAGATTTATCTTTATAGGTTACCAATGCAGAACGTCGAATACGTGGGGTAATATATTCGATTAAGGGTCCAAATTCTTTAATAATATCATCTAAATCACCATTTTCAAACTCAATTTGCCGCTTTGCCTTAAAGCCAGCATACGGTAGCGTGGTTTGGGTAGGATAAAGTCTGAAAATATTGGTAGCATCATTACTGAAAAATTTCATGAACGTATTGTTCAACCCGTTGCCCATTCCAAAAAGAGTCACGAATATGAAAATACCCAACGCAACAGTAAACCCCGTCAAAAAAGTACGTAACTTATTTTTCTGTATTGCCTCAAATATTTCTTTCCAAACGTCTCTACTGAACATACTGTGCCGCCCTTATTTGTTCTATCTTCTTATCTTCAATAATTATCCCATCTTTCAAATGAACAATACGTTTACACATATTGGCGATATCAGGTTCATGGGTTACGATTAAAATAGTATTGCCTTGGTCATTAATTTTTTGAATAAGGTCCATAACCTCATAAGAGGTTTTACTATCCAATGCACCTGTAGGTTCATCTGCTAATAAAACTTTAGGTTCTGCAGCCATGGCCCTTGCAATAGCTACACGCTGTTTCTGACCTCCAGAGAGTTCACTCGGCAAATGTGTAGCCCATTCTTTAAGCCCCACTTGATCTAAATATTTTAAGGCTTTCTCTTGACGCTCTTTTCTTCCTACTTTTTGATAGTATAACGGAAGTGCAACATTTTCCATGGCGTTCTTGTAGTTGATTAAATTGAACGATTGGAATACAAAACCTAAAAACTTATTACGATAGTTTGCAGCTTTTGTTTCGTTCAGATTTTTAATTGGCACTCCATCAAGGGTGTAAGACCCTTCATCCAACTCGTCCAACATACCTAAAATATTCAGTAAGGTGGATTTCCCAGAACCAGAAGAACCCATGATAGCCACCAATTCACCTTCTTCTACTGAAAAATTAATTCCTTTTAAAACATGGAGACTATTGCTACCCATTTTATAGGATTTATGAAGGTTTTTTATTTCTATCATATTTATTTGTTTTGATTTATTCAGCCTGTGCCTAAGGTCATCGATAATTAGACACTCAAATTCTTAAATTGTTACAAACAATTTACTAAAAATTATTAGATTATATTTAATTTGAATCTTCTTCGTCTCGTTCGATAGCGTTCCAGACCTTTATGCTATCATTTTCACTAAGTCCTGACTTTACTTCTACAAAAATTCCATCGCTAATACCCAATTCAATATCTCTTCGTTCAAACTTCTGATCCCCTGTTGCGATTTCGACAAAGGGCATTTTAGTTTTATCATCAAACTGCACTAAAGCTTCTTTTACAGACAAAACACTGTCTGCACGAGCCAAGATAATTGATGCATTAGCACTTAGTCCTGCTCTAATAAAGACGGTATCCTGTTTTCTTAGCGTTCCCTTTATTTCAAATTGAATTGCCCCATTTTCTTCTTTACCCTTGGGGGCGATATAATCTAAAACAGCATCAAATACCTTATTCTCAATTGCTCCAACGGTAATTTCCAATGGCAGATTTTCTTTAATTTTCCCCACTTCAGACTCGTCTACCTTACCTTCAAAAATCATTTTATCGACATCTGCAATTGCAGCAATTGTAGTTCCTTCATTGAATGTATTACTTTCAATAACCTGGTTCCCAACTTCTACGGGAACTTCAAGCACCATTCCACTTACTGTTGCCCTAATTTGAGTATTTGCTGAGTTTCCATAACCAGCCGTTGTACCTGTTTTTACTATATCATATCTTTTATTGGCGGCCGCATAAGATTGTTTAGCCTGATCATGGGTCACTTGTGCACGTTCCAAATCTACTTTTGAGATGACATCTTTATCAAACAATCCTTTTTGGCGCCCTAAATTCCGTAATTGATCATCCAAATTGATCTTGGCTTGGTCAATAGTATTCCTAGCATCGTTCAATGCAGTTAAATTTGGCACCACTTTTATAGTACACAATAAATCACCAGATTTTACGTAATCACCACCTTCCACAAAAATCTCTTGTATAACTCCGGAAATATTGGGCTTTATTAATACTTCTTCTAATGGAAGTATACTACCCGTAGCCATTGTTTTTTTTATAATTGTTTGTTTGGATGGTTCTTCTGTTTTATAAACCACAGGATTCTCGGCATTCTTTTGATACAAATAGTACATGGCTCCACTGAAAAGTAAAACTATGATGAGTAGAATGATAATTGTTGTTGACTTTTTCATTTTTGATTGGTTATCTATTTTTTATTCGATGAATTTATTCTGTACGTAACGCTTCTATAGGTCTCATTTTTATAGCGCTTTGGGCAGGTATAAAACCGGCTAGTAATCCTGAAAAAATCAGAATGACAAAAGCACTAATCACTATCCCTAAACTAACACTCGGGTTTACAAACATATCAACAGGCCCTACAGAGTCGAGCACTACGTTAACACCATAAATAAATGAAGCACCAAAAATAATGCCTACCATACCTGAAATGATTGTCAAGAATATAGCCTCCATTAATATTTGTTTTTTAATGGACCATGGCGCTTCACCCAAGGCTCTTCTAATACCAATTTCCTTTGTTCTTTCTTTGATTACTATCAACATAATGTTACTTACACCAATAATACCAGATAATAACACAAGAACTCCCACAAAATATGCAACCCAACGTAGTGCACCAAATAAGCTCTCTACCCTATTAAATTGTTCGTAAAGATCAAAATAACCTACAGCACGTTTATCGTCTGGGTGTATTTTCCTTTTCTCCTTTACCACGTTTACTATTTTCTCCTTTAAGTTGGAAATTGAGTTTCCATCTTCAGCCGTTATGGCCATCCAACCTACATCATTCCCCTTATTAAATGCTTGAGAAAAAGCAGTGAAAGGAACAAATAATTCCTTTTGCCCCTCCTCTCCATCACCGTCATTACTCTTCTTTTTATAGGTGCCGACCACCATAAAATTCACACCTTGTACTTTAAGATACGTTCCTAGTATATCTTCCTCTTTATCATACAATTCATTCTTAACCCCTTCACCAATTACCGCTACTTTTCGTTTGTCTTCTATATCATTTTGATTTATAAATCTACCAGAAGTAATTGTCATTGGCTCTTGGCGAATAATCTGTGGATAATCGCCATACACATTAAATGCACCTGTTTTCAAGCCCCGTATGACATTGTTTCCTCCACCAAAACCACCAAGTTGATTTCGCGGTGAAATGAATCGTAGATTAGGCACATTGTCCCTAATGGCTTGCACATCTTCCAACTTAAAACTAAAAGTTCTTCCTTTTGGCAGTCCTTTATATGGAATTGTAGTATTCTGTGACCACATAAACATGGTATTAGTAGCTATGTCACCAAAATCTGCTCGTATACCGTTCTCCATACCTTTACCTGCAGCAAGTAAAATGATAAGAATGAAGACACCCCACCCTACACCAAAAGAAGTAGCCAGTGTTCTAAAAACATTACTAGACAATACCTCCAATATTTCTTCCCAACGGTCTTTGCTGAACATGGTTATAGTTTATTTATTAGTGGGCTTTCGCTTCAAATGACACCAACTTTATCAGTACTTTTAATTTCATTCATCCCTTAATGCCTCAATCACATGAATTTTGGCTGCTCTCCATGCAGGAAAAAACCCAGCAACGGCCCCTGCAAAAATTAATACGAAAACAGTGGTTAAAGCAACGTTGAAATCAACTGAAGGGTTAAGTACATAATCAACTTCTACATGCGGACCAACAATTTCTAATAATCCCATACTTAAAATGAGTCCGGTAAATCCCGCAATAGCTGTGATAAAAATAGCTTCATGTAAAATCATTCCGACAATAGACCAAGGTTTGGCTCCCAATGCTTTTCTAATACCTATTTCTCGCGTACGCTCCTTAACTACAATAAGCATAATGTTACTTACCCCTACAATACCGGCTATAATAGTACATACGCCTACGAACCAAAAGAAAAATTTAATCCCACCCATTAGGGAATAAAAGCGTTTTGCTTCTTCCATAGGGTTGTATATCTGAATGGCACTTGTGTCATCTGGTGCGACTGTGTGTGCTTGCTGTAAATAGGTTTTAAGGGTGTTCTTAAATTTGATGGATTGCGCAACTGCTGCGTCAAAATCATCGACTGGAGGTAATGTATACGCTAAATTATTTAAGCGATTAGCACCATTAAAAACCTGTTGAGCTGTACTTAGTGGAATATAAATGCGGTCTTCTTCACGCTCACCGCCAACATCTCCATATACCCCAACAATCTTGAAAGATATTCCAGATATATCTAAAAACTCTCCAATGGGACTGTCCAACTTTTGAAAGACCTCACGATTAATTTTATTACTTATAATGGCAATTTTAGACTTTACATCTTCATCTTTCTGATTCAAAAATCTACCTTGAGATATGAATTCATTTTCTATAAATTGAAATTGAGGAGACACCCCTTGAACATTATAAGCCAAGGTTTCATTGCCATAATTAACAAATGAATTTCTAATGAATAATCTAGGTGATTTGTTTTCAATTTGATCTTCTAGTAATAGAGCTATAAAATCATAATTCTCATTTCGTAATTGAATACGCCTACCAGGATTCATACCCTTATACTCTTTCGTAGTAACGCCAGGCCAAACCCAAACACTAGTCGCTGCATCCTGTTCAAATTCTTTGGCAATACCATTCTGCATGCCTTGACCAAAACCCAATAAAATAACCAAAATGAATATTCCTGAAGCAACGGAAAGTCCCGTTAGAAAGGTCCGCAATTTATTCTTGCGAATCGTATCGAATATTTCCTGCCAACGTTCTAAGTCGAACATATGATTGATTGGTTTGATTGATGAATGCAATACACGTGTTGCACAATCATAAGACTAACCAACCAGGAGATTGTTACACTATGAATGTTAAAATTGTACTAAAAAGATATTACCGCATCTTTCTGTAGATAAAATAGAATAGTCCTGCCACGAGAACATACGGTACAGCCATTAAATAAACTATACCATTGTTTATTCCCTCAGCAGCCTTACCACTTGATTCACTTTCCAAAACCGCCCTACACATTGCACATTGAGCATCTGCATCCAATGGAAAAGCTGCTACTACCATCACTACTAAAAATAAAGTTCGTTTAATACTCATAATATGGAGATATCATTAGGTACACCACCACGCCTGTAATAGCTACATATAACCAAACCGGAAAAGTATACTTGGCCAAAGCCTTATGTTCATCAAATTTACTTAAATAGGCTTTTGCATATGTTCGAAGCACTAGAGGAATTAAAGCAATGGACAATACAATGTGGGTGATCAATATAAAATAATACACATATCTTATCATGCCTTCACCACCATAAGAAGTAGAGTCTGAAGTCATATGGTACCCAATGTATAACACTAAAAAGAGCAATGACAAGATTATATTAGTGGTCATCAATTTATGATGAAGTTTTATATTTCCATTTTTTATAGCCCAAACCGCTATCAGAAGCAACACTGCTGTTACGCCATTAATTGTTGCATATATAGGTGGCAGAAACGATAAAGGAGCTACATCTGGTATTTTCACACCAAAAAGCAGAGCAACTACAACAGGTATAACAATTGAAACAAGCGTTATAACCTTATTAAACTTCCGCTCATCTGAAACCTTTTCCTGCATATTGTTTCGCTTATTCTTCTAATAACTGTTTAATATCCGTCCTTAAAACACCAATTTCCTCAGTCTCACCATGATCATTAACACCATCCTCTTCTAAAATAGCTCCCCTATAATAAACAATAGGGTTTCCGAATTCATCTTTCCTTGATCTTAAAAACCCATCTTTATCAACTAAAGCAAACAAACCAGAATGTTCAAAGCCACCTGGAACCTCAGGCATTTCAGCAGCAAAAATATTGAAACCCGCATTTGCTAAATCATAAACAGCTTCCTTATCTCCTGTGAATAAATTCCAACCTTTATCATCGATACTATATTTTTCAGCATATGCTCTTAAAACATGTGGAGTATCAAATTGAGGTGTTATACTAAAGGATGCTATTCCAAAATTTTCGTTATCCTTAAAATAAGTCTGCAGTGCTACTAAATTAGTGGTCATCGTTGGACAGATACTAGGGCATCTTGTAAAAAAGAAATCTACTACATACACTTTCCCTAAATAGTCTTTATCGCTTACAACAACACTATCTTGATTGATAAACTCAAAAGAAGGTACTTTTCTTTTTTTACCGTCTAATAGTACAAAGCCTAAATCTACCTTTGAATTTGCATTGATTTTGTTTAGTCTATCATTTTCTACAACAGTACCAGATGAAACTCTATCTACGATGAGAGGAATTACAATTATTCCAAAGATTAGAACAATTAGCGAAACCCAAACATATGTATATTTTTTATTCATTATTTCGTTCTATCAGGGTTATTCTTCTTTAAGGCCAAACGATATTCAGCCAAAATAATTTTCACATCATCCACCATTTTATTATTCAAATCGGCTACAGAATTAGAATTAAAACCATACTTAGTTCCTTCATCTTCATCTGCTGTTCTACCTCTTAAACTAAGGTTCTTATCGATAATGAAAACATAAGGAGTTCCAAAATCACCATCTAGTTGAATATCTGTTTTCAAGCTAAAAAACAACGATTCAATTTCCTGTGGAGTAGCGAATATGAAATTCCATTTTTCAATGTCAGCCAAATTCGCAAGGTCTTTTTTAATTTCTTGAATTATATCTTCAGTACCAATTGGCATTACCATGACAAACTGAAAGTCTTTAAATTCATGGAAACGTTTATATATTTTCTGATTTAAGTTAAAAGCATTTCCTTTTCTCAAATCGACATTGTCGCCTAAAAAACCTAAGATGGTTATCTTTTTCTTGAATTTAATATCATTAGCAAAGTTTAACTCATTTACATTTTGAGTAAGTTCAGGTAGTTTTCCGAAATTATTTACACCAGATGCAAAGAATAGATATGCAACGATTGGAAGCACAAATAACACAATAAGGATAAGGGTCTTTTTCATAATTCAAAAAAGAAAGTTATTGACAGTATTAGATCTATACTGATATAATTAACAGTACCACTAATACTTTACAAAAGTAAAAAAGACGGCTATAAAACCGTCTTTTTTATTGTTAATTATGTCTTAGAAATTCCAACTCACAAAGCCGTCTTTATATATATTATGAATATAATCAGCCTCAACAAGAAGAATAAACACCAAATATATTACCAAGAAAATCGGTGTCCATATGATAGCCCTTCTTAGGGATGCTTTCTCATCACGTAAATGCATGAAATCCCAAGCGATATAATAAGCTTTGACCAAAGTAAGGATAATGAAAATCCAGTTTAACACCTTCATACCCATGAAAAGAGTATCGATTAATATATCTGGCTTCATTATACCCAAAACAACCTCTACAGCTGTTATTAAGGTTAGAAAAGCTAAAACTCCCCAGATTTTCTGTGTGTTGGATTTGAACTTTACAAGTCCTCTGAAAATCTCTAATTTATGTTCGTGTGCCATTTTGTAAAAATCTAATATATAAATATACCGTAGTACTTGTAAATTTTAAAAAGTTTATACCAAGTAGAAAAAGGTAAATACAAATACCCATACTAAATCTACAAAGTGCCAGTACAACCCGACTTTTTCAACCATTTCATAATGTCCTCTTCTTTCATACGTACCAAGTATAACATTAAAGAAAATGATAATGTTAATTAACACACCCGAAAAGACGTGGAAACCATGAAAACCCGTTATAAAGAAGAAGAAATCTGCAAAAAGCCTAGTACCATATTCATTATGAATTAGATTCGCACCCTCAACAACTTCTTTTGCATCAGCTAATTTCGCCAATGAAGATTGTCTATCCAATAGAGTCTTTTCACCCTCTTCATTAATTAATTCTGTTCTTATCAGAATATTTGTATCTGCCTTGAAACCTTCAACAACCTCATTTAAAGAAAAACTTGTCGATGTACCTTCTTGAAAAAACCAAATACCGTTCTTACTTTCATGTACGACTCTTTCATCAGGTATACTAACTGCAAAATCTGACAATGAAGCCCTTTCACCGCTGTCTGCTTTTACAAATTGTAAAATTCTCCCTCCTTTAGTTTCTAAAGCACCATGATCTCCTTTTATAAAAGTACTCCATTCCCATGCTTGTGAACCAACAAAAATTGCACCACCAATAATGGTTGCAAACATATACCAGATTACCGCATTTTGTTTCATCTTATGCCCTGCATCAACCGCTAACACCATCGTTACCGATGACATGATCAATACAAAGGTCATGAAAGCAACATAAATCATGGGATAATTACCATGAAAGAAAGGAACGTGGGTAAAAACCTCGTCCGCAATAGGCCATGACTCTATAAATTTAAATCTTGAAAAACCGTATGCCGCTAAAAATCCTGAGAATGTTAAGGCATCCGACACAAGGAAAAACCACATCATTAACTTACCGTAGCTTACTCCTAAAGGTTGATTGCCTCCACCCCATACGTTTGTTTCCTGTCCCGTTGTCACCGTAGAATCCATATACTGATTATCGTTTTAATAAAACTTTAGCAAATTTACATTTTTTTGAACTATATAAAAGGTGAATTTGGCTCAAAACTTATTCTGACACACTTTTTATTTTACAAAGGTCATAAATAAAACCAAATAGACCCATAATAAGTCTAAGAAATGCCAGAAAGTAGCTCCTAAAGTAAGTCCTAAATAATTCTTCGAAGTATATCTCCCTTTACTTTGGTTATACAACACCACTAAAAGCGATATCATTCCAGCTACGACGTGGACAATATGCACCATTGCGATTAGAAATACATAAGACATTTTTATACTACTGGTAGGCCCAGTAAAATAATACCCATTTGCTACCAATTGAGAAAAAGCCGTGAATTGGAGCACTACAAAAACAACGCCTAGCGCTAAAGTAACCCATAGCCAAAGTGTACCTCTACTAGATTGCCCTTCCTTTACCGCCTTTTTAGCTAACATATAGCTAAAACTACTTATAATGATGATGATTGTACTATATAAAAAAGCTTGTGGCAGAGCTACGTCACTAGCCCAATCTTCTCTAGAGCTACTAACAATATAAGCACTGGTCCAACCGGCAAAACCCATTAGCAAACTAACTATACCAAACCAAAGCATCATTTTTTTTGCCCTAGCATTCTTCTCTTCAGCTGTTCCTTGTGTTAAATCCATATCAACCTAAAAATTTATCTATTACATATACTATTTGCATCAACGTAATATAAATAACGCTTGCCAACATTAATTTTCTTGCCGAAGCATTATCCTTTTGAGTATATAACTTAAACGCAAAACCAAGCATAACAGCCCCCATCAAAAAAACCAATATAGCCGCGGCAACTGATAATTTCAATCGCCCTGTTATACCAAATACAGGTATTACCGAAATAACCATCATCCAAATGGTATACATTATTATCTGTAGTACCGTAGAAGCATCTTTTTTACCCGTAGGCAACATTTTAAATCCACCACTCTGGTAATCATCATTCAACATCCAACCTAAAGCCCAAAAATGTGGAAACTGCCAAAAAAACTGAATCATAAATAAGGTTCCCGATTCGATTCCAAAATCATCAGTAGCTGCAACCCAACCTAACATAAAAGGTATTGCTCCAGGTATCGCTCCAACAAAGACAGCTAAAGGAGTTATTGTCTTTAACGGAGTATAAACACTCGTGTATAGAAATATGGAAATTGCCCCAAACATTGCCGTTTTAGGATTCAATAAATACAACGCTAAAATTCCAATTAGAGTTAGAGCTACCGCTATAGTCATAGCAGAATTAACAGTCATTCTACCTGCTGGAATAGGCCTATTTTTTGTTCGCTTCATTAAAGCATCCAAGTCTCTTTCTATGACCTGATTATATGCATTACTTGCGCCTACCATGCAGTAACCACCAAAGGACAACAAGAGAACCTGCATCCATTGTATTTCATAGGCTCCCAAAAAGTACCCAGCAATAGAAGAAAAAACGACGCTAATTGCCAATCTAGCTTTGGTAATCTCCTTAAAATCAGCAAAAATTAACGCTAACGCATTATTTTTCGACAAACCCACGGCCGTTTTCATAGTTCATTTAAATAGATTCGCAAAGATAACCCCCTAGTGATATTTCTGCAACCTTAACCTTTTATTTCTTCTGTATTTGATCCTAAACAAAATAAGCTTTTTAGCCCTAGGAATGAACGATTTGAACCGCTTGGAATGAGAACCGACGAGGTATCCAACAGAAGAAAGATTTAACATTCTATAAAAACCATCCGTTTTCAAACTTCCTCCAATACCCCTAATGAAGAGCATCGGGGAATTCTATTGATTAAATCCATTTTTAACCCTTACTACACTAATCCGTATGTATTTCTATTGTTGGAGTCAAGAGGATGCCACAACAATAACAACAGACAGTGTGCCAAAAGACCTCTACATGACCACAGGACAAAGAGGTAATCTTGACCTATATACCAGTTCAACCCAAGCGTACATGTTTGATAATCAATTTTCTCGATTAAATCAGAAAATCAACTAAGCTATTGCACCGCCTACTAACAAGCCAGCTGTTTATTTATTCGACATACATACGCATGGAAACCAGACCGCTGAAAATACTAAATTCAATTCGAAAGAGGTGTATTTTATTCCACGCAATACTGTTAGAATTTCTTTGAAAAACTGACTTCTGAAAAATCAGAACTTACCATAGAAATACCACTAGAGATACGTTTTTCTGAAGAACTCAAATTTCACGAAGATTAAGAAACCCCAATGGTTTTTAATGCACAAAGCGTTCGCACTAATTAGTGACACAATGATCTACTTTATAAAACTAATGTCAATCTTATGAGTGATCCCCATTTTTAAAGTCGATATCCTTTTACCGATTGAGATAATGGCGGAACTGTTAATGTTTATATCGCGGCTCAGAAAAAGGCGTTAATGATTATTAACGACAATACATTTATACCTTGCAACGGAAGACCAACAAACAAAAAATTACAACTAATATTGCCATGCTTGCGCATAATTAAGCGAACATACTAGCAACCATAACATCTGGAAAGATTTTAGAAACGATAAAGATGAGTGCAATAATACCAAGGGAATATACTGGTAATTATGGGACTGGATTCATTAATCCTCAACGACTGAGAACGGCATTTTAAACGAGTTTAAAAAATAGATTTGCAGTACACTGTGGTCTCAACATAATATAAAAAAAAATCCCGAGTAAATTACTCGGGATTTTTTTATATTATGATGCGGTTATATATACTATTGTAACTTAAAGTTAATTGGAATACTAAAAGGAACACGAACCGCTCTACCTCTTTGCTTACCAGGTGTCATTTTTGGAAGCTTGTTGATAATTCTTGCAGCTTCTGCCTCTAAGTTTTTATCAGGTCCTCGCATTCTAACGTTACCGATACTACCATCTTTTTGGATTACGAACATAATACTAACCCTACCTTGGACGCCCATTTCTTGAGCAATTTCTGGATAACGGAAGTTCTTACCGATATGCTTTTGAATCATCGTGTTAAAACAAGCTCTTTTATCACTTTCGTTTTCACAACCTGGAAAAATTGGAACATCTTCAATAACAGCAAAAGGAACATCTATATCTTCTTCAATTTCATCAACGATTACATCGTCAACTTCAACGATTTCTTCTTCTTGACTAGTTTCCGTAGACTCAATTACGGTTTCTTCAACCTCTTCTTCATCCTCTACCACCTCAATAATTTCAGGTGCAGCAGGTGGCGGTGGAGGTGGTGGAGTTTTAATCTGTTCAGTCATTGGAACCTCTTCATCCAATAAATCATCCACATTCATAGAAATATCGTAGTCATTGACTTCATCATAAGTCTTCCACTCGAATGCCACATAAGTAAATAGCATTACTGCGAACAGTCCGATAACAAAGTAAAAACTACTATTCTTTGTTAAATCCGCCTTGGGATTCTTTTTAGGTTCCATATATATTCAATTTAGTGATTGCTAATTTAACTAATTAATCCATAAAAATGCAATTAAAATTTTCATTTTAACGACAGTTTCCGTAAAAACAAAAAACGTAAGAGCAACATTGCTACAATAGCTCCGGTAGAATTGGCAAGTACATCTAACGAATCTCCATGTCTATTAACTGTAGCTACATGTTGTAATACTTCAATAACTATGCCATATAAAATTGAGAATAAAGTAATGTGCCACAATAACTTAAGCGTATTACTCCCTTGCCATTCTCCTTTGGTTTTCGCTACAAAAGCCAGTATGACCATTACAAAATAGAAGGTAAAATGAACGGCCTTATCCATATGAGGAATATTGAACCGAGACGTGTCTACCCCCGAAAAAGAAAATAAGCTGAAAAATGTTACCAACACCATCCAGCTTATGAATATTACTTTATACTCTAGGTTTTTACCCACCTATGATTTCTTCATAAGCAGCAGCACTCAACAAATCATCAAGCTCACTACTATTCGTAAGTTTAATTTTCACCATCCATCCTTCACCATAAGGGTCAGAATTTACTTTTTCAGGATCACCTTCTAATGCTTCATTAAATTCTATTATCTCACCAGATAAGGGCGAAAACAAATCAGAAACCGTTTTTACAGCTTCTACTGTACCGAAAATGGCTTCACGCTCTAGTGTTTCATCTAAAGTATCTACTTCCACATATACAATATCACCTAATTCGCCTTGAGCAAAATCAGTAATACCGACGGTTGCAATATCACCGTCAATCTTTACCCATTCATGGTCTTTTGTATATTTTAATTCAGCTGGTATATTCATTATTCGAGTTTAATGTTTTTTTACTTCGGCAAATGTATAGTATTCCAATAAGGTTATCAAAAAATTTATAGTAGTTATAGGCTGAAATAAGTTATTGGTACAACACGTAATTCGCAATAACCAAATGCAGTTTTAATTTCCAAAATTATACCGAATTGTAAATCCTGTATTAATGGTTGTCTGCGGGAAAGCAGTAGAAACAGCAAATTGAGAGAATGAATGATCATAAAAGAACAGTGCATTCAAACTTTTACTAAGCGCATAATCTGCGGTAAATTTAAGTGATAATAAATTTTGCCCAGAGGTAATTTGATTATTATCGATGTCTAAATTTCTAATAATCGTAATATTATCACGTAAGGTAACATCGGCCTTTAAGTTTAAATCCCCCTTTAATCTTGTTTTGTTTCCACCAATATTGGTTACAAACTTAACATCCTTAAAACGATAGCCCATTCCTAGAGTATATTCTTTACCGTTAATTTCAGTCATAAGATTATTATCGAAGCTTAATGACATAGCCCTATCTGTTCTCACTTCAGCTAAAACACTAATAGAGTTTTTCATTTCAAAATCTACCCGCACCAACGGATTAAATTGATCCGTAAGCACCACATTATTTAAAATTAAATCTGATAATAAATCTCCATTCTCATTATTCACTTGAGGCAACCCATCATTACGCAGTTGAACTTTTTCAAGATTGGTCTGATAAGAGTTAATGCTATATGCAGAACGGTAACCATGACTCAATGAAAAACGTTTGAATTTCTTTTTGAACCATTTGTTCTTCATCAATCCGGTGTACTTAATACTCCAATTAGGTATTGGTATATCTCTAAAAGTATCTAAGTTTACACGACCTGCATCTTGACCCGTATACGCAGCGAAAAATGCCGGTAACAAAACCTCTTGCTGAGTTTTACCATATAATTGTGGAAAACCGTCTTCATCTATAGTACCTGCTGCTTCACCTCTATCAGCAACTAATCGATTAGCGATAGTTATTCTATTTTCCTTGAATTCAGCGAACGTATCCGAATCAAATTCATCACTCTTACCAAATGCAGTACCAATCATCATGGTAGAAATACTAAAGCTGCCATAATTATTACCCAATTGTACAATATAATCTTGATCTGTAACATTAAAATTCTCCTGATAACTATTTGAATATTGTCTATCAGCAACCAAATCAATAGTAATATCCCTAGTTGGTTGAGCCGTAGCCGTAATGTTCAATTGTTTATTTGTTCTTTGGATGAATTGCTCATTAAACTCAGGGAAAGTAGTTAACCACCCATTACGTGCAGCCTCGAATCGTACATCTGCTTGACTACCAAAAATAAAACCAATAGTTGGTCTTGCGGTACCGATAAATCCGACAGACTGTGTATACCCCGGAAGCACAGTTCCATTATTTTCGCTATAATTCAGGTTCAACCTTTTAACCATGGTTACAATATCGACCACGGTATTGAACATATCACTTGTCTTCCCTTTAATTTTTTCCTGACCCTCTGCAAGCACGCCAGCCTTGTCTCTTCTTATTGGCCCAACCGCAGAAGCTTTTGGCGCTTCTCGCTTTTTAAGTCCTAACATGTCATAGAATTTTTGCAATGTCAATGATGATGTTATTGTATGTGTATTGGCATTCTGTACGGTGTTAATATCTGTACCAACAACTTCCCTCAAGGCATCACCACCACGTTGCCAATCAAAATTACTGGTGTAGGTATATTGAGTGCTAATAAAATCTAATGCCGGTATTTTCGCAAATGGAACTTCATAATTCAATTGCATCTGTTGCGAATGCCTGTTCGGTTCACCAATATCGAAGAATCCGTCCCATAGCCCTAATTCATTATTTATTCTATCAACGGATTCAGTTGGCTTATCCTCATTAAAATAATTTCGAACAATATTATTATTAGAAGCCGTAAGATTCAATCGTAAAGATTTGGTCAAATTATAATTCACGGCATATTGCCAGTTGAACAAGTAATTACGCTGTTGCAGCTCTGGCAACTCCAACCTATCAACGCCTTCTTCACGCACATCTCTAAAACGTTGTGCGTTAAATTGTCTATTAATATTTGAGTTAACACCAATAGTAGCTGGCAATACATTCAAATTCAAATCTTTTAACCATTGCCAGTATTTACCTGTAAAAAGTGAGTCTTTCTTAGCTAATGGTGCAAATTCAACCGGTTCAAAACTATGGTTGTATACAAAACCAGTGTTGATACTTTGATCTCGTAATTGCGCTATTTCAAAATCGCGATGATCCGTTTCGTTATACGAATAATTAAACGTAAAGTTTTCTACATCGTAGAAATTGGCATCTGCTTCTTCGCCCCGATCCTTACGCACACCAATCAAGTTGATGCTGGTTCTTTTCGTATAATCTTCAGCCTGTTCCCTAATCTCGTCAGCTGCTTCTTGATTTGGCGCAGCGTTAATTAAATCATCGAGTTTTAAATCATCATATACAGGGTCAAATTCTGGGGTGATAATCTGTTCAGAAATTCCGTAATTAAAAGGTAATTGAATTCCCCATTGTTTTGGAAGTAATTGCCCTACGTTTACATTGGTGACTATATCATAAGAAATAGCATCTTCCCTAGCGCGCTCATTTGGCATCTGATCGATAGTACCAAAACCTGAAGTACTTGTACTACCGGTCGCACTTATATTTGCAAAATCTGCTATATTAGCATCAACAGATGCTACTGCTGCCCAACCACCGTTATTATCTAAACCTGCTAGACGAAGTTCATTAAACCACACCTCTCCCCTAGCCGGTAGATTATCTTGATTCTTAACCCCTACCATAATAGTACGGATACTTCCCAAGGAAGGGTTACCTTTTATTCCAATTCGTACCCTTCCCGGTGTTCGTATATCAAATTCGTTTACCGGAATAACATCTCCATTATCCACTTCGAAAAATCGTATTTCACTTAAATCACCTCCCGTAATCCAAAGTGATTTTACCTTATTCAAATCGCTAAGTGTAACATTCAGCTCATTTATCTCTGGCCATATTTCACTATCTGAAACGGCCGTAAATGGCGTAAACTGCAATGGAAGTTCTATTTGATAATAATTTTGGGAAAAATCGGTACCCATACGTAAAAACCCAACCAAAGGTGTCGATGTATCTGCATAATCACTATCAACAATTTTCTCAGCATGCATGAACATTTTCAATTGTTCATACTGCCGGATATCAATATTTAGATTCTTGAATACCCCTCGAGCGTCTTGAGCTTCCAAATTTTCAACCAATAATGAAAGTGATTGCTCATTCTGACGTATTATAGTGTTGTTATTATTTAACTGCTCTCTTATAACACCTGGGGGCAACACATAAGGAATTGGACTTCTATTACTATTCTCTTCAATATTGACCGTATTCACATCTAAGGTAGCACCATCATCTGCCGGATTATTATCGATATCTGGGTCCTGCAAGCTTTTAGTATATGTACGCCAATCTCCCCTGACCAAATCTAAGGTAGCGAAACGCAGTACCGTAGGGCTATTGAAACCTGTCATATACATTCGCATAAAACTGATTGATCTAAAATCGGTAATACCACCAACAGCATCAGTAAAATCACTTAACGGAATTTTGTATTGAATCCATCGGTAACTGACCTCATCACCGTTAGGTATTCTATTACCAGAAGCTACTCCCTCCCTAATATCAGTTACATACTCATCATTAATGGTTGTATTTGGCTTTATAGCAATACGATACTCATAGTAACTATTTACTGTATTCATAGTTAAATCGCGGTCAATATCCTCTACGTCAGGCAATGTTGTTGACCCTCTATTGGTATTTGTTACGGCAACTGGCGAATTACCATCAGGACTATTAAAATCAACATAGCGCTCTAGAATACTCCCTTCCCTATTCAAATAATATTGATAGTTGTCCAAGGCAGGATCATCACCCTCATTATTCGTGAAGATTGTACTTTCATTACTATCGTTTAATCCATCAAAACCAATATCCTGCAAACTTCTATTAGGCTCACTAGCATCGAACGCATAGATCAATGATTGTGTTGCCGGCACTTCACCCCAAGAGGTCGGTGCCACAAAATCATTACTATCTACACCTGGCAATCCGTTTTCGTACTGCTTCTTACCATCGCGCAAAATATCTTCAGAAATATTCCCTAAGTTTAGTACCAGTTCCCCAGCACCCGTAGATATACCATCAACATAGGGATCCATCACCCAAAACTGAACAAACTCAACATTACTCTGCTCGAAATCGGTACTACTTAACGAGCGCATCATACCACCCCACCTATTACTAGACCCTTCACTTTCAAAATTAGGATTGTTATTGTAAGGACCCTTTGTAGCTGGATAATACACCATATCTAACGTTCCCTGCACTTGTGTCTGACCTTGAGCAACATCAGTTTGCGGAAAAACCTCATCGATAAAAACTCTACGGGTCGGGTTAATAGAAATATCATCCTTATTAATACCCGCCGGACTTTGATTGGTATAAAATATAGGATCAATAGTATACCAAGATAACTTGGCCCTACCATAACCGTTTAACAAATTATCTGGATCTTCTGGCGAACTTCCAAAGAGTTGACCTCCATTTCCAAATTCCAGAGGCATACTTGAAATAGTCCACCCAAGGGATGCCCGAATATCAATTAATGCCTGTGCTCCTTCAAAATCGTCTAAATACGTAGTGGTCTCTCCTTCAAAATTAGCATTCTTTGGAGAATTTGGCTTCAACATGGCCATTTCTGCACGTACCGATACATTTGATGGAACATCAGTATCTATATTCGGAAGCTTGTTGACCATTCGAGTCAACCAAGGTACTTCGGTAGAAAAGTTACCGTTTAATCCGAAAATCGTATTGTTAACTGGTTCTACACCAAAGTTGGCCTTTTGGGTCAATGGTCTTTCATTTAAGTTCAGTAATGTACCGCCCAAAATAAAATTTTTACTGAATTGATGCTCAATATTAACACCCGTAAAACGACGTGTTTGTTGACCGAAAACAGCATTATTCTCTACCGATATATTAATAGGAACATTAGATGCCTCTAAACTAGGATCTAATATTTGCACTGTTCCTGCTTGATAATTTACGGTATAATCGATTCCTTCTTGTAATTGTCTACCTCCTGCGGTTACCCTAACAGAACCTCTGGGAACATTAAATGCCCCTATAGGAATACCGTTACTACCTTCTGATTTATACTTCCCTTTTAAAAGGAACTTATTTTTTTCAGGGTCTTGCAAAGCTGCTGACTTTGTTAACTCGTACATATCCCGAAATACGTACTGCTCTTGATTTGCGTTATATGCGGATGTATTGTTGTACTGCCCACTATTACCGTTCTCCAATTCCTCAAACAAAAACTGACCAAAAGGTTCTACTTTGGTAAATATTATTCGACCACCTTGTATGTCTATAGTCTGCCCAGGTACAAAATCAAAGAAACCATCCCCACCAGGTTGTATATCATTATAGACATTCAATCTATCCATGTTAAAGACACTTAATAAAATTCGCTCATCAAAGCCTTCTGGCCAACCAGTACCAGGTCCTTCTTCAACAGGTGTTATATAATTTCTTGGTGTAGGATTAGAATATAGAATATTCAACTTAAAATCTTCCTCACTTAAACGAAATGCACCCGTTGCATAAATATTCTTCATCATCAAATCCCAAATAGGATCATTGATGTTCGTAATATTACTTTTTAATAATTTGAGGATTAACGTATTGTTTTCAATAATTGGATTAGTACCTTGAGAAATCGTAGTCGCATCTAAACCCCCATTGGCAAATTCACCAACCTGAAAAACTTCTCCTTGAAACGTATATTGGAAAGCAACACCCAATACCTCATCATTACTTAACCGTTGGCTTAAAGAGATATACCCTAATTGGGTATTAAAATCAAAATCTCTACCCTGCTCAAGTTTTCTTGCATTTTCCAACAATGCATAATCAAACCCTTGATTTGGATTATACCCTCCTGAAAAGCTACCTCCGTTAAAACCGCCTTCAACGGTAGCTATTTCTCTAATATTGTCATTAAGCGCACCGCCATTACCAATTAATGCGGGGTCAAAATCATTGGCATTGTTCCTAGGCCTTAAATCACTAGGTCCATTAAAAAACCCAGCAGCATTACCATTATTCTGCCCCACCCTAGTTTTTGTAGCATCTGCCTCACCTAAATCTTGAATAGCAACCACATTACGAACATTCAATGTTTGCTGACTTCTATTTGTAACCCAAACCTCTATACGTGTAATTTGAACCTGACTCTGTACATACGGATAGGTAGAAAGTGCACGATCATAATTATCCCTAAAATATTGCGATAAGAAGAAATGTCTATTCTCGTCATAGTCCAATGCGGTCAATGAGAATTCATTTAGTGTTCCACCACCTTGAGCTACAACCGTATTATTTTGTGAACGTTGTTCAGAAAATACGGCTGTAACCGAAGTTTTACCAAACTGTAATTTGGTCTTGACACCAAAAAGACTCTGCGCTCCTTGAATCAATGAGCTATTTAATGGCATGTTCACATTACCAACTTCAATAGATTGTAATATATCATCTTCAGTAGGCATATAGTCTAACTTGACTATATTTTGAAAATCGAAAGTAGCTTCGGTATCATAATTGGCATTAACCTGTAAACGTTCACCAATTTTACCCAACATACTAAGACTGATGCGTTGATCAAAATCAAATGAAAGATTGGTTCGATTTCGTGGAGAAAGTGAAGGGTTATCATTTTTCTGCCAAATCACCCCTAAATCCATCGCAACAGAACCTTGTGGTATAATCTCAATTGTATTACCCCCAAAAATGGATTGAAAAAAGTTATTGTTTACATAAAAATTAGGAAGTAAGTTTTTACGCGCTTCTTCGCTACCTTCCTTTTTTCCGGAATAAGCATCTGATTTTTCTTTGAAATACGATTTAATCCCTTCCTTTTTAATTAGGTCAAAATATTGATCTGGGGTAAGAATAATTGGGTAGCCAATATTAAAATTACCTACGCTTTCATTATATATGTAGCGATCAAGTTTAGGATCATACACATATTTAGAAACGATACTTTCAGGATTTTCTATTAAAATCCTACCTAAATCGTATCCAGTTTTTACAGAATCAATCTTCTGCTCCTCAATTTCTTGCGCCATGGTGACTCCCATGAAAGCAAAAAATATAAAGAATAAAAAATTATACTTAAAAGAAGTTTTAAGATTTTTAATCGCCCCGTATTTTTAGACTTATTACAAATTTTTGAGCGCGAGTTTGATGATATTCTCTACGCTTAAGGAAGTATCTTGACTAAGCACTTTATCGACAACCCTTTCTGCCTGTTTACGTGCGAAGCCTAGAACTTCTAAAGCAGATAACGCTTCATCTTTATTTGTATTGTTTGCACTTAGTGAAACTTCGTCTATATCATAGACTTTTAATACCTTGTCTCTAAGATCTAAAATAACACGCTGGGCTGTTTTGGTTCCTATTCCTTTTATCGCTTGAATGGCTGGTGCGTCGCCATTAGCAATTGCATCCCTTATTTGCGATGGAGACATAGAAGAAAGCATTGTTCTTGCAATGTTAGATCCAATACCTGAAACTGATATCAAAAGCCGAAATATTTCACGTTCAGATTTTTCCACAAACCCATAAAGAGTATGTGAATCTTCCTTCACTTGAAGGTGGGTAAATAGAGAAATACTTTCATCTTCAGGTAATTTCGAAAAGGTATTTAATGAAATATTTACAAAATAACCTACGCCGCCACATTCAACTATGACATGTGTTGGATTTTTTTCTACTAATTTTCCTCTTAAGTGATGTATCATATTCCCTTAAATTAAATAGGGAAATTAAGTCTATCACCTATTTCCCTATTTCTATTTTATTGTGAATTTAACCTATTTTGTCTCTTTAGCCTTTTTACGCTTTTCACGTTCTTGAGCATCAATCACGGCAACTGCTGCCATATTTACAATTTCATCAACACTAGCCCCTAATTGCATAATATGTACCGATTTTCTCAAACCGACCATAATTGGCCCAATTGAATCTGCACTATTTAATTCTTTTAGTAATTTATAGGTGATGTTGGCCGATTCTAAATTTGGAAAAATCAATGTGTTTACTGTTTTTCCTGCAAGTTTTGAAAATGGGAAATTACTTTGATGCAACTCTTTGTTTAACGCGAAATCTGTTTGAATTTCACCGTCAACAACTAAGTTAGGTCTATTTTCGTGCAGAATTCGAACCGCTTCCCTTACTTTTCTTGCATTTGTATGTGTAGAAGAGCCAAAGTTAGCATAACTCAACATTGCCAAAACCGGGTCGAACCCAAAGGTTGAAGCTACATTAGCGGTCATTTGAGCTATATCTGCAAGTTCTTCAGCATTTGGCTCAATATTTATAGAGGTATCTGCTAAAAATAAGGGGCCCCTTTCAGTAATCATAATATTTACAGTAGCCACTTTCTTTACACCAGCAGCCCTACCTATCACCTCCAAAATTGGTTTCACCACCGTTGGATATGCCCTTGAATAACCCGATATCATTCCATCGGCATCACCTTCTAAAACCATCATAGCGCCAAAATAATTACGTTCCCGCATTTTTATTTTCGCACTGTAAAAGGTAACTCCACTACGTTTACGGCTCTCCCAATATTTAGTGGCGTACCGAATATGACGCTCATCAAATTCTTCTGACATTGGATCAATGATAACAAGATCGGCATCAAACTCCAATTCCTTCTTAAATTCTAAAATGACATCCTTTCTACCTAACAGTATAGGAACTGCAATACCTTCTTCGTGTACAATCTGAGCTGCTTTTAAAACATCTAGGTGATCTGCCTCTGCAAAGACAATATTCTTCGCATTAGTGCGAGCTCTACCGTGTAACAAACGAACAACTTTATTATCGTTGCCAGAACGTAGCATTAATTCTTCTCTATACTTATCCCAATCTTGAATAGGCGCTTTTGCAACACCACTTTCCATTGCCGCTTTGGCAACGGCTGGGGGTATTTCGTAAATTAGACGCTGATCATTAGGTTTCGGAATAATATATTCTTTTCCAAAAGTCAGCCTGGTTTCACCATACGCTATATTTACTTGCTCTGGCACCGGTTGTTTTGTTAAATCGGCCAATGCTTTTACTGCAGCCATTTTCATAGCCTCGTTAATTGCGGTTGCCCTAACATCTAAAGCTCCCCTAAAAATAAAGGGGAAACCTAGTACGTTATTAACTTGGTTTGGATGATCAGATCTTCCCGTAGCCATGATGATATCCTTACGGGCAGCAATTGCTATATTATAATCTATTTCAGGATCTGGGTTTGCCATTGCAAATACAATCGGATTGTCTGCCATGGAGATTAGCATTTCTGGAGATACTATATTCGCAATGGAAAGGCCTACAAATACATCTGCATTTACCATGGCCTCATCAAGCGTATCTATTTTTCTATCTGTAGCGAATTCTTTCTTAGATTCTGCTAGATTTTCAGCGTCTTTTCGAATAACACCTTTGCTATCTAGCATGACAATATTCTCTGCCTTAGCACCAAAAGCTTTGTACAATTTAGTACATGAAACAGCCGCCGCACCAGCACCGCTAATTACAATACGAACTTCATCCATTCTCTTATTAGAGATTTCCAATGCATTTAACAGGGCAGCCGAAGAAATGATTGCTGTTCCATGCTGATCATCATGCATTACCGGAATATCAAGTTCCTCCTTCAATCGGCGTTCTATCTCAAATGCTTCAGGAGCTTTTATGTCTTCAAGATTAATCCCGCCAAAGGTTGGGGCTATCATCTTAACCGTTTCAATAAATTTCTCTACATCTTCGGTATCTATTTCTATATCTATACCATCGATATCGGAAAAAATCTTAAAAAGAAGAGCTTTCCCTTCCATAACAGGCTTAGATGCCTCGGGCCCTATATTCCCTAATCCTAAAACAGCAGTTCCATTTGAGATAATGGCTACTAAGTTCCCCTTAGAAGTATATTTATAAACGTTTTCTTTATCCTTTGCTATTTCCAAGCATGGCTCTGCTACTCCGGGCGAATATGCCAGTGCAAGATCTCGTTGTGTGCTATACGGTTTTGTTGGAACAATTTTTATCTTACCAGGCTGTGGTTTTGCATGGTAAATAAGCGCTTCCCTTCTTTGCTTTTCCTTGCTCATGTTCTTGTATTTTAAAAAATCAAATTTAAAGGTAATCTTTAAAAAAGCGTGAAAAGAAAGTATTTTTATGTGAACAAAATTAGCACCTAGATAAGCGCTTCTAAAATCAATAAACTAATTATAATTCTAGAACTTCTTCCTTATTTTCCTCATTCAAACGCATTGCAAAAATAGCAGCAAAAGCAAACAAGGCGCCTGCAAATAACATTGCATTGATGGCGTTACTACCTAATAGATACTTATAGATAGGTCCGAATGTTAGGGTTTCAATACCCATAGGAATAACAATCATCATATTTAGTATTCCCATATACACCCCTCGCCTTTCTTGCGGCACCACTTTGGAAACCATTGTATATGGTATTCCCATCATTGCGGCCCACCCTACACCGAACAACACCATAGGTACTAAAACCAATAGAGGGTCTTGAATATATGGAATGGAAAATAAAGCTATTGCTGTACCTGCCAAACTTAAAGCGTACACTTTTTTACCGCCACATTTAAGCGTTAAAGGCACTAATGCTAACGCCACAAGCATCGTAACTATATTATAAGTCAAACTCATTTGTGCCGATTGTGATGCCGCTTCACCCGTAGAATACCCCATGGTAAGCTTAAATAATGGGGTTGTATACTGCCAATAAATAAACAGAGCATACCACTGAAAAAGATAAACAGCACCTAGCTTCCACATGAATTTTGGCATTTTCTGAATAGACTCTGAAATCTCTTTGAAGGGTAATGCGATTCGCTCAGCAAAAGGCTTTGCTTTCGCTTTATTAATTTCTGACAACTCTTCAGAACTAGGCGGAATTTCAGGCGTTTTTAAAACAGACCATAAAATGGTAGTAATCGATAGAATAGCTCCTATATAAAATGAGTAATACAACCAAGTGGGTATAGATCCAACTACCTCTACAGATTCACCCGAAAACAGGTATTGAAACAAAACAATAGAACCATTAGCCAAAAGTATACCAGCACCAACAAATAAACTTTGCATTTGATATCCTAAACTCAATTGCTTTTCGGGTAATTTATCACCAACAAAAGCACGATAAGGCTCCATAGCCATATTATTCCCCACGTCTAAAATCCATAATAGCCCTACGGCAAACCATAATACAGGACTTGTTGGGAAGGCAAACAAACATAAACTACCCAAAATTGCACCAATCAAAAAATAAGGTTTACGACGGCCCCATCGAGCTGACCAAGTTTTATCAGACATAGCCCCTATGATAGGCTGCACAATCAATCCCGTAATTGGGCCTGCAATATTTAAGATTGGAAGCATGTCTTCTGGCGCACCTAAATATAAAAATATTGGGTTAATTGCTGTTTGCTGTAGTCCGAAACTATATTGGATGCCTAGAAACCCAACATTCATATTAAATATCTGCCAAAAACTAAGACTCGGTTTACTTATTTTCATCTCGATTGATTAATCTCTACTCTAGAACACCATTACGATATTCGTATTAAATAGATATAAATATTTAGGATTTTATACTATTTACTGCCCAGCAATATAATATAATTAAGTCTTTGTTCAATTAATCCAACAAACAAAAACTAGCGCAAACGATTGAGTAGAAAATTTTATTGTAGAAATTCAATATTTCTGGTGATCCCTGCAAATTTGGTACGTTTAACTGCAGATTTTTTAAAGACTTTTTTAAAGACATCTTCTGTAATTTCCTCCCAGTCCTTTTTTGTCATGGAAAGTAGATCTGGATTCGGATTGAACAGCGGCTCAGCGTGTGGTTTAGAAAATTTGTTCCAAGGGCAAACATCTTGACAGATATCACACCCAAATGCCCAATCATCAAAACTACCTTTAACTTCGATGGGTAACTCATTCTTCAACTCGATAGTAAAATAAGAAATACATTTACTACCATCTACAACATAAGGCTCCACGATTGCTTGAGTAGGGCAAGCATCTAAACATGCAGTGCATGTGCCACAATGATCTGTAACCGCATGATCATATTCAAGTTCTATATCCACAATAAGTTCTGCAATGAAATAAAAAGACCCAACCTGTTGAGTCAGTAGGTTACTATTTTTACCAATCCAACCTAAACCGCTCTTAGCCGCCCAGGCCTTATCTAATACTGGAGCTGAGTCTACAAACGCCCTACCATTCACTTCGCCAATTTCTTCAGAAATAAATTCTTGAAGTTCTCTTAATTTAGATTTTATGACATGATGATAATCTTGCCCATAGGCGTATTTGGAGACCTTATAGGTGTTTTCGACTTGTGTTTCCTCTGGATAATAATTTAGGAGAAGCGAAATCACAGATTTTGAACCTTCTACCAATAAACGCGGATCCAATCTTTTGTCGAAATGGTTTTCCATATACCCCATTTCGCCATTCATGTTTTTATGAAGCCATTTCTCTAATCTAGGAGCTTCTTCCTCTAAAAAATCTGCCTTAGATATACCGCATGATAAAAAACCAAGGCGTTTGGCTTCGGTTTTAATACTAGCTGACCATTTAGATTTTATATCGATACTCAAAATAAACCTGGTTGATTTCCACCTTTAACTCTTCCAAGGTGTGTATAGGCTAGTTCAGTGACTTCACGACCACGAGGGGTTCTCATTATAAATCCTTGTTGAATTAAAAAGGGCTCATAGACTTCTTCAATTGTTTCAGAACTTTCAGATACTGCGGTAGCCAATGTAGAAATCCCAACTGGGCCACCTTTAAATTTATCGATAATGGTCAATAAAATCTTATTATCCATTTCGTCTAACCCATGTGCGTCAACATTTAATGCCTTAAGACTAAACCTAGAAATTTCCATATCAATTGACCCATTCCCCTTTATTTCGGCGAAATCTCTTACCCTTCGCAACAAGGCATTACAAATTCTAGGTGTGCCTCTACTTCTACCAGCAATTTCAATAGCCGCATCTTGAGTAATGGGCACTCGTAATATTTCGGCACTACGTTCAACAATTGTAGAAAGTAATTCGGTGGAATAATATTGCAACCTACTTTGAATACCAAATCGAGCACGCATTGGGGCAGTTAATAATCCTGAACGCGTGGTTGCCCCTATCAACGTAAATGGATTTAAATTAATTTGAACAGAGCGTGCGTTAGGCCCTGTTTCAATCATTATATCGATCCTAAAATCCTCCATTGCAGAATACAAATACTCTTCTACTATAGGGCTTAATCTATGAATTTCGTCAATGAATAATACATCGCGCTCATCTAAGTTTGTTAACAGACCCGCTAAATCTCCTGGCTTATCTAATACTGGGCCAGAGGTAATTTTAATACCCACTCCCAACTCATTCGCTAAAATATTTGCTAACGTTGTCTTACCCAAGCCCGGCGGGCCATGAAACAACGTGTGGTCCAGCGCCTCACCCCTTCTATTTGCAGCTTCTACAAACACTTTAAGATTTTCAAGCACCTGCTCTTGACCTGTAAAATCGTCAAAGTTTATTGGCCGTAAAGCTCTTTCAATATCCAGCTCTTCATTGGAGAAACCTTCGGCAGATGCGTCTAAATACTCGTTCATATCCTAACAAAGATAGACAAACACAAGACAACTTCATCAGTAAGTATTTTTCTGAATCCGTTTTTATTAATACCTAAAGTAAGCGTTAAATACTATCTAAGATTGAACATTAAATTTGTAAATTCATCTTATGACTAAAGAAAATTACACTTCCGATATTCTCCAATATATTCCTGTTTTTTATATCATTTGGTCGGATAACCTATTATCGGCATCGGAAATAAATGTAGTTGAAAAAGCTATTTCTGAGGATGACAGCTTAGGAACAGAAGCTAAAAAACAGCTTCGTACCTGGTTAGACGTAAAGCATCCACCAAAAGACCAATTATTTAAATATTGGAAACAGTTGATTGCAAATAGCGGTGTCAAACTGGTAGAACATGAAACATACCCGTTAACAGCCTTTAGTCAAAAAGTTGCGTCACACTATCATAATGAAATTTCTTTCAATGATCATCTCAAACAAATAGAAGTTAATTTAGGCATTCAACCCAATCATTACAATCATTTGTTTGATGTACAAATTGATGTGACTAAAAACTCAATTCACTATGACTCAAATAAGATAGATGCGATTTTAAAAGGAGACAATGCCGATGTAGTCGATACGTTTAGAACTGTTTTAAATGATCCAATATTTACTTGGAGAATTCGTAGAGACAAAGAGGATTTTCGAAATCATGTTTTAAAACAAGTAGCGTTTTTGGCCGACAAAGGCTATGGTGCTATGGCTTACCCAGAAGCCTATGGTGGAACCAATGATATGGAAGGTTATGCAGCAATTTTCGAAAACCTTATGTACGTTGATGGTAGTTTGACTATAAAATTCGGCGTTCAATTTGGGCTATTCGGTGGGAGCATTCAGAAACTAGGCACCAAAAAGCATCATAAGAAATATCTTCACAGAGCAGGTTCTGCCGATCTATTAGGCTGCTTTGCCATGACAGAAACAGGTCACGGATCAAATGTTAGAGGAATAAAAACTACCGCAACATTTGATAAAAACACAGATAGCTTAGTCATTCATACCCCTGGGGAAAATGACAATAAAGAATATATAGGTAATGCATTACATTCTAAAATAGCATCTGTTTTTGCACAACTCATCGTTGATGGCAAAAATGAAGGAGTGCATGCAATTTTAGTTCCTTTGAGAAATGATGCGCATGTACTTTTACCAGGTATTAGAATAGAAGACAATGGCTATAAATTAGGCCTGAACGGAGTTGATAATGGTAAAATATGGTTCAACCAGGTTTCAGTTCCCAAAGCGAATCTACTCAATAATTACGGGACCATTCTGGCTAATGGCGCCTATTACTCCGAGATTAAAAATCCGAACAAAAGATTCTTTACGATGCTAGGCACATTAGTGGGCGGCAGAATCTGCGTAGCTAGAGCTGGCTTAGGAGGCGCAAAATACGCCCTAACTGTAGCAATTAAACATGCTTTAAAAAGAAGACAATTCAATGATAGTGTAAAAATACAAGAAGATTTATTGATGGATTACCCTTCCCATCAACTACGCTTGACACCATTAGTAGCAAGCGCATATGTCTACCATATTACACTTGACAAAATGATGCACTTATACTGCGACGAATCACAACCCGACAAAAGACAAGTGGAAACCCAAGTTGCAGGGCTCAAATCTATTATAACTTGGTATGCAAATGACGCAATTCAAGAGTGTAGGGAGGCTTGTGGAGGCAAAGGGTATCTTTTAGAGAACCGTATTGCAGATTTAAAAGGTGATGTTGACATATTTACCACCTTTGAAGGGGATAACAATGTTTTATTACAGTTAGCAGCGAAAGGGGTGTTATCTGATTTTAAAGCTGAATTTAATAGTGCCGGTTTTGTGACAGTATTAAAGTTGTTAAGTAGTCAATTAAGTGATAAGCTAGCTACAATAAATCCGCTTTACACCAATAAGGTAGACAAGGACCATCTCTATAACCCCAAATTTCACCTTCACGCATTTGAACATAGAACTAGAAGATTAACGTATACACTAGCAATGCGTATTAGGGGTTACATTAAGAAAGGAATACCCTCTTACCAAGCATTTTTGAAGGTACAATCTCACCTAATCACCCTTGGTAAGGCTTATAGTGTAGAATTGGCATACAAATCATTTTTAGCGCACAATAACCGCATAAAAGATCCAGAATACAAAGCGCTTTTTGAAAAACTAGGAACTTTGTATGCATTGCATGAAATACGAAAAGAGTCATCTTGGTATTTGGAACAAGGATACCTTGGTGGTACAAAATCTAAAGCTATACGTCAACGGGTTGAGCGTTTGTGCACAGAGCTAAGGCCTCATTTAGATATTCTAGTAGATGGCTTCGGAATTCCAGACCATTGCCTCACAGCGCCTATAGCGAACTAATTCTTTTCCTTCTCTAAACGAGAAGTGTCCAAAAAGTCTACTATAGTAATTTTAGGGTCTCCGTATAATTTCGTTTTAGATGCTCCTTTTGAGTTAAGTATAAAGTTATTAAGAGCCCTTATTTCAGCATCCGGTGAATCTTCGATATCTAAATAGACTTCCCGAGATTGTAAATCAGAAGCCTTAAGAGAGCTGTTTCCATATAATTTAGCCTTCAATATATCAGCTGTTCCCTCAATTTTCGCAGAAGCGTTCTTATACATATAGATCTTGTTATAAGCACCAGTAGTGTACATTTTAACATCAATTCTATCCTTTAACGTAATAGTTAATGAATCACTGGCCAAATTAAAATCTCCTGAACTAATTTCATCCATTGTAATATCCATTATATCTGAAGTCGCATTTAATTCAAGTCTCGACGTACCAGAAGTTACCACCTTTAAGGTATTTGTAGAAATAACATCCTTCATGCTAATTTTACCATTAAGCATCCTTAAGGAATTTAACTCTTGAAAGAAAATAGTAATTTCAAGCTTTTTCTTAGATGTTATATTATAAAATGAAGAAATCATCAATGTACCATCTTCTACTTTGAATTTTAATACATCTACCAGGTTATCGTCCAATTCCAGTACGTACCCCTCTTGTGAAGATTTTTGAAGTACAATATCCAAATCGTCAATCAATTCGATAGCCGTAAAAGATTCCAAATCTTTGCGTACCTCTATAACATTTTTATTGCCTTTAATTTTGGGTTTACGCTGTGAATAAACTTGCACGGAAACTATTGAAATTAAAAAAAGAAAGACTAACTTTTTCATAAACTATTCTCTTAAATAAAGATGGAAGGTATTCATTTTTCTGTAATCAAAAAATAACTTAGGATTTTCTTAAGAGCTCTAACGAAAAATGCCCAACTATTTCTAGTTGGGCATTTTATAAATATATCATTTCTTAATGATTCATCTCTTCTTCACCTTCCTGTAGAGGAATATTCTGTGGAACGAAATCTTGACCTGGAATTATATACTCACCATTGTCATCCACTTTACTATAATCATAAGCCCATCTATGAACTTCCGGTATGTCACCCGCCCAGTTACCATGAACATGTTTTTGTTCAGCTGTCCACTCTAATGTATTAGACTTCCATGGGTTTTTAGGACCAACTTTCCCATAGAAAACACTATATAAAAAGTTAGCTACGAAAACCAATTGAGCTGCCCCTGCAATGATAGCAAAAACCGTCATTAATACTTGAATATCTGCAAGTTCGTCGAACATCGGAAAAGCCGTATTTTCATAATATCTTCTTGGAACACCAGCCATACCTACAAAGTGCATTGGGAAGAAAACTCCGTAGGCACATATTGCCGTAACCCAGAAGTGTACGTAACCCAAATTCTTATTCAGCAGTTTACCTTCAAACATTTTTGGGAACCAATGATAAACTCCGGCAAACAAACCGTACAGAGCAGAGATACCCATAACTAAGTGGAAGTGTGCAATTACAAAATAAGTATCATGAACATTTATATCTAATGTACTGTCACCTAAAATAATCCCCGTTAATCCACCCGTAATAAAAGTTGACACCAGACCAATTGAAAATAGCATGGCAGGGTTTAATTGCAAATTACCTTTCCATAGGGTTGTTATATAATTAAATGCTTTTACTGCAGACGGAATAGCAATTAAAAGCGTTGTAAAAGTAAACACAGACCCCAAAAATGGATTCATACCAGAAATGAACATATGGTGACCCCATACGATTGTAGAAAGGAAAGCAATCGCGAGAATGGAAGCAACCATGGCGCGGTAACCAAAAATAGGTTTACGTGCGTTAGTTGACATTACTTCTGATGTAATACCCAATGCAGGCAACAATACAATATACACCTCCGGATGACCTAAGAACCAAAATAGATGCTCATACAACACAGGTGAACCACCTTGATAATGCAAAACTTCACCTTGAATAAAAATGTCCGAAAGAAAGAAAGAAGTACCAAAACTTCTATCCATTATGAGTAGCAATGCTGCTGCCAACAATACTGGAAACGAAATAACTCCAATTATTGCAGTTACAAAGAACGCCCAAATAGACAAAGGTAATCTTGTCATCGACATTCCTTTTGTTCGTAAATTTATAACAGTCACGATATAATTCAATGAACCTAACAATGAAGACGCAATAAAAATCGCCATTGAAACTAACCAAAGGGTCATACCCATACCAGAACCTGGTTGAGCCATTGGCAGAGCACTTAATGGCGGATAGATAGTCCATCCTGCAGCTGCCGGTCCTGCTTCAACAAATAAAGAGATAACCATTATCACACTAGACACAAAAAACATCCAATAAGACACCATGTTAAGGAAACCGGATGCCATATCGCGTGCGCCAATTTGCAAAGGAATTAATAGATTACTGAACGTCCCACTTAATCCTGCAGTTAAAACAAAAAAGACCATTATGGTTCCATGCATTGTAACTAATGCTAAATAGACATCAGCATCCATTACACCACTAGGAGCCCATTTTCCGAGAAGCGCTTCAAAAATAGGGAATGACTCACCAGGCCAAGCCAATTGCATTCTAAACAATAATGACATTGCTATACCAATAAACCCCATTACCAAAACACCCGTAATTAAGTATTGTTTGGCAATCATCTTATGGTCTTGACTAAAAATATATTTAGTCACAAATGTTTCTTTGTGATGATGTCCATGATCATCTTGTGCGTGATCATCTACATGTGCTGTTCCTGACATAACCGTAATCTTTGTTTTATTAATTTTCTTATTATAGCCTTTTCTATTTGAGGAGTAATTATTCCTCTACTGATGCCGAATCTAATGTATTAAACGCCGGGCTAGCATCATCTTGCATCACCGTTTCGGCAAAGGTTGATTGCCCTTTCATCCATTCATTGTACTCTTCTTCAGTTTCTACAATGATTTTCATTTGCATATTATAATGTGATTTTCCACAAATCTTATTACAAAGCAAGATATAATCAAATTTCCAAGGGTCTAGAACCTCCCCAGTACTAACAGATTTTTCGGCACGTATTATATTAGTTCTTTTCACCTTAGCAACCACATCTGGATTAGCTCTCATTTCTTCAGTCGTATAGATTGGAGTAAATGAAAACTCAGTGATCATTCCAGGAACACAATTCATTTGAGCCCTAAAGTGTGGCATAAAAGCAGAATGCAAAACATCTTGAGAACGCATTTTAAAATTAACCTTTCTTCCTATTGGCAGGTGTAATTCCTTAACGATAACATCATCGTGAGCGTACGTATCGCCTTCATCTAAACCTAATACATTAGCTTTATCAATATCTATCATTCTTACATTTGCACCACCTAGTACATTATCAGCACCACCATATCTTGCCGTCCAGTTAAATTGCTGCGCATAAAGCTCTACAATTAATGGGTCATCCTCATCATTCACATCCATTATGTTTGTCCATGTGTATAGACCCCAAAGGATAAGACCTGCCAACACGATAACCGGTATGATTGTCCAAATAAACTCTAAACGATCATTATCAGCATAAAACAGTGCCTTTTGACCTTCTTTACCACTATACTTATATCCAAAATAATGCAATAATCCTTGGGTTATAGTTTGAACTATAAAAATAATGATCATAGAAACTAACATCAAATCATCATACTCTGCCCCATGTGCAGATCCAGCTTCTGGCAAGAGAAATTTACTATACTTCCAAAAACTGAAAATAGTAATTCCATATATGAATATCAAGAAACCGAATAACATGTATCCATTATTCTTATTGTCGCTATTTGTAGCAATTTGATGTTTAGCAGTTTTAAGCTGTGATAATTCAAATATTTTAGTCAACTGCCAAATGGCAATCGCTACAAGTACAAGAACAGCTAAAGTTAAAAATGTCGTCATTGTGTATATAAATGTTATACTTTACTTATCAATTAATAATGAAAGTTTTTACTTTCTTCAATAAATGGATTCCTTTTTGGCTGCAAAGGAGCAGATGCTAGAGCTCTAAAAATCCAGAATATAAATAACCCCGTAAAAAATAATACAGAACCAATTTCAGGAATACCAATATACCATTGATCCCCCACAGTTGATGGCATAATTGCGTTAAAAATATCCATATAATGCCCTGCCAAGATTACAATCCCTGTCATTACAACAAACCAATTGATTCTTTTATAATCACTATTCATCAAAAGTAGAACAGGGAATAAAAAATTCATAGCAACCATACCAAAGAATGGTAAATTATAATCAGTAATTCTAGTCACAAAATAGGTTACCTCCTCAGGTATGTTTGCATACCAGATAAGCATAAACTGAGAAAACCATAGGTATGTCCAGAATATACTCATACCGAACATAAATTTTGCTAAATCATGTATATGACTGTTATTCACATCTGGTAATAATCCTTTTGATTTTAAATAAATAGTCACCATTGCAATTACGGTAATACCAGACACGAACATACTAGCAAAAATATACCAACCAAATAAGGTACTAAACCAATGTGGCTCAACACTCATAATCCAATCCCAAGACATAATAGATTCTGATATTAAATAAAACACAAGGAATGCTGCCGAAATTCTAAAGTTTAATTTAAAATTCGAGTTGTCTTCTGATTCATCTTGTCGTAAAGATAATTTCCTAGAGTACTCTCTATACCCAATCCAACCTGCTAAAAATATTGCTGCTCTAATTAAGAAAAATGTTGGATTTAAGTATCCTGATTTGCCCAGCAACAGGGCATCATGAGCAACAACATCTTCATCAACCCATATAAATAGATGATTCATGTGCAACATTGAAAGCAAGAGTATCACGAAAATAATAATTCCTCCAGGAACTAAATAAGCAGTTATACCTTCCATTACCCTAAATAATAATGGTGACCAACCTGCTTGCGAGGCACGTTGTATAGCATAGAATGCCAAAACACCCAATGCTATCATAAAAAAGAAAAATGCCGCAACATATAATGCTGCCCATGGTCTATTTTGTAATTTATCTAACAAATGCTGATCATGAGAAGCGTCATGTTCTTCACCATGCGTATCTGCTTCTGCGTGATTATTTTCTTGTGGCGTTTGAGAAGCTTCAACCACATGTACATCGCCATGACTTTCATCATGACTTGATACTATTGCTTTAGCTTCTTCTATACTTCCCGGAGCCATAACAAATCCACCAACGATTCCTAATGCACCAATTATCATTAGAACAATGGAAGTTATTTTAAGTCTATTTGAAAACGTATACATAGTATTGTTTACCTATTATTTGGTTAAATCTTGTTTCAATTGCATCACATATTCCGATACTTGCCACATTTCCTCTGTATTCATTTGAGATGAATATGATCCCATAGAATTCAATCCATAATGAATTGTATAATACGTACTACCGATTGTAATATTTCTTATTGGGTCTGCATAACTAGGAACACCCAATATTTTCTCTCTTTTCACCAAATCACCTTTACCATCACCCTTACCACCGTGACATATTGCACAGTAAATAGTGTACAGCTGGCCACCCTTGGCTAAATTCTTATCGGTTTTCATCGAATCTAAAGGATTTATTTGTAACCTCGCAAGTTCCTTTCCTTCTGGTGAATTTTCTATTTCGTAAGGCAACCAACCTCGGTTTATTGTATTAGCAGGTGGTAACAAAGCCTCTGACTGATTAGGCAAGAAATCTGCCTCACCATATGTTTCATAACCTACTGGCTCATACATGTTAGGCATGTATTGATAATTCCGTACAGTCTTATCATGACAAGAACTTGCCACTACTACCAAAGCTAATAAAATTACTATATTTTTAAAACTGTTCATATTTAATGACTGTTTTTTTCTGTAACATTAATTTCAACTGCGCCAGTATCCATCAACAAATCCTTTAATTCTTGCTCATTATCATGGATTTCAATTTCCATTAAAAAGTGATCATCCGTAGTTCTAACATCAGGGTTTTCAGCTTCTTTAAAAGGCCATAACCTACTTCTTAAGTAAAAGGTAATTACCATTAAATGCGCTGCAAAAAATACAGTTAGCTCGAACATAATAGGCACAAACGCAGGCATATTCTCGATATAACTAAAACTAGGTTTACCACCGATATCTTGAGGCCAATCATCTATCATGATGTAATTCATCATAACAACCGAAACAACTAACCCTACACAACCATACAGGAAGGACGTTATCGCTATTCTTGTAGGAGCTAATCCCATAGCCTTATCCAGACCATGCACAGGAAAAGGACAATATACCTCTTCAATATGAAGCTTCGCTGCTTTAACCCTTTTAACGGCAAGCATAAGAACATCGTCGTCGTCGTAAAATGCATGTATAACTTTAGATGCCATAATTATCTTTTGTTATTTAATAATATTGATGCCTGACCTGCCCAATCATCTCGTTGTGCTCTACCGGGAAAGGAACTAGTGATAGCATCCAACAAATTATATTCACGTTCGGTCATTCTAGCTACTTGGGCAAACGTATAAATCCCTATTTGATTCAAGGTAGCCTCCATTTGAGGACCTATACCTTTAACCTTTTTCAAATTATCTGGTTGATCCGTTGTAGAGTCAAACGTACCAACAGCACTTAGAAGGTCGGAAATTCCAACCTTGTCACCAACTGTCGGAACCACTTCTCCCATCAAAACATCATCAGTTATAGGTTCTTTTGAATCTGACCTCATTTTAGTGATTTGATATAAAGGCTTACCAGCATCTCTCAACGTTTTATACTTTTCACCAGATGACTTCAAAATAGATTTCACTTCAGCTTGAGCAATAACAGGAAACGTTCTTGCATATAAAAGGAATAAGACAAAGAAGAATCCAATCGTACCTATAAATATCCCAATATCTACAAAAGTTGGTGAAAACATCGTCCAAGAAGAAGGTAGATAATCTCTATGTAATGAAGTAACAATTATTACGAATCTTTCAAACCACATTCCTATGTTTACTACAATAGAAATAAAGAAAGAGAACATAATACTTGTTCGTAACTTCTTAAACCACATGAATTGCGGTGAAAACACATTACAAGTCATCATTGACCAATATGCCCACCAGTAAGGCCCTGTAGCTCTGTTCAAGAATGCGTATTGCTCATATTCTACACCAGAATACCATGCCATGAACAATTCCGTAATATAGGCGCAACCTACAATAGAACCTGTTAGCATAATAACTATGTTCATTAATTCGATATGCTGAATAGTAATGTAATCTTCTAAATGACACACCTTTCTCATTATAATCAACAATGTATTCACCATTGCGAAGCCAGAAAAAACAGCTCCAGCAACAAAATATGGAGGGAATATAGTTGTATGCCAACCTGGTATTACCGAAGTAGCAAAGTCAAATGATACAATGGTATGTACAGATAACACCAATGGTGTAGCAAGACCAGCTAACACTAAGGATACCTCTTCAAATCGCTGCCAATCTTTGGCACGACCACTCCAACCAAAACTTAATAAACTATATATCTTTTTCTGAAAGGGCAAAACAGCTCTGTCACGTATCATTGCAAAATCAGGAAGCAAACCTGTCCACCAGAACACCAAGGAAACTGATAAATAAGTTGAAATAGCAAATACATCCCAAAGTAACGGTGAGTTAAAATTCACCCATAAAGAACCAAATTGATTTGGAATAGGAAGTACCCAATACGCCAACCAAGGACGGCCCATATGAATTATTGGGAAAAGTCCTGCTTGAATAACTGAAAAAATTGTCATTGCTTCGGCAGAACGGTTAATTGCCATTCTCCATTTTTGCCGGAAGAGCAATAGAACTGCTGAAATTAAAGTACCAGCGTGACCAATACCTACCCACCAAACAAAGTTGGTAATATCCCAAGCCCAGTTTACGGTTTTGTTAAGTCCCCAAGTACCGATACCGGTAGAGACCGTATAAATAATACAACCTATTCCCCAAAGAAAAGCCACTAAGGCAATGGAAAAAACTATCCACCAATGCTTATTGGCTCTTCCTTCAACAGGAGCAGCAATATCCACGGTAACATCGTGGTAGCCTTTGTCTCCAAGTACTAGGGGTTTTCGTATAGGTGCTTCGTAATGCGACGCCATAGATTTTTGTTATAATTACTTTCTTGTATTGCTTATGCTTCGTTGGTATTCCTAACTTTAACATGGTAAAAAACATTTGGCTTAGTACCCACATGTTCCAATAAATGATACATACGGTCACTCTCCTTTAATTCTGCAATTTCACTCTTTTCATCATTAATGTCCCCAAACACTATGGCTCCACTACTACAAGCAGAAGAACATGCGGTATGAAACTCCCCATCTTCAATAACTCGCCCATCCCGTTTGGCATCCAAAATTGTCTTTTGTGTTTTTTGAATACACATAGAACATTTTTCAATTACACCTCTTGAACGAACATTAACATCTGGGTTCAATACCATTTTACCCAAATCGTTATTCATATGAAAATCGAACTCATCATTATTGTTATATAAGAACCAATTGAACCTACGAACTTTATAAGGACAGTTGTTTGCACAATATCTGGTACCAACACATCTATTATAGGCCATTTGATTCTGACCTTGTCTACCATGCGACGTTGCCGCAACTGGGCAGACTGTTTCACATGGAGCATGATTACAGTGTTGACACATTACAGGCTGAAAGGCAACTTGTGGATTACTTGATGGGTCTTCTAACTCCCCAAAACCACTTAAAGACCCCTTATCGCCGGTTAACCCGTCAAACTCATCTTTCTTAGTATTATCTTGCTCAAACGTTTCTTCTGAAGAATAATATCTATCGATACGCAACCAGTGCATATCCCTAGACTTTCTTACCTCAGCTTTACCTACAACAGGAACATTGTTTTCAGCGTGACATGCGATAACACATGAACCACAACCAGTACAGGAATTTAAATCAATAGACATATTAAAATGATGCCCTATAGATCGATCAAAACTATCCCATAAATCAACAGAAGTAGCGGGTACTTCTTGATGATCTAAAGAAACCATAGGAACCTCATTCCACTCTGAATGATTCTTTGTATTAAATATCTCTAAGGTAGTTTCCTTAATGATATCCCCTCTTCCCATTAGAGTTTTATGTAATTGCATACAGGCAAATTCATGATTACCTGTCACTTTCTCAATACTCACCGATTGGTTGGCACTAAAACCATCATATAACAAAAAGGCATTAACACCTGTCTGCATATCCTCTTTCAATCCTACTTTCTTTCCGTACCCAAATGACAAACCAACAGAACCTTTAGCTTGACCTGGTTGCACCACAACTGGAACTTGGTCCAAACTCACACCATTAACGGTAAGTTTAACATAGCTTCCATCCATACCACCATTAGCAACATTCACATTCTCAACACCCAATTCAATTGCATCAGATTTTGAAATAGTTACATAGTTATCCCATGAAACCCTAGAAATAGGATCTGGAAATTCTTGAAGCCAAGGATTGCTTGCTTGTTGACCATCACCCATACCTATTTTAGAATACAACGTAAGCTCCATGCCATCACTAGTTGTATTGGCCAAACTACGAATTGCGGAAGCTATAGGCACAATCGCAGAAGCCTCTGCAGCGTTTGCTGACGCAACAATATCTTGAGTATTCCCTTCTGCATCAACACTCATTGTATCTGCACTAAAAACACCATCCTGCAATGCTTGGTTCCAATTAGCACCGTTCAAAATAGATGCTGCCCAAGTCTGCTTTATGTAATCATAATATGTTTGATTACTTCCTAACCATTCCAATGCTACAGTTTGAAACTGCTTTGTATCGAACAATTCTTTTATTGTAGGCTGCATTAAGCTATAATGCCCCTTCTTAATTTGAGTATCACCCCAGGATTCTAAATAATGATTGGAAGCCGCAACATATTCTACAGCCTCTGTAGTGTCATTCCAATTTGTAGAAAATGCAACTGAAAGATCCACCTTCTCTAACCCTTCTTTAAAATCTGAAGCATTAGGCAAAGAATATAACGGATTAACCCCATCCATAATAAGAGCTCCCACTCTACCGGCCTTCATATCTGCGATTAGTCCATTGACCGCTTTTACATCACCTTTTCTAGTATATTTAGGAGCAGTTACGTCAAACGCCTTACTACCTAACATTTCGTTAATAGCCAAAACAACCGCTTGAGCATTAACATCATCTAAACCTGTAACAACAACTGCGCTTGACCCAGCTTTCTTTATTTCAGCAGCCAGCGTATCAACAGCGGCATCATATTCTGAACTATTTCCTCCAACTGATGATCCGTTTAATTTACCATATAACTTCGCCAATACTACTTTTTGAGCACTAGGCTTCATCGCTATACGCTTATCGGCATTCGCACCGGTCAAAGACATATTCGCCTCTAACTGCACGTGTCTAGACATTTTTCCATTTTTAGGAACACGCCCTCTAGAATAACCCGCATCATAACCACCACCTTGCCAATCAGCAATAAAGTCGGCACCAAAAGAAACAATTAAACTCGCCTTCTCAAAATCATAATCAACTAACGCACGCTGACCATATTTATTTTCAAAAGCAGTTAAAGCAGCATCTTCAGAAATAGCATCGTAAGTTACGTGAACCACATTCTCATTAGCTACCAACAATTCCCCCAACAAACGATCCGTAGACGGACTAGCATAAGTCTGAGTCATCAAAGCAATTTTCTTAGAAGAGCCTTTCAACTCTTCCATTTTCGCTTTTATAGTGGCATTTAACACATCCCATTCAATCGGCTCTCCATTAGCCATTGGCCCCTGCAATCTAGTACTATCATATAAGGATAGAATAGAACCTTGAATTCTTGCATTAGCAGCGCCACCAACTTTAGCTATAGTATTATTCTCCACCTTAATAGGTCGACCTTCACGGGTCTTAATCAAAATGCTTGCAAAGTCATAACCGTTCGCAATGGTAGTTGCATAAAAATTTGCAACACCAGGAACAATGTTTTCCGGAAGCACAACGTAAGGGATAGATTTAATTACTGGACCCTCACACGCTGCCAAAGAAGCTGCAGCTGTACTAAAACCAACATATTTCAAGAAATCCCTACGATTAGTATTTGTCGTGGACAAGGTTTCCTTGTCACCCAAAAAATCATCAACAGGAATCTGCTCTACAAATTCGTTTTGTCTTAGCGCCTCAACAATGGAATCATCTGGATTTAACTCCGCTTCGTTTTTCCAATATTTTTTGTTTGATGCCATACGTATTATCTGTAATTAGCTTCTTTATATTATTATTAATAGTGACACTTTCCACATTCTAAACCACCCAATTGAGCAGCTGTCAAATTATCTACACCATACTTTTTAGAAAGTTCAGCATGAATTTTTTCGTAATATGCATTACCCTCAACCTTAACATTGGTTTCTCTATGACAGTCGATGCACCAACCCATCGTTAAAGGTGAATACTGATACATAATTTCCATTTCTTCAACTGGACCGTGACATGTTTGACATTCAATACCAGCAACCGAAACATGCTGTGAATGGTTAAAGTATGCAAAATCTGGAAGGTTATGAATACGAACCCATTCTACTGGTTGGCTCTCACCCGTATACTTTTGATTTTCCTCATCCCACCCTACAGCTTTATACAATTTCTTTATCTCGCCTGTATAAAATTCATTCGTATACCCATTTTCAATATCCTCCTTAGAAGGTCCTTCTGGATTACCCGTATATTCATAAATAGATTTATGACAGTTCATACAAACATTTAAGGATGGAATTCCTGAGTGCTTGGATACCCTTGCAGAAGAGTGACAGTACTTACATTCAATCTTATTATCACCTGCATGGATTTTATGAGAATAATGTATTGGCTGTATAGGTGCGTAACCTTGATCCACACCAACTTGCATCATCCAACCATATGCAAAATATGCACTACCTAATAAAAGAAATATTGTGGTCAGCAATACCAAGAACTGATTCTTAGCAAAAGCCTTCCAAATCGGAGTTCTCTTTTCTGCCTTTTCCTTTTCAACAACAATTCCACTGGCAGCAGCAATTCGTTGCAATGTTTTATTCACCAACAATAACATCACCACTAACAACCCAAAAACCAATACTAAAGCAGCGAGGATAATTTCATTAGAAACACCTGATAAATTTCCAGCACTGTTCGCTGAAGACTCAACAGTACCGACAGCGGCTGTCGGAGCAGCTGCTGGCGCAGCAGCGGTATACGCTAAAATATCATCAATATCACCATTAGACAAGGTCGGAAAGGCAGTCATAGCAGCCTGATTGTACTCAGCATAGATCTTATTTGCATATGCATCACCAGACTTAATCATTCCAGAACTATTGTTAATCCAACTATAAAGCCATTCTTTACCCAAACCTTCTTCCTCTTCAAGCCTACTAGCCACATTAGCCAGAGCAGGTCCTGTCATTTTACGGTTCAAGGCATGACATGCCGCACAATTTTGATTGAACAAAGCCTTTCCATTTATCGCATCACCGCCACCAGCGGCCGCTTCTATAGAAGCGGATTCAGAAGTAACATCATCTTGCGACTGTACTGAACCTGTAAAAAGTAAAAAAGCTATTAGGGTAAATCCTAAAATTTTAGAAAACTGATTTCGGTATGGAACCTTTTTCATATATCGAATATTTCTATCGGAATCTTGGCATAATTTTGGTCACAGATGAAACCTATTAATACTCATCAAATGCCTAAATCGATGACAAAAATACGACATAGAATTTATTTGAAAAATGTTAATGTATTTATAATTTACAATTTAGAAATGTTCTAAATAAACCTCGATTTATTTGTTTAATCCTTAATAATTTACTTTTGTAAAAATTCAAAATAAAACTATATTGTAGGTTATGAAAATACTAAGCTCCATAGCACTTTTTGCGTGTTTTACAAACTTTGGTTATTCCCAAAGTGCAAAAGTGAACATTCAACAAGATCAAAAAATCGACCAACTGCTTGAGATTTATAAGTCTTCTCTGAGCAACAATGAGTATTACAGAATACAAGTTGGTTTTGGTGATTACGTCACAGCTCAAAATATAAAGGCAAACGTTGAAGTGGATTTTCCCGACTTACTATCTAAGATTGATTTCGACTCACCAACCTACCGAGTTCGTGTTGGTAAGTTCACTTCTAAACTAGATGCGGAACGCAAGTTCAACGAGGTGAGAATAAAGTACCCAGACGCCATGTTATTAAAACCAAAAAAATCGACCAAATAGGTCGATTTTTTTTATTCAATTATAAAGAAACTGTTAACTCACAATCTATTATTTTGATTTCAATTTCTTCTTAACAGCAACTTCTAGAAATGCTTCTACAATATCACCTTCAACAATGTCATTGTAGTTCTTAATTTGAAGTCCACAATCATAGCCTTTAGCAACTTCTTTAACATCATCCTTAAATCTCTTTAAAGACGAGAAGGTACCTGTGTAAATCACAACTCCATCTCGTATTAATCGGATATTAGAGTTTCTAAATATTTTACCACTTGTAACCATACAACCGGCAATAGTTCCAATTTTAGAAATCTTAAATGTTTCCCTTATTTCTGCTGTACCTGAAATCTCCTCTTTCATTTCTGGAGATAACATACCTTCCATTGCGTCTTTAAGGTCATTGATTGCCGCATAAATAATAGAATACACGCGAATATCAATCTCTTCTTTTTCGGCAATAGCCTTTGCATTACCCATTGGCCTCACATTAAAGCCAATAATAACAGCATCTGAAGCCGATGCCAACAATACGTCTGATTCTGTAATAGGACCAACTGCCTTGTGTATAATATTTACCTGAATTTCATCTGTAGAAAGTTTTTGGAAGGAATCTGTAAGTGCCTCTACAGAACCATCAACATCACCCTTCAGGATAATATTAAGCTCCTTAAACTCACCAAGAGCAATCCTTCTTCCGATTTCGTCAAGCGTAATATGACGTTGAGTTCTAACTGACTGCTCACGTTGTAGTTGAGATCTTCGAGAGGCAATTTGTTTGGCCTCACGTTCGTCTTCTAATACGTAGAACTTGTCTCCTGCTTGTGAAGCACCATCAAGACCAAGAATAGAAATTGGTCTAGAAGGACCAACTTCGCTCACGATATTGCCTCTTTCATCTTGCATCGCCTTTATTTTACCACTTGTGGTACCGGCCAACACATAATCTCCAATCTTAAGTGTACCTGATTGCACCAAGACAGTTGATATATATCCTTTACCTTTATCCAAGAACGCTTCCACAACTGTACCCGTTGCACGTTTATCAGGATTTGCCTTTAGCTCTAAGATTTCAGCCTCTAACAATACTTTTTCTAATAATTCTTTAACCCCTGTTCCTGTTTTTGCTGAAATATCATGAGATTGAACTTTACCACCCCAGTCTTCTACCAACAAATTCATTTGCGCCAGTCCTTCCTTAATCCTATCTGGATTGGCTGTTGACTTATCAATTTTATTTATTGCAAAAACTATCGGAACACCAGCAGCTTGTGCATGGCTAATAGCCTCTTTCGTCTGTGGCATAATATCATCATCGGCAGCAACTACAATTATAGCAATATCGGTCACTTGGGCACCTCTAGCACGCATAGCAGTAAACGCCTCGTGACCCGGTGTATCCAAGAATGCAATTCGCTCACCATTCTCTAACGTTACACCATAAGCACCAATGTGCTGTGTAATTCCTCCACTTTCTCCAGCAATTACATTCTCTTTACGAATATAATCCAACAATGAAGTCTTACCATGATCCACGTGACCCATTACGGTAACGATAGGAGCTCTTGGTTTCAAATCTTCAGGTGCATCCACCACCTCAACAATACTCTCCTCTATATCTGCGGTAACGAAATCTACTTCATATCCAAATTCATCAGCTACAATAGATAATGTCTCAGCATCTAAACGCTGATTCATAGTTACCATTATACCTAAAGACATACAAGCCGAAATAATTTCAGTTGTAGAAACACCCATCATTGTAGCGACCTCAGTTGCCGTAACAAACTCAGTTACTTTAAGAACTTTGTTTTCTAATTCTTGTTGTTCAATATCCTTTTCCGTTTGCTCACGGTGTTGGTCCCTCTTACTCCTTCTGTACTTGGCTCCTTTACCCTTCTTAGATTTACCCTGTAATTTCTCTAAGGTTTCACGTACTTGTTTTTGTACATCTACTTCTGTAGGCTCCACCTTAGCTACAGTTGCAAACCGACCTCTACCTTTACGGTCACCCGTAGTTGCAGGTGGCCTACTTTGCCTTGGTGCAGCAGGATTCTTTGTTACAATACGCCTTCTTCTCTTTTTACGATCTATCGCTTTATCAGCAGGCTTTTTCTCTTCTTTCTTTTTCTTCGGCTTTTCAAATTTGCTAAGGTCAATTTTTGCACCCGCTATTTTCGGTCCGGTTAACTTTTGATATTGAGTCTCAATTGTTATAGGCTGATCAGATTCTGGTTGACCAGGTTCCGCAGGTTCTTTTGGAGCCTCTTTTTCAACTTCTTCCTTTTTAGCTGCCTCAACTTTAGGTTCAGCCGCTTCTTTTGGAGTCTCTTCCTTTTTAGCTACCTCAACTTTAGGTTCCACTTTTTTAGGTTCCTCAGCCTTCGGCTTTTCAGCTTTAGGTTCTTCAACTTTAGGCGCTACTTTTTTAGATTCTACCTTTTCAACAACTGGATTTTCCTTAGGCTCCTCCTCCACATCCTTTACAGGCTCCTTAGCCTGCACTTTTGCCTTAGGCTTAACCTCTACTTTCGGAGTTTCCTTAGCAGGGTCCTCTTTCTTCTTTTTTGGATTAAGGTCGATTTTACCTACCATTTTAGTTCCGGCAAGTTCGACTTTACCAACTATAATAGTCTTCTCAGCATCAGCGTTTCTTCGCTCACGGACCAAGCGACGATCTTCTTGTTCTTTTTCTAATTGAACTCGAATTGCCTCTTTTTCTTTACGCTTCTCTTCGCCAACTTCCTTAGATGCCACTTTTTTGCTCTTATCCGTTTGGAACTCATCAAGCAAAACCTGATAAACATCATCCGAAATTTTAGTGGTAGGCCTCGCTTCCACATCATGTCCTTTTCCATTCAGAAAGTCCACTGCCCTATCCAAGGAAATATTAAGCTCACGAAGAACTTTATTAAGCCTTATTTTCGCATTGTCTGCCATAAATACTGATTCCCGTTCTTTATTTAAGTGCTAATATATAGCTAATCTTCTAATTCTTCTTTTAGGATACGCACAACTTCTACAATTGTTTCCTCTTCTAAATCTGTACGCTTCACTAAATCAGTAACATCTTGTTCCAAAACACTACGAGCTGTATCCATTCCAATCTTCTTGAATTCTTCAATTATCCAAGCATCAATTTCATCTGAAAACTCTGTTAATTCCACATCTTCCTCTACACCTTCGCGGAATACATCAATTTCATAACCTGTTAACTGACCCGCCAATCTTATATTATGACCACCTCTACCTATTGCCTTTGAAACCTCTTCTGGTTTCAAGTACACCTGAGCTGTCATCTTCTCATCGTTCAACTTAACAGAAGAAACTCTCGCTGGACTTAACGCCCTAGTAACCAATAATTGCGGGTTAGCTGTCCAGTTAATTACATCTATATTCTCATTACCCAATTCACGAACAATACCGTGAATTCTAGAGCCTTTCATCCCCACGCAAGCACCTACTGGATCGATACGATCATCGTAAGAATCAACAGCCACTTTTGCTTTTTCACCAGGAATTCGAACAACCTTCTTCACTGTAATTAAACCATCAAAAACCTCCGGTATTTCTTGGAAGAATAATTGCTCCAAAAATTTAGGAGAACTTCTTGACATTATAATAGTAGGTTTTGCACCCTTCAACTCCACACTTTCGATAACACCTCTTACATTATCACCCTTACGGAAAAAATCAGATGGTATCTGTCTATCTTTTGGAAGAATTATTTCATTCCCCTCATCATCTAACAAAATTATAGCCTTATGACGAATATGATGCACCTCCGCTGTATAAATCTCACCTTCTAAATCCTTAAAGTGCTTATAAATAGTGGTATTGTCATGCTCATGTATCTTAGAAATTAGATTTTGACGTAATGCCAAAATAGCCCTTCTTCCCAAATCTATTAATTTCACCTCTTCAGACACATCCTCACCAACCTCAAAATCAGGCTCTATCTTACGAGCTTCTGACAATGAAATCTCCTCATTCGGTTCTTCAACCTCGCCATCGTTAACTACAATACGGTTACGCCAAATCTCTAAATCCCCTTTATCAGGATTTATAATGATATCAAAGTTATCATCTGAACCAAACTTCTTCTTAAGTGCATTTCTAAAAACATCTTCCAGAATGGCCATCAATGTAACCCTGTCTATGAACTTATCGTCCTTAAACTCTGAGAAAGATTCAATTAACGCAATATTTTCCATTGGTAATTACAATTAAAATTTTAATACAACTTTTGCTTTAATAATATCTGAAAAATTTAACTCCTCTTTTTTCTGAACGGTAACCTTTCCTTTCCCAATCGGCTTAGGCTCTCTTGCCTTCCACTCTAAAACAATGGAATCATCCGTAATGGCAGTCAAATTACCTTCAAACGTATTGTCATTAGTGCGGACTTCAAGTTTTCTTCCAATATTTTTTAAATATTGCCGCGGAATAACTAATGGAGCAGCCGCTCCTGCCGAGGCAACTTCAAGGGAAAAATCATGTTCATCTCGATCTAAATTATGCTCAATGGCCCGACTGATTTTAATACAATCACTTACCGTAACCCCATGATCACCGTCTATTATCACTTGGATGCTATTATCAGCCCCCATAGTGAAATCAATCAAAAAGAGTGATGGATCTTCTTCAAGACCTTGTTGCAATAATTCTTTTACTTTTTCCTTTAGCATAAATAGTAAGTAATAAAAGAGGGGACTAATTGTCCCCTCATGAATACTTTTATATCCTTTCAGCGATGCAAATATACAATAATTTTAATTTCCTACAATAGCAGATGAACACCTAATTAATTCACAATTTATACAATCAAGTAAAATTATAATACTTTAAGAATAAGCTCTGTTCCTAATTTGTGGTATTTTTAACTCTTGGCCAACCTAAAAACGCCCTCAATGGAAATTCTATCTTCTTATAACCTTATTATTGGCGCATCACTTATCGTAGTCTTGTCCTTCTTTTTTAATGGTATTTCTAAAAAAACCAATATCCCGGCTGTTTTGATGCTTATTGTTTTAGGTATAATTATTAAAATAGGATTAGAATTTTTCATACCCGAAGTTCCTAATTTTAAAGGTTCCTTAGAAATACTAGGCACAGTCGGTCTAATCATGATTGTACTTGAAGCCGCTTTAGAATTAGAACTAAAAAAGGAAAAAATATGGCCAATACTTAAATCTATGGCCATTGCGTTAATAGGGTTAATTGGCTCAACATATGTAGCTGCTTTAATTCTCTACCAATTCATCCCTAACATGACAATGGAGTCTGCGTGGCTATATGCAACACCGCTATCCATTCTATCAAGCGCAATAATTATCCCCAGTGTTGGAGGGCTGAGTGAAAAGAAAAAAGAATTTCACATTTACGAAAGCACCTTCTCAGACATTATCGGCATAATGATGTTCTACTTTCTAACCGGCAAGCTTAATCCCGCAGAAGACACAGGAGCAGTAGGCTTTGCAGGAAATTTAATTCTAACCATACTAATAGCCTTAGTCACCAGTTATGCTATCATATTGATATTTCAGCGTATAAAGAGTCAGGCAAAGCTATTTTTACTCATTGCCGTTTTACTTCTCCTTTACGCCATTGGCAAAAAGATGCACTTATCTTCTTTAATTATTATTCTGGTTTTTGGACTTATCGTTAAAAATGTAAATCTTTTCTTCCCTGGAAAAACCAAAATTTTTTTAGAATCTGAACGGATGAAACAAATTTACCATGAATTACACATCATAACCTTAGAAACTGCTTTTGTAGTGCGCACATTCTTCTTTGTTATATTCGGCATCACCATCGTATTGTCAACACTGTTAAGTGTAAATGTGGCTATAGTTAGCCTACTCATTATCGCATCAATCTATGCAATTCGATTTATAATCTTAGTTGTTTTCGTCGGAAAGGATATGCTACCACAGCTTTTTATTGCACCACGAGGTTTAATCACGGTCTTATTATTTTATGCTATACCAGAACAAGCACAAATAGAGGGGTTTGAATCTGGAATTCTATTATTTGTAATTATTGCAACAAGTTTAGTCATGACTTGGGCAATGATTCGCGATAAACACCAGATGAGAACAATGCTCGATGAAATTGACGAAGAAATATTAGATCGCAATATAGCCGAAGATGCATTACGTGAATCTAAAAACACGGAACACCACCCGACACGTTTACACGTTAGTAAGGCAAAAGAAAATAATATATCAAGTAACAAAATCGTCAAAGAAGATTCTGACGATAAACTACCTTAACTTAAAACAGAAGGGCACAAATTAATTAGGCATATAAGAAGCTTGCACCTCTTGTCTATCAATGTACGCTTGTGAATCTGCCTCACCCAAACTGTCAACCTCTTTACGGAATCTAAGAATCATAAGTGTATCTAACTGCTTACCTATGCTATCCTGCATGGTACGCCAATTTTTAGCATTCATTTTATGATTTAACTCCATTATCTTATTAAAGCGATCCAAGTTATAGCGATTGGCCTTCCATGCATGGGCAGTACTTTCCTCATGCTTGACATCTTGAAGGTAAAGACCGACACTGAATCCAACAACAATAACAACAAGGAGAATCTTTAAAACTTTTGGGGAAAGGCTCATAAAGTAAGGTTAATTAAAGTGCTAAAGTAAGAAATACTATTGCCTAAATGGTTTCTTTTCCGATGAATTAATAACGTTATCAGTTTAAATGTAAATAAATAAACTTAATGCTATAGCCCCTTTCCTATTCAACAGTTCTCTTATTTATCCACTAAATTGACGCACTACTGCAGGAGAAAACCATCATACAAAGAATCTCGAGTTAGACCATATCAAATGCAAAAATCCCAACATCAAATGACATTGGGATTTTTTATTCTTATTAGTTGGCCCACAAGGATTCGAACCTTGAATGACGGTACCAAAAACCGAAGTGTTACCATTACACCATGGGCCAATATCTTCTAAGAGGGTGCAAATTTAAAACAAAGTTTGGTTTCACCAAACATTTTTTACGGTAATAATTAAAAAAATACTCCTTTCTTCTTATTAAAGGTTTATAAAAATAGTACAAACATATCTATATTAATTAGTAAATTCGCCACTTAGGTTTAACCCAAGTTTCATGTTTTCAAAGAACTACCAGAAGTGGGACATCATATTAGGATGGTCCGTATTTTTTATAGCCCTTATTACCTATTTTATTACCGTTGAACCCACCAATAGTTTTTGGGATGCGGGTGAATATATAGCAACAGCTGCCAAATTACAAGTAGGTCACCCGCCAGGGGCGCCTTTATTACAAATGATTGGTGCTTTCTTTTCCATGTTCGCCTTAGAACCTAACAAGATTGCCATGATGGTAAATCTAGTCTCTGGAGTATCTAGTGCATTTACCATTCTTTTCATGTTCTGGACGATTACCAATATTACCAGAAAATTAATTGATAAAGATGGACCTTTTACCAATAGCAAAGCAATAGCAGTCTTCGGTAGTGCACTAGTAGGATCCCTCTCATTTACATATTCAGATAGTTTTTGGTTTAATGCTGTAGAAACTGAAGTGTACGCAACGGCCAGTTTTATAATGGCATTGTTGCTGTGGTTGGGTTTAAAATGGACAGACAATTTAGAAGATCCGCGTGGCAACCGATGGATTATACTAATATCGTACGTTGTAGGCCTTACTTTTGGAATTCAATTTATGGGCTTTTTAGCAATACCTTCTATAGGCCTTTTGTATTATTTCAAAACGTATAAAGAGACAACGGTTAAAAACTTTCTTATTGCGAATATTGTGGTAATTACCTTATTGATGCTCGTATACAAGTTCTCACTCACCTATGTACTCCAACTATTTGGCTGGGGAGAAGTATTCTTCATCAACAGTATAGGATTACCTTTTAATTCTGGCTCTATTATCATTGGATTAGGATTCATAGCTGCTTTTTATTTTGGCTTAAACTATACCCGAAAAAACAATTATAGAATTGCAAATACGATTGTTCTTTGCTTAATGTTTTTATTTCTAGGGTTCTCCTCTTGGTTAATGCTTCCTATACGTGCTAATGCAAATGTCGTTATAAACGAGAATAACCCCGAAGATGCAAGAGCACTTTTGGCTTACTATAATAGAGAACAATATCCAGGGGTAGATAGCCCTGTGTATGGCTCCTATTATTCAGATATGTTCGCCCCTGCTGGTGAAGACCAAGATGGTAAACCAAAATACGAAAAGGATTACACACTGGGCAAATACATCATCGTCAATAAATTCAAGAACGCTGTACAAGGCCCAAACCCCAAACACAAAGGACTTTTACCTAGAATGTGGAGTTCCCAGAATGCGGAAAATTATATGCGCTATTTCGGAGCATTAGATTTTAAAATAACACAAACTAACCAGGAATTAAGACAAGCTGTAGATCAAGTTAAAACAGGTTTTGATAACGGCGAAATTGGGGCTGATCAGTACATTAGCTTTTTAAAACGTTTTGATGAATATATTGAAGTTCAGCCGCCTACAGTTTGGGAGAATGTAAGATACATGGTTGAATTTCAGTTCAACTATATGTATTTACGTTATTTTATGTGGAATTTTGTTGGAAAGCAGAATGATGTTCAAGGACGCTATAACGATAATGGAAACTGGTTAAGCGGCATTAATTTCTTAGATAGCTGGCGACTTGGCAGTCAAGATAATTTACCGAGCGATATCAAAAATAATCCAGGCAGAAATACCTATTTCTTTCTACCGTTGCTTTTAGGAATTATAGGTATTGTATTTCAATTCTCTAAAGATAAAAAGCAATTTTGGGTACTATTGATTTTCTTCCTTTTCACAGGTTTGGCCATTCAATTTTATACCAATCCTGGTATATTTCAACCAAGGGAGCGAGATTACTCTTTGGTTGGTTCCTTTTATATTTTTGCATTGTGGATGGGTCTAGGCGTATATGGACTTTATGATGGGTTTAAGGATTGGATAGCACCCAAAATTCTTGCTCCTGCCATAGTAATTTTAACCTTACTTGCTGTACCAACCGTTATGGCAGTGCAAAATTGGGACGACCATGACCGATCTAATCGTTTTACCGCAAATTCATCTGCAAAAGCGTATTTAGATTCCTGTCAAGAAGATGCTGGTGCCATACTCTTTACCATAGGTGATAATGACACCTTCCCTATTTGGTATGCCCAAGAAATAGAAAAATATAGAACAGATGTGCGTATTGTTTGTACCAGTCTTTTTGAAACAGATTGGTATGTAGACCAGATGAAGAAAAAGGCCTATCAAAGTGACCCAATTCCTTCTCAAATATCACATGAAAAATATAGGCTGGGGTCTCGAGATGTATTGTACCACCAAGGTATTACCGAAAACAGATGGCCTATTAAAGACTTCATCAATTGGATTGATAGTGATAAACCAAGAACTAAACTCAAATATCTTTTTGAACAAAATGGTGCTGATTTAAGTCAGTATTCAGAGGATACCCAAAACATGGTTTACTATCCTACTAAAAAAATAAGGGTACCCGTTAACAAACAAAATGTTTTGAGCAGTGGTTTGGTTAAACAAAAAGATGCAGACTTGATTGTTGATTTTATTGACATCGACTTACCAGGTGCGATAACCAAAAAGAGTATGATGATGTTGGATATTTTAGCCAATAATGATTGGAAACGTCCTTTATATTTTTCTGGTGGTAGCTTTGATGATGCAGAATACCTATGGATGAAAGATTATCTTCAATTGGATGGTTTGGCGTACAAATTGGTTCCTATTCGTACTGAACGCCCTAATGCATTTGAATTAGGAAGAATTGATACCGAATTGATGTACGACATTGTAAAAAATTGGGATTGGGGTAATGCAGGTGGTGATATTTACCATGACACCCAGACACGCATACAAAGCGTATCTTTTAGAGGTAATTTAGCCCGATTGACAGAGGCCTTGATCAAAGAGAATAAAATGGGTAAGGCAAAAGACATCATTGAAATTGCCATTACCAATATGCCCGTTGATAAGTTTGGATATTACACCTTGGTAGAACCTTTTATTGATGGCTACTATAAAGTTGGTGAAAGTCAAAAAGCACGAGCGCTATTTGAGGTTTTAAAGAAAAAATATCAAGAACGCTTAGCGTATTATGCTTCCATAAGTTTAGATGAACAATACAGTAGTATAGATGATATTATTGCCGATATGGAGGCCTACAGAAGAAATATAGATATCATTATAACTAATGATACTGAGGGCGTAGCTGAAAAAGAAACGTTGATCTTTAATGAATACATCGATAAATTCCAACATTTCTATAAAGATGAAGATGCCATGGAAGTGCCTGAACGGGGGCTTGAATCTGACCCAGACATGATAGACACTTTACCCGTTTCAGATACTATTTTGCCAGACAACACAAGAACAGACATCTTACAAGACACCGTTGGTATATCAATACAACAATAAAAGCTTTGGACCAAGGTCCAAAGCTTTAGCAGTAATTAAAAATTAGTTTTGAATTTAAACGTATTCTTTCAGAATACCTATAAGTGTATTGGCATCTTGTTCGCCACTTTGGCGCCAAACCATTTCACCTTGTTTGTAAATCATTAAAGTTGGTAAGCCTTTAACACGCAAAGCTTGCGAAAGTTCCTTGTTTTTATCTACATCAATCTTAATTACCTTTCCTTTATTACCTAAAGCTGCGGCCACATCCTTAAGAACAGGATGCATTGCGGCAGACTGTTCATTCCACTCTGCATAAAAATCCAGAAGAACAGGTACTTTTAAATCTATAAGCTCACCAAATTTAGACATAAAAAAAATGCTTTACTATGTTAGCCAAATGTAATAAAAATTGTTAAAACACTACCCTTAGCAACCTATTTGTAGCACTGCAATAGGGTTAAAATCATGTTAATGCCTTTTTTCGTAACGTAATCACGGTGATTTCAGGCCAAATACCTACCCTACCAGGATATCCTAAAAAGCCAAAACCTCTATTTACATTGATAAATTGACCCATTTCCTTATAAATACCAGCCCAATAAGGATATCTCCATTTAACTGGGCTCCATTTTATCCAACCGGGTATTTCAATTCCAAACTGCATACCATGCGTATGTCCGCTTAGGGTTAAATGATAGTGATACGGGTCATTGATTACTTCCATCTCCCAATGAGACGGATCATGACTCATCAAAATCTTAAAATCATTCTTATCTATCTGTGCTGCTGCTTTTTTAAGATCCCCGGCTTTTTTAAAACCGCCTTTGCCCCAATTCTCTACACCTAACAAGGCAATTTTATCAGACCCTTTCTGTAAATAACGATGCTCATTAAGCAACAAATCAAAACCCATGTCTTTCTGCAAAACTTTTAAATCTTCTAAATTTTGGTGCTTAAGCTCTTCCGTTTCCCACGGAATGTAATCCCCATAATCATGGTTGCCAAGCACAGAAAATTTACCATCTTTCGCTTCTAAAGTTGAAAATAAATCTGCCCACGGAAGCATTTCAGAGGTCATATTATTGACCATATCGCCTGTAAAGAATAGCACATCACTCTTTTGCTTGTTAATTAAATCAACACCATATTCAATCATCTTTCTATCATCAAAACTACCACTATGAATATCTGAAATTTGGGTAATTTGATAGCCGTCAAAACCATCCGGTAAATCTTCAAACTCTAATGTATATTTCAAGACCTTAAAATTGTACTTGCCTTTGTACATGCCATACAACAATGCACCAAAGGGTATGGAAGCTATACCAAGCGCTAGCAAACTCAAGAATCGCCTACGTGCGGGTAAACCAAATTCCTTATCCACTCCATAAATTTTCATATAAAGTCCAGAAATTATTCTATATATATCTTCAGAGAATAAAAATATAATCGTGATAATATTGAAGGTAAGTATGGTCAATAAAAACCCAAACGCATAACTTTTAGAGATACTCAAAACCCTACCTGTCTCCTCACCTACCGTGAATTGGTATATAAAATTGAACATTACCGTCAAAGAGATAATAATGTAGAAGTAAGACCACCACGGTTGTTTCGCTATGGTTTTTAATGCCTGTAACACATAAAAACCCAATGCTACATAAGCTAAGGCGAAAATCATCCAACGTATCATAGCTGTTTTTTCACAAAGATATCTGTATAACAATGGTATACCTGCTCATTTACATTTTATTTAACCTTACTTAAAACCGCTTTAATATTCTCAATTTGAGTAACGGCTAGGTGGTCATCACTTAGAAAACTACTTGAATTCATTGAAATCAAAGGTTTTGTTGGTAATTGTTTAACCATTGCAGTTCCTGATAAATGCACTACGTTAAAACCCTTTTCCTTAAACAAGTTCACATTAGTTGCGTTGATTCCGGAGCCTGGCATTATTTGAACTTGAGAACTTCGTTCATTTAAATCGATCAATACATCAATGCCTTCGGGCGCAGATTTTTGTTGACCAGAAGATAAAATATAATCTACTTGTACTTTTTCTAGTTGCTTTAGTGCTTCCATAGGGTCTATAATCCAATCAAATGCTCTATGGAATGTAAATGTTAAATCACGAGCTGCCGACTTCAATCTTTGCAAACGCTCAACATCTAATCTGAAATCTTTAAAAAGCACTCCGGAAACTATTCCTTCAAACCCCATTTCTACACATAATTCAATATCCGTAATCATTATATCAAACTCTACATCGGTATATGAAAAATCACCACTTCTTGGGCGAATTAATATGTGAACAGGAATAGACACCTGTTCTTTTACTGCTTTCAGTACTCCATAGGATGGCGTTAAACCACCCACGGCCAACTCGGAACATAGCTCAATACGATCTGCTCCAGCGCGTTCAGCCACCAAGGCAGATTCCAAAGAATTAGCACAAATTTCAACTAGCATATTGTTATATTTAAGGCCACTAAAAGTAAAGAACCCAACCCATGAAAAGAAGAAAATTCTTAAGAAATTCTAGCACTGTAGCTGCAGGAATAATTTCTGCTCCCATTTTGGCATCGTGTAACGACCAACAACCGGAAAAAAGAACTGATATAACACCAATTCTACCTATAGCCATTTGCACTTGGGATTTTGGCAATGCCACAGCCAAAGCTTGGGAGGTACTACATGACGGGGGTAGTTCGTTAGACGCAGTTCACCAAGGCGTAATGATAGAAGAAAATGATTTAAGAAATACTACCGTTGGAAATGGCGGAAGACCGGATCGTGATGGAAATGTAACCCTAGATGCTTGTATCATGGATAAGGATGGGAACTGCGGCGCAGTTTTGGCTATGCAAAATATTGCCAATCCAATATCCGTAGCTAGAAAAGTAATGGAAGAAACACCTCATGTTATGTTGGCCGGAAAAGGTGCGGAGCAATTTGCCTACGAGCAGGGTTTTGAAAAGGTCAACCTGTTAACTAAAAAAACGAAGGAAGATTGGTTAGAATGGAAAAAAACATCTCAATACAAACCTATCATCAACATAGAAAACCATGACACCATTGGCATGTTGGCTATTGATGAAAAAGGAGATATTGCCGGGGCTTGTACAACCAGCGGCATGGCATACAAGATGGCAGGTAGGGTTGGAGATTCGCCTATCATTGGTGCTGGACTTTTTATAGATAATGAGGTTGGCGGAGCAACGGCTACCGGTGTTGGTGAAGAGGTTGTTAGAACTGTTGGTAGTTTTCTAATTGTAGAATTGATGCGACAAGGAAAATCTCCTCAAGAAGCTTGTGAAGAAGGTGTAAAACGTATTATCGCAAAAAATAAGGATAAGCAAGATTTTCAGATTGGATTTATTGCTATTAATAAAAAAGGCGAAACGGGCGGCTACTGCATCCATCCGGGTTTCACGTATAGAACGTATACCAAAGATGGACATGTAAACAACCCATCAAATAGTTATTTAGAAAGTTAAACGATTCGTTTTAGAAAGATTTAATACCCAACCGCAAGGCTAATCTTTCGCATTGTTTCCCTTTCAATTTGTACTTTTAACCCCATACTATCTAATTTTCAAAATGGCAGATCAAAAAAGACTCTTCTTGCTAGATGCATATGCATTAATATTCCGTGGCTACTATGCCCTGATAAAAAATCCAAGAATAAATTCACAGGGTATGGACACCTCTGCGATTATGGGATTCATGAATTCTTTGTTCGACGTAATCCGTAGAGAAAAACCAGACCATTTAGCCGTTTGTTTTGATAAAGGAGGAAGCGCAGAACGTACCGAGATATTTCCAGAATACAAGGCAAATAGATCAGAAACACCAGATGCCATTAGAATTGCAGTACCCTATATTCAAGATATCTTAAAGGCAATGCAAATTCCCGTAGTTGTAAAAGAAGGCTGGGAAGCAGATGATATTATAGGAACTTTAGCTAAACAAGCAGAAAAGGAAGATTATAAAGTTTTTATGGTAACCCCAGATAAAGATTTTGGCCAGCTCGTATCAGAAAATATATTCATGTACAAACCCGCCCGTATGGGGAATGGTATAGAAATTTGGGGAATACCAGAAATACAAAAACGCTTTGGAGTAGAACGACCAGAACAGGTTATTGATTATTTAGGTATGATGGGTGATGCAAGTGATAATATTCCGGGCTTACCTGGTGTTGGTGATAAAACAGCAAGAAAGTTTATTGCTGATTTTGATACCATGGAAAACCTCTTTGAAAATACTGATAAGCTTAAAGGTAAGATGAGAGAAAAGGTAGAAGCCAACAAAGAATTGGGGCTATTATCCAAAAAATTGGCTACTATTTGTTTAGATGTTGATGTGACTTTTAATGCTGATGATTATCAGATGTCTGAACCGAATGCTGAAAAAGTTCAGAAAATCTTTGAAGAACTAGAGTTTAGAAGGCTCAAAGACCAATTTATAAAGCTATTCTCAACTGAAACTGAAACTGAAACTGAAGAAACCCAAACAGAAGTTTCTGGCACACCAAAACCAAAAAAAGAGGCTCAGGATGCAGGAACAGGTCAATTTTCATTGTTTGGAGGTAGTGGAGACACACCATCAACTATTAAAGACTACTCAAGCAGACAGACAATTGCCGATGTGGCTCATGCTTACCAAAGTGTAGCGCCCGGTATGGCCTTAAAATTGTTTTTTCAAAATTTAATGAAACAAACTTCGGTATGTTTTGATACCGAAACTACAGGATTAGACCCCTTAACTGCGGAATTAGTGGGAATTGCCTTTTCTTGGGAAGCAACCAAAGGATTTTATATTCCGTTCCCAGCAGATACGAAAGAAGCACAATCACTCATAGAAGAACTACGTCCGTTCTTTGAATCTGTGCAAATTGAAAAAATAGGTCAAAATCTTAAATATGATATTAAGGTTTTAGATAAATATAAGGTTGATGTAAAAGGACCTTTGTTCGATACTATGCTGGCCCATTATCTGATTAATCCAGATATGCGTCATAATATGGATATATTAGCAGAAACTTACCTTAATTATACTCCGATTTCCATAACAGAACTAATTGGAAAGAAAGGAAAGAACCAATTAAGCATGCGAGATGTACCGGTAGAAAAACAAACAGAATATGCCGTCGAAGATGCCGACATCACTTTTCAATTAGCACAACATTTTAGGCCAGAATTAAAAGAAGCAAACACAGAGAAATTATTTCAAGATATTGAAATCCCTCTACTGCGTGTATTGGCCGACATGGAACTGGAAGGTATCAATCTAGACAATGAGTTTTTGCATTCTCTTTCTTCAGATTTAAATAATGACATAGCCACATTAGAAAAAAAGATTTACGAGGCTGCCAGCGAAGAATTCAATATAGGCTCTCCAAAACAATTAGGGGAAATACTATTTGACAAAATGAAGCTTGTCGATAAGCCTAAAAAAACAAAAACCGGTCAGTATTCCACTGCGGAGGATGTACTCTCTTATTTAGCAAAAGACCATGAAATCATTCAAAATGTATTGGATTATAGAGGCCTAGCTAAATTAAAAAGCACGTATGTAGATGCCTTACCCGAACAGGTGAAACCCTCAACAGGCAGAGTTCATACAGATTATATGCAGACAGTTGCTGCAACGGGCCGTTTAAGTAGTAACAACCCCAATTTACAGAACATTCCAATCCGAACGGAGCGTGGCCGTCAAGTCCGCAAGGCTTTTATTCCTAGAGATGAGAATTACACCTTGTTAGCGGCAGATTATTCTCAAATTGAATTGCGAATTATTGCCGCGTTAAGCGAGGAAACCACCATGATAGAGGCTTTCAAAAACGGGGAGGATATTCATGCATCTACGGCCTCAAAAGTATTTGATGTACCATTGGATGAAGTTACTCGTGAACAGCGTAGTAATGCAAAAACCGTAAACTTCGGAATTATTTATGGGGTATCGGCCTTTGGTCTAAGCAATCAAACAGATTTATCTCGTTCAGAAGCAAAAGAATTGATAGACACCTACTACAAAACCTATCCAAAGCTAAGAAACTACATGAGCGAACAAGTAGATTTTGCTCGTGATAATGGTTATGTGCAAACAGTACTAGGCAGAAGAAGATACCTTAAAGATATTAATGGAAGTAATGCCATGGTTCGCGGTGCTGCCGAACGAAATGCTGTAAACGCACCTATTCAAGGTAGTGCTGCTGACATCATTAAAATTGCAATGATTAATATTCATAAAAAATTGGAAGAAGGCAAGTACAAATCTAAAATGCTCCTTCAAGTACATGATGAATTGGTATTCGACATCTACAAACCAGAACTGGAAAAAATGAAAACGCTAATCAAGTCAGAAATGGAAAACGCTTACACCTTAGATGTTCCATTAGATGTGGAAGTTGGTTTAGGTGAAAACTGGCTGGTGGCACATTAACACCATTTTTAATCGAGATGTTAAACCATCTTAAAATCACAAGAAACACATTTCAAATTCTGTTACGTATTTACAGGTTTATTGCACCTAAGTGTAAATACCATGAAAAATCTAGTCTTGTATTTACTTTTTATCTTCACTATTCATGTAGGTTTTCCCGATCAAACAAGACTGAAACAAGTTTTGACACTAAGAACACGATAAAAGAGTATTCCCAAACCCTGCTCCGAACGTAATTAATATTTTAGGTCTTAAAACTCACCTAACGCACCAATTAGTATAACTGATATACACGGCAGCTAAGTTAGTTCGTATCAGTGCGTTATTAAGCACAACGCACTTAAATTTCAGTAGTGGATTTAGAACAAGGAGTATATCTTGTAACCATTTAATAGGAGCACTAACGGGTACAGCGTAAATTTTTTAAGCAATACTATTCCACTTATTGAAAAACAAAATTATAAGTCAATGAAATCAACGGACTATTCAAAATGGAAAGTTCATACGATCCTAATGGGCTACCTAAAAAAACATCTGCATCTACTCCTGGCTGACGTTGGGAATAATAAATATTAAATGGATTTCGCCTGCTGTAAACATTATAAACGGTAAATGTCCAATCGCCGACCCATCGCTTATTGACTTTCTCACCATATTTAACATTCCATGAGAAATCTAATCTATGGTAAGGTCGAAGTCTAGCATTGTTACGTTCAATAAAAATTGGAACATCAATATTCTCCAATTTGAAGACACTATTCGCTACCGTATAAGGTCTTCCGGTTTGACCAGTAAAATTAAAACTCCATGTATTATATTTATCCCCTTCAAAATTGATTGTGGAATTGATTACATGTGGTCTATCAAAATCTGAAGCATACCACTTATTATTGTTTATTCTATCAGCAAGCTTTTCATTATTAGACCTCAGTAAACTTCTTGACCAAGTGTAGTTCAACCAGCCGTTCACCTTACCGCTAGATTTCTTTATACTAAACTCAACACCGTATGCTTGACCATCTCCCTGAATTACATCACGCTCCAAAAACTCTTCAAGAAAGAAATCGGCACCAGGCTTAAATGTTAAGTTGTTTTTGGAATCTCGATAGTAACCTTCTAAACCCAGTTCAATTGTATTATTTGCAAAATTTTTATAAATCCCTAAACCATATGCATCACTTATTTGTGGCTTTATATATGAATCAGCAGTCTTCCATCTAGAAGTGGGCAAAGGAGTTGTCGAATTATATACATTTTGAAGGTATTGATTCAATCTTGCATAACTAGCCTTAATCGAGGTAGTTTTGTTTAACTTAATATTCGCCCCTAATCTTGGTTCTAACCCATTATACGTTTTAACCCCTGCCCCGCTTTCAAATTCAGTAACACCCAACAACAAACCAGTGGTCTGATCTATTTGCGCCTGCTCAAAAGGCCCTACAAGAACATAATGACTAAATCTTAAGCCGGCAGAAACAGCCACATTTTCAACTGGTTTAAAATTTACATTAGCATATCCTGCAAATTCGTAGCTATTTTCTTTAGCCAAAGAAACGGCCTCAACACTATTACTATTTCCTGGTCGTAATTCTCCCGGGCTAATCTGATACTTGTTTGCCTGAATTCCCAAATAATAGTTTAGATCAGACTTAATTTCTTTAGAAAATTCTGATGCAAAACTTTGATAATTAATTTTCGATTCGAATTCAATTTCATTAGGATTATCGACTTCAGGAAAGATAGTTTTTGGCGAATAATCGCTCACCACCAAGAATGTTCTAAGATTACTTTGATCATTGAAAGAATGCCTCCAATTCAAGGTGCCGTTTAGGGTTTTAAAATCATACTGGTTATTTTTTGCATTAATATTCTGTATTTTAGTTATCAAGTCCAGTTGATAATAATCTTTACTATAAAACCCCGTAAAAGTTACTTGATCATCTTTTGTTGGTAGATATAACAATTTTAACGTACTGTCATAAAATTTAGCTTTTGTATCCTTTAAGCGTTCTGAAACCAAGGGTAACAAAAAATCTGTTAGACCTGCCCTTCCACCAAGCGTCATCATAAGCTTATCCTTAATGATAGGTGTTTCAATATTCAAACGACTTGAAACAATACCTATACCACCACTTAACTTAAATTTATCTACATATGGATTTTTAACCTTTATATCCAAAACTGAGGTTATTCTACCACCATAACGCGCAGGTATATTTGCCCTATACAAGTCAACACTAGAAATCACATCTGGGGTAAATACAGAAAAAAGACCAAAAAGATGTGTTGGGTTAAAGACCGGTGCATTATCCAATAATAATAAATTTTGGTCTAAGGCGCCACCCCTAACTGATAACCCATTACTGATTTCACCTGCATTATTTACACCTGCCAATAGCGTCATACTTCTAAGAACATCTGCTTCCCCAAGACCTGATGGTATTTTTTTTAACTCTTGTGTTTGTAATTGTAATGCTCCCATTTGCGGTAATTCTAAATTATCATTTATCCGCTTTGCTCGAACTATTACTTCAGAAAGCTGTTCTTGTTCTTCAATAAGGTTGATTTTTATATTCTGTCTAGAATTTAGGCTCACGGTAACCGTCTCACTTTTAAAACCTATATAATTGACATTAACCGAATAGGAATCTTGAGGAAGATTTATAGAAAAGATTCCATTGTTATTGGTAATTCCTCCGCAAGAACATTGATCTATCGTTATTTCAGCACTCTCCAAAGGTTGTTTGGTCAACTCATCGAATACCTCAACAACCAAACTATATTCTTGGGCTTGAAGCGAACTTGAACAAAAAATTATAAACACCAACCCTAAAAAAAAATAGAAGGCCTTCCTTATAAAATGACTACCTGTTTTATTTAATTCATCCATACTTCTGGCTGTATCGCTGTTTTAAATCTACTTTCATTACAAGGAGCTTCTATAGTTGCAGGGGCTGGGTAGGGGGACATAAATGTTGGCTCAATGCTCATGGGCATTTGAGGGTCTAACTGATTTTCTGGAATATTACCTCTTTCAATAAAAATATCAATTGTTGATGTCGCAGCAGCAGTGAACCTTCCAAACACAAAATCGTCGGCATCGTTTGGGTTGAACATATTACCTATTAAAGCGGCTGGTGGCGGTGCATTAAACCCACTACTATTATCGACCAAGTCTTTTAAGACTTTATAATAATCATATGCATCTGGAGTCAATGATAACTGTTGGATTTCAACCACGATGTTCTCTTTTGTATATAGAGGTACATTGGCAACTATCAAATCAGTAGTAGTTTTTCCGTCAGAAAATTTATCATCAAATATTGATATACTTTCTGGGTATCTAACTTTCCAACAATCTGTATCACATGTGTAACTAAAATAATCTGGCGTAGCTATATCTGTCGGACCACATAATCCCCCACGGTAAATACCATCAAAACAAACTTGGCAAATAAGTAAGTTTTCATAAGATTTGAATGTCCAATAATAGTAATTTTCTTCACTAATCGGATCATTGAAAGTTATTGAAACAGCATGACCAGGTTCAAAAGATCCTGTTCCGTTATTAAATTGCAATTCAGGATTATAGGTGGCCTTTATATTTGTAATAGGAACAGATTCTAATACCGTTTCTGATTGTGAATAGTATTGCCTTCCATCTTCCAAGGTAATTTGTATTTCCCATTGCTCACCCACATTAGCCTTAAATTCAATTGAAGGTACATAAGCGCCTTCTAATTCTACCAATTCAACTGTTTGGCCAGACACAGAATTCACAAAAGATACTGAGGCACCTTTTTCAAATTTTGTTTTGTTTATTCCAAACTCATTTACAGATTTGTTAATTATCACGTATGAACCACCTTTAACAGTCGTAGCAATACCTTCTATAAAAACCAGCCCTTCTTTAAACTCAAATTCAGGCTCTACAGGATTTATGCAACCCAAATATACAAGTGATAATAAAGCAAAAAAATATTTGATACTTATCTTATTCATTTGATTTAAAACGATGTTGCGGAAAGTTTTAAAGGTACCCTTAATTACAACATATCCAACTTTACACAAAAAAACCCCTTCAACAAATTGAAGAGGTCATAATCATATTAAACATATATACTATCGCTTTACAAAAATCAATTGACCACTATCCGTAAAATCTGGAATTTCCAAATCTGCCGCATCTACCATCATTATAGCACCGTCAATTGACACGTCAACTAGTACTGTATCTCCATTAGTATCGACTATTGAAATAATACTACCATCAAAAGTATATATACTTGATTCTTCATCAGTTTGTGTAGGGCAAGGTATATCAAGACCTGTTGAAGTTGCATTAATCTCTACATAATTAGCTGAATTACTAGCCGTGGCAGTCAAATCTTCATTAAATTGTAGCGTTACGATATAGCAATCCTTATTGGTTAAAAAATCTAGTATTTGTTTGCCAAATTTTGCGTCATCGCTGGCTGTATTATTATCAATAACAAGCTCGGTGGCGTCCCATGTTCCTATTATTGCATTAAGTGCCACTTCCTGTTCTACTATAGCATCATTTTTATCTGAACTACATGAAAAAAGCACCATTATCAACGCTAGAAGGGCTGAAAAATTTTTATACATAATTGTTAGATTTGGTTAACAACCTCTTAAAACGAAATTATCGTCATATTATTTCACAACCAAATAAAACTGCATATAAAATTAGATCCCTTCTAAAGAGTAAAACGATACGTAGCTTTTAACAAAAAGGTATTATCTTACTTCTTCCCAAATATTTGCCCATCCAATGCAATTGCGCAAGAATCCGTATCCACAGAACTAAAATCAGGGTTTACGGTCAAATCATTTGTTCATTCAGTTTTTGCAGCTAACCCCCGTATCTAATTTGTAGTCCTGCGCATCTCTGAAAAGATTTCCTTCTTGAGCAAAATAAGAATCAAACTGATTTACCAAAACCGTTATATTTTTAGTTGCTTTTGAGGCTGAACATCTATTATTCATTTTAATATAACTCAGTAACCTACCCAACTTGAGGCTACTAACGAAATAGGCTGCCATATTAAGCGCTCTTGCTTCCTGAAAAATTGTTTTTGAACTTGGAGCCATGGATTTGATTGTTTTCAGAACCACACTTTAATTGACTTAGAGGTGTTTTCATTTCTGCTGTTCATCGTCTATATTGGAAGCCGTGTACCAGATAAGATTCCAACTTGTATGAAAATAATCTCCGTTTTGAGAAATAAACTTATCCCCTTCACACCTCCAGCAAAATCATGATATGAAAAGCCCGTTTGTTTATTATTATAACTATCAATGTTCACTTCTAGCCCATCGCCGGAAAAATTATCACTTCTAGCTAAATGCTTTTCAATTTTAAAAGGGTCACTGTCAACACACTTAATGGCAACATTATGGATATTTTGCTTCATATGTAATCTTAAATTATGTAGGTTGGCTAGCTAATTTTCCAGTGTTTTAAGTCAAATACGGTAAAATTGGCTCCCCAAGTAACATTATGCCTACTAACATCATTTAAAACTATGGCAACGACGATTGACTCACAAAAAGATAAAGGTGTTGTTGTATATTCCTTGAGTACTTAATTTAGATTATTCTACGTGGAAACAATTGAAACAACTAAAAAAAACATGATATTCGCAAAAGATATTTTAATCATTATTAAGACTTAATTTGGTTGATTGATTTTGATATTTAAGTGATGATTAAAAATTAGCAAGGTTGCAGAATCGATTTAAAAAGTATCAAGTTTAATAGTATTTTGGCACTAAAAAATTGAATTTGAAATAAAAAAGAAAAAATTTAGAAACAAGTATTTGCAATTCAAGTTAATAATTGTAGATTTGCAGCCCGTTTGACGGGATTGATTATAATAATAGTTAAAAATAGCAGTAGTGGATACATTAAGTTATAAGACCGTTTCGGCCAACAGAACAACTGTAAACAAAGAGTGGTTATTGGTAGATGCCGAAGGAGAAACATTAGGACGCTTGGCTTCCAAGGTTGCCTATTTGTTGAGAGGAAAACATAAACCAAATTTCACTCCACATGTAGATTGTGGTGATAATGTGGTTATTATCAACGCTGAGAAAATTGTTCTTTCCGGAAACAAATGGTCTAGCAAGGTATATTTAAGATATACCGGTTATCCAGGTGGTCAGCGTACTACTTCCGTAAAACAACTTTTGGATAAAAACCCAGAAGGTATACTTGAAAAAGCTATAAAAGGAATGCTACCTAAAACAAGATTAGGTGCAGAACTTTTTAGAAACTTAAAAGTTTACGCAGGTACTACTCACGGACAGGAAGCACAAAAACCTACTGTAGTTAATTTAAAAGAGATTAAATAAGATGGACGTTATTCATAAAATTGGCCGTAGAAAAACTGCCGTTGCAAGAGTATATATTTCTGATGGAAATGGTGATATCACCATTAACAATAAAGATTTTAATGTATATTTTCCAACAGCTACACTTCAATATAAAGTAAAACAACCTTTTACCTTAACTGAAAGCTTAGACACTTACAATGTAAAAGTAAATGTTTACGGTGGTGGTATGACAGGTCAAGCAGAAGCTATACGTCTTGCACTAGCTAGAGCAATGTGTGAAATTGATGCTGAAAATAGAATTATCTTAAAACCAGAAGGTTTATTAACAAGAGATCCAAGAATGGTGGAACGTAAGAAATTCGGTCAGAAGAAAGCCCGTAAGAAATTCCAATTCTCGAAACGTTAATACGTATCATAAAATTACCAGGCACCTTTTATGGGTGCCTGTTTTATATATTTTTTATCATACTGGAACGTCCAGTAAATTAACAAGTTCATTGAAAGTCTATTACGGACAATTAAAAATCCTTTGATTATTAAAATCGAAGGTAAATTAGTTTAGCATCTAAATGATAAAGGCTTTTGCTTATGCAAATACCACTTTATCATTGCTAATTCATAAGAACGTAAACTAAATTTAAAATGGCGAGAGTCGAAGTAAAACAACTATTAGAAGCAGGTGTACATTTTGGACACCTAACAAGAAAGTGGAATCCAAACATGGCTCCTTACATCTACATGGAGCGTAACGGTATTCACGTTATCAATCTTTACAAAACAGTTGCAAAATTAGACGAGACCAATGAGGCTCTTAGCAAAATTGCAGCATCAGGTAGAAAAATACTTTTCGTTGCTACCAAAAAACAAGCAAAAGACATCGTTGCTGAAAAAGCTGCAAATGTAAATATGCCTTACATCACAGAAAGATGGCCAGGTGGTATGTTGACCAATTTCGTTACCATTCGTAAAGCGGTAAAGAAAATGGCTACAATTGATCGTATGAAGAAAGATGGTACATTTCTTACGCTGTCTAAAAAAGAAAGACTTCAAGTAGATCGTTTACGTGCAAAATTGGAAAAAAATCTTGGTTCTATTTCTGAAATGACACGTTTACCAGGTGCATTATTTATTGTTGATACAATGAGAGAGCACATCGCTGTTAAAGAAGCACAGAAATTAAACATTCCAATCTTTGCAATGGTTGATACAAACTGTGATCCTAGAGATGTAGATTATTTGATACCATCTAACGATGATGCTTCAAAATCTATTGATATCATTATGACCGAAGTAACCAACGCTGTTGCCGAAGGTCTTGCCGAACGTAAGTCTGAGAAAGGTGATGCAGCTGAAGGTAAATCTGAAAGCAAAAAAGAAAAAGCTCCTAAGAAAAAGGAAGTTGTAGAGACTCCAGAACCAACCCCAGCTCCAGTTGTTGATAAAGTTCCTAATGTTGAAGTAGATGTTGAGGCGACTCAAAAAGCAGTTGCTGAAGATGCGAAAGCGGAAGCGGATGATTTAACAAAAGTTGAAGGAATTGGACCTAAAGCAGCAGAAGCATTAGTTGCTGCAGGTATTTCTACTTATACTGACCTTTCAAAAGGAAATGCAGATAAGATAAAAGAAATCTTAACAGAAGCTAGTTCTAGAATGGCACATTTGGATCCAACTTCTTGGCCAAAGCAAGCAAAAATGGCTGCTGATGGTAAATGGGATGAGCTTAAAGAATGGCAAGAAAACACTAAAGGTGGTGTAGAATAAGTTACTACATTTTTGATATAAATAAATTAAGAATAACCCCTAAAAAGGGTGCACTAAAAGTTAAAGAAATGGCAAAGATTACAGCTGCAGAAGTTAATAGGTTAAGAAAAACAACTGGTGCAGGAATGATGGATTGCAAAAAAGCCTTAGTAGAAGCTGAAGGTGATTTTGAAAGTGCAATTGAAATTCTTCGTAAAAAAGGTCAAAAAGTTGCAGCAAAAAGAGCCGACAGAGATTCTTCTGAAGGTGCTGCAATCGCAAAAGTTAGTGAAGATCACACGAATGGTGTTATCATCTCCCTTAATTGTGAAACCGATTTTGTAGCTAAAAATGAAACTTTTGTTACGTTAGCAACAGAATTAGCAGACTTGGCAATCAATTTTGATTCAAAAGAAGCTTTTTTGACTGCAGATTTTAAAGGCATGACTGTTCAAGAAAAGCTTATCGAACAAACTGGTGTTATCGGCGAGAAAATTGAAATTGGAGGTTTTGAAACATTAAGTGCGCCTTTCGTTGGCTCATATATTCATGCTGGTAATAAAATTGCAGTTTTAACTGGACTTTCAGCGGCAGTTAATGGCGCAGAGGAAGTAGCTAAAGATGTTTCTATGCAAGCAGCAGCTATGAACCCAGTTGCTTTGAACGAAGACGGTGTAAATCAATCGGTGATAGATAAAGAAATCGAGATTGCAAAAGATCAGTTACGTCAAGAAGGAAAGCCTGAAGCAATGTTAGAAAATATCGCAAAAGGTAAATTAAAGCGTTTCTTCAAAGACAACACCTTGGTGAATCAAGATTTCATCAAAGACAGCAAACAAAGTGTTTCCCAATATGTAAAATCAGTTGACTCCAACTTAGAAGTTACGGGTTTCAAAAGGGTTGCATTAGGTTAATTACAAGGTAACAAACTCAACAAAAAACCGTCTTACTATAAAAAGTAGACGGTTTTTTATTTACCCTAATTCAGAATTCAAATATCCAGTACTTATTTTTTTAACCATGCTTTACGCAAGATGAGTTTATTTTGATTCGCTTCTTTTTTGGGCATAATTTTTCTAACCCTTTTTACAGGTGACCCAACCGAGCCTTCGATAGCTACTCTCTCACCATTTCGTTCTACGGTTATTTGAATAACCTTATCCGCAGTCCATGCGAAACTTTCACCAATAATAGGCCGTAAGGATTCTATTGTGATTTCCTTTCCATCTATTTTTTTAATGACATCGCCACCTTGAAGATTTAAATCAGTATAAAAAGAGTTTAATTTAATTCCCTTTCTTATAAATATCACACTATCATTTTCAATATCTACATCAATATAAGGAATTTCACCATCAAAGAAATAGCCTGTATGTTCTTCTACATCTAAAATTGACAAGCCAACCTTTTCAAGGTAAACTTCATAATTAATGGGAGTATCACCAACCACATGTTCTTTAAAAAATAAATCAACCTCTGGGTAGGTCATTGACACTATTTCATTAATCAATGCATCATCTTCAAACGGATTGTTAGCCCCATATTTTTCAGACAATTCCTTTAATAGCCACAAGACTCCTTTTTCTCCTTTACTTTTTTCACGTAATAACAAATCCAATGACATATTAATCAAAGCACCCTTCTCATAAACATTTGCATAATTTTCTTCATAGGGTTCCTCTAAAATATTTTTGCTCATTACAGTAAAGGACATGTTGTCGTCATAATTTTTTGAATTGTCCATCTTAATCAACATTCTATTATAGAATTCATCTTCCGAAATTAAACCTTGATGGATTTGAAAAAGGTTAGCAAAATATTCGGTTGTACCCTCGTACATCCATAAATGCTGAGACATTATAGGATTATTAAAATCAAAGAATTGTATTTCTTTGGAGTGTACCGTCAACGGTGTAACAATATGAAAAAACTCATGAGAAACCACATCCATCATAGCCTCCTCCAACTGTTTTAGCGGCATAGCTTCAGGCAAAACGACCACGGTAGAAGTATGATGTTCCAAAGCACCAAAACCCTGCGCATCTGCCTTGTTTAAGTCAGATAGATAGAGTAGAATATTATATACTTGAGTAGAATTCACCTCTCCCAAAAACTTCTTTTGTGCGCCCATCATTGTAACCATCCTATCTTTCAGATCTTTAGCTTTATAAACTCCGTTTGGTGAAAAGAGACTTAAGGTTATTGTAATTCCATTAATTTCAAACGTTTCGCTATTCGGCTTTGCATACATAATTGGATTATCGATAACTTCGAAATACCTATTAGCAAAGAACACATCCTTACCTTCTAAACCAGCATCTCCTTTATTATTTAGTGAAGTGGTAGAAACCAATGATTTTGGTTTCATAATCTCTATTTGATAGGGTTTCTCTTTATATCCATCAAAATAGCCTACGAAACCATGAAGGTTGAGCATGTAATTATTTCCTTGTGAAATATTAGTACCAGCAGGTGAAAAAACAGCATCTACCACATCATTTTCAGTATCGTACGTATCATTAACCCAATACTGTACCTTATCAAGTTGCGTTCCATTTGAAATACGCCATGAGTTATCATCTAATTGAGTGGCCATTAACTGCGCACCATCGTAATCGATTGCCATAAAATCTTGAATATACTTTCCATAATTATCAGTACTATACGTCCCTGGAACTGTCTTTGGAATTCTATATACTACTGTTTCTGATGTAAATGAACCCGGATTCAACTCAACTTTCACTCGGTCCTCGACAACATTTACCAAGTCTATCTTTGTGATAATTGGACTGTTTTCAATAGATAAAAGTGCCTTTCCGGCACCACAAGAAGTTAAAATTAAGGCAAGGGCAAAAACTATTACTGTTTTTCTCATAGCAAGCAACGATTAAATATACTTTTAGTATATGGATACCAAAGATAGAAAATATGCCAGATCCCATTCTAAAAGAATAATGAACCGGTTGAATACAATATTGCCAACACCCGTCAAATATTTTCATTATTTTTGATGGCAAATAAAAAATTGAAATGCACTACAAAAGAATTCTTCTAAAGCTTAGCGGTGAAGCCCTAATGGGTGAAAAGCAATATGGTATCGATTCTAATCGACTTAACGAATACGCAGAAGAAATTAAGGAAGTAGTTGAAAAAGGTATTGAGGTAGCAATTGTCATTGGAGGCGGAAATATTTTTCGTGGCCTTACTGGCGCCGCAACAGGCATGGATCGTGTACAAGCAGACCACATGGGTATGTTAGCTACTGTAATAAATGGGCTCGCCCTACAAAGCTCACTAGAACTGAGTGGCGTTCAGACTAGACTGCAATCAGCAATAATGATTAATGAGGTAGCTGAACCTTTCATTCGAAGAAGAGCAATGAGACACCTTGAAAAAGGCAGGGTAGTTATATTTGGTGGTGGTACAGGAAACCCCTATTTCACGACAGATTCTGCAGCTGTATTAAGAGCCATAGAAATAGAAGCAGATGTAATACTTAAAGGTACCCGTGTAGACGGCATCTATACTGCAGATCCAGAAAAAGATAAAAGTGCCACTAAATTTGATTCAATATCCTTTCAAGATGTGTTGACAAAGGGGCTTAAAGTAATGGACACAACGGCCTTCACTTTAAGTCAAGAAAATGAACTACCTATTGTAGTTTTTGATATGAACAAAAAAGGAAACTTACTTAAAATTGTTGATGGCCAAACTATTGGCACTAAGGTCAACGTGTAATTTTTGGTACAGTTTATGGTTTGAAAAAGTAATATTCTCATTATATGAACGAAGAAGTACAATTTGTCTTAGACTCAACAAAAGAAAGCATGGATGCTGCTATATCGCATCTTGAACGTGAATTTTTAAAAATTCGCGCAGGAAAAGCGAGTCCTGCTATGTTGTCAACTGTTTTAGTTAATTATTATGGTTCGCAAACCCCATTATCGCAAGTAGCCAATGTGAACACACCAGATGGACGTACTATTTCGGTTCAACCATGGGAAAAAGGAATGCTTCAAGAGATTGAGAAAGCAATCATGAATGCAAATTTAGGCTTCAACCCTATGAACAATGGCGATATGATTATCATCAATGTTCCGCCACTTACAGAAGAACGAAGAATACAATTAACAAAACAAGCAAAAACTGAAGCAGAACATGCAAAAGTAGGCGTACGTAGTGCCAGACAAGATGCCAACAAAGAAATTAAAGATCTTGACATTTCTGAAGACCTTCAAAAAAATGCTACTGCCGACGTACAGGATTTAACTGATGTTTTTACTAAAAAAATAGATGATTTCTTAATGAAGAAAGAAACTGAAATTATGAAAGTATAATATTGAAGATTAAATTCATAAAACTATGCTATCCTAGCAAGGTCGTTTAGATTTAGTAGTGTCAATTTTAAACTTTTCAATTTAGGAACAAATGTACCTATTGGTTACCTTTGGCACCTGCAAAAACAATTATGGCAGCTAAACTTACTAAGGGATTTTGGCCAAAAACGGCAAACATTATTCTCCGTAACAGGATCCTAATAATATTTTTAATCACTGGATTTACAATTTTCATGGCCATGCAATGGCAATATATGCGATTTTCCAGTTCGCAGACCAACCTATTACCAGATGACCACCCAGTCAACCAACAATACCAAGACTTTCTTAGTAAGTTTGGCGAAGAAGGTAACGCAGTGGTTTTCGCCATACGAGACAGTGCACTTTTTAAACCTGAAAACTTTAATAGGTGGAATAAACTAAGTAAGCAACTAGGTGCATTCCCAGAGGTAGAATTTGTTCTATCTACCGACAATTTACAAGAACTTGTTAAGGATAATGAGAAGCAAGAATTTAAAATGCAACCTTTAATTTCTCGTGAATTAACTACTCAAAAAGAAATCGATAGTATTACCAATCATTTATTCAACAACCTTCCTTTTTATGAAAATCTAATCTACAATAAGGAAAGTCGCACATTACGTACCATTGTTTATTTAGATAAGGACATTGTAAATACCTCTGTAAGAAAAGACTTCATTCTACAGGATTTGAATACCCTGGTCAAGAATTTTGAAAAGGAAACCAGTTTGGACGTTCATATTTCTGGTATGCCCTACGTAAGAACAATGAATTCGCAGAATATTATCGATGAAATCGGTAAATTTATCTTGGCTGCTCTTGGCGTTACCTCAATAATTTTCTTCTTTTTTTTTAGAAGTATTCGAGCTACATTTATTTCGATGTGCGTCGTTATTATTGGCGTAATGTGGGCCTTTGGCTTACTAGGCCTATTACAGTATGAGATTACGGTTCTTACTGCCCTTATTCCCCCTTTAATTATCGTGATAGGAATCCCCAATTGTATTTTCTTAATCAATAAATACCAACAAGAAGTCAAAAAGCATGGTAATCAGGCACTATCCTTACAGCGGGTAATATCAAAGATCGGTAATGCCACATTAATGACCAATATTACCACAGCATCTGGTTTTGCAACATTCATCATAACAGATAGCAAACTTTTAAAGGAATTTGGTATTGTAGCTTCCATTAATATCATAGGCATATTCATCATATCCCTACTTATTATTCCAATCGCATATAGCTTTATGCCATTGCCCAAAACAAAGCACTTAAAACATTTGAATAAAAAATGGATCGATGCCTTTGTAAGTTGGATGGAAAGTATCGTAAGACATAGAAGAATATCGGTGTATATTGTTTCAATAGCAGTTTTGGTATTAAGTATTATCGGTATTTATCAAATTAGAATATCAGGAAGTCCGATTGAGGACATGCCTAAGAACGCTGAATTTTTTCACGACATCCGTTTTTTTGAAAAAGAATTCAAGGGAATAATGCCTGTTGAAATAGTGGTTGACACAAAAACGCCAAAAGGTGTTTTAAAACCCGCCACGCTTAAGCGAATGAATCAACTTGGAGAAGTCATTGAGGAAATACCTGAACTTTCAACTCCAGTATCTGTAGTGAACTTAATAAAATATTCTAAACAGGCTTTTTACAATGGCCTACCGAAATATTACCAACTACCAACAAGCCAAGAGAATTCTTTTATTATGGATGTTGCCCGCAAATCATCGAACAACAGCGACCTCTTAAAAACTTTTGTAGACAGTACAGGGCAATCAGCCAGAATAACCACGTTTATGCGAGATGTCACTACCAGTCGCATGGAACAAATTGAAGAAAGACTCTTAGAAAATATAGCAAAAATTTTCCCTGCCGAACGGTACAATGTCTATATGACCGGTAGTGCTTTATTGTTTTTAAAAGGGACAAAATACCTAGTCAAAAACCTAATAATGTCTCTGGCTTTAGCAATAGGATTAATTGCCCTTTTCATGGCCTATCTGTTTAGGTCGTTTAGAATGATTATTATTTCTCTCATCCCTAATTTACTACCCTTAGTAATAACCGCAGGTATTATGGGTTTTGTAGGTGTTCCAATAAAACCTTCTACAATTTTGGTGTTCAGTATTGCTTTTGGAATCTCGGTCGATGACACCATTCACTTCCTGGCCAAGTATAGGCAAGAATTGACTGCGAATAATTGGCGTATTGAAAAATCGGTCTATAATGCATTACGCGAGACTGGCGTAAGTATGTTCTACACCTCAATAGTACTATTTTTTGGATTTTCAGTTTTTGTTATTTCCAACTTTGGAGGAACGGTTGCTTTAGGCTCTTTGGTTTCGGCTACCCTGCTACTTGCCATGTTAGCTAACCTTATTCTTTTACCCTCCTTATTATTATCCCTGGAGAAAAGTATTGCGAATAAGCAAACACTTAAAAAGCCGCAAATAGACATACTACCACAAGACGAACATAGCAACTAGAAAAATTTCCGTTAGAAAACGTTTTAAATTGATACTTGACACTTTGTTTTTTAACAAAATCTTATCTTTGGCCTTTTAATTTACAATTCATTCAGCATGCGTTTAGCAACAATAAAAGAACTATTAATAAGTAAAAATTTACTTCAAGAAATAACGATTAAAGGTTGGGTACGGACCTTTAGAAGCAATAGATTCATCGCTTTAAATGATGGCTCTACCTTGAACACGATACAATGTGTTGTGGATTTTGAAAAGTTCGATGAAGAATTATTGAAAAAAGTAAATACAGGAGCTGCATTAGAGATTACAGGAACTCTTGTAGAAAGTCAAGGAAGGGGGCAAACAGTTGAAATTCAAGTAATGAATTTAGTCGTATTAGGTATTGCTGATCCAGAAGAGTATCCTATTCAACCAAAAAAACACTCTTTGGAGTTTTTAAGGGAAAAAGCACACTTAAGAATTCGCACCAATACTTTTGCAGCAATAATGAGAGTTAGGTCTACCCTAGCCTTTGCAATACACAATTATTTTAGAGAGAATGGTTTTAACTATTTTCATGCTCCGATAATAACAGGTTCTGATGCAGAAGGCGCAGGAGAAATGTTTAGAGTAACCACATTAGATGAAAAAAAACCACCGTTAACTGAAGACGGTTCTGTTGATTATAAAGAGGATTTTTTCGGAAAAGAAACTAACCTAACAGTATCTGGTCAATTGGAGGCTGAGGCTTATGCCATGGCTTTAGGAAAAGTCTATACGTTCGGCCCAACGTTTAGAGCTGAAAACTCGAATACTTCGAGACACCTGGCAGAATTCTGGATGATAGAGCCTGAAATGGCTTTCTTTGATTTGGAAGCAAATATGGACCTCGCAGAAGAATTCATAAAAAATGTTATCTCCTACACATTAACCCATTGCCAAGAAGACTTAGAATTTCTAGAAAAAAGATTAATAGACGAAGAGAAAAGCAAACCACAAGCTCAGCGAAGCGACATGGCGTTAATTGAAAAACTCAAATTTGTAGTTGACAACAACTTCAAGAGAGTTAGCTATACTGAGGCAATTGACATTCTTAAAAATTGCAAGCCTAACAAAAAGAAGCAGTTTCAATATCCTATTGAAGAATGGGGTACTGATCTACAAAGCGAGCATGAGCGCTATCTAGTTGAAAAACATTTTAATTGTCCTGTTATCTTATTCGACTACCCGGCAAAAATAAAAGCTTTCTACATGCGCCTAAATGAAGACGGTAAGACTGTTAGAGCTATGGATATTTTATTCCCCGGTATCGGCGAGATAGTTGGCGGTTCTCAAAGAGAAGAGCGTTTAGATGTTCTTAAACAGAAAATTAAGGATTTAGGCATTGACGAGAAAGAACTTTGGTGGTATTTAGATTTACGCAAGTTTGGTACTGCAGAACATAGTGGTTTTGGACTCGGTTTTGAAAGGTTAGTGCTATTCGCTACTGGCATGGGTAACATTAGAGATGTTATACCCTTTCCAAGAACACCACAGAATGCAGATTTCTAAGCAGATTTAGTTACTTTTACATGTACTAGAAGAAAGTAATGCTGAAACAACACCTAAATTTTAAGCTATCCCAAAAATTATCCCCTCAGCAAATTCAATTGATGAAGCTGATTCAATTGCCTACGCAGGCATTTGAGCAACGTTTAAGTCAAGAATTAGAAGAAAATCCTGCCTTGGAAACAGGAAAGGAAGAATCGGAAGCGTTATCTGATGAATATGACGATCTCTACGAACAGGAATCTGAAAATGAAACCATCGAAACTGAGGATATAAATATCGATGATTACCTAAGTGACGATGAAATACCCGACTACCGTACAAAGGCTAACAATTATAGTTCAGACGATGAGGAGAAAAGTGTGCCCTATGCTGCCGGAATTTCATTTAACCAGTATCTGATAAATCAATTAAACACCTTTTACCTTAGCGATGATGAATGGAGCATTGCTGAATTTCTTGTCGGTAGCGTTGATGAAAGCGGTTATATTAGAAGACCAATTGCCGATATTATGGATGATTTGGCTTTTACCCAAAACATCTATACTGATGAACAAGCCATCTCAAAGATTCTATCCATAGTCCAAGACTTAGATCCGCCAGGTGTTGGCGCAAGGTCTTTAGAGGAGTGTTTGGTCATTCAATTAGAGCGCAAAGAACTAACACCAAGTGTAGAATTGGCTACCGCCATTCTTAAAAAATCATTTGAGCACTTTACTAAAAAGCATTACCAAAAATTAATTCAAAAGCATACTATTACCGAAGATGAGCTAAAGCAAGCTATCGGCGAAATAGAAAAATTGAATCCTAAACCAGGAGGCTCCTATTCTGGTAATAATAGAATGGTGGAACATGTTGTTCCTGATTTTGCAATACGAATTGTTGAAGGTGAATTAGAATTATCGCTTAACGGTCGCAATGCTCCTGAATTACATGTCTCAAGAGAATACAGTAATATGCTAAAAGGGTATAAGGAGGCAAAAGAAAAATCCAAATCTCAAAAGGATACGGTAATGTTTATTAAGCAAAAACTAGATGCAGCTAAATGGTTTATTGATGCGATAAGACAACGGCAACAGACATTGTTTATAACCATGAACTCTATTATGCAGTATCAAAATGAATATTTTCTAACAGGTGATGAGCGTAATTTACGCCCGATGATTTTAAAGGATATTGCTGACGAAATTGGTATGGACGTTTCGACCGTATCGAGAGTAGCGAATAGTAAATATGTAGATACTCCATATGGCACAAAGCTGATAAAAGAATATTTTTCAGAATCTATGAAAAATGAGCAAGGTGAAGATGTCTCCACAAAGGAAATAAAAAAAATTCTTGAAACAGTCATTCAAAATGAAATTAAGAAGAAACCTTTAACAGATGACAAACTTGCTTCAATTTTAAAAGAAAAAGGGTATCCTATTGCCCGAAGAACGGTAGCAAAGTATCGAGAACAACTAAGCATACCTGTAGCACGAATGAGAAAAGAGATTTAATGAAAGTTTTTTCCAATCTAATCTCTTATTTACTTCACCCTCTATTTATACCAATAGTAGGTACTATTGCCTATTTTTTAATAACACCCAAATACACCCCATTAGAAGTACGCAGCGCTAACATCTTACCCATATTTATATTAACCGTAATTATCCCTATCGTTATATTTTTCATCTTAAAAAATCTTAGGATAGTAAATTCTATTTTTCTAGAAACTATTTCTGAGCGAAAATACCCTCTATACATCCATATTTCTATTATACTTCTCATTCTCTATAAGGTAATTCCTAATAACTATATAAGTGAGTTATACTTCTATTTCACAGGACTTTTAGGTGCAGCAATGACATGTCTTCTCATGTTATTTTTTAACATTAAAACAAGTCTACATGTAGTTGGCGTTAGCGGATTACTTATGTACCTAATAAATCTTAGCATACATTTTGAAATCAATTTAATTATTGCAATTAGTATTTTCGTACTGCTTACCGGTAGTGTGATAACTGCAAGACTTTATTTGAAAGCGCACACTAAAATCGAACTGTTAACAGGTCTTTTTATCGGTCTACTATCACAATTACTAACCGTACGCTTTTGGCTATAAAATATAGAATATAAGCCCTACACGAAGTGGCCTATACTGTAAGACCTCGCCGTTCACCATTGCTTTACCATCAAAAAGGTCGGTTAGTGCATAATATGCATGGAAATTAAATGTGTTATACCCAAAACTTAGGGTCAGACCATATTGAAACTCAGAAAGGTCAGTATTATAAAATCCATCTTTTGTAGTATCTAATACAAATTTTGACCGAGTACCTACTATATAAGCAGCTTTTATACCCGTATAAAACCTCCAAAACTTGTACTCCTCTGAAGTTGAATTACGCCATCTAAATTCTAGAGGAAACTCTAAGAGATGTGTTTCCAATTTACTTCTAGTAATATTATCATCAATACTATAGGTAATAGTGTTCAACTCAAGATTAGCTACGAGATTTGAATAATAACTGTTTAACGCTAAACCCACACCTACACCTATAGCCCTAGTTCCCGTTCGGTTTAAAGGAATGTCTTTAATAAAGCCACCTTGTAGACCATATGACAAATTACGTTGGTTTGAACCCTCTGGAGGGCTGAGTAAGAAATTATATGACAGGCCTAAGTAAAACTGATCTTCAAAATAACGCCGATGATCAATGCTATCATTACTAATTTGGGCAACAGAAGAAATCGTCACTAGTAGGCAGGTCAAAAGAATAACAAATCGCATCCAGTAAAGTTAATCAAATAAAAAAACGCTTCAAATAAATTTGAAGCGTTTTGATAATTTATAAACCACTAACTATTGTAGATTATTAAAAGCATCTCCTTTAAACGTAGTATAATTTACTTTCAAAGCATTTACTTTTCTTAACTCTTGTTTAATATCGGATATCAATCCCATACTAGCATTTTTATCAACCTTAAGTGCAGTGGTCAATACATTTTGAAGTTCTTGTGGCTTTTTAGCCCTTTCCATCAAAATATAATCTCCGACATCAGATGGACTAGAAAATTTATCATTTAATTGAATTTTCGGTTCAGTACCAAAAGTCTTTTCATATTCTCTAGTTGGTTTTCCAACATAAATATAGATTATACGATCTTTTTTCTCCAATTTTTTGACTTCACTAGCATTTGGAAGTACGTTATCCACTTTCAAAGAACTATCCTTCATAACTGTTACAGTCATGAAGAAAAACAAAAGCATAAATACAATGTCAGGAAGTGAAGCGGTTGAAACCGCTGGAATCTCTCCGTCTTTTTTCTTTGCAAATTTTGACATAGTGTTACTTTTAGTTATTAATTATTCTTGTGAAGTTTCAGCTTCAGATAATTTTTGTGGAAACAAACCCTGTATACGCGTCACCTGTTCCTTCAATTCCTCTTTGACGGCATCTGATGTTTCAGGGTTCAAATACTCTGCTTCCATATCTACATACACCTTACCAAACAATCGCTTAGATTCTCTATTCCTAAGGTCATTATATGCTCCTACCAATTCGTTTTGAACTGTGATGTAAGTGCCATATTTTGTTTCTCGATCGTTCTTTAACGATATAATTGCCTTATTTGGATTATCAGATGAGTCACCGTTACGTTTACCCTTGCAATAGCTGCAATATTCTGGACTACCTTGCGGTGCTCCACCGTTATCTAAAAAATCCATTGCTCTCTCACGCAATTTATCAATCGTTAGTATATTATCCTCCACCAACAATTGACCATTACGGTTTATACTGACCGTAAAAATATTCTTTTGCTTGATAATAGGTGGATTTTCCGGCTCTTCCATTGGTGGCAACATACGATCCAATCCAGCATCTGTTTCAATAGTAGTAGTTACCAAGAAAAAGATTAATAAAAGGAAAGCTATATCCGCCATGGACCCAGCGCTTACTTCTGGTGCTCCTGCTCTTCTAGCCATAGTTATCTATTTTATTATTTACTAAACATATTTTTAATTGCCGGCAATACAAGAGAAGCTACAGCTATAATCGTAAGGATAAAGAAAACATTTAATCCCATACCAATATTCTTAACTGTACTTTCATCAGACATGGCCAAGAACTCAGGAGATACGTCCGTCCCACTTGACAATACATAAGAAATACCGACTACCAATAAAAGACCACCGACTACAAACAAGGTTTTTTTCATTCCTTGTGAGTTAGAAAATAAGTTCTTTAAGGTAAAAACTAAACTTACTACAACGGCAACTCCTAAAAGGAAATACGTTATAATAAACATAAAGTTCATAGCACCACTTTGAGCTGCTTCAGCTGCAGGCATATCCCTTTCAGGAAGCATGAACCAAAGTACTGCACCAAGCACGCCTATTATTACCAATGCTATTTTTACAATTTTTTGCATACTATTTTAGGTATTAAAAGTGTTACTTATTTTTTGTGCTCTACCAACATATCGATTAAAGTAATCGAAGAGTCTTCCATATCATTAACAATACTGTCAATTTTTGCGATAATATAATTATAAAAAATTTGAAGTATAATCGCTGTAATAAGACCAAATACCGTCGTTAATAATGCTACTTGAATATCACCTGCAATAAGAGATGCACTCAAATTACCTACAGCAGCAATCTTTTGGAAGGCCTGAATCATACCAATTACCGTACCCATGAAACCAAGCATTGGCGCAATTGCGATAAACAATGACAACCAAGAAACATTCTTCTCTAATTGTCCCATTTGAACACCACCATAAGCTACAACAGCTTTTTCAGCCGATTCAACGCTATCACCTGCTCTATCTAAACCTTGATAGTAAATAGAAGCTACAGGTCCTTTTGTATTTCTACAAATCTCTTTAGCTGCTTCAACACCACCAGAAGCCAAAGCATCTTCAACTTGTTGCTTCAACTTAGTAGTATTAGTACTAGCCATATTCAAATAAATAATTCTCTCAATAGCAACTGCCAAACCAAGAATTAAACATAAAAGAACGATACCCATAAAACCGGCACCACCAGTAATGAACATTTCTTTTAACATTTGGGTAAAACCTCTCTCTGCTTCTGGAGTTGCGTCTTGAAGTAGTAAAGTTACTGCTGCTACTTTAGCGCTTGCCATATTTGTACCTGCTACAAATGCCCCAGCAATTGCTAGGCTTGGGAATAATTTTTTCATTTTTCGAACTTAAATTAGTTAGTTAATAGGGTTAAAGATAAAAAAAAAACAATATAAAAAAAGTAAAACTTACTTGCAGAGAGGAAGGGATTCGAACCCTCGATACCCTTTTGGGGTATACACACTTTCCAGGCGTGCGCCTTCGACCACTCGGCCACCTCTCTAAATTACCCTTTTTAAGGGTGGGCAAATAACAAAAAAAATGTTAGTTAAAGAAATTAAACTCGTGTTAATTTTATATCATTTCACCACGTAAAGATGTTTCAAATACTGTTTTGAACAACTCATGCGAGACACCACTGCCTAAAAGATACATAGCCTTTGTTATGGCTGCCTCTGTCGTAATATCCTTACCATTAATTACTTGCATTTTCTTCAACTTTGAACTGGTCTCATACTGGCCCATGATAACCGCCCCACCAGAACACTGAGTAACGTTAATAATATGAACACCCTTTTTTATTGCATTTTTTAATTTCTTCAAAAACCACTCCTCCATAGGGGCATTTCCTGACCCATAAGTTTCCAAAATGAGTGCTTTTAAGTTTTGAGCTGCCAAGATTGCGTCAATAATATTCTCATTAATTCCTGGAAAAAGTTTTAAAATTGCCACATTATCATCCATATTTTGATGCGCTCTAAGCGCAGATTTCTTCTTTTGGGGAAGTAAATATTCTTTGAATATCGTCAAATGAACTCCAGATTCAATTAATTGAGGATAATTTAAGGATGCAAATGCTTGAAAGTGTTCCGCATTTATTTTGGTTGTTCTATTTCCTCTATATAGTTTATACTCAAAATAGAGTCCCACTTCTTGAATCACAGGTTTTCCATTTTGCTGCAAAGCAGCAATTTGAATCGCAGTAATCAAATTTTCTTTCGCATCGGTTCGTAAATCTCCAATAGGTAATTGAGAACCTGTTAAAATCACAGGTTTTGCTAAATTTTCAAGTAAAAAACTTAGCGCAGATGCCGTATAACTCATCGTATCACTACCATGAAGCACTACAAACCCATCGTAATTATTATAATTTTCAGCAATAATATCAGAAATTTCGACCCAATGAGTAGGATTCATATTAGATGAATCGATTGGGACATTAAAAGAAAAACTCGAAATAGTACAGTCCAATTGATTAAGCTCTGGTATATTCTTCAACAACTGAGAAAAATCAAAAGCTTTTAAGGCTCCAGAAGCATAATCCTTCATCATACCGATGGTTCCTCCAGTATACACTAATAAAATACTTCTCTTTTTTGAATTCAAATTTCTGTATTTAAAATACCGTTACACCCCAAAAACCTCAATTGAATTTTTAGTTGTTTTTAAGGCTATCTCATCTTCAGTCGTTTGATATATAAACGCCAATTTCTCTAAGACATTAACAATATAGGCGCTTTCATTCCTTTTTCCACGATAAGGAGTGGGAGCTAAATAAGGCGCATCCGTTTCCAAAACAATATGCTTCATATCAATGTCATGTAAAAATTTATCAATTTTTCCATTCTTAAAAGTTACCACACCCCCAATACCTAACTTCATATTATAAGATATAGCTTTTTGTGCCTGTTCAAATGTACCTGTAAAACAATGAAATATTCCTCTTAAATTATCCCCTTTCTCTTCTTCCAAAATTTCAAAAACAGCATCAAAAGCATCCCTACAATGAATTGCAATGGGAAGTTTGTTTTTTTTTGCAAGTCGTATTTGACTTTTAAAAGCGATTTGCTGTTCTTTTAAATACTTTTTCTCCCAAAACAAATCAATCCCTATTTCACCAATGGCATAAAATTTATGTTTAGACAACATTTGCTCAACATGCTGCAGCTCTTCTTTGAAGTTCTCTTTCACATGCGTTGGATGTACCCCCGTCATTAAATATACATGATCTGGAAAATCTTTCTCCAAATCTAACATACGTTGGGTGTATGTTGAATCAATAGCTGGCATAAAAAATCTACCAACTCCTTTGCTTATAGCATTTCTAATAACACTATCTCTATCCTCGTCGAAAGCTTCGCTATATAAATGGGTATGCGTATCAGTTATCATCATGGCACAAAAATAGAATTATCTTTGTAAAAAAATCAATTATGAGCGCTCTCAAAAGCTTTCTGAAGAAAAAAAATTACATTCGCATTCCCCTAACGCTAACAGCAACCGACCACTTTGAGATTAACGCACGAATAAATAACATAAAAGGCAGATTCATTCTAGATACAGGCGCTTCAAATACATGCATAGGCATAGACCGAATTGATGACTTTAAATTAATATCTAAAGAATCTAAAATAAAAGCCGCCGGTGCTGGAGCTACCAATATGGAAACTCTCATTTCCAAAAAGAACACTATAGAACTTGGATCCTGGAAATTCAAAAAGCTTAAAATAGTTTTATTTGACTTAAAGCACGTTAATGAAGCATTAATAGCCCACAATGCTCAACCAGTAGATGGTATACTAGGTGCTGATATTTTAAAAAAAACAAAAGCAATAATCGATTATAATAAAAAGTGCCTTTATATACTATAGTTAGACCAAATGGCGTTATCAATGCTCTAAACTAACCACTCTTTAAAGCTTAATTGATATACCACCATGAATAAAAATAAGTTCATCATCCTATTTGCAATAGTCACAATTTTTTTAGGATGTGGAAAAGATGATGATTTAGAATTATCTATCATTCCCGACCATGAAATTTTAGAAAGTCAGATTATACAAGCTATTGGTTCTTTAGAGGCTTTACAAATACCTTTTGAAGATGACCTAAGCTCAATACCGTCAGATCCAAAAAATCAGTTAACCAAAGAAAAAGTTTTATTAGGTAAGTTTTTATTTCATGAAACAGGACTTGGTAAAAATCCAAAAAAATCGGCGGGTAGAAACACATACTCCTGCGCTTCTTGCCATCAATCAAAAGCCGGTTTCCGAAGTGGAATGAAACAAGGCATAGGAGAAGGCGGTTTTGGATTTGGATTATCAGGCGAAGCACGAATTATTTCTTCCGACTATTTACCGAGTGAAATTGACGTACAGCCTATTATATCACCCACTATTCTAAATACAGCATATCAAGACGCAATGCTATGGAATGGTCAGTTCGGAGGAACAAAAACTAATGTAGGAACAGAAAACAACTGGACAGCAGGAACGCCAAAAGAAACAAATGAATTAGGGTTTGAAGGATTAGAAACACAGGCAATAGCAGGTTTGGGCGTACACAGATTAAAGTGCTTACCTGAAATGATAGAGAATTCTGACTATAAATCATATTTTGACGCAGCGTTTCCAGACGTAGATATTTCAATCAGATATACAGAACATTATGCAGGGCTTGCTATAGCAGCTTATGAACGAACAGTATTAGCAAACAAAGCACCTTTTCAAAAATGGCTTAAAGGTGACAAAGATATAATGAGCGTCCAAGAAGTGAAAGGAGCACTCTTATTTTTTGGTAAGGGAAAATGTTTTGAATGCCACAAAGGACCAGGGCTAAATGGTATGGAATTCCATGCACTTGGCATGAATGATTTCTCGGGGTCAGATATTTACCAAGAAGTTGACTTGGCAACAAAAAAAGGTAGAGGTGGCTTCACTAAAAACCCTTCTGATGATTACAAATTCAAAACAACAACATTGTACAATTTAAAGGATGTGAATTTTTTTGGACATGGAGGTAGTTTCAATTCGATTGAATCTGTTATAAATTACAAAAACGAAGCAGTGTATGAAAATTCAGAAATGAACGGCACTAATTTATCCTCACTTTTTGTGCCGTTAGGCTTAAATGAAACTGAAATCAAACAATTGACTGAATTTGTTGAAAATGCTCTTTACGACCCAAATTTAAGTAGGTACGTGCCCGAAACCTTACCCACAGGCAACTGTTTCCCAGTGGCAGATAATCAATCTAAAGAGGATATGGGGTGTGATTAAATAGAGGTCAAAAAAAATGTCCCTAATAAATTAAGGACATTTTTTTATTTAAAACTTCAAGAATTACATCTCTAAAGCTTTCTTAATATCATTGTCCATCAATAATTCTTCTGGACTTTCTAAAGCTTCTTTAATAGCCACCAAGAACCCTACTGATTCCTTACCATCGATGATACGGTGGTCATAAGAAACCGCAACATACATAATCGGCGCAATAGCAATAGCTCCGTCTCGCGCTATAGGTCGTTCGACAATATTATGCATTCCTAAAATCGCACTTTGTGGTGGATTAATTATTGGGGTAGATAACATAGAACCAAAAACACCACCATTGGTGATTGTAAAAGTACCACCCGTCATTTCATCTACGGTAATTTCACCTTCACGAGCTCTAATTGCCAATCTTTTCACTTCAGCCTCAACACCCCTAAAAGTCAGGTTTTCAGCATTTCTAATAACAGGCACCATTAGACCCTTTGGACCAGATACGGCTATACTAATATCACAGAAATCATAAGAAATCATTTCCTTTCCATCAATCATTGAGTTTACAGTCGGATACATTTCCAGCGCCCTAACAACAGCTTTTGTGAAAAATGACATAAAACCAAGACCAACTCCATGCTTGCTTTTAAAATCTTCTTTGTACTTATTTCGAAGTTCAAAAACAGCACTCATGTCTACTTCATTGAAGGTAGTCAACATCGCTGTTTCATTTTTGGCCGAAACCAAACGTTCTGCAACTTTTCTACGCAACATTGACAATTTTGACCTTTTCTCACCACGACTACCTCCTGTTGGCGTACCCATGGAAGGAACCACATTAATTGCGTCTTCTTTGGTTATTCTACCATCACGGCCTGACCCAGCAACCGCACTTTTATCAACACCCTTTTCGTCTAAAATTTTCTTTGCAGCCGGAGATGGAACTCCAGATGCATACGTCTCTTTTGCTTGTGCGGGTTGATGAGTGTTTCCACTATCCTTTTTATTGGAAGCAGACTCATTTTGTGCATTTCCTTCTGAATCTTCATCACCTTCCGAAGCTGATGTAGCAGCTTTACTAGCTCCCTCTGGCTTAGCAGCACTAGTATCAATTAAACAAACGACGGACCCAACATCTACAGCATCACCCACTTCTGCTTTTAAGGTAATTATACCACTTGCCTCAGCTGGCAACTCTAAAGTAGCTTTATCTGAATCTACTTCTGCAATTGCTTGATCTTTTTCTACGTAATCCCCATCTTCAACTAACCATTCCGCTATTTCTACCTCTGTGATAGATTCTCCCGGGGAAGGGACCTTCATTTCTAGAATCATTCTTTCTATAATTTGATATGTTATTTTTATTTTTTGGGTTTGAACATATTATTCTTTGTCTTATCAAAGACATAATCTATTACTTGCTGATGACGCTTCTTAGAGCGAACTGCGCTACCTGCTGCTGGAGCAGCGTAAAAACGTCTAGAGGCCACCCTAATTTTCTGAACTTCACTAAAATGCATCAATAAATGACTCCATGCCCCCATATTTCTTGGCTCCTCTTGAGCCCAAACAAAGTCATCTGCATTTTTATACTTTGTCATCAACTCTTTCATTTGTGTTTCTGGCAAAGGGAACAATTGCTCTACTCTTACCAAAGCTACGTCATCCCGTTCTAGTTCTTCTTTAACCGCCAATAGGTCATAGTAAAACTTACCAGTACAAAAAACCAAGCTTTTAACTTTTTCGACTTCTGCCGATACATCATCAATAACTTCTTGAAAACCACCTTCAGCCAAATCTGAAACTTTCGAAACTGCCTTTGGATGTCTCAACAAACTCTTTGGCGTAAATATTATTAAAGGTTTTCTAAAGTTAGCCTTCATTTGCCTTCTCAGTATATGATACATTTGTGCCGGTGTAGTCACGTCTGCGATATACATATTATCTTTAGCGCACAACTGCAAATAACGCTCCATTCTAGCCGACGAATGTTCTGCTCCCTGACCTTCATAACCATGTGGCAATAACATCACCAATCCGTTCTGAAGCTTCCACTTATCCTCCGCAGCCGAAATATATTGGTCAATCATAATCTGGGCACCATTACTAAAATCACCAAATTGGGCCTCCCAGATAGTCAACGTATTAGGGCTAGCCATAGCATAACCATAATCAAAACCTACTACACCATATTCTGATAAAAGCGAATTATAAATTTGGAAATTAGCCTGTTGCTCAGATAACTGATTCAACAAGACCACCTCCTCCTCGCTTTCTTCAACTTTCATTACTGCGTGACGATGTGAAAACGTTCCACGCTCCACATCTTGACCCGACATACGCACTGCATAACCTTCTTCCAAAAGTGTACCGTAGGCCAGTAATTCACCCATTGCCCAATCAAGATTATCAGACTCAAAGTACATTCTGTATCGGTCCTTCACCAATTTCTCGACCTTGCGTAAAAACTTTTTACCTTTCGGCAATTCCGTAAGTACTTTAGCAATCTTGGTTAATTTATCGGCATCAAAAGTGGTATCGACAGGGTCCATCATCTCCCATTCGCGCACATTCTCAAAACCTTTCCATTCATCAGCCATAAATGGCGTGATAACGGTCTTATCTTCTTTTCTTGAATCCTCAAGTTTTTCTTCTAAGGAGTCTTTATATTGTTTTTCTAGGTGGGCTACAAAAGTATCGTCTATTACACCTTCTTTAATTAATCTTTCAGCATAGATATCTCTTGGGTTCTTATGCTTTGCAATAGCCTTGTATAGTTTTGGCTGCGTAAACCTTGGCTCATCACCTTCATTATGGCCATATTTTCTATAGCCCAACAAATCGATAAAAACGTCGCTTGAAAATCGCATTCTGTACTCCAATGCAAAAAGAGAAGCATGAACAACGGCCTCTGCATCATCGGCATTTACATGTAAAACCGGACTCAAGGTAACTTTTGCTACATCAGTACAATACGTAGATGTTCTCGCATCTAAATAGTTAGTAGTAAAGCCTATTTGGTTGTTCACCACAATATGTATTGTACCGCCGGTCTTATACCCATCAAGATTGGCCATTTGAACCAATTCATAAACGATACCTTGGCCTGCAATTGCAGCATCACCATGAACAACTATTGGCAATACTTTAGAAAAATCATCTTGATAATATGCATCTTGCTTCGCTCTAGCAATACCTTCTACGACAGCACCAACCGCCTCTAAATGTGATGGATTGGGTGCAATATTCATTTTTATTTTATTACCGTTGTCAGATTTTCTATCGGATGTCCAACCTAAGTGATATTTAACATCGCCATCAAAGATTTCCTGCTCATAATCCTTTCCATCAAATTCACTAAAGATGTCTTTCGCAGACTTACCAAATATATTAGTTAGAACATTTAATCTTCCTCTGTGCGCCATACCCATAACAAATTGCTCTACGCCCATTTCTGCGGCACGTTCGACAATCACATCAAGTGCTGGTATCAAAGATTCGTTCCCTTCTAATGAAAATCTTTTTTGACCTACATATTTGGTATGTAGAAAAGTTTCAAAAGAAATGGCGTGATTTAATTTTTTAAGAATATGTTTCTTTCGCTCTGGCTCAAAATTTGGATGGTTGTCATTGACATTTATCCAATCTTGTATCCATTTAACCCGTTCCGGATTACGGATAAACATATATTCAACACCTATTGCGTCGCAATAAATACTCTGCAAGTGTGTAATGATTTCTCTTAGCGAAATTGGTCCAATACCGATAATATCCCCGGCATTAAAAATCGTTTCCATATCCGCTTCTTCCAATCCAAAATTTTGAATCTCTAAAGTCGGCTCATAATGTCTTCGCTCTCTAACCGGATTTGTTTCAGTAAACAAGTGACCTCTGCTTCTATAGCCATCGATTAATCGAATTACCTCAAATTCCTTTTGAAGGGATTTTGGCATTTCACTTTTACCCCCATTAACAACAACAGTGGTTCGATTCTCATCAATACTCAGTTCATCTAACGAAGATTCTAGACCAAAATCAAACCCTTGAAAAAAGGCTCTCCAACTTGGCTCTACACTATCCGGATTCACTAAATACTTATCATATAGCTCTGAAAAAAAAGAGGTATGAGCGGTATTCAAAAAGGAATATTTATCCATGAATTACTTTCTGTATCTTTAGAATAAATTTGTACAAATTTACAACATTAACTATATCTAACGGAAGAATATAGTGTATTATTGAAAAAAAATGAAACTTTAAATGGGCTTTAAAAATTTAATTTTTATACCCATAGTCACACTAAATATTACCTTCTCTATTTCGCAAATCTCCAGTAAAGAAACCGATTTCTGGAATAACGTTAGATTTGGCGGAAGCATAGGTCTAGGATTTACTAATAATGGATTCAATGGCTCTATATCGCCTAGTGCTATTTATGAATTTAATAATCAATTTGCAGCAGGCACTAGTTTGAATTTTAATTACGCAAAGTTTGATAATACTCAATTTTTAGCCTATGGCGGAAGTATTCTTTCTCTTTACAACCCAATTCCACAACTACAATTTTCAACAGAATTCGAACAACTTCGTATTAAATAGGACACTATTAACTCAATCAGCTAATGTTTTTGGAAAACTATTGGTTACCAGCATTTTTTGTCGGTATTGGCTATAGCACATACAATGTAACCTTCGGCTTACGGTATGATTTACTCTATACTGATAGAAAAAGTATTTATAGTAATGCGTTAATACCATTTGTACGTGTTTACTTTTAATTTTTTCTCTACCTTTCGTTACCAACCAAATTGACCGAAATGAGTACATTAAAAAACAGATATTTATCATTAGATGTTTTCAGAGGGATGGATGTTGCCCTAATGATTATAGTAAACTCGCCAGGCAATGGTGATACAAGTTTCGGAATATTGAATCATGCAGTCTGGAACGGGTTCACGCTTACCGATTTAGTTTTCCCTACCTTTTTGTTCGTAGTAGGGAACGCCATGAGCTTCAGTATGAAAAAATACGAAGCCATGGGAAACGGCGCCTTCCTTAAAAAAATATTGAAACGTTTTTCTATTATTTTCCTTTTGGGCTTTTTGATGTACTGGTTTCCTTTTTTCGAAGATGGAAACTTAAAACCCATCGCAGAGACTAGAATTTTCGGAGTACTACAACGCATAGCGCTATGCTATCTATTTGCATCCGTATTAATACATTATTTTAAAACAAGAACAGTCATTATTTTCAGTGTGTTGGCTTTAGTAGGCTATCACTTAATTTTAATTGGGTTTGGAGATCTAACCTTATTCGGGAATGCTGTTTTAAAATTAGACAAACTTCTAATTGGTCCAAATCATATGTACCATGGTAATGGTGGTGTCGCTTTTGACCCTGAAGGATTGTTAAGTACATTACCTGCAATCGTAAACGTAATTGCAGGCTATCTAACTGGTAAATTCATTCAAAAGAGCGGTCAGAATTATGAAACTATAGCTAAACTATTTATGGTGGCGGCAGTACTTGTTCTAGCTGGATTTGCTTGGGATTTAATATTACCATTCAATAAAAAACTTTGGACCAGTTCATTTGTATTATTGACAAGTGGCATAGATGTATTCATCATAGCCATATTAATCTATCTATTAGACATGTCTAAACCCGGTAAATGGACGTACTTTTTTGAAGTATTTGGAAAAAACACCCTTTTCATCTACTTATTATCTGAGCTGTTCATTATTAGTCTAGCGGAAATTTCGATGAAAGGAACAAATGCCTATACCTGGATAGCAGACAACCTATTTATTTCTATAGCAGGTGACTATTTTGGATCCTTACTATTTGCATTATGGGTTATGCTAACCTGTTGGTTTATCGGTTATCTGATGGATAAAAAAGGAATCTATGTAAAAGTTTAATTTGAGCAAGCCAACACTAGGTTGTTAAAATTAAACTTAAGACCTATTTATACTTCTCCTTAAACCATACTTTTTGGTATTCACGTTTTAGAAGCAAGAAAGTTACCTGATTCGCTACTTCAACAGTATCGGTACTCTCAATATACTGAAATTCTCTTTCTGGCACATCTACTATATACAGTAGGTTCAAATAGCCAGAGAAGTGTTCCATCATCAGGTAATAAATCTTCTCACGAATAGTCGAAATAATTGATTGTGGCTCGAGGTTAACGGGCATAGTTAAAGAAACATTCGCAAGACTGAAGTCTTTTTCGATTTGTTGTAACATTTTTTTTACTAGCAACTTTTCTTCTGCTATTTGCAACAATTGATCACTATTAACCACATCAAGCTTCATTTGACCGATATACTTTTTTAAGATTACTTGTGAGCCTACCCTAGTTTATTCATCCCTTAACAACACTACTGCTTATATACAATACCTTCTTTCATAACAAAAACCACATTGGTGAGTGTTTCTACATTTTTTAAAGGATTATCATCAACTGCTATGATATCTGCAATGTACCCTTCTTTTAATTGCCCCAATTCGTCTTCACCCAAGAGCTTAGCATTGGTAATCGTAGCTGATTGTAACGTTTCAATAATAGGCATTCCTGCGTTATACATATAAATAAACTCCTTGCCATTATCTCCGTGTGGCGAAACTCCAGAATCTGTTCCAAAAGCAATGCTTACCCCTTTTGTATATGCTCTAGAAAATGTAGCTTCTAACTTAGGCCCAATCTCTAATGCTTTTTTAGCAACAACGGGCGGTAAAAAATTAGGTATTTTGGCTAACCTAGCAGCCTCCCTTCCAGCAGAAAGTGTAGGCACCATAAAAGCTTTATGTTTTACCATCAAGTCCATTGTTTCTTCCGACATTAATGTTCCATGCTCAATGGTTTTTATTCCACCTAAAATAGCTCTTTGCATACCTTCATCTCCATGGGCATGTGCAGCAGTAAGCATTCCGTAATCGTCAGCCGTTTTGGTAATTGCTCGAATTTCATCGATTGTAAACTGTGGATTTTGACCATTTTTCGCAACACTTAAAACACCACCGGTAGCCGTTATTTTAATAACGTCAGCTCCTTCTTTATACCGTTGACGTACCGCTTTTCTACCATCTCCTGGCGAATTCACCACTCCCTCTTTAGGTCCTGGATCACCCATTAAATCATTCCTAGTTCCATTGGTTGGATCTGCATGACCGCCAGTTGATGCCAGCGCTTTACCCGCTGTGAAAATTCTAGGCCCAACTATGGTACCTTTATTAATTGCGTCTCTAAGAGAGATATTCACTCCAGATCCTCCTAAATCCCTAACCGTAGTAAAACCCGCCATAAGCGTCTTTTTCGCATAAATGGTAGACTGAAAAGCAATATCAGCTTCGTTCTTAGTGAAGCTTTCCAAATACCGCGATGGGCTAGATTCACTTTCAATATGAACATGCATGTCTATAAAACCTGGTAATATTGTTTTAGACTTTAAATCAATAATCTTATCCGAATCATTTCCGGCGACATACCCACTTACAATACTCTTAATTTTATTCCCCGAGACAATTATAGTCCTTTCAGATAATAATTTTCCAGATTCAACATCCAATATATTACCACATTGGAGATACGTTTCTTGAGCGTTCATTATACCAATGGCCAAAAACAATAAAAATAAAAAGGGATTTTTCATATGAAGTTATCTGTAATTTAAATGAGGGGAAATATAGTTATATTTCCCCTCATTTAATTTTTTAAAACAATGAAATTCACTCACGAATCTTCTGTTCCCAAATCCATGCGTAGTTCATAGCCTCTTCTAAAGTGTATTCTGCTTTCCATCCTAAAACTTCATTTGCCTTTGTAGTATCAGCGTAAGCAGAAGTGATATCGCCTAGTCTTCTTTCTACAACTTTATAATTCAGCTTTCTACCTGAAACTTTTTCAAAACTATGAATAGCCTCCAACACAGAACTTCCTGTACCGGTACCTACATTGAATACTTCATAATTTTTTTTATTTTTTCCTTCAAACAAACGCTCTAAGGCAACCACATGAGCTTTAGCCAAATCGACTACATATATATAGTCTCTAATACATGTACCATCGGGTGTTGGATAATCATCTCCAAATACCGATAATTCTTTTCTTAGCCCAATACCTGTCTGGGTAATGTATGGTACTAAATTTTGTGGAACTCCTATTGGTAATTCTCCAATCTCAGCACTTGGGTGGGCGCCCATCGGATTAAAATAACGTAATGCAATTGCATTTAAACCAGAGGTCACTTTGCACGTATCTGAAATTATCTCCTCACCCATTTGTTTTGTATTGCCATAAGGAGATTCCGCAACCTTTATAGGAGCATCTTCGGTAATAGGCATTTTATCTGCCTGACCGTAAACTGTACATGAAGAACTAAAAATAAAACTTGCTTTATTCTTCTTACATAATTCCTTTAAGATATAAATTAGTGTTCCAATATTGTTTTCATAGTAAAGTAATGGCTTTTCAACACTCTCCCCTACTGCTTTTGATGCCGCAAAGTGAATCACACCAGCAACGTCTTGATGTCTTTTAAAAAAGTCTTCTACCTTATCTTTTTCTTTTAAATCTAGCTTTTCAAAAAGTGGTTTTTTACCAGTTATGGTTTCAATACCATTAAGCACTTTTTCGTCAGAATTGGAACAATCATCTATAATAATGACCTCAAAACCTTTATTCTGAAGTTCTACTACTGTATGTGAACCTATAAACCCTAATCCGCCTGTTACTAATACTTTCATCTATTATAATATTTCAATTTAAAGAAAACATGTACACCCTATCTATTCACAAACCCAATAACCATAGCTGTTATATAGTTAATCTGTTCATCATCTAATTCTGTATGCATTGGCAATGAAATTACCTCTTTCACCAACTGATTCGTAACTGGAAAATCTTCTTCCTTATAACGCTCATCCAAATAAGCCTTTTGTTTGTGTAATGGAATAGGATAATATATTCCAAAAGGAATCTCCTTTTTAGCCAAATATTGTGCTAGCTCATCCCTTTTTCCATTGGTAATCTTTAGGGTATACTGATGAAACACATGACAATCACAAACATCACAAATTCCCTCACAACCATTTATTGTTTTTGGAGCAACGATGTGTTCTTGACCTTCAAAAGCCTTCGAATAGGCGCGTGCCGTATTTCTTCGTGCTTCACAATACCCGTCTAATTTTGGAAGTTTAACCCTTAAAACTGCAGCTTGAATGGAATCTAATCTAGAATTCACTCCGACTACATCATGGTGGTACCGTTCATACATACCATGGTTTACAATTCCCCTTAATGTATGTGCCAATTGATCATCATTGGTGAAAATCGCACCACCATCTCCATAACATCCTAAATTTTTGGAAGGAAAAAAGGAAGTGGCTCCGACATGACCCATGCTCCCAGCCATATAAGTTTCGCCATTTTTAGAACGATATTTAGCACCTATAGCTTGGGCATTATCTTCAATTACAAATAAGTCATGTTTCTCAGCCAAGGCCAGAATAGCATCCATATTTGCACATTGCCCAAAAAGATGAACAGGAACAATTGCTTTGGTCTTTGGGGTTATTGCATTTTCTAATGCCTCTATATTAATATTAAAGGTGTCAGGATATACATCTACCAAAACCGGTGTTAACTGCAATAAAGCAATAACTTCAACCGTCGCAGCAAATGTAAAATCTGCAGTGATAACCTCATCACCTGGCTCTAGACCTAATCCCATCATGGCTATCTGAAGTGCGTCTGTACCATTAGCACAAGGAATAACATGCTTTACCCCAAGATAACCTTCCAATTCTTTTTGAAAAGCATGAACTTCGGGACCATTAATAAAGGCCGATGTCTCTAATATTTGAGTTATAGAAGAGTTAATTTGATTTTTTATTTCTTGGTATTGACCACTAAGGTCAACCATTTGTATCTTTTTCATCCTTTGAAATTACGTGAGGTGATACAAAAATACGAAACAGGCGACACTAATTTTATGGAAAGAAACGTAATTTAGCCCAAAAGCATCGGTTTGTACTTTCTTTATAATCTTCTTGTCTTAAGTGCTTCAACTATTCTTAGGGTTTTAGCACTACTAAATTCTAAACTATCTCTTTTTGTAAAAGGCAGAAAAGAGACTCGCTCAATTATTCAGAGTAGTATTTCAAAAAAAGATCGGGTTATTTGGATTCATGCAGCCTCATTGGGAGAATATGAACAAGGCCTTCCGGTAATGGAAAATCTAAAACGCAACTACCCTACTCATAAAATAGTACTTACCTTTTTCTCGCCTTCAGGATATGAAGTCAAGAAAAATAGTAAAGCTGCAGATGTGATTTGCTATCTACCAATGGATACTAAGAAGAACGTTAGCTTATTCTTAGAAGCTACACATCCTGAATTGGCTATTTTTATTAAGTATGAAATTTGGCCCAACTATTTATCAGCACTAAAAGATAGGGCTATACCTACTTTTCTAATATCAGCTATATTCAAAGAAAATCAGATTTATTTTAAATGGTATGGATCTTTCATGCGAACGGCATTAACAAAATTCACCCACTTTTTTGTTCAAAATGAAAAATCAAATAACTTATTGAATACGATAGGTTTTCAAAATGTTACGATTGCCGGGGATACTCGTTTTGATAGGGTAAGCGAAATTTTAGACCGGGATAACTCATTGGATTTTATGAGTCAATTTAAACAGTCTAAATTTTGCTTTGTAGCTGGTAGTACATGGCCAGAAGATGAAAAAATAATTATGGATTATATCAATCAAAATGATTTACCCATTCAATTTGTTATAGCTCCACATACCATTAAACCGAAACACATTGAGGTATTAAAACAAGGAATAAACAAACCTACTTTATGTTATTCGGAATTAAATGATTCAAAGATTGAAGACTTTGATGTCCTTATAATTGACACTATTGGCCTATTGACCAAAATATATAGTTATGCAGATGTTGCTTATGTAGGCGGAGGTTTTGAGACGGGATTGCACAATACGCTAGAACCTGCCGTTTTTGGTATTCCGGTAATCATTGGGCCTGAATTTAAAGGATTTGCCGAAGCAGAAAATTTAGTACAGCTTGAGGGTATTCTATCTATAAACAATGCATCTGAATTTCATGCACAATTGAATGGATGTTATGAAAATGAGAACTTCAAACACAAAACAGGTCAGATAAATTACACTTACATTCAAGAACAAAAAGGTGCGACCCAAAAAATAGTACGTGCTATTAACTCCGTATTTAAGTAATAATCATAGAGAAAATTTATTTTTTGACGAATCAAATGTTGACCTCATAAGTAGTTAATTTACTAGTTTAAAAAAAATTGAGATCATACTATACAAAGGTAATTTTAGACGTTGGTCGATTTATCGTCTTATTTCACAGCACGTTAGCGCATATCTCACTATATTGAGTATAGAACTATAGAATTATGATTATGGAACAAGAACTTTCTTCAGGAGTTAAAATGCTCAATGGCTTTCTAAAATTAATGATTGCTTGCTTAATAGCCATTTTAATTGCAATACCTCTTGCGGGTATTGCTGATTGGTTAGGATTGATTTAATATTTTACATCAACACCTTTACTTAAAAATTATAGGGAACTCACGTTACCCTATATAATGAACATTGTCTAAATACCGACTTAATTACATCGTTTTTCGATGAACTACGTTATTTACCTATTACACACAACAATAAAGTTGGTTTTAACAACATGTTTATAGGCGTTAACAACTTTTTTTAATTTTTTGTTATAATTAACAGCTAGCTTTAAAATATATAACTTTAAAGTAGGTAATGTTATGAACCATTTATCATTTAAAACGGGGGTAGATTCTTATCTATCTGTATTAATTATTGCAATGAACGCCTTTTTAGCGGTCGTTGCAGTAGGAACTTTATTGGCCCTTATAGGGATTGTTTAACTTTTTAACCATGCCCATATAGTTAAAAAAAATACTTAAAAGAAAACCCCTTATATAAGGGGTTTTCTTTTAAGTATTTTTAGTTCAGAACCTCAATATTAAGAGGCTCGCTCATTTCAAATCCTAAAACTAGAAACTTAAATCGTTTTGATTAATTTTTCATATTTCTAATTCTTAACACTTATAAAGTGCATAAAAGTCCTTATTTAATACAGAGTATGAATCTAGCATATTACCCGTGCTCAATTACACCAAAAACTACTGACTAACAAGTATCATTTGTATATCATTTTTCATATCCGTTTAATTACCCATCTCTTAGAGTTCGCCACAAAACTCCACTCGTTAAATGACCAAAACTTATATCAACAGTTTTGGACAAAGTGACAAGACAAGACATTTTTTAACCTTATTCTTGGCACAGACTACCATATTAATGATCTGGATGTTCTTATCCTTTCGGCAAATTTTGATGGCAACTCCTTTGATTTAAAGGGCTATCAGTGGTCAACAATACCTACAAGTAAGCTAAAATTACATGCAGATATAGATTTAGAATTTATCGGGAATTATCAATCCGCCAATAGAATCTTACAACAAGAAATTACCGAAAACTTATTTATGAATTTTGATGTACGAAAGAAAATATTAAAGGGAAAAACATTTTTTAATCTGAGAATTCGTGATGTATTTGGATCTCGAATTCGAGAAAGCATTTCTAATCAACCTACTTTAAATTTAAAAGATTTGAGCCAACAAGGTGGCTTTGTAACCTTAGGTATAAGTTTTGGTTTCGGTAAAAGGGAGGCGATGGAATTCTCAGGACAAAAACGGTTTTAGGAAAAAACTCGTTTTAACAGGCATTAAAAGAAATTGGTTTTGGGCAAAAAATAGAATCAGGAGTTCTCGAGTTAGTAAAACTCCCCCTACTTGTTCGAACTTCTAAATGCAGGAATATGTTTTCATTGTGAAATTTCTATTCTAACTAAATATTTAGGAACTTCACCAATTCAATTCCAATATTGAAATGACAAGCATTGAAGCAAAACTAAAAGAACGTATTAAGGAACTCACATGTCTCTATGAAGTTACTTCGATAATCGTAAATTCCGATTATAGTCAATTAGAAACTTCACTTGAAGCGGTTACGTTTTGCTTAAAAAAAGCATGGCAATTTGAAGTTGATACCGAAGTGCTTTTAAAAACTGGTGACTATCACATTGAAACAGAAGGATATCTATCTGAAATGATTTTTATGAAATCTGATATCAGAGTATTTAACCAATCGAGCGGCTTTATACAAGTTGGGTATCCAAAGGATAAATATGAGCAATCCTCCTTTTTAGAAGAAGAGAAACAATTACTTCAAAATGCTGCCTTGGCCGTAGGTAATTTACTAGAAAGAAAACAGGTACATGATAGTGAAGCTGCTATTAAACGACAGGTAGAACGTACTGATAGACTTCATATCTTAGGAGAAATAACGGCTGGCATCGCACATGAAATAAATACGCCACTTGCAAATATTTTAGGTTTCACCGAACTTTTAAAAGAACGAGTAACCGACCCAGATGCCTTACGAGATTTAAATAAAATTGTGGATAATGCTATCTTTAGTAGCGAAGTGGTCAAGAAACTAATGTTCTTTGCGTGCGAGATGCCACAGCAAATGAAGGTAGTACAAGTGATACCGTTAGTGGAAAATGTATTGAAATTACTCGGACCTTCCTTACTGACTAAAAGCATTAAACTAACAAAGTCTTTTAGCGATGATACGATAGAGTTACGTGCCGATAACGTACAATTAACCCAAGTACTTTTCAACTTAATTATGAATGCTATTTACTTTTCATCTAAAGGTGGAGGTATTCATATTGATATCCATAAAAACGAAAAAAACATACAGTTTCGCATCTCAGATGAAGGTTTGGGTATAGATCCCAAAAACGATGATAAAGTTTTTGAACCTTTCTTCACCACCAAACCATTGGGAGAAGGCTCTGGGTTAGGCTTAAGTGTAGTGCATGGTATTATTAATAGCCACAAGGGTACAATTACCCATAGTGTTAATAATCCAAAAGGAACTGTTTTTACTATTGATTTTCCTAAATTATAGCAATGGGACTGCGAAAAGAAAACATACTGCTAGTCGATGACGATATCGATATTTTAGAACTGTTGCAGCGTCATCTGCAATCCATGGATTATCATACGTACAGGGCCGTATCGGTCAAGCAAGCCTTGTACATTTTGAAGGACACCTTCATTGATCTTCTGATTACCGATATACAAATGCCCGAAGTAGACGGGTTACAATTGGTGAAATTCGCCGATGAACATTACCCTGAAATGCCTAAATTGGTCATTACTGGTTACCCATCTGTAAGTGGTGCTTTAGAGGTCTTCAAATCTGGAGCTACCGATTACTTGACCAAGCCCTTTACAAAAGACGAGTTAAAACAGGCTGTAGAAAAGTCCCTTGAAAGTAATCCAGCACAAAAAACACAGAAACTCGCATCTGTTGTTCGTAAAAACAATGGCTATGCAGACATGATAGGCACCTCGAAAGCATTTCAAAAGATTACGGACATTATCGATAGGGTCAAGAATAATAAGGCCACGGTATTAATCCAAGGTGAAAGTGGTACTGGTAAGGAATTGGTTGCACGAGCCATTCATTACTCGGGAGAATTTTCACGAGCACCATTTATAGCAGTTAACTGCGGAGCCATTCCCGAAAATTTATTGGAAGCAGAACTTTTTGGTTACATCAAAGGTGCATTTACCGGCGCCAACGAAAACCGTAATGGCTTCTTTCAGGCTGCTATTGGTGGCACGCTCTTTTTGGATGAAATTGGTATAGCACCTCTTTCCGTGCAAACAAAATTACTACGCGCCATTCAGGAAAAGGAAATCACCAAGGTAGGCTCACGTAAAGCAGAAAAGGTAGACATTCGCATTATCGCTGCCACCAATAGTAACCTATTGGAAGCTATAGCTAAAAAGGATTTTCGTGAAGATCTTTATTATCGTTTAACTGTTGTTGAACTTAACGTTCCTCCTTTAAGGGAACGTAAGTCTGACATTCCTTTATTGGTCGATAAATTCGTTCAGAAATATGGTATCGAATATAAAGACCGCTTAATGAGAATTTCGCCCGATGCTCTGCAAGTATTGCAACGCTATCATTGGCCAGGTAATATTCGAGAATTGGAAAATTTAATCCAACGCGCGATTATAATGTGCGATGGCACTATTCAAGTTAAAGACCTCCCCGACAACCTGAAATTCCAAATTGATTTCCCCGAGGCTGGTTTCCTTCCACTTCGTGAAATGGAAAAAGAATATACAAAACGTGTGCTTGCATATGTCGGTGGCAATAAGACCAAAGCTGCTGAAATACTTCAGATAGATCGGAAAACCCTAAGAGATAAGTTGAACTAACTGGTTCAAAACTCCCCGCCTGAGTATATTTTACTCGATTTATTTTTACTTCTTCTTCTTTAATATAATATTAATCTTTTGATTTTCAGTAAGTTGATATTTTTTGGCATGTTCTTTAATTTCTTAGGCATACCAATTGCTCTTATATGAAAAGTAATAAGGGTATTAAATACTTTTATTTTTCAACTCTATCCAAATTGCTGAAAGTCGTAACAGAAAGTATAATGATTGGATTAATGCAAGAGAGAGTAATAATCCAAAAAACAAAGAGCTATGAAATACGGAAGTCTGGTATTGGAAAAAAAAGATTTTGTGATGATAAAAAGATATCAACTCTTAACCAACTATATCGAAGATTATGCCCACAAAGATGCATTGGACAATCTTAAGGAGAATATGTCGAACGCCCTCATCTACGATTTGGAAGACATGCCCGATGATATTATTAGAATGTATTCTTATGTTACCTTAAGTTATGAATCGGGTTGGAGCGAAAATTTTCAATTGGTTCCACCCTATGAGAACGACATTAAAAACGACAAAATTTCGGTTCAGAGTACGTTAGGTGCATCGATTATCGGCCTTTCGGAAGGAGACACCCTAAAATACGGACTTCCTGTATACATAATCGCCTTAACAGTTCAAAAAGTGAAACAAAGCGAACAATACTTTAAGGTAGTTATCCCCGAAAAAACTTTCAAAGACGTTCTTCCAAAACATAATAATAATAATAATAATAATTTAATATCTCAAAATTCATAAATATGTTTAAATACATAATCACAGTGTTGTTTTCGGCAAGTATACTGACTGCTCAATCTAGTACAGATGAAGTTCAAAATTTAGTTAAAGTCGGAGATATTTATGAAATAGGCAGACCTGAGGCAAATCAATATAAGCATATCAACTTTCCAAGAGCAAATTTCATTATTAAGAAAGGTGGCATTGCTAATTATAAAAAGGTAGAGGGAAATATGGTCATAATTACCTCAGTTAAAGAACAGAAAGACGGCACGACCAGAATTAAAATAAAACGCACCAATGGGACCCGCTTTTTTGGCACACACCCATCAGTAACTGCAAATTTCTCAGAGGCTGTTTCCTCTAGAGAACTACTATCAAAATAATTCAATTTAGTTAATCTATCTGCCCGGCTTTCGGAAAATTTGTTTTTTTCTAATAGCTACGCATAAGTCGGGCAGATTTTTATAACTCAAACAACAGCAAATTATGAAACATCAATATTACAGGAGCATTTGCTCTACGTGTAGTTACTTATCCCTTTGCAGTTTGACTAGGGACAAGAGTAACATTCATTGTTGTAGCGAGTATGAACATTATTTACAACATTCGCAAGAAAAAAATAATGCAAGAAAATTACTACTACAGCATACACCTAATGAAAATAACAGACAATTAGTTTTAAAATAAACGAATGGTAACAAATACACAAAAACAAAAGAAAGCACTAAAACAGGGCATGTTGGATAACGTCATGCGCCAGTTCGATAATGCGGCCGATATTATTGGACTTAACCCTAATATTAGAAAAATTCTCGAAGTAACTAACAACGAACTAGTCGTGCATTTTCCGGCACGGATGGACAATGGTGAGGTGGAAGTGTTCACGGGCTATAGAGTTCAACACAACAATTCTTTAGGGCCTTACAAAGGAGGGTTGCGCTACCACCCAACGGTAGATATTGATGCTGCAAGAGCATTAGCAATGTGGATGACCTGGAAAACTGCGTTAGCAGGCCTACCTTACGGAGGGGCGAAAGGAGGCATACAGCTAGATCCTAAAAAATATTCACTAGCCGAATTGGAGCGTATCACCCGAAGATTTACATATGCCTTGGGCGATAATATCGGGCCTGAGTTAGATATCCCGGCTCCAGATGTAAATACGAATTCACAGACCATGGCTTGGATTTTAGACACTTATATGTCTACCAAATCTCCGTCAGAGCGTTCTAAAAATATGCATGTCGTAACCGGTAAACCTGTAGGCGCAGGAGGTTCTGAAGGTAGAGACCGAGCAACAGGTTATGGCGTTTTTCTGACCATAAAATTTTGGGCGGAAAAGAAAAATGTTACCCTGAAAGACAAAAAATTTATCGTGCAAGGTTTTGGTAACGTAGGTTATTGGACTGCTCATTTTCTAGAAAAAGAAGGAGCTAAACTAACTGCTGTACAAGATGCCTACGGTAGTATCATCAATGAAAACGGAATACCTGTAGAAAAATTATTAGAATATTCCCAAGCTAACAAAGGAAGTATTTTAGGGTTTAGCGCTGCGCAATCTATCGACAATTCAGAATTTTTCGGATTGGATTGTGACATTATTATTCCTGCGGCATTAGGTAACCAAATAACCTCCATAAATGCTCCCCGTATAAAAGCATACCTCATTGCTGAAGGCGCCAATGGCCCTACCGATGTGGAAGCTGAAGAAGTCTTGTTAAAGAAAGGAATAGATATCATTCCAGATATTCTTTGCAATTCAGGTGGTGTAATCGGTAGTTATTTCGAATGGCTTCAGAACCGTAACGGCGAAATATGGCAGTTAGATGAGGTGATGCAAAAATTAGAAAAGAAGCTAAAAGAATCTTTTGTAAAAGTTATGAATACCTCAACAGATAGAAATGTTGATATGCGTACCGCAGCCTTTATTATAGCAATCGAACGACTTGAGGAAGCCTATGTACAACGCGGAATATTTCCTTGAAAAATATTAAGAGTTAAAAAATAATACTAAAAAAATTGAGGATTTTTGGCCCTTTAAAAAGGCTGATGGGGTAGTTGATACTAGTATTAAGATCAAACCATCCCTTTTTCACAAGCAAATCCCTCTCTTCTCTGCCTCTTATAAATGAGAGCAGCTAAAAAATAAAATAATGAAATACGAGAAACTAATTATAGAAAAAAAGGAGTATGTACTCTTAAAACGTTTTATGAACCTATCGGGATATTATAAGGATGAGACCTTACGTAAATCGGTTAAAAAATTATTAGGCGAATTGGAGTCAGCTGAAATATTAGATGTAGCCGATATGCCAAAAGATGTTATTCGGTTCAATACTATGATTACCATCGTTTCTGAAAATGGTTGGCATAAAAAATTTACGTTGGTAATGCCCAATGAAAGCGATATGAAAAATTACAAAATATCTATTCTCACACCAATGGGTGCAGCCGTTATGGGATATGCCGAAGGCGATTCCATAATATGGGAATTTCCATCAGGAGAACAAAAATTGACCATTGAAAAAGTAGAACAGGAGAATAAATACCTCAATGCAAACATCGTATTATGAACGATACAAAATTATTTTACAGTCATGAACCCGATAGCAATATCATGATTAAAAAAGATCGGGCCGAAGTCAATAATTGGACAGAAGATTTGGAATATATCAATGAAGAGCTTGAATATTTGTTGGATATCGAAAAGCGAATGCTAAACAATCAACAGCTGCAAGACCTACAGAGAGAAAACCAGCTAATATTAGGCGTACTATATAAGTATGAAAGCACCATTCAAAAAGCTATAGAATGTGATACTATCGAATGTGATGCTTTCTATTTACACAAGCATGAAAAAACTCGAAACATTTATATCGAACATGTAAAAAAATACAAGACTGCTAAATTAAAAGTGCTTTCAAAAATATTGTCAACCATAAAAGGTAAATAAAACTGAGAATAAAATAACAAGTAGAAATCAACATCTAAAATTCAACATCATGAGAAAGAAGCTATTATTGCCTACCGATTTTTCAAAAAATTCATGGAATGCCATTCAATACGCTATCAATCTCTATGTGAATCATGAATGTGATTTTTATATTTTAAACACCTATTCAAAAGAAGTACATGGCCTTGATAATATTACGTTATTAGACCCCGATGAGGCGTTTAATAAATTTTCAGAAAAGCGTTCGAAGCAAGGGTTAGGCGATATCTTGGTCAAGTTGACTTTTGAAAACGACAACCCGAACCATCGGTTTCATATGCTTTCTCGTTCTACACTATATATAGATACCGTCAAAGATGTAGTAGAAAGTTTGCAGATTAATATGATTATCATGGGCGCTAAGGGCATGAACAATGAAAGTAAGGATAACTATGGAAAAAACACCCTAGCTGTAATTGAGAACATACGTATGTGTCCTGTTTTGGTGATACCCAGAAACGTAAGCTTTAATATGCCCGAAGAAATCGTTTTAACTACTGACTTCAAAACCAGTTTCAAGGCTTCGGAAATTAAACATCTAGCTGAAATCGCCAAGCTAAGCAATGCAAACGTACAGGTTTTGAGCCTAACCGACAATAGCGACTTGAGCCTAAGACAGAAAAAAAATAAAATGCGGTTATGCAAACACCTTAAAGGAGTAGACCATAGTTTCAATGTGGTGCACAATGTGCAAATGCAGACCGCTTTAAGCTGCTTTGTCGAAATTCGGCATAGCAATATGATTAGTTACATCGACAAAAAACCATCCTTTTGGGAACAGATGGGATTCGGCAAACGAACCTTATGCAAGTTGGGTTATTTTAAAGATGTCCCTGTATTGGCATTACATGGAGGAGGAATTAAAAAGTAAGGATTTAAAAATCACAACTGTTGGTATAAATAACAGTAATTTATTAATTAATCGCCACAATTAAATGGGGGCTATGGCGATGGAGGCAGAAAGGCTCCCTATATCGAAGACACTGAAAAACTACTATGTTTTCTAGTTGGTTCGTAAGGTTCATTATCATAAAATTTAGAGGGGTATTGAATTAAGTGTTAACAACAACATTTATCTAGTACACCCTGTAAAGCATTCCATTAACAACAATTAAATTTCAATCTCTACAAAATCTTATAGATTAGGTTTAAAAAAGTAGTTCAGGCTTTTACAAGTCTGATTTTTCAAAATATTACATAGATTGAGGTATACTACATCAATAAAATTATTTCTGATTATTCCGATTATCTCTTTTATTCTTTTATTCAGACCTGTTGTTTCCCATGATATGGCCATTTCCAAGCAAAAAAACCCTAATCTACCGATAAACACCAGCTATTTTCAACCTTTTGTGGATACCGATGGTGATGGACTAGGTGATGATATTGACGAGGACGATGATAATGATGGTATTCCAGATCTCTATGAAGATGGTTGTGAAATGAATATAGCATTCAGCTCCCCTCCTTCAAGTTTAACTTCAACAAATTATGTTACTTCCGTTTACACAAACTACAGTAGTTTTTGGGCTTCATCTGTAGGATCGCTCAATCCAAAGGCTTATGATAATGTCTCTGAACTTTTGGCATTTAAAGTGGGCAGTGAAACATATGCTACAGGCGTTGGAGCAAGTGCAATGATAGACAGTAATAGTAACGGACTGTATGATTCTATGGACACTGATGGTAACGGCACGGGAGATGTTACCGTAGCGGAAACCTCTTGGACTGCATTGAGACCAGTGACAAAAATTAAGTCAGGGATACGTTTAGAAGGAAGGGCTATAGATGGAAACAACGGAAATGCGGTGGGGCCACAACTTACATCAGGCGGAATTCCGTTTAATCCATATCTTTATGAAGGGCAAAGAGGACTCGACATGGGTTATGCCATTGCGAACATTAACAATGCATGGTACTTCCGTTTAGGAGGAGTAAATACACCTGCCTACGGAGATGGAGAAATGGATATTTTATTAACACAGGGCGCACAATTGGGAGGTGGTTACAATTACAACAGGTTGCACCTGCTTGATGAAGATGGTAATTATCTGGGCAATGGTGTTGAAGTCAATTGGAATAACACTCCTGTAGTAGGTAACTCTCATGTAGATCAATACAATACAGATGATTCCACTAGTGGTAAAAATGTCAAAAAGAATATTCGTCTTGCAGCGGTGGAACTATCAGAGTTTGGACTTACTCCAGCAGAGAGAGCCAAAGCGGTAATATTTCGTCTTGAAATTTCAGCAAATGCAGATCCTATATTTTTCGTAGTGAACGATAATAGCCTTATTACTAATTGTACTCCGCAAGATACTGATGGGGATGGGCTAGCAAACAGTCTAGATCTAGATAGTGATAATGATGGTATCTATGATGGTATTGAAGCTGGCCATGGGGTAACACTTGTAGCAGGCAAATTAACCGGACCCGTTGGTGCCGATGGCATAGCTGATGTTGTACAGGCTGTTGGACAGTATGACAATGGAACTATAAATTACGAAATCAAGGACTCTAATAACGATAATACACTTGACTTTTTATCATCTGATAGCGATTCTGACGGATGTAGTGATGTTCTGGAAGCAGGTTTCTTAGATGGAGATAATGATGGATATTTAGGAACTTCACTAATCATGACAAATTCTTGGGGAGTGGTTACTGGTCAAGGTGGCTATACCAATCCAATGGATGGTGATAATAATACCGTACCAGATTATCAAGAGTTTAGTTCAGCACCCAATATTTCAGTGGCCCCTCAGGATACATTGATTTTTGACGGCAATTCTGGCAATATTTCCATCACAGCATCAAATACTAGCCAATATCAATGGCAAATAAGTACTGATGGAGGTATGAATTTTTCAAATATGGTAGATTCTGCCAATTATTTAGGAACCGAGACAGCTACTTTAAGTGTTCATGATACCAACTTGGGCTTTGACGGACTATTATTCCGGGTAATACTAATAAATGAGGGATATGTCTGCTCCTCTCCCATTACATCTGAAGTAGTACAATTAAATATTAGAGTAAAAAAAGTGATTACCAACAGAAAAATAACATATAGAATCCATAAAGTATAAACCGAATTAGTATATAAAATATATCGAATTTAGAAAATCGACTTACATTATATAACTTATGTTAAAAATTGTAAATCAATACATTAACTTATAAATAAAGAGAGGTTAGACCATAAAATCATTATAATATTTTACATTGCATTTCATTATAATTTCAATTGAAAGGTACTTCAATTTTTTTATCGTTTCTTTTTTAATTAAGATATCATAAAATAACCTCAAGCCAGAATGGGCTTGGGTATATGGCCTTTGATAAATAAGAAAGTCTATAATTCCATTCTCTCTATTCGCAAAATAAAGATGATTGTAATCCTTTCCCTGAATTGTATACCGTAAGTTAATGCAATTGTCTTTTGGAGTGGTTTCCTTTGGTGATTTCTGCCAATACCTTGAGCTTAAAGCTTTCGCTATAACGTCTCACATATACATTTGATTTTTGTATACATATTTCAGGACGGTTCAACATTGTTCGTTAAGGCACATAGTTTACAAAGTTAAAGTCACATGCTTTACACTAGATTCTGACTTAGTCTAATTGTCCACTTTTTTGTTTCAAGTCCAGGTAGGCAAGGTTCGAGGTGTCGGGAAGCATATGCTTTTCGTCCTATTCGCTGTTCAAAACCAATCTTCTCAGAAGCGGACTTATCACTCCCCTTTCTGAAATATCCAGATGATACGATTCGCAGATCTGCCTCAATCTATCATATTCCGTAGCGTTGAAACGGAGCATTATATTATGGTATCGCTTGTTGTATCCCAATCGTTTTCGGCCTCTTTTACGTTGTTCCATTTTCGTTGCTTTTTAGGCAAAACCACTTCACAAGAGGTAGACAATTCTAAGTAACTTAGAATACAGCTTGCTATCCGTTTCACGGATAAATAAAGAATATTACTATCTTATTATCAGTATATTAAATGATAAATACAGATTAAATCCTATGGGATTATATGGAACCAATCCGGTAATTAACTTGGTCTTATATGGTGTTTGGGAATTTTGGAGATATCCTATTTTTTTTGTGGATAGGGAAATAAAAAATCAAGGGGTTTTTCTCTCCTTGTTCTTTTGCGCGGCTACGAGGAGGTCGGGCAAAACTAGAACGAATGACTTCCAGTGCGGACCGGCGTAGCGTGTCAGCATGGGGTGGATTGGAGTGGAAGGATTGCCCGACTTACGCAGGGGCTTGGGGAATACATGTTCTGGAAAGATCCAATTTATTAGGGCTATAAAAACTTTCATCTTTATCCTTGTACTTATATATTGCTTTTGGACCAATATGGCTCTATCCGAAATAGACATTTATAACACATTAATTTACTGCGTATCAATATCTATAATTCTTCATTAATTAAGTAGTTAATTAATCGCATACCTAACTAATTATATCGGCCATACGGTAGTAAATCTACCAATATTATATATTTTCTATATTAAGGCTAGTTATTGGAGAGGGTGTGGATAGAGCTAACGGTCATTTCGTAGAATATCCTTTAGTTCAAAACCGATGGTGTCTAACAAACTACAAATGGAAAATATTCTCTTGTAAGTCGTTCAACTCGTCCGCATAGGGAGAAACCCAATTGAATGGACGACCAACTACCGAAGAGGTTTAAAAATTTATCGTTTAAATGTGCTTTTTTAAGTTCCGTAAAAGGTGAATTATTAAAAAAACCACAATTGGAACTGGGAACAACTATTTTTATAAGGTTTTTGAACACTTCCATAATACGGCCGTTTTTGAGGCCATCCAATCAGCCTAAAATTGCATGTCAAATCAAGGTCTGCAACTCTAATTATTATTTTTAAAATTTGTATTGAACCCTTTGTCTTGAAAACAAAGCACCTAAAACTTCTATTTATGATAAGATTATTTTTCAGATAATCTAATTCGAGTAGTTACTTGTTTGTATTGCATATGTAGGTGTAATCACTTTTGCCTTTATTGGCCTTTTACATAGACATATAGGTTGGAGGCTATTTTATTGGATATTTTTATCAGCTTATTCTTGATGGCTATTTCTATAGACTTGTCGAAATCTTCCTTGTAGTGCAATACGAATTTCAAACCAAGTTTAACCTGCTGTGCGTCCAGATATCTAAGGAAATTAGGAGACGAATCTTTAACACCTATAAGAATACATTTTGAACCTAAATTACACTCCGCAAGCAGATATTTATTGATTTGGGAAAGATTTCCGTTCTTATCGGGGATTGGATTACCATAAGGATTAGCTGTAGGGTAGCTTAGCAATCGGTCGATTTCATCGATAAGCTTTTCACTTTTTACGTGTTTCAATTGTTCTGCTAGTTCGTGTACCTCGCACCAATTAAAACCTAATTTTGCCGTTAAAAATGTTTCCCATAAACGATACCTTCTGATTATTGCCAAGGCGTGTTTCTCTCCAGTATCGGTCAATGTCGCCCCTTGATATTTTTGATAGTCCACAAGCTTTTTAGTCGCCAGTTTCCTAATCATAAGACTGACCGATGAGGCACTCGTTCCCATCAGTTCCGATAGTCTTTTGGTTGATGCGCCCTTTTCTAATTCTTGCTGTAAACGTAATATTTCTTTTAAGTAATTTTCTTGAGTATGTGTAAGCATATATTCTCCAATAGTATAACGACAACAAGTTACATGTTTTATAATTAAATAATTAGTTGACACTAAATATTTTTTTAATAGTAATGAATATTATATCTTTGGAGGAGTAAAAAACTTCTGCACGCCATATGGATTTTGTAATCAGTTTACTTCAAGAACATAAAAAAGAAATGGAGCGCAAGATTAAATGTGCCGATTTGTGACAAAAGCCTCTAGAGAACTGAAAATGGCCATTAAAATCTAAAAAGAGAAAGCAACTATGAACATTACCCAAGAATTACCACAACTGCCTTTTGATAAAAAAGCTTTGGCGCCACTTATTACAGAGGAAACCTTTGATTATCATTATGGCGAACACCATGCAGCCTATGTGAAAAATCTAAAAGGTATTGTACAGGATTCTTATCGTGAAGATATGTCTGTAAAAGAATTGATTTTGGAAGGGCATCAAAAACAAGAATCGGGACTCTTTAATAACGCTGCACAGCATTGGAACCACAGTTTTTTCTGGCATTGTCTTTCACCCGATGGTGGTGGCGGTCCTAATGGAAATATCAAAAATCTGATTGAACGAGACTTTCAAAGTTTCGAGCAATTTAAAGAACAATTTTCTATTACGGCTACCAAATTGTTTGGTTCTGGCTGGGCATGGCTTGCTCAAGACGACTCTGGAAAACTAGAAATCTTGCCTATGAAAGATGCTCATACCCCACTTACTGAATCTAAAACACCTATTCTTACCCTGGACGTTTGGGAACATGCCTACTATATTGATTACCGCAATTCTCGACCGAAATTTGTAGAAAGTTTTTGGGATGTCGTCAATTGGAATTTTGCTAACGAAAACGTAAATAAGCTATGAGTGAATCCTGTATAAAACATATTGAAAATGCGTGGAAAGCAAAAACCGAAACATCGAACGTTCTTTTTAAAGAGGGACACTACTCCGATGCGATGACAGGCTATATGGAAGCGCTTTATCGCGCAGAGCTACTGAACGATTATAAAAAAGAAGTGGCCCTAACCGGAATACCTTTTTTACAAATATTCGCAATTTCCTGTAATAACATTGCCTATACCTACAAGGAAATGGGGCTAGCTCATAAAGGCGAAAAAATGCTTAAAAGGGTCGTGTATTATTTATTAAGTCTTTACAAGAGTGATACAATACATAACGAGGAGCTTCAAAATGAACTTAAAAGAGCAATTTTAAACTATTCGGAATACGCAGAGAAAAATGGATTGAAAATAGAAAATGCCGATAAGCTTTTCTCTAACATACAAGAACACCTCTCTTAAACCTATTCCTTGTCACTCATGTTTAATAATAGTGAATACAAAAATAAATAATACGAGCCGTATAAACGAAGTAAAGATTATCGCCGTTGATTTTGACGGTACCATCGTAGAACACTCCTATCCCAAAATCGGAAAGCAAATGTTTTTTGCATTTGCAACCTTAAAGAAACTTCAACAAAAGGGGCATCGACTTATTCTATGGACCTACCGAGAGGGAATATTTTTAGAAGAAGCAGTAGCTTATTGTTTGAAAAACGGAGTTCATTTTTATGCTATCAACGAGAACTACCTAGGCGAAAAGTCCGGAAAGACATATAGCCGAAAGCTCAATGCTGATATATTTATCGATGATCGTAACGTGGGCGGTTTTCTAGGATGGGAACAAATCTGGCACATCCTACATCCAGAAGATGGGGAGTTTAGTCATCAATTTAAAAATGAACAAGCACATTTAAACTTCCCTCTTACAATAAAAAATTGGTTAGGATTTTTTGGGAAAAAATCTTAACAAATCCCCATTATATCCATTTATGTCCTCACTAAATATTTATACTCAAAAAATGATATTTACGGTCTACGCTCGGGAACACGTCTAGCTTTAAAAAGCTTAAATTCAAGCACTAACTATCCCCGAAACAAAAAGAAACGCTCCTTTAGTTCCTCTATAGCGGTCACTTTATTGGTTGTTATATAAAGTAAGGCTTCGTCAGTGAATTCTTGTCCCTTGTCGGTCAGGGACACAATATTATCAGAGATATAGATAAGGTTATTCTTAGATGCTAGTTCCAATACCGTTTTTGCCTGTACTTTTTGCCAGTTAATATGTTCCCGTAAGTGATTGACGTGCCGCTCTTCTGCTTCTTGATGGTTTTGAAGATGCAACAGGAATACGAGTAGCGATACTTCTTTACGCTGCTGCCTTTCCTTAAAAAACACAGAGAAAACCCCTTGTTTAGGGGCAAAAAGATACACTAAAAGAAAGACTATTCCCAGTACGGTACTCATCGATCCGGCGATAGAAGCGTCAAGAACGTTGGCCAGCCAGTACCCGGCAATTGCAGCAAAGATTCCGAAGCAACAGCTTAAGAAAAGCATATGTTTTAAGTTATCGGTAAGCAGGTAAGCGGTTGCGGCAGGGGCAATAATAAGAGCTACGACAAGTACCGCACCAACTGCATCAAACGCACCAACGACAGTGACCGAGGAAATTGTCATAAGCCCATAATGTAATATTGCTGGCGAAAAGCCTAAGGTAGCGGCAAGTCCCTTATCAAATGTGCTCAACTTAAGCTCTTTGAAAAATAGCAGGAGTAAGGTTAAAGTAATTAGCAATATTGACCCGATGACCCATAAAGATTTAGGTCCAATATCCATACCGTCAACTACAAGCCGATCAAAAGGCGCAAAGGCCAGCTCCCCTAACAGTACGGCATCAATGTCTAGATGTACATCATTTGCATTTTTAGCGATAAGAATAACCCCAATACTAAAAAGCGCTGGGAACACTAGTCCAATAGCGGTATCTTCTTTTACAAGACCGGTCTTTTGGATAAATTCTACCAAAATGACCGTGATAACACCTGTAAGCGCAGCCAACAGAATCAATAAAGGTGAGTTAAGATCTTGGGTAATAAAGAAGCCCAATACAATGCCTGGAAGGATGGAATGGCTGATGGCATCACTGATCATCGCCATTTTCCGAAGCACCAAAAACGTTCCAGGTATGGCACAGGCTATGGCTACTATTGCCCCTATTAGTTGTATTTCGAGCTGTGCACTAGTCATTTTCGCTGCCTAATTGATTATAAATGGATTCTGCTTCATCATATCCCTCTTGAGTCATGGCCCACTGGTTACCTTCGATTCTTACGAACTTTTTATCTTCAAGCTTATTCAGAGTTTTACGCGTAAAACCTTGAAAATTATTTAGAATACGGATTGCATGCGGTCTAGAGATATTTTCGTGTTCCTTAACGATGTGGTGCATAAAAGTAAGGGTCTTTTTCAAATGGAGTTCCCTGCGATTCTTTCTAAAACGTATTTTCCTGAATAACAGGCCGCGCCCAGGCGAAAAAATAAAGGAAATCAACACAAAGGTCGCAGCTACCAAAACGATGACAGGCCCTGTCGAAAGGTTATTTTGACTCGCACTGATAGCTGTACCGAAGACGCCAGAAAATGCTCCAAAGATAGATGCCAAAAAAATCATAATCCCTAAGTTGTTCGTCCATTGCCTAGCCGCTGCAGCAGGAGCTAGTAGCATAGCACTCATAAGCACAACCCCTACAGTCTGTAGCCCTAACACAATTGCCAGCACTATAAACGTAGTAATCAAAATATCTAGAAAACGAGTATTAAATCCCAACGTCTTCGTATAGTCCGCATCAAAAAGCAACAATTTTAATTCCTTCCAAAAAAGAAGTAGAACGATTAAGCTGATTCCCGTAACTGTAGCCATCACCCAAACATCTTCTTCTACTAAGGTAGCCGCTTGTCCAAAAAGGTATTTATCCAAACCGGCCTGATTGGCATTCGGCATTTTCTGAATAAACGTAAGTAACAACATCCCGAAACCGAAAAATAATGAAAGAATCAGGCCCAACGCCGTATCATTCTTTAAACGGGTACGCTTTACAATGCTCTTTATCCAAAAGGTTCCAATAAGGCCACTTATCAATGCACCTATTAAAATAATATTAGCGTCTTTTACACCTGTAATTATGAATGCTAGGGCTATACCGGGAAGCGCAGCATGCGAAATGGCGTCGCCCAAAAGGCTCTGTTTACGTAATACCGCAAAACTACCCAACATTCCACAGATAGCTCCTAGAATAGCAGTCCCTAGGGTAATCGTGCGGAGGGTATAGTCCGTAAAAAAGTCTGTTAGTTCCATTTATTTACTGATTCACGGCCACTTTGTAGTTGATGCCATAGGTTTTCGTGAGGTTATCATCATTAAAAATATCCTTGACGGGACCGGAGGCAATGCCTTTTACATTAAGGAAAGTCACCCAATCAAAATATTCGGGAACCGTTTGTAGGTCGTGGTGCACGACGATAAGCGTTTTTCCCGCTTTGCGCAGTTCTTTCAATATATTTATAATAGCCTTTTCAGTAGTAGCATCAACACCTTGAAAAGGTTCGTCCATTAGGTAAATAGCAGCATTTTGTACTAAAGCTCGTGCTAGAAATATACGTTGTTGTTGTCCTCCACTCAGCTGACTTATCTGCCGGTTTTTAAATTCGAGCATACCTACTTTCTCCAAAGCTTCCAAAGCAAGCTTTTTCTCTTTTTGACCTGGTCTTTTTATCCAGCCTAGACTTCCATACGTGCCCATCATTACCACATCGAGCGCAGTAGTGGGGAAATCCCAGTCTACACTACCTTTTTGGGGAACATAGGCTACTTTGTCCACTTGTTTTTTATACGGTTGACCAAAAACTTGTACGCTGCCCGCTATGGGTTTTATAATCCCTAAAATAGACTTGATTAGTGTCGATTTTCCAGCGCCGTTCGGCCCTACGATAGCCATCAAGACTCCTTCCGGAATAATTAGGTCTATGTCCCATAATACCGGCTTGTAATCATAGGCAACGGTAAGGTCATCGATTCGTATGGCAGGCAATCTATCTTTCATAATCTTTTACAATTAGTGCTGCTACCAGCAACTTTTAGGATTTCATTTTAAAGGCTTACCAACATTTACTTCAGCGCACCTACAATTGTTTTTACATTGTATCTGAACATCCCAATGTAAGTTCCTTCCTCGGTTCCAGCGTTACCCAGTGCATCCGAATAGAGGGTGCCCCCGATTTGAACATTATAGTTTTTTGACTGGACGGCCTTTTGCAAGGCCTCGATGGTTCTTTTAGGTACGCTGCTTTCCACAAAAACAGCCTTGACCTGTTTATCAATAATGAGCTTGGCAAGATTCTGTACATCCTGTACCCCAGCTTCCGTGGCGGTAGAAAGCCCTTGCAGTCCAACAACCTCAAAACCGTATTCCTTACCAAAATAATTAAAGGCATCATGTGCAGTTACCAGTACGCGTTTTTCTTCCGGCAATGTAGCTATGATTTCCCTTACCTCTTCTTCAAGTGTATTTAGCTTTATTAAATACGTTTTTTTGTTTTCTTCGAAGAAAGCCGCATTGTCTGGATTAAGCTTGCTTAATTTTATTGTAAGGTAATTGGTCATCTGTTTCCAATATTCTATATTGAACCAGATATGAGGATCATAATTAGATGCAAAATATTCGGAGCCTATCAAACCTTTTTTATCTAATGCCTCGGCTAGAGCGATTGTATTAATGTTGCGCCCCATTTTCTCAAAGACATCCACAAGTTTTCCCTCAAGGTGCAACCCACTGTAAAAGACAACGTCTGCACTTGATAATTTAGATACGTCACCTTCACTAGCCTTATAGAGATGTGGATCCACTCCACTTCCCATGAGTCCTTTTACATTCACAGAATCTCCACCTATATTCTTAACCAAATCGGTAATCATGCTCGTGGTAGTAACTATGTTGAGCTTGTTATCTTTAGTATTATTGCCCTTTTTACAACTTGCAAAAAGAGTTAAAAAAAGTAGGAGTAGTATGGTATGCTTCATTATAGAAATTTGGTGTTCAATTTTTTACTTCACAATAATTTGTAATAGAAATGACAAATGATGCTGCTCATCCTTCGAGCTTAATCAATCCTCAACGTAGATATTATCTGTTGCAGTTTTGGATAACGGAATTTCTTTTTTATCTATCAATACGGTCATGCTTTCATCAAACGACTCAATATTCAGTACCTCTAGATTCGTACCCAAACCTATTTCCTGTTTGGCCAAGAACTGTAGAAAAGAAGAAGAGGTATCATTAAATCCTTTACAAATTCCACGTTCGCCTTTCTGAAGTTGTGAAAGTCTTTTATTTGGTGATTTGGGCAGCTTACCATTCGTATCAGGTATTGGGTCTCCATGTGGGTCATATTGAGGTCGACCTAAAAACAGATCAAGTTCCTCAACCAATTTAGGCGATCTTATGTGCTCTAACTGTTCCGCTACCTCATGTACTTCGTCCCAATTAAAATTTAGGCATTCTACAAGAAAGTATTCCCATAAACGATGTTTTCTGACAATAAGTAACGCATGTTGCATTCCTTTATCGGTCAGCTGTACGCCATAATACTTTTGGTAATCGACCAATTTTTTACCAGCCAATCTTTTGAGCATTTCGGTCACGGAGGCCGCTTTTGTTTTCAGTTTTTCAGAAAGCCCGCTAGTGGACACACCACCTTCAACTTCTTGTTGTAAATGAAATATGGCCTTTAAATAATTTTCTTCGGATTGCGTAAACATAATTTCAAATAAAATGTAAATATACATTTTATTCTTTGATAATAAATTATTAGGTTTACCTAAATTTTTATTTATAAATCAAGATAAGTATAATTAACAATTATGAAATATTTTTTTTACACTCTGTTTTTAGTATCGGCTTTTGGCGCTGCACAAGACCAAACAGCCACCGTTTCAGGTACGGTTACCTCTGAAGGCCAGCCTGTACCATTTGCTAGTATTTATATAAAGGGTACAACAATTGGCACCAGTGCCGATGCGGACGGCAGTTATCAATTTGCAATACCCACTGGGAAGCTTATACTCATTGCGCAGTCACAAGGGTATAGGTCCTTAAGAAAGGAATTAAATCTGTTGGAGAGCTCTAACGAGGTTATAGACTTTGCTCTTCAAGAGGGCAACGAAGTTTTGGATGAAGTCGTAATAACAGGAACACGTACAGAAAAACGCAGAACGGATTCACCAGTCATTGTTAATTTGATTAATAGTAAGACTTTAGAACGAGTCACGGCCACAGATCTTTCTGAAGGACTTCGTTTTCAACCTGGCCTGCGCGTGGAGGTTAACTGCCAGACCTGTAATTATAGTCAAATTCGTATGAATGGTCTTCAGGGGGGCTATTCACAAATCCTAATCAACGGACGCCCTATTTTTAGTCCATTAACAGGGCTTTACGGTCTAGAACAAATTCCCGTGAACATGATTGAACGAATCGAGGTTGTACGTGGTGGGGTTTCCGCCCTTTATGGCTCTAGTGCAATTGGCGGTACAGTAAACGTAATTACAAAAATTCCAAAAGAAAATAGTTATAGCCTTAGCTATACCTATCAAAATATAGACGGAGCCGATCAGAACCTAATCAATGGTAATGCCACTATAATCAATGAAGACGCCAATGCCGGAGCTAATTTTTTTGTTAGTAATAGGAGAAGAACGGCTTACGATGCCAATGGTGACAACTACTCAGAATTGCCGGAACTCAAAGACAATTCGTTTGGAGTAAATGCTTTTTATCTACCTACGGAAAATTCAAAATTAGAAGCTAGTGTAAGTAGCCTTTATGAATATCGCTACGGCGGCGAGATTGTTGATAAGCCAGCTTATTTAGCAAAACAGTCCGAAGAACGCGACCATCATATACTTATGGGTAGTTTGGATTATCAAATCAACTTTGACAAAAGCTCACTTATCTTTTATTATGGTGGCCAACGAACCGATCGGGACCATTATACGGGAATCGTACCTGATGATGAAACTGAACAACAAGCTTTTTACGCCGCCCCTCCCTATGGTATTTCTGAAGTGACAACACACCAAGGTGGTGTGCAGTACAACAAAGGATTCGATGAATTGCTTGGAGGAACTACCGTTCTTACGGGTGGTGTGGAATATATCTATGACGATGTATTTGACGAGATCGATTCCTACAACTACCTTATTGACCAAACAACAAAAACCTTAGGTGCCTTTGTCCAAAATGATTGGGAAATAACGGATAACTTGAATTTTTTATCAGGTTTTCGTGTTGATAAGCATAACTTGGTGGACCACGCCATTTTTAGCCCACGACTGTCCCTCCTTTACAAATTAAAGGAAACAACTCAGTTCCGTTTAGGATGGGGTACTGGTTTTCGTGCACCACAGGCTTTTGATACTGACTTACATATTGCTTTTGCTGGTGGCGGAGTTTCTAGAATTTCATTATCTGACGATTTATTTGAGGAACGTTCCAATAGTTTTACCGCTTCAGTAAACTATGACAAGGCTACAGAACATTTTATAGCAGGATTTACAATAGAAGGATTTTACACCCATTTGAACGATGCCTTTTATCAATTTCCGTTAGGTGAAGATGAATTTGGGGAGCGTTTTGAAAAGAGAAACGGTAGTGGAGCTATGGTACAGGGCCTGACCTTAGAAGCACGTGCCAATTTTGATTATGTAGTGGAGCTAGAGGCCGGTTTTACGATACAATCCAGTTTGTTCGATGATCCAGTAGAAAATGTTAAGGGGCTTCCTGCCATAAGGGAATTTCTAAGAACACCCAATGACTATGGCTATGCTACCCTTACCTATACTCCAATAAAAAAATTGACCGCAAGTGCTAATCTGATTTATACTGGTAAGATGGATATTACCCACTTTGCCGGTGATGGAACGGGCCAGACCGTAGATGAGTATGATGAGACGCCTATGTTTACGGAGCTCAGTTTGCGTGTAGGGTACACTTTTGATTTACAAAAATTAAGCACTGAACTTCAACTTTATGGTGGTATAAAAAATGTTACAAACAGCTACCAGGAAGATTTCGATATCGGCAAAAACCGCGATAGCAACTATGTATATGGCCCTGCCGCGCCACGAACGGTTTTCATAGGATTAAAAATCAATTCGTTATAAAATTTTGAAAGTACTCATAACATCCATTTTGTTTACGTGTTTTTTGATGTCGGCCAACACCGCTTTTTCCCAAAGCGAAAAAGCAGTTCACTGGCTCGATTTCGGGCAATTAGAGGATTCGCTCAAAACGAACCCGAAAAAAGTGTTCATCGATTTTTATGCGGATTGGTGCGGCCCATGTATAAGAATGCAAAAGGAAGTTTTTACGGATAAAAAAATAATAGCTCTGCTGAACAAGGAGTATTATGCCGTAAAAATGAACGTTGAGACTACGGACACCATTACGTTCGGAAATGAAAAATTCACCAATGAAAGGATTAACAAAAGGAACCCTGTACATCAGATTCCTTTATTGATGGGAAGGCAAAAGAATAAACCTTTTTCACTACCAGCACTAGTTTTATTAGACGAGAAATTTAATGCCACTGCACGGTATTTCCAATACCTGAACGTAGAACAGCTTTCGAAAATCCTGACGAAATGAGTAAAGTAGATCTCTCGCCACTTGATAACAAATAGAAAGAAACTTCGGATCTTGGCAATATGCTATTCTTAAAAACGACGAAAGAGGCACCCTTAAAATAGCTGTTCAAACAATTACATTTATAAAAGCAATTTTCAGAAATAAGTAATAGACCATAAAAATTTCGGTCTTGATCAAGTAGTTACGCCAATACAGATACTATTTTCGATTTGAATAAAATTGGCAAAAAGAGGCATAACGAGGATAAAATACATCGTCAAAATACGACTTTAGGTAAGTGGCAATAAATTCGTGAAATCTATGCTGAAAAAGGTTTTGAAGGGGAACTATTGGAACAAATCGTGGAAGGAAATACCGCCAATAAAGATAGATGGGTAGATTTAATAACGAAGGAAGAACTGGAGTTGTCAATGGACGAAAATTCCACGGCAGTCATATACGAGTTAACCTTTGCCTCTTTTGTACCTGTAGGTATTATTCCATTATCGATCTATGTATGGGATTATCTGGGCGCGATAAAGTGCAGTCTCTTTGTGTGGTCTTCCATGCTGACGAGCATTGATTTTTTGATTATTGGTGTTCTAAAATCAAAAGTTAACCAAAAGGGATTTTTCCGGGGTGTTCTTAAAACGCTGGCTTTGGGTGCAATTGCCGCTTTGGTGTCCTATTACGTTGAAGACTAGACAGAAGGTCTTATTTCAGGATAAATATGGATTTGGATGAATTCTCGTTCTGTCCAATAAATCGACCTTTTTGGAACTGTATTTAGCTTAAAAAAGTTCAAATAAACCTAATTTATACTTATCTGAACCAGTATAAATAATCCCACCTTTATTTAAACTTTTAAAAATATTGTCCAAAATCGCAATGAATCTCCTCCATTCAATTCTCATAAAATAAAATAATGTTTTTGTTTGAACTTAATTTGCTCTCAGAAAAAACAAATCAGCATGCAAATGCCGTGCGAATACAAAATAAAAAAGCATTTAGATAAGGGATGAGTTTAATTTACACGTGGTCTCTATTAAATTCTAAACAGTACCCCCTTACCTCGGTAACAGTTAATCTTTTAATACTAAAGATAAATACTTAAATGTTTGACCTATCATTGACCAAAACTAAAAAAGCCGACTCCTAAAAGTCGGCTTTCCCTTTGTACAGGCGGAGAGACTCGAACTCTCACACCTTGCGGCACTAGATCCTAAGTCTAGCGTATATTTGACCAATAAATATCAAAGTCGTTCATTTCCAATTGATTACGTGATATTTCATTTTCTTTGATATCATCTAATATCAATTGATTTCAACATTTGTTGTACCTATGTTGTACCTAGAGAAGGTAATAAAAACGTATCTTTATATCGTCTTTTAGACCAAATGTTGTACCTGATTTGACTTTCGCAAACAAAACAGGTCAATTATGTCATCAAATGCTAAAATAGTTCTTCGTAAAAAGCCTAATAAAGAAGGCTTATACCCTCTTGCTATTCGTATTACAAAAAATCGTCGATCAACATATCAGTATATCGGCCATTATGTTGAGTTTGAGGATTGGGATGAAAAGAATATTCGTGTAAAAAAATCACATTACAATTCGGATAGTTTAAATAGTCTGCTATCACAAAACCTTTCAGAAGCTAACAAAGCACTTATTCATCTGCAATCCGAAAAAAGGGATGCCTCCGCTAATCAAATAAAAAAAGAGATTTTTAGTTCAAATAACCAGTTCACCTTTTTTGAGATTTCCCAAGAACATTTAGATGATTTGAAACAAGCTGAAAAACTGAATCGGCTTTCTTGCGATAAAGCTTGGATTGGATTTATCTTTAAATTTCATAAATCAAAACAACTTACCTTTCAAGAAATCGATGAACGCTTTCTGAAAAAGTTAATGGTCTATCTCAAATCAAAACATTCCCTATCGGAAACATCAATTATGAATATTCTTGTATTAATTCGCTTGTTGTACAATAGGGCTGTTAAACAAAAAATAGTAAATAAAGAACTTTATCCTTTTGGTTCCGATAAAATAAAAATCAGATTTCCGGAAACCACCAAAGTAGGACTCACAACTTTTGAAGTACAGAATATTGAATCGGTCCAAGACTTAACTTTTCGAGAAATACACACAAGAAATGTATGGCTTTTCAGCTTCAATTTTGCAGGAATGCGGGTTTCCGACGTTCTAAAAACTCGTTGGTCAGATATCTACGATAATCGCTTTCATTATAGAATGGGCAAAAACTCAAAAATATTATCCTTAAAAATTCCAAAAAAAATAATACCAATTCTAGAACAGTATATCGTAGACAAAAAAAATGAAGACGACTTCATCTTTCCAGAGCTAAAAAAAGCAGATTTAAAAAACGCCAAGGATGTTTTCAATAAATTGAAAACGGCCAATAAAAAATTTAATGACTGCCTTAAATCCATAGCTAAGAAAGCCGGTATTAATAAGAAAATCACCATGCATATCGCTAGACATAGTTTTGGAAATATTGCTGGTGATACTATTCACCCCTTAATGCTTCAAAAACTGTATAGACATAGCGACCTTAAAACAACTTTAAATTATCAATCAAACTTTATTCATCGAGATGCAGATTTGGCCTTGGACAGTGTTTTAAACTTTTGAAAAAAGGCATAAGTTTTAAAACTTTAGAGCATATGAAATTAGCTACTACCCAAATTTACGCTAGGGTATAGGGTATAGGGTATAGGGTATAGGGTATAGGGTATAGGGTATAGGGTATAGGGTAATTGAAAAAAAGGTAAGTGAAGACATGGAATTTTTGAGACAAAAATTGAAAAAAAATAATTTTTACGGCTGAAAAACATTCTTTTCCTTAAAGAATAAGAAGTATAAATTATGTCTATAGCTCATTGTTAAAAAAGAACAGTGCTTTCCTGGTTGTTTCCAAAGGAGATAAATTGTGTCCCTCATCTTTAACAACGTCCAGTAGGTAAGCATTATTCGTTTTTATTTTCTGACTTTGCAAAAATGCTATATATTTTGCTCCATCATATATTGGCACCAATTCATCTTGTCCTCCACTTATTATAAGAGTATTGGGATAGTTTCTATTTTTCTTCAAGTTTATTATGGGGTCAAGTTTCAAAAGGGATTTAAACCCCTCTAATGTGGATTTGGTCCCAAAATCATAATCGTTGTCGCTTGCATTGTAATTCGCTTGATAACCTAATCTCAACGGATTCAACATCGGAGCTTCACCAACGGCAGCTTTAAACATGTCAGGATTTTCATTTATTGCCATAGCGGCTGTCACACCACCGGCACTAGCGAAATATACCCCTAGTTTATCTGTATTGACATATCCAGAATCCTTTAAGTATTGAGAACATGATAAAAGGTCTTTCCATGAATTTTTTTTATTTTCCTTGATAGCACTTGTATACCATTTCAATCCTTTTTCAGGGCCACCCCTTACATGTGCAACGGCAAAAACATTTCCATTTCTCACAAAATCCAATATGGCGGCATTATAAAATGGTTCTACGGATATGCCATATGCACCATAAGCCATAATTATAGCCTTATTGGAACTATTGGTATTAAAATTTTTAGGCTTAATTATTGTCATTGGAACCATCGTTCCATCATGAGACTTAACTTCAACAATGTCATTCTCTATGTTCTTAAATTCTTCTGGTGTATTTCTGGTGACTTTATTGTTAATTCTAATATTTAATGAATCATCAACATTGACAAAAACATAGTTTTCTCTCCAACTGGATTGCAGCAATACAATTGACGATAAAGAAGCATCGGTATGATAGAATCGTAATCCAGATATAGGATAGTTCAAATTCAATAATTCCGCATTGTTATTCTTATCTATTGCATATAATCTATGGTCTATTCCATATTTTGAGGTAATTACATAAATTTTAGATTCCGTAACTGCATAATCAGTAATTACAGCTTGATTCTCTGCTTTAAAAAGAACTATATCCTTTCCAGGGTGGCTAATGTCTTCAACTGTGGTTTTAACCAGTGTCTTTTCACCATTTTTATATCTTAAAAAATACATTATGCCATTTCTTTCCGTCGGATAATATATAACACTATCCTTCTCATGCATAACTTGTTTCCATTTAGGATTTGATTCAATGTTCTGTAGTGATGTGTTATAACCGTTATATTGCTCTCCACCGTTAACGATAACAGCTTGCAGGACATCAGAACCATATCTAATATTAGGTCGCAAAAAATGTTCGTTGTTATATTCAGCTATTTTATTTCCGCTAAAAATCGTTTTCGTTTTCCCCGTAGTAATATTGGCTATTGCCAAATAAGAATCTTTAGAGTTCTCATGATTCGGCCATCCCGTATAAATTATTTGATCTTCGTTAGCCCATACAGCATATGATACTTGCTGAGTATTCATATCCTTATCAGTCTCGAATAAGGTCTCACCTGTTGGTATATCTTTAACGCGTAAGTAATCCCCATTTTCATCACTTACAAAAAGAATAAATTTTGTGCCTTCAATATTGGGCGCATAAAAATGAATTGTTTTATCATACGTTGCCGAGAAAATTGGTTTTACAATATTGGAGGATTTAGATCCCATATATAATACTTGGGTAGAATCATTATCACCCCAATAAAAATATTCTTTGCTACTATTCTTTAACCAATAATAATCAGGGCTATTAATGTTTCCTATCTCTTCCAAGTGGGTATTAAAACGTTCCAAACCATTTATGTCGTAATATTTTTTTACAATGCTATCTTGTTTTATTAACCAATTTTTTGTCTCTGAATTTGAGGTAGATTCAAGATTTAAAAAATCGTTTTCGTATACCATATTATGTTCCTTAACTATTTCTGTATAATTCTGGAATAAAGGATATTCAAATAATGGTTCAGGTTCCTGTGAGCAGGAGCAAAGTGTTACTAATCCTAGAATGGTCGTAAAAAGAAGTTTCATATTTTACACTTAATTTTTAACATCCAAATCATCATTGAATGAAATTAATTTGAATTGATAATGCAAATGGCATACAGACATTTTCATTAATTGTCAAGTTCGGATAATTGTAGAACAGTTAAGTTTGAATAGTATAAAAGGTAGAAGCTTAATGATAACTCTTTTGTAAATTAAAATTTCATCTAGTCTCTACCCTAACAATTCTTGATATAATTTCAAAAATAAAATTATATCAAGAATTATATTTTTTTAGTAGCTCTTTTTTTTTCAAGTGGCAGTGTCCCTCCTACTACATGGTTTTTTTGAGTTTTTGTAAGTTTTTTTCCGATACTCTTTTGTAATTTTTTCATAATATGGAATCTTTTGTTTAACGATTAATAGTTTTGATAAATATAATTAAGAAAGACTATAAAAGCCTGATAATAAGGAAATCGAATACGCATTTTACGTATTGCGTTTAATAATTTCTTTCATATACATAGCGGGTGTGATATTTTTATTATTGAGCTTAGCTTTAAGAGCACGATTGAAAGTGTCGATTGAGTTGAAACCGAATTCCTCTAAAATTGTATTGAGGTTTTTGTTCTTATAATCGTAGTCCTTTTTGGTTGTTTGAACAAAATGCTCCATTCTTAAATCAGTTATGTAAGCCCTAAATTTTTTATTCTTATATACATTAACGGCCTTTGATATGTAGGTCCTATTGGTTTTAAATATTTTGGCTAATATATTCATATCGACATCCTTATCCGTAAACCCCTTGTTTGCTTCCCACATATTAAGTTTATGAAGCGCAATCTTTACAGAAGCTTCAATTTCCTTATCTATTTTTTTTACGGTAGATTTTCCAGACGGTTTTTTTCCTTTCGAGCTAGCTTTTCCTTCAATGGATTCATTATCCAAATAATCGGACAACGATTTTTGCGCTTTACTATATTTTCTAAAATAGAATATAAGTGCTACTATGATTACAAATGTGGTTATCCCTAAAAAAATAAGACCATAATCCTTTTTATTAGACCTATTGATTAGCTTATCTCTCTCATTCCGGATATCCTTTATGGAATACCCAGGCAGTTCAATCAAATCGGATGCATTTTTATTAGCAGTAAGAAAACTGTCAATTGAAATGAGTTTATCATAATACTCCAATTGCTTGTCTTTACTATTATTTTTTATAGCCTCATTTAAAAGAAAGAGATATACATTTTTGCTCTCCGGTATTGGCGGTAAATTGAACGCAACGGAAACAGAATCGAAACGGTTAAAATTTTGTTTCATTAAAAGGTGATTATTCTTTTTACCTTGAATTTCACCCATTGTGAATAGTAAATCCAATTTTTCCGAGCCGTGTGTCGTATTTAGTTCTCTTTTTAAAATGTCATAAGCTTTGTCGTAATCCTCTTTTAAATACGCTAATTTTCCGTCCCACATACGGGATTTTTGCGCTTGATATTCATCAGGAAACAATTGAAGAATATTTTTGAATTCGGTCATGTAATGCTCAGCATTATCAGGATTTTTTCTGTTTAATTCTAGTACGATAATACTTTGTAAAACCGATGATTTTAATTCCGATTTGGTTTCGATGTCAGTTGTTTTCCAATTTTCAATATCCTCAAGAGCATTGAAATAAATTTCTAAAGCTTGGGCGCTTCCTCCTTGAGCTTCTTTAGTGGTGGCAATCCATATCTGTGACCTAGCCTCAACATCAAAATCATCATATTCCTTTGCTAGATTGTATGATTTTGCAAATTCATGGGAAGCGGCTAATGGATTTTCCAGGAAATAGTATACATATCCTTTTATAATATGTTTTTCAAGAAAATAATAATCACTTGGCTTACTGCTAATAGTAATTAAGGAATCAGCGTAAGAAAGGCTATACTTGGGGTTCGTTCGATAAGCCATGATTGCATAAACCTTAGATAAGGTAAGGCTATCTCTTTCGATTTTGGCTTGTTTGGATAATAGGTTTGCAGCATTTTCTGCACATTCGGAAGTCCCTTCAAAATCATTCAACTCATAAATTCTTTCAGAAAGTGGTAATGAACTCATTTCCATAAATAATCTGTCACAATCCTCAATTTGAAATTCCTGAGAGATTAAATCACAAGAGATTAGAAGCATTACAATGACCTGAATGAATTTACTTTTATACAAGAAACTGCTCATTATTGCCGGAATGTTTTTCTTAAATTGAAAATAACGCGTTGGAAGAGACTTAATTCGTTTAATAAAATAAATGCCTTTCCGTTCATATTGTGTTTGAACTGCAATTCCTTATCAAAGTTGGTGGTCAAATTTTTGAGTTCTACATCTACCAAATAATACGGGACTGGTCCTAATTTAGGAACAGAAGATATAGTTTTGACCGTACCTACCAATGCTCCCCATTCCGGATAAGGATAATTGTCTATGTGTAATAATACCTTTTGTCCTTTAATTAAACTACCGGTATTCTGTATAGGAACTTTGCATTTTGCAAAAATATTATCGCTCGTATTTGAGACAATGGTGAAAATATTTTCGCCTTTTTTAACCTCTTGATTTTTATGCCAAGAATCGTATGTGGAAATTATTCCGGATATTGGACTAGTAAATAGGTACTGCTGCTTCCAAAATTCTATTTTGGAAATCAAGGTCTGCCGGTCCAATTGAAGTTTGGAGGAGCTCATAACGTATTTGCTTGTTAAATATGATTGCGAACTTTTAGTCTGGTTGGAAATGTCGGATAAGGATATACTCAATGCTTCCAATTCCTCCTGGGTTTTCAACTTCTGGTTTAACAGATCTAGGTAGTTCCTTTTTTCTATTTCCATCTCGTTTTCTGAGAATACTCCCTTCTTATATAATTGGAGATACCTATTTAGATTCATTTTACCGGACTTAAGCTTATCCCTTGAGGTTTCTAGCTGCTGATATTTAGATGAAATCTGTTTTTCTGTTAAGGTTTTGCGTTCTTTCATACTATAAATGTTCCCGTTCTCTATTTCCAAACTCTGCAATAAAATATAGGATAAATAAGACTCCATATAAGTCGTATAGGACTCCTGTATGCTTGGACCTAATCTTAAATTGACCGGATAAAACTCCAGGAGTTTATTTATGGCTATAGCAATGGTCTGATCAATAGCTAATAAGCTATCTAGATATAAAATGTCCATAAATTCTCCTGAAGACTCTAGTACAGCCAACACCTCACCTTCTTTAACGGTATCTCCGGAGCTGATTTTTATTTCCTGAATTTTGCCGTTTATTCTTGATAATAAGGTAACAGGTGGTGGATTACTTGTAATCAAAGCTTCCGCCTCAATGGTCTGGTTGAATGATACAAAGAAGCCAAAGATCACTAAAGTGGCTACTGTAAATAAACTCAGGGCATTTCCATAAGTTAGGAAATGTTTTGATGTCCTTCCCATGAATTCCGATGTGCCGTTTAAAATATCTGTATCGTTATCCATTTCCAAGCTGGTTTTTTATCAGACGTGAATAATTGCCACCGATTTTCATTAGTTCTATATGATTGCCTTTTTCGATAACCTTGCCTTTATCCATTACTATAATCTGGTCTGCATTGACTACCGTGGAAAGTCGATGTGCAATAATTACTACCGTTTTCTCCTTAAGGTAATGATTAAGGTTCTTTTTTATTTCTGATTCGTTGGTAGCGTCCAAAGCTGATGTGGCTTCGTCCATAAACAGGAAATCAGGGTCTTTATATAGTGCCCTAGCAATCAAAACCTTTTGTATTTCCCCTCCAGATAAAAGTATACCTTTCTCCCCTACTCTCGTGTTAAGTCCATTAGGTAAATCGGATACCATTTCATCAAGTTTTGTACACTTTAGAACAGTTTTAAGTCGTAGTTCGTTTAGTTTCTCGTTTGAATTTGATTCAGTGATGTTCCGAATAATGCTGTCATCAAATATTTTTCCATCCTGTAGAACGGTACCGCATCGTTTTCTCCAATCTGAAATACCTATTTGATTAAGGTTTTCACCTCCAAGGGTTATACGTCCTTTTGAAGGTTCTCTAAAACCTAGTATCAATCTGAACAATGTTGTTTTGCCCGAACCCGAAGCGCCTACAATTGCTGTTGTCTTACCTGATGGTATTGTAAGGCTTAATCCATTAAATATAGAATTGTTCTGTCCAAGATACCCAAACGATATATCGTCAATGACGATATCAAAGGAGCCTTTGGGCAAGGAAATGTTCATTTCGGAAATATCTTCTGGTTCCTCTCTAAAAACTTCAGATAACCGGCTCATGGCAAGATTTGTTTCCTGAAGCTCAAGCATAAAGTCAACACTTCTATTAAGTGGTATATTGGTCTGTGCAAGAATAAACTGTATGGCCAACATGGTTCCCAAGGTCATAGTTCCGTCAACTACCGCCAATGCGGATATCAGCAGTATAAATATATTGACACTACTCCTAATAATGTCGGCTAGGTTCTCTTGGGCGTTTTGAAGTTTGAGGGATTTGGTCTTAGTTTTTATAATTTTAAGCTGATTTTCGTACCATTCCTTTTTCCTTCGATTTTCAGAACCACTGGTTTTTATATCCGCAATATTGGAGATAAGCTGCAGCTCATATCCTTGTCCTTTTGATTTGAGCCCGAAAGACTCATGGTCCAAGATCGCCCTCCTTTTCATAAACAAGGAGATCCATAATACATACATTAGGCTTCCAACAATAAAAATCCCAAAAATTTGAGGACTGTAAATGAATAATAGAATGGATAGCACTATTAATATAGTGGCATCATATAAGGAATCTAATAGATGCTTTGTCAAAAAAGATTCTACTTTATTCGAATCATTGATTCTATTTATTACATCCCCTTTTGCTCTTCTCTGTAAAAAAGAAATCGGTAGGGATAACAATTTACTTAAATAGGATTCCATTAATTGCAGGTTTAATTTCATCGATAAAAAAAGTAATATCCATTTTCTTACGATTTCCACTAAAAAGTTTATAAGCAAGAAAAAGAGCTGTCCTATAATCAACACCCATATTAAGCGTCTATCTTGGAAAAATATTCCTTGGTCAACAATTGATTGGGTCATTATAGGCAATAAAACTTGTAGAATACCGGCTACGGCCAAACCGAACACTAAAGAATAAAGAACTTTCCTTTCGTTCAATAGTCTCCTAAAAAAGAAATTATAAATATGGGCATGGCTTTTTTTACCATCACTTATATACTGTGTGCCTATAAGTTCATTCGGTTCTAGAAGCATGGCAATTCCTTCCGCCTCATCTCCTTTCTGTGAATTGGTCGACCAATCTTGTAAGAATTCCTTAATACTTAAGGTATACTTTCCTTTCCCTGGGTCTGAGACAAATACCTTGTCCTTTTTAATTTTATAGACCACCAAAAAATGATTTTGCTCCCAATGACAGATACAAGGTAACGGGGCTTTGTTTTTTAGATCATCAAAAGTGACCATTATGGAATGGTGATCGAACCCAATCTTTGCTGCAGCGGATTCCAAAGAATTAAGCGAAACACCGATTCTTTCGAAATCTATTTCCCTTCTTATTTTTTCAATATCGATTTTGTTTCCAAAATGTTGTGCTATAATTTTTAGGCTTGTAGGGCCACAATCCCAGGAATCCAGTTGTTTATAATTAGGGAAGTTTTTCATAATATTATAATTAAACATAAAAATTAATGTTAAAATATTATGTAATTATCAAAATATTACTTTAAAAGGTATGAAACATGGGATTAACACCTCAATACGTAAAATGCAAATGATCTTATAAAATGCGTAACATGAATTATTGCAAGGCTGTAGCATTATAACAATATTGCTATATCAAATCAATCAATATGACAAGTGTGCCTATCTCCAAATTGAAGAAAATCATATATTAAAAAGGTCTAGAATGATATAAGGCAAATGATAAATTTTAATCATCATGGAATACTTAAGGCTACTAACGGAATTTGAGACTCAATTGGAAACATTGGAGCATAATGGGAAAGATGTACTCTTTAGGGCAGAAAAAGGTATTGTATTGGTAGAAAAATGTATTAAAAAACTACAAACGAATATCATCCACAAAAAATTTGAATCGCAAGCCGATGAAATCTACTTTTTTAAACACGTCAAACCAAAGATTTTCAGTAAGCTTATTTATTACGTTAGGCTATTTAAAATTGAGTGTAAACGACCTATAGGTAATCATAAGGCCCAAACCAAATATCTCAAATTCCAAATTGATAAACTCCAGACTTTTTTTAATGATAACCTAGAATTCTATAATTACTACCGTCGCGGTGCCATTTCCTTCGATGAACAATACTTTGTCAGGGGAAATAGGGACATAAGACTTCCTGCAGCATCTTTTCATTTTTTAACGGATAATGAATTCTCTACGTGTCAGGATAGTACCGTAGCCACCATATTGGCTTATGATATGCTTATCGTGTACCTACAAGGCGAAGTAGACAATTTGAACAATCTCCTAGAAAACCCTGAAGTTATGCCTATGCAAAAACCGTCAAAACTATTTTGGACCGGGAGCAAGACCGACCTGACCGAGCTCATCTATGCCCTACATTCCAGTAATTCGATAAACAGTGGGACTGTGGACATCAAAGAACTGGCGGCACACTTCGAATATTTTTATAATGTGGACCTTGGGAACTACTACCACACCTTTATCGAAATTCGCTCTAGAAAAACCGGGAGGACCAAGTTTCTGGACAAGCTTATCGAGATGCTCAAGCAGCGGATGGAGGCCTTGGATGACTGAATCAAAATCTCCCACCCCTATCCCAAGGTGGGAGATTTTGTTTTAGGGCCTTTTGGGATAATAGTTGAGCGTATTTGATGCGTACAAGCAGTGGTCTATCGACCAAAATGAATCAAAAACCGCCAAAATAAATATCAATAAAAACTTCCCCACCTCTATCATAGCTATGGAAATATATCGGTAACGACTTCTCAGTTTTGTGAAACGAAAGTCAAATCAGGTCAGGGGCTATCATCTAAAATTAAAAATTAGATAGTCCCTTTCTATTAAAACCCTTCTATTATGCCGACAAGTATTATTACCACAGACGACCTCCGGGATTTCAAAATGGAATTGCTCGATGACATTAAAAACCTTCTCACCCAACAAGCTTCCGGGACCATCAAGAAATATCTTAAATCTGCTGAAGTCATAGACCTTCTTCAGATAAGCCCTGGTACCCTACAAAATCTACGCATCAACGGTACCCTACCCTACATTAAAATAGGCGGTCTCATTTATTATGACTCTGCTGAAATTCATAGGGTAATGGAGGCCAACCGGGTCACGCACCACTTAAATCCATAATACATGAACTATATAAAGCTACTGAATGCGGCTTTTGAAAGGTTCTATTTTGATGACCGTCTAAATCCGACTCATATCAGTCTGTATATGGCGTTATTTCAAGAATGGAACAGCAGCCGCTTTGCAATTGAATTCTACGTGAACCGCAGAGACTTGATGCTTGCCTCAAAAATAGGCTCAAAATCTACGTACCACAAATGTGTAACCGATTTACATTCCTGGACTTACCTTTCCTATTTTCCTTCCAACAATCCATACAAGGGCAGCAAAATCAAGATGTCCATTATCGGTACAAGTAATGAACCTGATATGGAACGGTACAGTCCTATATTGGAACAGGTTGCAGAACAGTACCGTCCTAATGGTGTACTTGTTCATGAACGGCACCATCCCATATCTGGACAAGTTGTGGACCCGCACCGTCCTATCAGTGGACAAGCACTGGTATCTACTATAAACAATACCAAACAAGTAAACAATATAAAACCAAAGGGCTGGCAGGCCGTTATTGATTTTTTTATTGAAAAAAGTTTTAATACTGATGAAGGAAAAAAATTCTTCGCGTATTATGAAACTCGGAATTGGCAGACGAGCGATGGAAAAGAAATTCGAGATTGGCGTGCCTTGGCAACAAATTGGATGGACAGAGCCGAATTATTTGAAGAGGAAAACAAACCAAACAAAAAACAAGTGTCCCGAATCAAGGACAACTTGCGAACCACTAAAAACAAGGACTATGGACAACCCCTCTAAAATTACCGAAGGTGGAATGGAGTATTCTCTTGGGGAGTTTGATGGAAATAGCGTTCTCTACGATTTCGACAAAATCCTGATTTACCTGAATGCAAAGGGAAAATTACTCTTTGGCAAGCAATTTAGGATCTACGAAGAGGACACGGCTATCATTCGTAAACTGTGCCACTATTTCATCAAGGACAAAGAGAATTGTAAAAAGAACGAAATAGACCCTGACAAGGGCATTCTTCTTTCAGGACCTGTGGGATGCGGAAAGACTACGTTAATGAAACTACTGCGACATATCGTACCAACGCAACGACCCTACGAGATAATTCCGTGCAGGAATGTAGCCTTCAGTTTCAACCATCTCGGTTTTAAAACCATCGAGGAATATGGGAATACTAAATTTTTCTGTTTTGATGATTTGGGCATCGAGCCACCTGGAAGGTTTTATGGTAAAGATCTTAATGTGATGGGCGAAGTACTTTTATCTCGATATGAACTTTACCTTCAGTCCAAACACAAAATTAAAACACACGCCACAACTAACCTCGGTGCCGATGAACTAGAAGAACGATATGGTCATCGCGTTCGAAGCCGAATGCGGGAATTGTTTAATCTGATTGCTTTTGATGAAGGGAGCCTTGACAAAAGAAAATAACTATGGATTCAAATGGATTACTAAATATTTATGAGCAATATTACCAAGCAAATTTAAGCTATGGCTTTTATTTGAGAGAAAGCACTTGGCACTCCATTGGGCAAGTACTATTTATTGTTGGCGCTGAGGAAGGAGAAAAGCTTACAGGAAATCCACCCTATTTTCTCAATCCCAAGGTCTATGTAAAGCTTTTTTACGCCAATTCTATTCCGGAAATTAATAGTAAAACGAAGTCAAGGGTGATAAAAATATATGATGGCGGCAGTTATCGGTATCAGCCGGTTGATTCTAATTTTGTAATGCCTTCAGAAGAGATTTTTAAGAAAAGAAGGAATTCAAAAAAGTTCTTTAATGGTTATGATTATTTTAATGATAATTTCTTGAAGGGCGAATAATTGGTTTTGTAAAAATTCAGATATATCTAAATCTATCACCAAAAAAAATGGATAAAATTTATGAAATATACCGACTATTAGAAGGTAATATACCTCTTTACAAAAGGTGCATTCTGTAAAGAGTTGCCTTTCATAAAAATCGTATTCTGAGGGTTTAACAATTGTAAATATATCATATCGAAATGGCGTAATGAATAGTACGATTTTCTGAAAGTACTGTTCAACTTTTAACAATTTCACAACCTATCCTACTTTTTTATAAACCCCGTAATACTTGAAATTTTCATGTTTCTATTTTACATAAGAAAAATTATAGTACATAAGTAATACTTTTTAGTTTTTTAAGGAACATCATGTTTATAGGATATTATGTACAAGTAAAATTTTAAAAAGTGCAATTTTTCACAACTCTTTACATTACACCTTTTGGATAAGGGTCCAAGATTGCAATTAAACTTCCTAGAACATACTTCGAAAAAC
>NZ_VAUW01000030.1 GCF_005771495.1 Maribacter sp. ACAM166
ATTACTGAAAAAAGAATAAAGGAAGTAGAAAGATTATTAAATTACAGACCTATTAGAAAGTTTAATTATAATAACCCAATTGAAGTCCTAAAAAATAAGTGTGTTGCACTTATGGGTTGAACTCAGCTTCCATATTAATCTCTTCTGAAATAATTTTGCTGCAGAAATATATCAAACTAAAATTATGGATTTGACACTTTTTATTTCCTTTATTGGAACGGTACTAATATTGGTCTGCACTCCAGGGCCAAGTGTTTTACTTGCAACTGCTAATAGTATGAAGTATGGAGCAAAGAAAACGAGTGGAACAATTTTAGGGGATTTATCAGCCAATTTGTTACAGATAATTGTTGCATCTGCTGGACTCGCCACAATTGTTATTTCATCTGGTGAACTATTTCAAATAATTAAGTGGCTTGGAGTTGCATATTTAATTTTTATTGGAGTTAAAAAAATAATAACTATTCCGAAAACAGAACTAAAAAAGAGTGATTTAAAAAACAGAAGTTTCTTTAATTTATATACTGAAGGGTTTTTAATGTCAGCAGCAAACCCAAAGGCTATCGTTTTTTTTGCCTCGTTATTTCCTCTATTTATAAACGAAACTCTACCTTTTATTCCTCAGGTAATTATTCTAGGAATTACTTTTTTGATTTTAGATGGAATCTCTCTTCTAACATATGTACATTTTGCAACCAAGTTGAAAAGTTATTTAGAAAATAAAGAAAAAGTTCATCTACAAAATAAAATAGTTGGTTCACTTTTAATATTGAGTGGATTGATGCTTTCAATGGTAAAACGAACAAATAATTAAAAACGGCATACAACGTGTATAATTAATTGCTTGGTTATAGCAAACTTGGAAATTCCTTCGGAATTTCCTCTGGTTCGTTTCATTTTTTCTAAATTAGTTACTTAACCTTACAACTAAACATATTGTGCCAAGAAGTAGCCGGGCAATAAAATGGCTGCATGATTTAAGTATGATGATGGTAGGTCCATCAGGGTCGTTGTATAGGCGATGGCCCTAAACCAACTAAAGGTGCTTTGATTAATAGTCTTGATACTGAGCGTTTAGGAGAATCCAATCCATGAGAGAGGTGTCGAGAAGTTGCTACCTCCAGTCAAAAGCTACGAAGTATGATACGGAGTAAAAAGTGATGTTGTTTATAACATCAATTACAGAGACCACCTATTTATTTTCTGTAAGGCTGGCGTCATTCAGATGGCAAGAACTTTATTTGGGCTTATTTATGGAACTTGGGAAGCTGCATACAAATGTTAAGGGAAATGTGTAATAGGCACAACCTAGAGGCAAAATACCGATAGTGTATGTAGTGGCAGACTAAGCCGTAGTAGTGACGAAGTTTCTGTAATGGAGATGAAGCGAAGGGCTTAGCTAATTTGGAATACCGTTTGCCAACTTGAAAGAGGATGAGCTTATATTTGTTACAAATTAGAAGAGCCGTGTGAGGGGAGACTTTCAAGCACGGTTCTCTTAGAGCCTTGTGGTGAAACTCCCCTTGTCTAATAGATTACCAAACGTTGGGCATAATTAGAATGAGACCGAAAATAGCTATATGCATATTAATCATCTTCTGTTTTGCAGAAGTAAGACCTCTATTGCCTTTTTTGGAATACTATGTTAATTATGAATACATTTCAGAAGTGCTTTGTATAAACAAAGACAAACCTATGTCAAACTGTAACGGAACGTGTTACTTAAGCAAACAATTAAAAAAAGATCAAGAATCTGAAAAACAAGACAAAAAAATACCCACAGTCGAGCAGGAAAGAATTCCAATGTTTATTTGTAGTTCTGAATTTCCAAAGTTAGCAGTTACTGATTCAATCTCTCAAAAATATAACGTCTTTTTTCAATTTTCAATAAAAGATTTAACCATCTCACCCCCTACACCACCACCCAAATGTTAATTGGATATCAGATTAGTTTCCAATTGATTGGAGACTCAAAATATTCTTAATTTCAATTAACAAAACAGTAAATAATGTACAATAGAATCATATTGCCCATAGTGGGCATTATTCTGCTATGCTCTAATATAGCAGTAGCACAAGAAAATCAATGGAGTTCGGCGAGACCAGATGGTCACGCACCAATAAGTGTTATGGGCGACCATTATCATAAGAAAGGTGAATTTATGTTCTCATATAGGTATATGCTTATGTGGATGAACGGTAACTTACAATCTACTGATGACATCTCAAATGAAGATATTTATCAGAATTTTATGGTTGCACCGCAAAAAATGCAAATGAATATGCATATGCTTGGTATTATGTATGCACCTTCTGACCGAATTACGCTAATGGTTATGGGAAATTACATCTCCAATTCTATGGACTTAAGAACAGGAATGGGAGTTAATTTCAAAACAGAATCAGGTGGTTTAGGTGACATTTCTTTGAGTAGCCTAATAAAGATAATGAACAAAAACAGACAATCATTACACGGTAATGTTGGAATTTCGATTCCACTAGGTGATATTGACCAGCGTGATACAACACCTATGATGAATGATGCACAATTAGCGTACCCTATGCAGTTGGGTAGCGGAACTTGGGACCCAACTATAGGCTTAACCTATTTGGGGCAATCTGAAAAATTTTCTTGGGGCGCTCAATCAATGTATAAATTTAGATTAGGAGAGAACTCTGAAAACTACACCTTCGGTAATCGCTTTAATATAGTAGGTTGGGGCGCAGTTAAGATTTCTGATTATTTTAGTTTTTCAACAAGCTTGAGCTATTTCAACACACAGAAAATAGACGGTGTTGACGCAGACTTAAATCCAATGATGATGCCTTTGTTCAATACGGCTAATTCAGGAAGAAGTCAATTGGATGTTGGTTTAGGAACAAATTTCTTAATACCAAAAGGTAGTTTAAAAAACTTACGATTGGCAGCAGAAGTTAAAATTCCTACCTATCAAAAGGTGAATGGAATTCAAATGAAAAACACTTTAATGGTAACATTTGGAGTTCAATACACAATCGGACATAAAGAATAACTATGCTCAACCGTGTATAAAAATGGCCTGTGAACTACGTGAATGTATAGGCCTTAAAAGGCCGTATTTCTTTCATGTAAATCAAAACTTATTGTAAATTGCAATTAAATTATTAATCACAATAGTGAACACGAAACTGAACACGTTTTGGAACACGATTTTTATAATATAGCATCCCACAAAGGCCATTTTTAGGCATTTTGTGATTTAAGAGTTGAATTCATAACCCGGAGGTCGCGGGATCGTGCCCCGCTCTCGCTACCCAGTAAACAAAGGAAAACCCAAGATGAAAGTCTTGGGTTTTTTTATTAGGTACAACATAGGTGCAACATTTTGAAAGTATATATTTATTCTTCAAAAGCCTTACAACTAAGGAATTGATTCGCATTTATAGATTAAATATTGGTTTTGTTATAATGATTTTATACTGAACATAAATGCAGTGCCATCCATTTATAATCTTGATATTATCACTTTGGTTTATCATATTCACTTAGATTAATATTTTCATTGATTAAGAATCAAGTCAATTAAGGTTGAAGCTAGGGCAACTATTACTCAATAGTTGCCCTATAATATTTGAAAAAGTGTTTTAATTATGTGGTAAAAAAGTTATTTTCAATAATATTTATTCACTAATCAAACAGTAGTTGTATGCTCTTAAAGTCTTATTTTTTATAAGACTTGGATATTATTGTTTACTTATAACAAATTTGAAAGAATGAAGGTTATTGTTTGTTGTAGGAATATCATCCTTATTTAAACTTCTAATTTTGTTTTGAGTCGCCGACACTGTGTCCCACCTCGTTCCTTATTTGGACTTTGATTCTATCAGTTGATATTTCCCGATCAGATCATTCAGTTTATCCAACATCAATATGAAAGCCCTGGTTATAACCACCGGTCTACCATTGACATGAATTTTAAATGCACTGAATCCTTCTATTGTTCTGGCATAGATTACTCTGGCTTCTACAGTTTCATATTGGTCCAAATATGTGAAGCTTTGACCCTTCTTCAATTCCGGTTCAGACATAATGGTTATTTTCCATTTATTCTTTTAATTCTGTTTTGGTTCGCCGACATGGTGTCCTAGCCTTTATCTAGACTTTGCATGGTCTAGTTTCATTGCTTTCTCGATCTCGTTTGTTCGGGATTGGCCGAATAAGTTGACCAGGTAGGTATCTGGACTGGATATTTCGGAAGTAATTATCTCATTAAATTCTTCTTTGGTAATAAATCCTTTGTTAAGCAACGGTTGAAATGTTTCCTTAAGTATAGGATTGATTTTCTCTAGTTCTTCTTCTTTCATCCTCTATTTGAATTATCTATTCTATATCCCACTGAGCTAGGCATCGAATGGATTAAAACCTGTGTGAAGACTCCTATAGAGTCCTGCCTAGCCATTAAGCCACAATACCATGAACTATCCTTCATTTGAACTCTAATACTTTAATCTTCAGCAATAACTAAAAAATCAAAGAGATTCGGGATATCTAAAAACATTATTTTTACTCCTTCACGTATCTGATATTTATGGAAAGCATAGGTCTTATCCCAAAACTCTCTTCTCTCTTGGGTAAAGGATGGAAGATTCGACAACTCAATATCGATATCATGTTTTAAACTACTCAGCTTACTTAAACGATTTTCCTTCTCTAGTTTATCCAATAGATTTCTTAGGTTTTGCATAATTAATTTAAAACTAAGTAATTAGGTTAGGAATTTTCTAAAACCGCTTTGGTATTTAAAACACTTTAAAATAATGATAAACTGCTTATTCATTGAATCTACAATTCTAATATTTAAACACAGTATTTTTATGACCATATTCCTCATTTATTTCAAGCTATACATAGTAAATACAGAGTGTCTTCATAGTGAAAGTTCAGAACCATAAGAAGGAGGTCAATATTATAAAAGGAATATGCTACAGATCAAAACCTATAACCTAGGTTGATTCCGCCTTTGTCTATAATGGTAAAATCCCTGTCGTTTTTGAAATGGTTTCGTGCGATTCCTAAATATATTGTTAAGTCTTTTGGAATAGTTTTGACCCATCCAAAGATTTTGACCTTGGACTTCTTACAATTGATTAATCAATTCTTGTGCTGAAATTCGTAAAATACCATCCTTAATTTGAACTTTGCTCTAAATAGCCTATGACCTTTTTGACCTCCTCTCGTTAAACTGTCAATGCCGACTTGCTCAATTACTGTTTGAGGCCATTCCAAAACTAACCTTGTCTGCTTCAGCTATATTAATATTCTTTATTCCCGTAATCAATGCATCGGGGTTAAATGAGATGGAGTTAATCCCGTTTTCAACAAGAAATTGAGCAAACTCTGGAAAATCGCTAGGAGCCTGCCCACATAATCCGATTTTAGTGTGGGTTTTATAGGCTGAGGCGATAACCATTGCAATCATTTTTTTCACCCCAACATCATTGACATCGAAAATATCGCTTAATAGTTCAGAATCCCTATCCACGCCCAAGGTCAACTGAGTAAGATCATTGGATCCGATGGAAAAACCATCAAAATATTTGGCAAATTCTTCCGCCAGAATTACGTTGTTGGGTATTTCGGTCATCATATAAAGCTGTAGACCTTGTTCTCCCCTCTTTAATCCTTGATTGGCCATAAGATTTATCACTTTATCAGCTTCTTTTAAGGTGCGACAGAAGGGTATCATAATCTTTACATTATCGAAGCCCATATCTTCTCTAACCATTTTCATCGCTTTACATTCCAGCTCAAAAGCATCTTGATATTTAGGATGATAGTAGCGAGATGCACCTCTAAAACCTATCATTGGATTACGCTCTAACGGTTCAAATTCTTTTCCGCCAATTAAGTTGGCATATTCGTTAGATTTGAAATCACTTGTGCGCACGATAACATCTTTAGGGTAGAAGGCTGCCGCAATCTTGGCAATACCTTCTGCTAGCTTATGTACAAAATAATCGGACTTATCGGGATAGTGGTGGGTCAATTTTTCAATTTCCATTTTGGCCGAAGCATCTTTTAAGGTATCAAAATGCCTTAAGGCCATGGGATGTATCTGTATAGAATTGTTGATTACGAATTCTAAGCGCATCAGTCCGACACCTTCTGCGGGATAAAACGATAGTTTGAATGCTTGCTCTGGATCGGCCAAAATAAGCATAGGTTTCGTTTTCGGTTTTTTGAGGGATTTTGTGTCTACTTCCGTTTCGTCCCATTTTAGTAATCCTTTATATACAACACCCGTATCGCCGTCAGCACAGGAAATCGTAATATCTTCTCCATCTTTGATGGTCTTGGTTGCATTTATGGCTCCTACAATGGCCGCGACACCCACTTCACGGGCAACAATAGCCGCATGACTGGTGCGCCCACCTTGGTCCGTAATGATACCAGCTGCTTTTTTAAGGATTGGATCCCAATCGGGATCGGTCTTTTCGGTTACTAAAATTTCTCCTTGCTGTAACTTATCAGACTCCTTCGGGCTATGAAGAATTCTTGCCTTTCCAGAGGATATTTTGTTACCTAAACCCATTCCTTTGGTAATCACTTGACCTTTTTCCAACAATTTATAGGTTGTAATCTTAAGCTTGTCCTTTACGGCACTTTGCACGGTCTCTGGCCTTGCTTGTACAATGAATAGTTCGTTGGTTAGTCCATCTTTCGCCCATTCTATATCCATGGGACGATTATAATGATCTTCAATGATTATGGACCATTCTGCAAGTTTTACTACTTCTGAATCGGTCAAGACAAATTGTTCCATTTTCTCTTTTTTGGTCTCGAGGTTCACTGTACCGCTACCAGATGGATCATAGATCATGGTCTTTTCCTTACTTCCCAATTTTCTTGAAATAATCGGTTGGCGAATACCCGTTTTCAAACTGGGTTTGAAAACAAAATATTCGTCGGGATTGATACTACCCTGCACAATGTTCTCGCCAAGGCCCCATACACTCGAAATCAGCACCACCTTATCAAAACCCGTATCGGGATCCAGGGTGAAGTTTACGCCCGAGGCGGCCAGATCCGAACGAACCATCAATTGAATGCCAATCGACAGCGCTACCTTTGTCTGGTCGAAATGATTGTCTTCCCTGTATTTGATGGCTCTATTGGTAAACAACGAGGCATAGCATTTATGGCAGGCCGCTATCAATTCATCGATACCCTTTACGTTAAGATACGTTTCTTGCTGTCCTGCAAAACTGGCGTTAGGTAGGTCTTCTGCGGTAGCGCTACTGCGAACTGCTAAGGAAATCTCCTTCCCGTAATTTTTCACCAAAGCATTATACCCTTTTTCCACAGAGGTTTTAATGGCCTGAGGAAATTCTGCTTTTCCAATATAGTTTCGTATAGCTGCCCCGACCTTCCTTAAATTGGAAAAATCTTTTTTGTCCAGTTTTTCGAGCTCTTTGAATATTTTATCCTTTAGCTGCGCCTCCTCCAAAAAGAGCCAATAACCGGCTGATGTTGTGGCAAATCCATCAGGAATCCGAACCCCTTTCGATGTCAGTTTTTGGAACATTTCACCCAATGAAGCATTCTTACCCCCTACTTCAGGAACATTGTGTATATCAATTTCATTAAAGTGCTTTATGTAATTTTGCATAACAGAATTTTTATAAGCATGAAATTCCAAAAATGTACATTGGTTTGCAATGATTTAAATCAGTCCGTCTCAAAAATCATTACTAAGCGCTCCGAATCTTTTGACCAAAAAAGTGGCAGACTCTTGGGCCGTATTCATCACTTCACTTACTGAAACTAATGCAGCATCTACTGTATGACCAATGTGAGGTTAATGTTACTGCTAATGCATATCATTTAGAAAACCATTTACTTACAGTCAAACTAATAACAGCGGCCATAACGAGAATAAAAATACCAAATATAGAATGACGTACACTATCGATTTTTGCTATGAGCTTTTCCATAGCATTATGAAAGAAAATACCTAAACTCAGATACACTGCAACATAGGTTAATGAACCACAAATATTTATAAGAAAAAATTTACGTTGTTACATTCTGCTCAATCTGGCGAGGATAAGGCCGAAAAAATGTACTCTGGAAATAATGGCACCGATAAGGAACTTATGAACCTTATGGTTTTTTAAATTTGATCTAAAACTTTTTTATAATCTGCGCATGTTTCTTTTCTTGGAGTTTTTGTGTCCAATCGTTTCCTGGCAAAAACTCAAAAATCCGCTAAAAATAATAATATTGAATATGATTATGGTATCAACATGTTTGCCCAAAAAGAAGGCAAGTATATCAGCAATCAGTAGTTGTGCCATAAAGGGGTTTTTGAACTGGTTGAACAAAAATAGTAAATTTAAAACATGTTTATTTTCTACTATCGTATTAGTGCCAGCCCCCGTAATCTTGTGAACACTTCGTCACTGACGAGGCCATTGAGAAGGTCCGATTTTAAGGAGTTTACGATTTCTTCTGTTGCGTTGCTCCAAAAAGGTATTCTGCCATTGGCCATTAACTCTAGTTTTATGCAATTAGTCTTCTGTATATTTTGAGGATAGAAAGAAAATCAAACACATTGAGATAATTTGATTATGTTTAGGTCTCCTTACGTTTACCAGTTATCTCAATTATGTTGATTCGATATACAATGGGAACACTTTTTAAATATAATTTGCTTGAAAATTCACTAATAAATTCTGGATGGGAATGCTCTTTTTTTGTAATAACACTTTTAACACCCTTTGTAAATTGATGCAATTGGGACTTTGCATCACTACCACTTAATTCTTCGAAAGTACCATGTACTAAAACCGAAAGCCAGTTGCTATTCGATTTCACTTCCTCTACTTGTAGTGAAACCGAGCCATTTTCACGCATTGAATCTATTTTATGACCCTCAGACGAATAGCTTATGATAGCATTATTAGCTTCATCAAAGTAATATGTAATAGGTAAACTAGAGGGTCTACCGTTAGAAATATATGCCAAATGGCCTAAATAATTCTTCTTAAGAAGGGTAATGATTTCGCTATTCGATAAATTTTCCATTAAAATGTGTTTTTTTAATTAGTCATTAGGACCTCAATATCTATTTAGGTGGTTGTTTCTCATTTTTTTAAATGTACCGCACCTTTAAAAATTAATGTTGCCATCGAATCAGATTAACTTCCAATGGCACCGATACACCATCAAAATTTGGAATGATGCGAACTGTATAATCGTTGGCAGGGCGTGTTGTGCAAACATTTGTATGATAGGTTTGTACACCTTCCATTTTATCGAAACCGCTCTCCATATTTATTATTTCAGGCAACCCTCCATTAAGTTCATTGGCAAAAAGCTGAATCAAAATAGTAGTAGGGTCAATGGCCTTCAACGATACGGATATTATGTATTGAAAACCACCTTCAACATATTCTACGGAAGCTTCGCCAAATTGTAAGGTATCCCATTGTTTTTTTAAATCATGCATAATACTAACAATTGATTTTCCCAAACTACTTTCTTTAGCTGCCCTTTTTTGATAGTTGGTTGCTGCGGGTATATAATATTCTTCTGTATATTCCCGTATAGCACGATTAGCTGAAAATTTTGGTGTTAATGTTGAAATACTATTCCGCATTTTAGCTATCCACTGCTCAGGAATATCCTCATTATTACGGTTGTAAAAAGCAGGAACAACCTCCTGTTCAAGTAATCGGTAAAGTGAATCTGCTTCTACTGCATCCCAATTAGCATCATTATCATGGTTCTGAGTATCTCCTAATGCCCATCCAACTTCTGGGGAATAAGCTTCAGCCCACCATCCATCCAATTCGGATAAATTTATCCCGCCATTTACCAATACTTTCATACCGCTTGTTCCACAGGCTTCCCAAGGGTGTCTTGGCGTATTAATCCATACATCTGTACCTTGCACCATATGTTCGGCCAGCAACATATCATAATCACTTAAAAAGATTACGTGGTGATATAAATTATGTTGTTGAATAAACTGTATCCATTGCCTAATCATTGCTTTTCCTGACTCGTCAAATGGGGGTGATTTGCCCGCTATAACAAGTTGTACCGGCCGCTCAGGATTAGTCAATATTCGAATAAATCGTTCGGGATCATGCAATAGTAGGTTCGGTCTTTTATAGGGTACAAAACGCCTAGCGAAACCTAATGTCAGTGTATTTGAATCAAGAATATCAGTTGCAATAACATCAATTTCGGGTCGCTCTTCAGTAGCCTCTACTTGTTTTGCAAATCTTTCGCGCGCATAATTCACTAATTTATTACGAGAATCATTACGAAGTTGCCAAAGCTGTGCATCTGTTACCCCTGAGATATCTCCTTCTAGTTTTTCAAGATTTCCTCGCCAACGTTCTTTTCCGCAAGTCTCTGTCCAAATCTTATCCGCAAATTCCGAGTCCCAACTTGGCATATGGACGCCATTGGTTACCGAACCTATTGGAATTTCATTCTTTGTCCATCGTGGAAACAAGTTCTTAAAAAGTTGGCGGCTCACTTCGCCATGCAAACGACTTACCCCATTCACTGCTCCACTACCATGAATAGCAAGGAAAGCCATGTTAAAATTCTCCGAAGAATCTAATGGGTTCTTTCGGCCCAAATCTAGAAGATCATTAAAATCAATACCTAAATCGTTCTTCGCGTAATCACCAAAAAAACGCCACATCAACGATGGATTAAAATGATCAAAACCAGCAGCAACTGCAGTATGGGAGGTAAATAGATTACCTGCACGAGTAATAAACAAGGCCTCTTCAAAAGTTACTCCGTTCTCTTTAATAAAAGCACTGGCACGTTCCAAAACCAAAAAAGCAGCATGGCCTTCATTCATGTGGTAAACTTCTGGTTTTATGTTTAAAACCTGTAGCAATTTACATCCACCAATACCTAATATAATTTCCTGTTGTATGCGTAAGTCAGAACCGCCACCATATACTTCACTGGTAATAGCCCTGTGAATTGGACTATTGGCCGGGTCATTGCTATCCATTAAATATAATTTTACTCTGCCCACTTGAACTTGCCAGGTGCGCAACCAAATTTTCTGATTGCCTAAGTTCAATGCAAATCTTAACCACTCGCCATTGGGTAGGCGTAATGGGCTTATAGGAAGTTGTCCGGGGTCGTTATAAGGAAAAAGGGCTTGTTGGGTACCATGCTGGTCTATAATTTGTCTAAAATAACCTTGTTGGTACAGTAATCCAACAGCCACCACAGGCACGCCAAGGTCGCTGGCTGACTTTAGTTGATCACCTGCTACATTCCCTAGGCCACCTACATAAATCGGCAATGCTTCACTGAGCATGAACTCCATGCTGAAATAGGCGATGCACGTAAGAGATGATTTTGGATGGTTTTTTTGAAACCAAGCAGGCTCCGAAATCGATTTTCCCATCGACTTCATCATATCATCCATTTTTTTTCTGAATGTCTGATCGACCATTAACTTCATAAGCTTTTCGCGGGATACATTTTGTAATACAACCCATGGATTATGAGTATCCATCCATAGATCTGCGTCAAGTTGGTACCAGATTTCATCTACCGCATGGTTCCAAGACCACCGTAAGTCGAGGGCAAGCGATGCAAGTGTATCTACCCCTTCAATATCGGTGGGTAAAAACCCATATACTTGGTTATTGTTAATTGATTCTGCCATCTGTTTTTATATAGGTAACTTTTTTAAAATTCAGAATTAATCCTCTTGATTATTTAATTGATATGGCTGTAAATTCTATAGTTAATAGATATCTGATTTGTATATACAGAACTCCCTAGTACAAATTTATTTTTATGTTGGAAAGATATTTGGTAATCTGATCTCAATGAATGACCTATGTCATGTTAAGATATAAAATTTAGAATGGCCCTATCTATGAACACTTCAAATTCCATTTCTTAAAAATTAAATTACGTTTCATGCATTTTTTCATGTGTTCGGCACTCTTCCATTTCAGTTATAGCCCTACTGCCAAAATTGACGCTAACCCCGTTTTCGATTATAAATCAGGTATGACCTATATCATTTCAAGCCTCTTTTTGGAGTGTTACTTTGCATACATAAATTAATATTACCTATCTAAAATTGAATTAAATGAAAATACTAAAATTCACCGCCATTATCATTACACTATTTTTCGCATCATGCGTAAGCCAGAAGAAATATACTGTTGTAAAAGACAGCGCTGCACTTTGCGATAACAACCTAAAAAATAGCCAGAATGAAAATACGCTATTGGCAACCAATCTTGATAATGAAAAAAATCGAGCAAAGTCCCTAGAACAACAAATGGAATATTTTAAAAGTACTAATACAGATTTGCTAGCGCGCTTATCAGATCTTTCGGTGCTGAGTAAATCGGGTGCGGAAAGTATCAAACAATCTTTAGTGGCCCTAAACGAACAGAACAAATATATAAAAGACCTGACCACATCGATGCAACGTAAAGATAGCATCAACCTTGTACTTGTTATGAACCTTAAACGTTCGTTAGACAATATTGATGACGAGGATATCAATATAGAGGTTAAAAAAGGCGTGGTCTACGTATCCATTTCTGATAAAATGTTGTTTCAATCGGGCAGTTACCAAATCAGTAACCGTGCAGAAGAGGTTATTGGCAAGATAGCCAAAATTGTCAACGACCATAAAGAACTTGATATTCTGGTGGAAGGTCATACAGACAATGTATCTATTTCAAATGCGTGTATGGTCGATAATTGGGATTTGAGCGTCAAAAGGGCAACATCAATAGTCCGTTTAATGCAACTTAAATTTGGGGTTCAACCTTCACGGATGACCGCTGGTGGTCGATCTGAATATTTACCCAAGACCACGAATGAAACTGTCGAAGAGCGTGCAAAAAATCGAAGGACGGAAATCGTAATTCTACCTAAACTCGACCAATTTTTTGAATTGTTAGAACCACCAACAGCGAACAGTAAGGATTAAAACCCCTATCAAACAAGCTTTAAGAAAGTTACTTAATATCGTATTTATGGGTTTAATAAACATTCCTATGCGGCACAGCATTGTCTTCACTGTAAATATCAAAAAAGTCTAAGGCCATGTAAAAGGAAATTTTTCCTAATCGATTATATGTATTACACAAATCGGTCATGGATATAAAAAGGTTACAAATTAAAAAGATGAAAGTCTAAATCAAAAAAATGAACATCGCCATATTTAACATTCACAATTGGGAAAGGAAGTATTTGGAAAGTGCAAATCAAGGCAAAAATGAGCTGAAATTATTGGACACTTATTTGACCATGGATACTGTAGATCTTGCCAAAGATTGTAAGGCCATATCTATTTTTACAGCAGACGATGCGTCAGCACCTGTTTTAGACAAATTGTACGAACTGGGCGTTCGGTTTGTTGCGCTGCGCTCGGCAGGTTACAACAATATAGATGTGGCACATGCCCATAAATTGGGCATTAAAATTACAAGGGTACCCGACTACTCCCCTAATGCTATTGCTGAGTTTACTGTAGCAGTCATGTTGGCCTTAAACCGAAAATTGATCCGTACCCATTATCGAATCATGGAAATGAACTTTTCGTTGGATGGTTTAGTGGGCTTTGATATGAACGGGAAGAACGTAGGCATTGTGGGTACAGGTGAAATAGGACAAGTAGTAGCCAAGATTCTTAACGGTTTCGGATGCCATTTGCTAGCGTATGACCCAATCGAGAACAAAGAACTTGCCACAAAATACAACATAGTCTATACCGATTTTGACACCTTGTGCCAACAATCAGATATTATAACCTTACATGCGCCCTTGACCGAAGAAACGCACCACATGATTAACGAAAAAAATATCGTTCGTATGAAAAAAGGGGTAATGCTTATTAATGCGGGGCGTGGTGCGCTGGTAAATACCCAAAATGTTATTGATGCCCTAAAGTCGGGGCAGATCGGCTATTTCGGTATGGATGTATACGAAGAGGAAAAGGGATAGTATTTCGAAGACCATTCTGAAGATATTCTAAAAGATGATAAAATGGCCCGCCTAATGACACTTCATAATGTATTGATCAGCAGCCACCAAGCGTTTTTAACCGATACCGCGCTGCGGAATATTGCAGAGACGACTTTTGAAAATCTGGATAAAATGGAAAAAGGTATGGTCTGCGATAATGAAATAAAATAAACAGATTTAGCAAAAAAACTACTTAACGAAGATTCATATTTTTTAAATACGCGTACAGAAATGCACAAAAGAATAATTACACTAACCTTAAATCCCGTAATCGACAAAAGCGTTACCGTGGCTGGTATTAGTCCGAACACAAAATTGCGATGTTCAGCACCCAAGTATGATGCTGGCGGTGGCGGTATAAATGTTTCGCGTGCCCTAAAAAAACTGGGTAGCGATTCACTCTGTATATATCTGGCAGGTGGGTCTACTGGCGAACATCTCAAACAGGTATTGGATCAAACAGGTATTGAACAAATGGTCATTCCTATCAAGGGCTGGACGCGCGATAACCTTGCGGTTACTGATACAACCACCAATCAGCAATACCGTTTTGGTGTTCCTGGACCCCAAGTAGAAAAAGAAGAATGTGAAACTGTTTTAAAACGGTTGGAAGAGTATCTCGGAGAAAACGATTATTTGGTGGCCAGCGGAAAACTACCACCCAGAATGCCAGAAGACTTCTATGTAAAAGTAGCGGTCATTGCAGAAAAAAAAGGGGCGCGTTTTATTTTGGATACTTCAGGAGAGGCCCTATTGAAAACAGCCAATTCACATATCTATATGCTAAAGCCCAACTTGGGTGAGTTGAGTGCTTTATGCGGTGTCGAGTCCATTTCGGCCTTGAAACTAGAAACCCTTGCCAAAAACTTTTTAGCAGAGCATGATTGTGAGGTCTTAGTGGTCTCATTAGGCCCGAAAGGGGCCTTATTGGCTACGAAGTTTGAAATGGAATACATTCCTGCCCCTACCGTACTCCAAAAAAGTACTATAGGTGCTGGCGATAGTATGGTAGCAGGTATGCTTGTGAGCCTATTGAAAGGTAAGTCCTTTAGTGATATGGTAAAATACGGTATTGCCTGTGGTACGGCGGCCACCATGCACGAGGGTACGCAACTGTGCAACAAAGAAGATGCAGACAGATTGTATGAATGGATAAAAAGACAATAGAATATATTTTAAAAAACGAAAAAGAAACTATTGAAAGAAGATCCTTTATCAATTCTGACGGAGCATCATGCAATAAAAATTCTGTAGCCGTCACCGACACTGCTCCAATTAATAAAACATCAAGAGGTATAAAAGTGAGCTCTGGCAGAATAACCTATCAAATACCAGTAAAAGTAGAAAGTGAACTGCTTCATTTAATACAGGATATTTATGTAGATAAATCCGTTACCATTGCCTAAAAGACCTAATATGAAAAAAAATAGAATATTTTCATTGCCTACAGCTCATGAACCGCTTATTCCAATGGCTTTTGGCTTCGATAAAAAAACAAAGGTAACCAACAGAATAATTTTAGCGGGAGATGTTGGGGGAACAAAGACCCATCTCTCACTTTTTGAGATTAAAGAAGAACAGCTTACCCTGCTGATAGAGAAGTTATATCACACGAAAGCATATACTTCCCTTTTAGAACTTATCCAGGAATTTAAAATAGAAAAATCCAAAAAATCAACGGAATCTGTTTAGGCATTGCAGGCCCGATTACAAAAGGGAAGGTTCATGGTACCAATTTCCCTTGGGATGTCGATAGCGAACAACTCAAAAAGGAACTTAAAATTCATTCTGTATATCTGATTAATGATATGGAAGCTAATGCTTATGGGATGGCAGCACTTGAAGACAAAGATTTGGAAAATATCAAGGACGGTAATAAAGTACCTGGCAACGCTGCCATCATATCGCCTGGAACCGGTCTCGGGGAAGGTGGACTCTATTGGGATGGTTCGCACTATCATCCCTTTGCTACAGAGGGTGGTCATTGCGATTTCAGTCCCCGAAATGAAGCGGACTTAGAGATTTGGGAATACTTCAAACAAAAGTATGAACATGTAAGTTGGGAAAGAATAATCTCGGGGTCTGGCATCTATGATATTTCTGTTTTATTACGCCGGGTAAGTGGAATAAATGAGCCACAATGGTTAAGGGATATGTTAGCTAAGGAAGATCCGGCAGCGGTAATTACCAGTACCGCACAGAAAGAAAAGATTTTGTTTGCCAAGAAACCCTAATACTGTTCACTCGTTTTTTAGCTATAGAATGCGCTCAATTAGCCCTAAAATTTAAGGCCACAGGCGGTATTTATATCGGTGGAGGCATTCTACCAAAAATCATCAAAGGTTTGAACCGTTCCGTTTTTTATGAAAACTTTGTACAATCGGGGCGTATGAACTCCCTTTTACAAATGATCCCAGTAAATGTAATCCTGAACGAAAAAACAGCGCTCTTGGGAGCTGCTTATTTTGGGGCAATGAAACTATATAAAGAATAAATTGTTAAGTGTTATAACAAAAGACTATCACGGTTTTTAGACTAGGCAAAAGCTAGCTATAAAAATGTTTCTTTACAAAAAGAAAACAACTACAGGTTTTGCTTGAACAAGATAAGAACAGTGAAAAGTGTATATCAATAGAAATGATAAAATTTTGGTACACTTTAAAATGAACAACTAAAACGAATCGAATGAAATACTATTTCAACAAAACAATTGCGACCATTTCTTTTAAAGAAGCAGTAGAAAAAACTAAAGAAGCCCTACAAAAACAGGGTTTTGGTGTGCTGACGTAAATTGATATAAAAGCAACTCTCAAGAAAAACTGGATGTTGATTTCCACAATTACAAAATCTTGGGAGCCTGTAATACTTCCTTTGCATACAATGCGCTACAGTCCGAGGATAAAATCGGCACAATGCTACCATGGAATGTTATCGTTCAAGAAAAGGAAAATGGAGTTATAGAAATAGCTGCAGTAAATCCATTGGCCTCAATGCAGGCAGTTATCAACAAAGATTTGATGTCTATTGCCAATGAAGTTGGCGATAGGCTAAAAAAGTTGTTGAGAATATCGATTAACACATAAGCCTAAGGGCTTCGGAATCTTCACTTTTATATATAATTGAATCCGATATGAATGATTTTAAATCATCTAGTAGAACGTTTTAAGACAAATCATTAATTGACCGCTTAAGATGAAGAATCATTTTATTGCTTCGGAAATAAAGGGTAAGCCAATTATCTCACTATAAAAATGGAATAAACCGATTTCAAATAAGACAAAACAAATCTGGTAATTGACCAAAAAAATCATATTTGAATTACTATTACCAAGTAGCAGGCTGGTTAGAACTGTCATACAGTTTCTTTTTACATATTGACGTAGGTCATTTAGAATATTAATCATTTCATATAATTTTAAAAAGTATAGCATTAAAGTCTTCAACTAATATTTTAAAAAAAATGATATCAAGAAATCAAATTATATAAGGATCTAATAAAATTAACAGGAGGTTTTTCAACAATAGGTTTTAATAACCATCATAAAGTCATTAATACAAATAGTATTAAAACCTAAAGAAGTAATTGCGTTAGGAATTACTATAACCTTTAAAATAATATTACTGTGAATCGCGTGAAGTCCTATATCGTTTACTAATTATAATATCATGGAAAAAGAAATCATTTACAACTCTAACCTACATTTTGAGCATAAGCAATGGCAATCGGAACTTGCTTTTTGGGAAGATGAACTAAAAACGTTCAAAAACCGATTGAGTGAACTCATAACCCGTTGGACCGCCAAAGACATACTCGTAAAATTGGAGCATTACCAAAATGAATTTATTTTGCATGGTGGGGTTTTAGAAGATCTTCAAGAAGAAATTGAAGAACATGAAACGCGCATTGCAGGACAAAGCTTAATGGGAAAGGATGCATTAGATATTGCAATTGTTGAAAAACATTTAAAATTTCGAAACAAAATAGAAACTCAACGTCAAATTTATGAAGATCTTAAAAAGGAGTTCTTTCGCTTTTTAAATAAGTATATGTAGCAAATACAAATATCAATTCCTAAAGATAAATGGAACCAATTTATTTTAGGTTCGAACATTCTATTCACAGCCTTATAAGTATTGATTCTGAGTTATTGGTTTGCAAAAACGAGCATCACACTATTTAAAGGTTGAAGGATTACCTGAAAACTCATTGTTACGACTTTATTGGCATGATTCATTCAAATGTACGGTAGTCCTTATTAACAAATAAATAGATTTTTTTCCGCTCCTTTTTTCGCTCCCTGACCCAAGTCATTTTCAACACGACACATCCTATTGTAACTAAAATCTCAAATAGGATTTAAATCCATTTAAAAAATAATTTTATGGGAACAAAATCAGAATTTTTGAGTGAAGTAATGGTAAATCTGCTTAATTATTGAGTAGAACAAGAAGAATTTTCTTCAAGAATATATCTAGCTATGTCTACTTGGTTAGATGATAAAGGTTATGTAGGAGCGGACAACTATTTAACAATATAGCGAAGAAGAACTAGTACATTCAGATAAGACAAAGAACATGCTTTTTCACAAAGTGGAATTTCACCCTATAATTCTGATACTATATTGATAGATAATATAGCCCGTAAATATCCCTTCAGAATTTAAAATGAGAAGGCAAAGTTTAGCGCATCTGGAAAAGCAAAGAAGATATTGCCTCATTTCATTAGCCGAAGGGCACAATTTAAGTCTGTATTCAAAAATTATAGAAAAAATAGTGAAGTTAAAGCTGGTTTGGTTTACCAACTAGATAGTCTTGACAAGAATTATTAATAAATAAGACAAAGAAAAAATGAAAAAACTTGAAAATAAGGTTGTGTTTATTACAGGTGGTAATTCTGGAATCGGAAAAGCAGCTGCATTAGTAGCTGCAAGAGAAGGTGCAATAATAGTAGTTGCAGACCTTCCGGGAAAAGATCATGACCAAACCTTAAATGAAATTAAAAATTTGGGGGCAAAATGCCTTTTTGCACCTATAAATGTATCGAATGTTTCCAGTGTAAAAGAGGCTATCAGCTTAACGGTTGAAAAATTTGGAAGGCTTGATGTAGCATTTAATAACGCAGGTATCGCAGGTAAATATTCTGGCATTCATGATATGCCTGAAGAAGAATGGGACAAGATAATAGCCATAAATCTTACAGGGCAGTTTTATTGTGTAAAGTATGAATTGCAACAGTTTCTAAAACAAGGTGCTGGTGTATTGTAAATATGTCATCTCTAGGCGGTCTTAAAGCTGAACATGGTCTAGTGCCCTATACCGCAGCTAAACATGGTGTATTAGGAATGACCAAAAATATAGCTGTTCAATATGCTGCAAAAAATATTAGGGCCAATACACTTTGTCCATATTATGTCGAAACGCCTCTTTTAAGGGCTGCTCCTTCCCAAGTGCACCAGTCATGGATTGATGATACACCGGCTAAACGACTTTGTACCCCTGAAGAAGTGGCAAAGGCATTCATTTATTTAGCCTCAAGTGACTCTAGCTATTGCAATGGCACCCAACTTGTTTTGGATGGCGGCGTAATGACATAAAAATTCAAACTAAATAATAAATCAAAAGAAAGTATAATTAGAAAGAATTAAATGAACTACCCCGAGGCAGAGCCATCGAGGTATCAAAACAAACGTAATTGATTTTTATGTATTTCTTTATAGTCGGATTTTCCTTGGTTTTGGAGGTACTTCTTTATTACCTCTTCATTTGTGTACTGTCCAACAGTATTCACATAATATCCACTTGTCCAAAATTTACCGCCCTAAAGCAGCGTTATCACTTCGGGATGGAGCCTGAATATTTCCTTGGCCGTGATGCTATTGACCGCACCGATTATCTTTTTCGGAGCGTTCGACGGAACACTCTGAATCAAAAAATGAACGTGGTTGACATCAAAACTTATCTCCAAAAAATGAATCTCGTACCGTTCCTCTGTACCAAGACAAATCTCTTTGAAGGTCGTAGAAACGTTATCGCTAAGTACAGTTCTCCGATATTTGATGGGACAAACAAAATGATAAAGCAACAGGCTCTTGTTATGCCGCTTGTGTTTGTGATTACTTATAATCACAAAAATACATATCAGTACGCTACCCCGAGGCAGAGCCTCGAGGAATTCTGTTGATTAAAATGGTTGCTCAAGGAGTATTAGCTCAACGGAAGGGTTGATTGTTTTTGTTTTTTTATTTGCCACGGTATGGGCGAATTCCTTAATCGGAACTAACGATATCGCAAATTGGTTAATAGAAAATACCTCGACGTTCATTTCGCTGCTTTTTTTACTACTAACTTATAAAAGGTACCACTTTAGCGATTTCAGTTACTTTCTTATTTGTATGTTTTTGTGTCTGCACGTCTATGGTTCAAAATACACGTATGCAGACAATTCGTTCGGGTTTTGGTTGCACGAAGTTTTAAATTCGCCTAGAAACGAATACGAGAGAATTGTACATTTCAGTTTTGGTTTTCTGCTGTATTACCCCATGCAAGAATGTTTCTCAAAATGGATGGGGTATTCCAAACCATTAGCTAACATTTTGCCCATTACCACTACACTTGCCGTTGGTGCTGTTTATGAAGTTATTGAATGTATCGTTGCTGATAAATTTTTTGTTAATCAGGGTATAGCTTACTTGGGTACTCAAGGCGATACTTGGGATTCGCAAAAAGACATGGCTATCGCATTTTTGGGTGTCATACTTGCTACTATATTCTATTATGTATATGCCTTATTTATGAATCCAAGAAAATAATTTATAATGATGCAGGTCATGATAATTGTTTTTAATATCCAATAACTTTGTTTTATTTTTAATCTAAAATTTCAAAAATGAAAACACCAAATATTGGAATTTCTAAAGAAAACAGACAAGCTGTCGCAGACCAATTAGCAAAGGTATTGGCTGATGAATTCGTCCTATATTAAAAAACTTTAAATTTCCACTGGAATGTTGAAGGCCCAGATTTTCATTCTGTACACCTATATCTTGAAACGTTATACGAAGAGCAACAGGGAGTTATTGATACTGTAGCAGAAAAAATACGTATGGTAGGTCATTATGTGCCTGCAACTTTAAAAATGTATTCCGAATTAACACATCTTACCGAAAAGACAAAAGGTAAGAATGATAGTCAGAGTATATTTTCAGAATAGTTAGAAGACCACGAAAGCATTATTATTTTTCTTAGGGAAGAAATAAAACCTATTGCAGAAAAATGGAAGGCTGATGGTATTAGTGACTATATTATTGGACTAATGGAACAGCACGAGAAAACTGCATGGATGTTACAATCACATTTAATATAAATTTTACAACAAGTCTCAACTATTTTAACAATATTCATTGAGGGGTAACTTTAATCCACAACTTTTGTAAACACATTTATTTGTTACCCAACATTAAAAAAGAAATGACCTAATAAAGAACCAACTTAAATTTATTTAAAAAATACCCACCCCTACATTCAACTCTTAAGTATTAACAGGAATATTCCCAATAAAAAAGAGTATATTCGGGAAGCCCCCATAATCTAAAACCTTCATAAGTATGCCGCTAATTTTACTTATTGAGGATAATTTTACCATTCTTGAAAATACCGCTGAACTCTTAGAGTTTGAAGGCTATACTGTTAATACTGCCATCAATGGCAATAAAGGCTTTCAAAAGGCTACTGAAGTTCGTCCCGACCTCATTATTTGTGATGTACTGATGCCCGAAATGGGCGGTTTTGAACTACTCGCCAAATTGGGGTCACATTCCCACCTTAAAACTATCCCATTAATTTTTTACAGTGCGAATAGCGAAAAAAATGATATTAAAATAGGAATGAATCTTGGTGCATACGACTATGTTGTAAAGCCTTGCGAAATCACAGATCTTTTGGTATCGATTCGAAAGTGCTTTAAACGAAGAAAAATTTCTTAAGGTAATACCTTGTTTTTGTCTTTTAGCGTCTACCGAATTTCTTTTAGTACCCCTAACGAGCCAGCCTGTCAAATACTCTGTGAATCTCATGGAGGGAGCGTAAAGGCATTTAGAACAACAGGTTATTTATCAACGGTAAAATAAGCCCGTTATTGGGAATAACAACGGCCATTCGTCTATACCTTCAATTACGGAGTTAGTCATACTAAAAATTCTTTTTAAAGTAACTCATCTTTTTTTAAAATGAATAGCGTACCCCAACATTTAATCCTATTCCGCTGGCATTTACCAATTGGGTGAGTATTCTTCGCACATCGTTTTCATCGGACGTTGTAGTTGTACTTTAGGTAAAGCTATCGGTAAATTCAAACTCTATTTCGTATCGGGATAGATCTGATAACTGTTCACCTGGCACAGCAACAGATTGACCATCCCTGACCGACAAAGTGCTATATGTCTTTATTTCCGCCGATTTACTTTCGATGGTTAAACTTTTGAACTCCATCTCTCCGAATAGGCTAACCTATTCGTTAATTAGATAAGTGACACCCAGAGCACCGGAATACCCCAGACTAAATCTAGATTTTACCTCAGATTCAGCTGTAACAATGATGTCAATACCACCCCCTCCACCATCAACTTGCCTTATCTTCGTATCAATAGTAAGATTTCCGACCACAGGTAGTAATAATCCCGCGCCCAAATAAGGGTTCAATTTTGAAAAAGCGGGTGTAAGATAAATTGCTGGGCTAAGGTCAAATCCCTGAATATAGGTTTTCACCTTGGACTGAACCTGAGAACTCGTCAAACTCCCCACAGTGGTTTCGTCGCCCCTAAAATAATTAAGACCAAGTTCAGCACCCAAATAGCTGTTGAACATATAACCACCAGTAACAAAAAACTTATAGCCCGAACCCACAGTACCGTTCAGGGCCTCTACGGTGGCCGTACCATCAGAGTTTAACGTTACCGAAGTAGATTGTCTGATTCCCGTTATGCCATTAGGATCAGTATTGTTGAATTCGGTTTTAGCAAATTCACCCGAATAGCCACCTCCTGCACGAACATACCAATCCTGTGAAGAACCTTTAAAGCCTGAAAAGAGCATCAATAAAAATGTTAATGTGAACAATATTCTTTTCATCATCATACTAGTATTTAGGACTTTATAATTGTATCAGCTTAAAAATTATCATTGAACTTTCGAACAAATTCAGTTGTAAATACTAAGCATTTTTTTAAAAATGCAAATTTTAATGTGTTTTACACAAGTAACATAAAATATCACAAAACAATTAATTTCAGTTATAGTCATTATTAACAAACCAACGTTCAAGCCTTTAACTTTTAGCCAAATATTCTTTCAATACTTTTATCTGCCATTTACAAACGGCAGAAAGTTTTATTTCTGCGTTCATCAGCACTAGACCATAACCCAAACGAGAGAGTTTGCAGTCGTTTACAATAGCTCCATTCATACTACTGAAAACAGGTTTGAAGTGTTCACGAATATTCATTCCAGAAGACTTCCCCACATTAATGGCCTTAATAATGGCATCACTGATTTGTTTGGGCGACAAGCCTTGGTATAACAAATCACTGGCTAAAGAATTCATCTGAAAGCTGTAAAAGAAGTCCAAAAAATTATCTATACTGCCCTCCAGGGCATATTCTTTTTGATACATTGTTAGTTCCATATATCATCTTTTTTAATCAATTTTACTATCAGGTCGAAACCTTCTTCATTTCATACCCTAATAAAGAATGGGTATTGCTAATTGAATATTACGTATTTTGTTTAATTATTTCAATCAGCTTTGCCTTTGTTTGCACCCCCAAATCACGCCACACTATTTTCCCTGCTTTAAAGAGCGCCAATGTAGGTACACTCTTAACATTATAGCGTTGCGCAATAGCTCTGTTCTTATCAATGTCAATTTTAATAATACGAACCTTACTATTAACTTCTTTTGATACCTGCTGTATAATTGGAGCTTGTGCCTTACATGGGCTACACCATTCCGCATGAAAATCTACAAGTACAGGCTTGTTGTCATTAATCAATTCAATGAAATCTCCTTTCATAATTCTGAGGTGAACATTTCCACTATTTGTTAATTAATTGGAATCTCATAATCTTTTTCAAGAAATGGGGTCGTACTCAACTGTTCTTTGCATAATCAAAGATCAATTTTTTGAACAATCTGATGGCGTTGGTATAATTTTCCATTTTAGTCATAAGCCCACGGTGCTTTTCTTGATAGTCGCTATCAGATAAACCTTTTTCGGAATCTTCAAGTCGAGATAGGTATTTTTCGTGATTGATTATTGTTATCAGCTAAAAAATCAAATAGACCGGCATGTATATTGTCCTGCGCTTTTAATAGGTTACCTTATGCTTGTTTATCTTCATCAGTTGATTGCTTTTTCTTTAGCAAATCGGCAAAGAACCTGATTTCGAATTTCCAGAAAGCAATGGTATCTTACCATTCCCTACTTTCAAAGTGCAACACATCAAGTCCTGGACCTAATAATAATTCTGTTTTTGGGTTTGTACTTTTCGTATTCATCGTAGTATTTTTTAAATTATTATTGTGATTATTTTATTTAAATCCGGTTCAAGAATCTGATTTCCAAACTTTTACTGGCCTGTTCAAAAAGCTCTTTGACTTCTTGAATGGTTAGGTCTCTTATTTTAGCAATTTCCTCTATATCAAAATAGTATTCCGTAGCCAATCCAAATACCGTTTGCATTGTCAAGGGCAAATGATACAATACCATTTCAATATGTTTTTTAATTCCCTCTGGACCCAATACTTCATCAAGTTGAGCGATTAAGTCACTAGTGTCATTATCTACGAAAACATGGTTCAGTACATAATCGTTCTTAGGGTATGAGATATCATCTAGTTCTTCTATCATGACCAATTCGTCACCTCCATCTATACTGTATTTTTCTTCCATCTCGTCCCATTCTGGCTTCGAATAGTCATCAATATTCTTTAAGAAATAATTGTCGAATTCTTCATCGGCAATGGTATCGTCCAAAACTTCATCTGCAATCTTGAACAGCCAAGGATATAGGTCTTTTTTCGTTTTAACCTCCATAAAATTATCAAAGACCTCAATGAACAATTGGTCTAGAAAATCTTTGGTTTTATATTTTCCTTGAGGAAGGTTCCCTTTTGATAAGGCAGAATAAAACCTTTTGGCTATATACCTCTTTACATGAGGCAACGTCTTTAAAAGGAGCTCGTTAAATAAAGTTTTGTCGCCTTTCTCTCTTAATTTTTTTAAGTCAGAAAATGTATTTGCTACAAATATGTGATACTCTTTTAGATTTTTGGAATAGTTCACGGTGTCTTGCATAGCTTGAATATTTATAAGACCAAAAATGCAACCTTCACTTCTGATAGAAAATGACCTACATCAGTCCCAACAAGAAAATTGCATTTTTAATAATAAAACAACATAGTGTTAAATATTTCAGAACTGACCTGCATCAGTGAACATGTTCTAGACAATCCCTAATTTTGACTTTGTTCATTACATATTGTTTAATGAAAATCATTATATAGTGAGAACAGATTTAGAAATCAAAGAAGATGTGTTGGAAGAATTGTTATGGCAACCTAACGTTAACCAGTCCGAAATTGGGGTAATTGTAACTAATGGAATTGTTACTCTTATGGGTATTGTAAATAACTATGCTAAAAAAATGGCGGCAGAAGAGGTAACCAGAGGCGTAGTAGAAGTTATAGCAGTGGCAGAAGAAATCGCAGTAAATTATGATGCCACAGTGCCAAAATCTCACACAGAAATTGCATTAACAACCGGCGATGTGCTAAAAGATAAAGGCAGTACCAAGGTTGAACCTGAGTAGGTTTATTTGAGCGTTGAGCTAACCCGGGCCTTTCAAAATGAGCACAATTTTTAATAATTAAAGGAGTAACATAAAAAATAAAATCATGAGAACAGATTTAGAAATTAAACAAGATATTCTTCACGAGCTAGCATGGCAACCCAACATCGATGAGACCTAAATAGGGGTAATTGTAGAAGATGGCGTGGTTACCCTTACCAGTTTTGTTGATGAATTTCCAAAAAAAGTGGCAGCTGAAAAAGCAGCCAAGAGTATAGCCGGAGTGAAGGCAGTTGCAGAAGATATTATTGTAAAGTATGGTGATAATTATAAAACTACTGATAAAGAAATCGCCAAAGCAGCAGTACGTGCTTTAGAATTGAACACTTCGGTACCCAGGGAAAAACTAATGGTAAAAGTTGATGATGGATACATTTTTTTATCAGGAGAGTTGAAATGGGACTATCAAAAAAATGCAGCAAAAAACACCATTCAAAATTTACAAGGGGTAAAAGGGGTCATTAATAATATCACTATTTATAAGGAAACCCCACCTACAGAAGTGGCGCATAAAATAATGGAGGCTTTTAAACGCTCTGCAGATATCGATGCCAATACTATTACAGTAAAAATAGAAGGACATACCGCAATATTAACTGGTACCGTAAACTCACTTAAAGAAAAAGATGATGCCACTCGGGCAGCATTTTAGGCACCAGGTATGACAGAAGTAACTAATGAACTAAAGGTTCAATATTATCCCATTTATATGTAATTAAATTTGGTAAAATACCAGCCTTTTGGGTTAAAAATACCTTAAGCTGTCTAGGAAAGTTCTAACAAATGCCGCATATCTTAATGAGGTATATTTGCAGGAACTTGGTTGATTGGTGAAAATCCACAACCAAGTTCATTTGGAACCTTCTGGGAAATCGTGGAATACTCAAGTGTTCCCGATTTCCTTATATAAAGGAATGAAAACGATATAAACACTCAATTCTTTATGGGTGTATATAAGACTAGAATCGTTCATTAACAATAGTAATCTTTCGCTTTCTGCTATCATTTAAATACCCTTCTTGAATACACACGTATAGAACTCACCTCGATTTCATATAAAACCACATCGTTTCCATACTAAGGCATATTCCTACTTCATTTCTAAAGGTTCATATACACCATAATTTACACTTTAAAAAAATCAGTATTCAATGAAAATCATCAAAATAATGAATACAAATACTTAAATTAAAATGGTAATTTTCACGAATTCTAATGGCAACCCAGTATTAATGAGACACGAATAGGTTGGCGTTATTGTCGAAGACGGTATAGCAATGCTAACTAGTTTCGTTAATAACTATTAAAAAAAGTCGCAGCAGATGAAGATTTTAAAAAAACTTGCATTCAACACTTCAATATTTATTTATAGGTATTAGTGCTTCTTCCAATTTTAGTAAATCTTGGTCGTAGCCCCTTATAATTAAAATAAATCCACCTTTCCCCAAGATTTTGATATGTGAACTGGCATGCTCAGGTTCAATACCCAAACCCCTTAAAATTCCATAAGGACCTACAGACATAGCACCTAGTTTGGTGCCTTCAACATCCTGCAAGAAAGTCGAGACCAAAGACCCTACAATAAAAATAGTTCCTATTTCTGGATTGAAAAAGAATCCAAAATCCGCTGGGGAACCCAGTAATTGCCTCCAAAATTCTTTAAATTCCTTTTGTTTTGAACGTGAAATTGAGTTATCCTCTACTAAAGAATCATCTATTTTTCCTAAAACAGAAATTTGGGTATTTACCAATCTTTTTTTCTTGATGGTTTCAATTGCTGCTACCATCTGTGATAGTTTGAAATACGCCTTTGTCAAAACGTGTTTTTGTAAAAATTTCGATGAATTTGGTAACATTACATAGCAATTAGAAATATTAATGGTAGTGATTTGTGTGATTCTAATTGCTAAGGTATTATAAGGTTAAGCATTCTGTAATGATTTGTATCATTCTAAAAAAAAACGGATACCGACCTTCGTCATTCTACATACTTTATAATGCATATAATTTAGCCTATTATTAATTTTCACTAAATATCAAAAATGATGTCAAACGATAACGGAAACAATTTATTAGCTCTTTTAACAGGTGCCGCCATTGGCGCAGGAATCGGAATTCTCTATCACCAGACAAGGGCACGGTAACGAGGGACAAAATAAAGTACAAGGTTCAAGATATCGGTCATGACCTTTCTGAGCGTATCTCACATGCTAAAGAAGAACTTACTAAATCAGCCAATGAGCAGAAAGATTAGTTCGACCGAAAATTGGATGAGGCCATCTCGACTATTAGCTACAAGGCAGACGATATAATCGCCACATTGGAACATTAAGTTCGAAGATCTCAAAAAGAAGAACGCCCAACTGCATAAATAATGCCCATGGCCCTTGATGAACTCAAACAAGACCTCATAGAAACCGACAACGACATGAGGTCTTATCTGGAAACCAGCGAAGAGTACCTTCAGTTGAAGGTTTTTAAAATTTTGATGCTGTCTGTCACGACCTTTGCGCAATTTGCGCAACCATTATTTTGGCGCTATTCATACTATCCATAGGTGCATCTTTAGCCATCAATGAGAAGATGAACAGTTTTTACATCGGCTTTATCATAATGGGGATGGTTTATGTTTTGGTTGCCATAGCCTTTTATTTTTTAAGAGATAAACTCAACAGCCCTTTAATACGAAGATTCTAGAAAGATTATTTCAATTAAACTATGACAAAACACTACAATTATTTTACGGAAATTGATAAACAGCTTCAAATATTAAGACTTCAAAAGGAGATTTATAAGGAAAGTGTAAAGATGGACCTAAACAATGTGAAAAGTGACCTTTACCCTAGCGAGCTGCTCGGCGGGTTTAAAGAGATGATTCAGCAATTTGAATTGACTTTTGCTATTAAAAAGCTGTCGAATATTGTGAGCCTATTCCGCAAGTAGGTATAGCTTTGGTATATGTATGACAATTTTTAAACCTCATTCTATTTCACGTCGATTGAATAGGCTGGAATCACAAAGAGTGTGATGTATTTTGCTATCGAAAGTAAAAGGGCCGTTCTACCTACAAAAAATACTCTTAAATTTATTGCTTTTAAGCTAAGAAACTGGCTATAGAAACGAACATCTGCTATTGCGAACAGCATCCATTAAATTATGGGAGGAATTTAAAACTCCTATTTATCTACTTAAAATTGGCTACATTCTGCAGTCCTATCTTATCCACTATAATAATACTTCTTCGATTCCCCAAAGTAATTAGACCTTCCTTTTTAAAATCAGAGAGCGTGCGAATTGCGGTTTCGGTGGCGGTGCCTATAAGACCCGCAAAATCTTCACGTGCAATGTCGATTCCCTCGTTGAGAGTATCTTTTATAATTCTCTTGCTATGAAAGTTCAATATTACTTTTGCCACTCGCTGCCGAACGCTGGCGTAGGCCATATCTACCAATTGTTCCTGAATTTCTTTAAGGTTGTTAGAAATAAGATTCATAAACTTATTCGAGACTTCTCTATTACCATACATCAAGTGAGTGAAATCAGTTTTAGGTATACTGTAAACCACGGCAGATTCCATTGCAGTTGCCGATTCCAAATAGGTTTCACTATTACTCAGAAGGGATAGCTGCCCCATAAAATCACCCGCTTTATGAATACCCGTTACAAATTCCTTACCTGCATCGGTTGATTTATAAGTCTTTATAGTACCTCTTTCAACAAAATAGAGGGTATAGGCGGCATCACCTTCCATGAAAATAAAATCTTTTTTGTTATATGCTTTGGGCCTATAGTCCTTTGAAATAGTTTCTAAATTTAAGTAATCGAATGCATCTGTAAAAAATTTGTTGATTCCTTCGATATCCTTGGAGAAGTCTTTGCGCAGAAACTCGTTCTTTCGTAACCGGCAAGCAACGGCATCCAATAGTTCGTATTCTTCAAAAGGTTTCGTCAGGTAGTCATCTGCCCCTAGGTTCATGCCCTTTCTCATGTCTCCTTTTTCTGATTTAGCGGTCAAAAAAACAAAGGGAATACCTGCTGTAGCCTTATTTTTACCTAATGCTTCGAGTACGCCATAGCCGTCCAATTGAGGCATCATTATGTCGCAAACGATAATATCAGGGTGAAACTGAGATACTTTTTCTATACCCTTCTTTCCATTTTCGGCAGTAGCTACTTCATAATTGGCTAGTTCTAACATATCTCCCATGTTTTCACGGACATCTTTGTTGTCTTCTATAATCAGTATTTTTTTCATTTTTTTGTATTATCTAATTTATGTTCGATTATCCAACAAAGGAAAATTTAGGTAAAATGTTGTTCCCTTGCCTTGCTTACTTTTAAAACTGACGGTACCACCCATTAGTTCTGTATATTGCTTTACAATATATAGACCCAGCCCTGTACCTTGAATATTGGTAGCATTATTCGCCCTAAAAAAACGATTGAACAGATTAGACTGCTCTTCCAAAGGTATGCCCATGCCTTGATCTGCAACTTGTACTATTACTTTTCCATCATTTTTAGTTATAGAAATTTCGATTTTGGTGTTTTGTTCGGAATATTTTGTGGCGTTTGATATCAAGTTGACCAACGCATGATGTATCAATTTAGCATCTAGGAAAACTTGAATTTTCCGCTCAATTGATTGGAAATAAATTTGTTGATCGGCTTCTTGATTAATTTCAATTTCTTCGATAACGTCTTTTACTAACCGAACCAAATCAAAACGTTCTGGTTGGGAAATCGTTTTGCCTTCTTCCATTTTACTAAGGGATAGGAAGTCATTCAAGATGACTACCAAACTACGCACATTGTTCTGGATTTGATTGACATACTTTTCCCGTTTTTGTACATTGTCAGGACCGTTCTGTTTACCGATCAAGGTGGCCGAGGATAGAATTGCGCTCAATGGCGTTCTAAATTCGTGTGAAGCCATAGAAACAAAACGTGACTTTAATTCGTTTAAGTCTTTTTCTATTTGCAATGCGTTTAGAATACCTAACTCAATTTCTTTTTGATATGTGATATTATTGTATACGAAAAGGGCTTGGTTTGCCTTATTTCTAACATCTTTTAAAGGTAAAGTGTAGACAGCATAATTCATGTTCATAAATTCGATTTCAAAGGTTTGATGTTTTCCATCTAGGGTTCTGCGTACACTTTTCTTTAAAGCATTTTTTTGGTAAGTTGAAAAGAGATCTATTTCATCTATTGCCTTTTTCTCATATGATGTGCTTTTTAGTCCAAATTTCTTCAATTCCTGACCATTGATATATTTAACCTTATATTTATTATCTATCACAACAATAACACCATTAGGAAAGTATTCGGCAATAGCCGCAAATAATGCTTGACTATCTAAAGCCTTTCGTTCTGCTATTTTAGTCACCTGCATTTGGTCTTCAAGACTGAGATTGGACTCCACCAGTTTTTGTACTGTCGCGTGTACTTCTTTGGTGCGTTCCGCAACTTTTTTCTCTAACTGCTGTTTCCCTTCCTTCAACTCTTCATTAATCCGATAGTGTTCTATGGCTACGCTTGCTAAATACGTAAGTTCCTCCATTATTTCCCTTTTTACTTTTTCTGGTTTTTGTTGGCGATAATTATAAATAGCAAAGGTGCCCAGTACCTTTTTGTTAGAAGAAAAAATCGGAAACGACCAACAAGACTTCAATCCGTAGGTATAAGCTAATTCCTTATAATCTGACCAAAGAGAATCTTTCGAAATATGATCTACTAACACAGCTTCTTTTAAAAAAGGCGAAGTACCGCAGGATCCTACGCCATTCCCTATCTTAATCCCTTCTATCGCTTTCCTAAAATTATCAGGTAGATTCGGGGAAGCCAAATTGTGTAAGGTGTCCCGATTTTGATTGAGCAATAATATTGAGGCAATACATCCCTCAAAATGTCCTTCAATTGTTTTTACTATCGCATTTGCGATATCAGTCATTGGTTCATTGTTAGCAATCTGTTCCAATATTAAACGAATATCGTCCTTAAGAAGTTCTTCTAACTTACGTTCGGTCACGTCATTCTGTATGCCTATGAAATGGGTCAACACTGCATTATCATTATATATAGGTGTAATATGAACCTCATTCCAAAACAAAGTGCCATCTTTTTTATAATTACGTAGTTCTACATTCGACGGCATACCCTTAGCAATAGCGGTCGCCATAATCTTGACCTGATCCTGCGCACGATCAACACCTTGTAAAAATCTACAGTTTTTGCCCATTAATTCATTCTTAGAGTATCCTGTTAGTTTTGAAAAGGCATCATTGGCATAAATAATAGGATAATCAGGTTGTTCGGCATCTGTTATTACGATGCCATTTTTGGCTGATTCCAAAGCTTGGTTTCTGATATAAAGAGTTTCTACTGATTCCTTTTGATTTGTTATATCTCTTACAATAACCCAAAAATTACCGTTGTTCTTGGCCTCAACCCGAGCTTCATAATACGCAATCCTCTCTAAAATGGTGAGGGAATATTCAACAATTTGTGTGGTATTTGTTTTCTTACTATTATCAAAAGCTTCCATTATTTTTTTAGAGAGTTCTTTGGATAGTATATCATTAATATTTTTACCTATGATCTGATCTTTGGGCACCAATAAAATGGAAGGATCTGATGCATTAACTTCGAGGTATACGCCTTGCGCGTTAAGCACAAACATTAAATCAGGTATAGCTTTTAAAATATCCTTGTTTCTTGTCTCACTTGCTGCAAATTCATCTTTTAGAAAATTCAAGTCGGTAATATCTTGCATGGTACCCATCATGCGTATGGGCTTTCCTAATTTATTATAAGTTATTTTCCCTTTGGTAATGACATATCTTACGGAACCATCGGGCCTTACAATCCTTTTCTCAAATTTATAAGGAATTTGGTTTTCAATAGCATTTTCAAGTACTTTTGATGCATTTTCCCTATCATCAGGGTGGATAAATTTTTCTGCCGTTTCAGCATTTAGCCGATTATCGCCAGGCGGAAGACCAAAAATTTTATAAAACTCGTCAGACCATTCCCTTTCGTTAGTTTGCAAATCCCAAAACCAACTGCCAACATGAGCTAATCTTTGAGCTTCGTCCATTCTGTTACCACTCAACACTTTAGCGTTTATTGCAGACTTTAGAATCGAACTATCTCTAATAAACGCTATTGTCACTTGATTTCCTTCTATTACAGAAGGACTCAAACTAATGTCTAACGGAAACTCTGAGCCATCTTTTTTTAGTCCCCATAAATCCATGCCTAGGCCCATGATGCGCATTTCAGGTTTTTTTGCATAATTACTTCTATGCGTTTTATGCTTTTTTCTAAATTTTTTAGGGAGTAAGCTATCCAGCTTTTTGTGCTTTAACTCCCCTTCCCTATAGCCGAATATTCGTTCACAAGATGCGTTGGCATCGATAATGCTACCTTGGTCATCGACTACGAGTATGCCTTCTATTGATGAGTCGAATATTCGCTGCAAAAGCTCTGTATCTCTCGGTTGAATTTTCATATTATGATAGAGGTATTTAGAAAGTAAAAGCATGAAGCTAAGTACATTCGATATTTAACTTTATTGATGTTGCCTATTCGAAATTTCGGCAAATCAATAGATTGATATTTTGTATTAAGCCCATCAAATATTTCCTGAGGCAGCAACGAAGATTCTAACTATCAGATGCGTTTTTTGCGCTAAAAGTTGCCATCTATATTCGTAACTAGCAAATTTGATACGTTCTTATCCCATAATGGATAATCTTTTAAAACTGCTGATAATTTAGTACGGAGCTCGGTAACCGGAAATGTATAATCTACATATAAAAAAACGCTTCCCATGAGTTTTTGTGAATTAAAGGTCCAATTGACAAATGGTTTGTCATTCAACTGTTCATTTAGAATTTTAGGCATCCTTTTAATATTGAGTTTAAGAAATGTATAAATGAGCCAGTGTAACCTCAGACCTAACAGTATACTTACCAGTGACGCAATAAGATATGCCAGCCATGATTCTTGTTCAAAAAAATTGTTAATTTGGAGATTCATAAAGCGTTTTGGCAAACTTACTGTTGACACCTATACCCTACCATGACCTAAGTCATGGTTTTAATTATAAAAGAAAAACACTAGATTATATTTTTCAACCTTCCTTATTCTCTTTTAGAACGTTAACAGTTTCTTTTAAACCCCAAATATAATGCGTCATAATCATTTAGTTTTTCAGGAGAGATAACAATATCACAATCTGGATATTCCAATATGTAAATGATGCACCAACTATTGGAGGTGAACATATATTAATTGTATGATATGTTTGTTTCAAAACTACCCTTTTCTTCTTTCTCTCTATCCACAAAAAAAATCCGTGAGGTCGCAAGGGTTAGGGGTAGCAGCGGCATCGACCGCAACGGATTGTTAGAGCTCTTTGCCCTAAAAAGCGACACTAGAGCTCTTTTAGGGTTTACGAAACCATATATGGGCCTCAACGGGCGATATAGTGGACCTGCCTCACCGGCAGTCAGGTAACCCGGCCAACTCCAAAGCATCACAATGATATTTCTTTACTTTTAAAAGTATCTTTAACTGATTCCTTTTTTGAAATAGATTTCACTTCTTCTTTCTCTGGTTCAGTATCATATTTTTCTTCCTCTATAAAACAAAGCTTAAGGCAATCAGGCCAAAAACAATCCACAAAGCATTGAGAACTCGTTTTACAAGATTGATGGTAGTACTATCTAAATCAGAAAATTTTTTGCGCCGCTTCTTTAATGTCCATTTATGAAAGAGGTTTGTTAATATATATAACAGAATCACTCCTGCAATTACGATACCAACATAAATAAAATCTGAGCTGTGGATATTGAAATATTTTTTCATGTGTTTAATACCTTAAGTCAGGTCTATTTTGATGTTATTTTTGACTTGTCACCCTTATTCATTCAACACCAAAAAAGGTACTTTGGTATGGTAGCTGATTTCCTCCGCAGCGGGGCGGAACAAGATTCGTTGGAAGTAATTCTGGTTTTTCGCTACCATCGCAATCATGTCAATATCGCGACTTTCAGTAAAACACTGTACTGCGGTTTCGAGTTTACTACCTTTAAGGGAATGGAAGCTATGGTTCACTTCCACTAAATAATCGGCTAGAAAATCTTTGTTCTTCAGTTGTTCTGCATTGAGCTCTTCCCCGTTTTTGGAAATATGTAGAATACGTAAGACAGCCTTGTTCATTGTCGCCATTTCAATCAAATCATCTAATACTTTTAGATTGTTACCTAACTGATAATCCGTAGGATAAGCGATTTCTTTGGGCTGCGAATAGACTACATCTTCGGGAACTGCCAGCAAATTACATTTGACCTTGCTAATCACATCGCCCGTGTTACTTCCGACAGTCACTTTTTTGAGTCCGGACGCGCCTTTGGTTCCCATAATAATGAGAGCGATATTTTTGTTCTTCACTTCGTTTTTTATGGTGGTGATAAAATTGCTGTAGTACGTCAAGGGCACGAAAGTATGTTTGGTGTTAGAAAAGAGTTTTTCAACACGAGCCAACAATTCTTTTAAGTTTGTCATACTATTCTCCAAAAGGATGTCCGATAATTTCCCTGTTGAACTTTTAAGAGATGTTCCCGCACCTGAATAGGCAGTCACCAAATTGATATGTGTTAGGTAAAAAGTGCATTCTGTCTTTTGAAAAATTTCTAGGCCATACTTAAGGGCATTCTATGCGTTTTCTGAAAAATCAGTGGGTACAAGAATATGTCTCATTTTTAGTTTTTGTTTAACGGCTTTAAATTAGAACGTTAAAATGCAATTCGAAATGACAATGGTCATGTTGGTAATTCTGTTTTATCGACTCGACAAAGTAAAAATCTTATTAATTTGCAAGTAGAATTTATTGCGTCTCAGAATAGTAAGTAGACGTAGGCCTTAGATTAAAAGACATCGGTTTGCCAACAAAGCAAAAATTTGGATTTTAAACACATCTGTTCTATCTCTATCAAAACCGGGTTGAGTCGAGCTTCCTCAGTCTGAGTTTAGAGGCCTACAACGATAAAGTCAATTCACTTGCCCAGATCCGTGATATCAATATTTTTAATTCTATGCCGCTCGGAACCAATTAAATATACTTTCCTATACCTTGATAGTTTGTGCAATGAAATCTTGGTTCTTAAAGGTCAATACCCTATAAAAAAAGAACAGACGACAACAAAGTGGATGCGATTGTAGGAGCGGCTATAACCAGTATGGGTGTCGGCAATTATTATAAAAGAAATAGGTCTTTATCTCCCATAATCGAAGTCTAAAAAAATATAAAAACTGAAAAATCATTCTAAGATAGTAAGGTGACCGTTATTTATAATCATGAATTCATTAAATTGAGATGCTAAAAAGCGATTGTTGATGAAGTGTGTTGTAGCATCTAATCAAAAAGCCGATAGGAGATATCTTCAAAACCTATAATAAACGCTATCTATTTTACCTAGCTGATTATGATATCGGTCACTACCCTATTAACTCAATTATTTTTATAAGTTTCTCGTGCTTTATTCCTAGATAGACGTTTTCTAGTTTAAAAAGAATGGAGCGCAATTCAGTAGAAATTCTGCTTCCATCTAGTCTATTGTCTAAGCTTTTGAATAATCATTATAGCGATGAAATAATTAAAAAGAATTGGTTTTTCTGGGATGGCAAGCTTTTTCTTGATAGTATCGCTGAAAACCGCATAAAAACATACTCTGTGATTATAGTATCTTGAAACGTAAGAAACTGACAGCTATAGGACAATTAACACTCTAAATAGAAATACAAAAAAATAAAAGAATGGAATTCTGAAAAAAGCTCACCTACTCTACTTTTCATTTTCACCTACGTAATTACAAAATCGATGGCTGATAAAAAATGGCAAGTGACTTGCATTATTTCGGAGGTTAACGATTTACGATAACTTTGAAAATGTAAAAGATGAATGTTCCAAATTATTCATCTTAGAGTTGAATTTTTTAGATTTAATAATATGATTAAGGACTAATCAAAAAACTATAACGAACTCACAAAATTGATGACAGGAACCCTGTTTTGTTTTTATGTATTTGATTTTCAGAATTTTACTTAATTTTATTTAAAGTAAAATCCCGTTATTGACACCGTAATCTAAGAAGTACGTTAATGAACGTAATATTAAGCGTTTTACTGATGCAAATTTACGAAGAAAACCATTAGGTTTTCTAAACACTACGATTCAGAACTTTCCTTGGCATCTTAAAGATAAAATTGTCAACTCTGTAAATTCATTATTATAAATTTGTTTTCATTTTTTCGGGTTTATCAATTTATGCTAGCAGACTATGTTCCGTGGCTTATCATTTTAAATTAATACAGACTCATTAATGAACGTGATTTTGATTTTTATACAATTCTATAAGGTCTTTCTACCCATATAATCTTTTACAAACGAATGTTTTCCTTCTAAAAAATTTCTGGGGCTACTTCCTATCATTTTTTTAAAATCATTTATAAAATGTGCTTGGTCATAGTAACCACAATCTAATGCCAAATGATGTAATCTCTCTGTATTTGTAGTGTTTAACATTTCAAACACAGTATTTAATTGAATCACTTTACAAAAATATTTTGGCGAGATTCCTACCACCTCTTTAAATTTTCTTCTAAAGTGCCTTAAACTAATATCAACTAGCACCGACAACTCTTCTTGAGTTATGTTTCCTCCTAAAGAATATATTTTTTTTATAGCAGTTTCTAGCCATTTAATTTCTGGTCGCTTCGTGTCAAGAAGCGATTTTAAAAACTCAAATAATATTTTAATTCGATCATCTGTTGTTTTACAGGCTGATAGTGCTAACTGCAGGTCTTTATCTATTGCAATTGGTACTATATCTTGAAAATTGCACCATTTATTTAAAAAGTAAGATCCGGGCTTATTAAATAAGTAATAGGTTGTTAAAGGATGAAGGACTAAACCTATTTGTCCAAATTTCCCTTGAAGTCTTATTGAAATATCTGCATCAAATATTTGACCTGCAATTTGCACCCTTGAACTCGGCTTTGTCTCAAAACCATCTACAGAAATTACAGGAACACTATCATATACATATATTAATACTGGGTACCCCGTAGCAAATACAGGATATAATGTATCCATTTTATATTTCGATTTCCCTTCAATAATACTTACTACATATTTTTTAAGCTCATGTGGTATTTCATAAGATAAGTTAGTAGCAAAAGATTTTTTCATATAAAATACATTTAAAAATCGTGTCCGAAATATACAATGAATTAAGTATTAATACAGCTATGTTTGGTATGACTCTAGGTAAAAATAATCATTTAAAAAAATTATTCACTTTTTAAAATTATAAAACCAAAAAGTAAAAAATAACAATCATGAAAACACTAAAACCATTAGCACTAACCTTAATCTTTTTATTAATAGGTAGTTCTGCTCAAGCCCAGTTTTGGAAAAAACTAACTAAAAAAGCAGAGCAAGCTGTTGAAGAAGTAATTGTAAGAAAGACATCTGATAAGGCTGCTGAAATGGCTGAAAAAAGCATGGACAAAATTTTCGATATTGATTTTTCAGGTCCTCAAGTAGACCCTTCTATTTTACCTGAAAGATACGATTTTGAGTACAAGTACACCATGCAGATGAAGCACAAGAAAGGCAATATGAATATGACCTATTACTTAAAACCTGACGCCAAGTATTTTGGATCTCAGCCAGAAATGGAGGATAATCCTATGGCAAACGGCATGTTTATGTTGTTTGATCAAGAACTAGAAATCATAGTAATATTAATGGAATCCGAGAATGGTAAGTCTGGTCATGTGCTTAAAAGCCCAACTGCCGATATTGGAGAAATGGCAGAACAGGAAACCACCAATATTAATGATTACACATTTACAGAGTTAAGCACTAAAACCATATTGGGTTATGAATGTCAGGGCTTTCAAATGGAGAATGACGACATGAAGATGACCATGTATATAGCAATGGATTCTCCAGTAAGTTTTAATCAGGTATTTGGAGATCACATGAAGACGACACCAAAAGGCTTTGACCCGAAATGGCTAAAAAAGGCAGACAACAGTATCGTTATGGAAATGGATATGATTCATAAAAAAAAAGAGAAATATAATATGACCATGACCTGCGTGGCATTAGAGAAATATCCAAAGACAGTAGTAGTTAGTGATTACGAATTTATGAAGCTTGGTGGAGACATTTCGGAAATTGACTAATACAACTAGGTTCTTTTGAAGAATAATGTTCTATTTCTATTAAAGCCAATAACGATTAAACGAACAAAAAAAATATTATAAGGGAAGTAGAAATGGCAATATGCACGAATATGCTGCTTTTGGCGATGTCATGTGGTAAAAAAAGGGTCAAATAATTCCTTATTAGGGTTTTTAGAATTTGGAGACATCAATAAGGGAACTTATGTACACCTTAATTACCGTTTTGAGTTGATAGAATAAACATAGAAACACCAAATAAAATAGCAATTTTTTAATAAAAAATAGAAATTATGAAAATTTTGAAAACAACACTAGTAGTAGCGCTATTTATGTTAGGCATTATAAGTATAAATGCACAAATAGGAAAACCAATTAACAATCAATTAAATCTTAATAAAATAAAACCAAATAAACGACCTGAATTAAAGCTTAAAAAAAATGGATTTCAAGGCTATGTAACGAATCATAATGGTAAGGTTAAAATTGCTGGTGCTAAAATTATTTTTGAAAACAAAAATGGCAACTCTAAAAGACAAACGGTTATTTCAGGTGAATATGGTAACTATAAAATAGAGTTGCAACCAGGAAAATATTTGACGTATGGTATAAAGTCCGGGTATATACCTTATGTAACCCACCCCAGTTATAATGTAGTACAGATAGGGTTTAGCACTTTAAATATTTATCTAGATAAGGAATAACTAGTTTTAAATATTACGAATCATCCCCCAAGATGGAACATTTTTTTAGCCAATTATCTCGATACTATCATGCCCTCTAAAAAATGGAAAAATTAATCATTATGAATCAAAATTTATAAAACGCAAAAAAATGAAATTTCAAAATTATCTTAAAACCTTAAAAAAATCAATTTTTAAATTAGTCTTAAGCCTATTCACTTTGGTGCTGTTAACAAACTGTTCTAAAGATGATGATAATGGTACTTCTTGCCTAAAAGGGAGTTGGGTACAAGAAGTATCTTCTGAATTAGAAGTATGGTTGGCAGCGGCAAGTTCGTATGGTGAAAACCCTACTTTAGAAAACTGTACCAGTTATAAAAGTGCCATTAACGGGTACTTAAATGCACTTGACAGAATTAAAAAATGTGTGCCCACCGAAAGCTTAAATGAATTTAATGCATCTATTGAAGAAGGCAAAGAAAGCCTTTCTAAAATTGATTGTTCTGAAAATTAAATCCATTATAATTTATAGGTGTACTGTTTATGTGATACTATCCATGTTAAGGATTTAGATTTTTGCCTTACAATAAAATATGAGTATAGATTAAGAATAATTTTATACGATAATTATGAAAACAAAGACAAGCAAAATAAAACACATATTATTAATTATCGGTGTATTCGCGATATTATTTTTATTTAATTCTTGCGGTAACAAGAATAGTCCTACTTCTTCGGAAAGTAACAACTTTTATTTTAAAGTCAAAATAGATGGAATTGAACACTCATTTAACAAGATGGTATTTGTGAATGCCTCTTTATTAAAATTAGGTATAATTGCAATTAGCACTACTGATGGCAATGGAAATAATATTCAAATTGCTATTGCATCAAGTAATCCAGAAAGATTAACAGGTACAATTACAGATGATTTTACTGGTAGCTTTTTTAACAAATCGCAGCCAGGATTAGTTTGGGATGCAGACGGTAAAACCCGTATAATAACTATTACAGAAAACAACGATGCTTACATTGAAGGTACTTTTTCATTTATAGGAAATGACCGAAAAAGTGATATCACAAAAGAATTTACAGAAGGTACTTTTAGGGCGAGAAAGCCTAAAAAGAAAAAATAATACTATTTCCAAAAGTAAAATACTTACTAAACTATTTAAAAAAAACAATAGAAATGAAAACATTATTAAATTATCCAGTCTGAATCTTATTGCTTTCTACTTCTTGTTCTAGCGGTGATGACAGTAAAGAAACTGAAATAACGTTAATAAATAAAACATCAGGAAATTGGACAGATAATTTTGGTAATTCCTATACCATTACCGGTAAGAGTATAAACATAGAAAATAAGAACATTTATAAAATATTAACAGACGGTAGTAATTTTATTATTTGCAAAAATGGTTCAAACAAGGCCTCTAGTGCTAATTTATATAGCAAATTCGTCTTTACAAACATATCAAGCAACAAATTAAATTATTGTCAATCATTTTTTGATAGTCCATCACAAGTATTTATTGAAAATAAGGTGGAGCCTTCGGTTTTCAATAATTTAGAAGCTGGTTGCGGAGGTTTTCTTTGGTCAACAATGATTAGAGATTAAGTTTTCGCAACTAAAATCTTTAAATAAAGAAATTACAAAAAGGAAACTAGCACTAAAATGACGTGTATAGAATTGGTAAATAAATCTACTTACACAATAGTTAGTGAGTATGAAGTTAAATTTAAAAAATATCGAAGAAAATTATTAAAGTAAAAATTATGATAACAAAAATTTTAACAACAGTAGTATTCTGTCTATTTACTTTATTCTCTGCAAAAGCACAAGAAGAGAATTTTGTCGTGCTCATTGGTAACAAAGAACATCAGGTAAAAAGGGTTGAGTTATTTAATAAAGAATCATTTAAAACACTTGCAAAAAAATATCCAAAAAACATATTTAGTATTGGTTTAGTAAAAGGCAAATTTAAAGAAAGTAGAGGCAAAATAATGTTACAAAAAGAGTCTCGTATTTATCTAGTAAATGCAGAATGGTACATTCCAGAACTAGACACATTTATACCTGGAGATCAGTTTATTCCGGAAGATCAATTCATACCTGGTGATCAGTTCATACCCGGGATCAATTTTCTATAGGAGAAAATAAAGTAGAATTTCAAAAATCAAAAAAAGGCTCTGTTGTTCTAAAAGTTATATAGTTGAAATAAAATGAAAATTATGAAAATGAAAACTCACATATTATTCCTGTTAACCTTAATATATTTTCAACCGTGTATTGCACAGCAATCGCAAACAGATTTACCAAAAGTGGAAAACTATACCAAAGTCGAATTAGAAATTATGATGCAACCTTTTGGTTCAGAGAATCCAATATCCGTAGGTAAAATTACTGCAGACGGAACCATTCATTTTAACTGGAATACAGATATCAGTTCAGTTCAAGATACTGACCTCTATTTGTCCTCAATAAAAAGAGCCGTTGGTATGAATTTTTGTAACGACAAGGAAATAGAACAAAGTAATGAAGAAGCTAAAGCTGTAAATATAGATTATTTGTTTCTTTATAAATATGGGCAGGCAGTAGGTTCTATACATGCTAAAACTGAGTCCGATATAGGCGAAAACAGACATTCAAGTTTGATTTTAGGGAGTACACTTTCTTGGGTTTATAGTGATAGTGATGCGCTCTTTAACGCAAAATGTACTGTGAATTTTGAAAATGAAAACATTTATAAATTTAATGAGGTTACAAGCTACACTATCCAATTAAAAAAAGGGTGGAATATGATGCTAAACACCTTAACTGAAAAAGAAGATTGGACAAATGGAACTGAAAAAGGCAGTTTACCAAAAACCATGACTAAAACGTCAATAACAAAAATACCATCTACTATTAATTGGTATTTAAAGTATTGGGCAAATGATGAACTATTAGAAATAAAACAACAACTTCTTAAACTTAAACCAATCAACAAAGAACACTACGGAAATTGGTTGCCAAAAAAACTTGGAAATTTAAAAAGAACAGGCTATGAAGTTGGCCAAACAATAGAGAATATGCCAACCCTTAATAATGTAAATCTACTTTTTGAAAAAGGATCAAAAACAATAGACCTTACCATTGTTGATTGCGTAAGTAATAAAGATGCTGTAAGTATGTATACTTCAATGAAAGGTATGGTAAGTCGAGATTGGAAAGATAAAACCGAAACAGGCTATAATAGCGCTACAGAAATGGATGGTAAACGTGTAATGACAGAGTATAATGAAAAAGAAGTAAAAACGATACTAAGTTATAATGCAAACGAACGATTTGTAATTAAAGCAGAGGCAAATCAAATAACGCCAGAAGAACTGTGGGGTTATTTAAAAACATTAAATCTTGAAGCACTAATTAAAGAATAAGAAAATGAAAAAGCTAATCACGGTCACTATGCTATTACTTTTCGTAATGGCATGCAAAGAAGACAAAAAAAATACAAATAGTGAGGAATTGGCTCTTGCAGAAGAATACGTGCCACAAGAAAAAATTCCATCTAGCTATGCGTTCGACTGGAGAGTAACCTATGAAATGGAGGCCAATGGTAAAAAAATAGACTGTCATTATATGGTAAAACCAAAGGCCAGTTATTTCGGAGTTGTCATGGTATTAAACGGGAAAGACTTATCTAAAAATACGATTATCATTAAGGATTTCGGAATACATAAGAGTTTAAACTTACGAAACGGGAAAGGTGTTAAGTTGCTGTATGTTAGAGATATGCCTGAATTAAAAGATGTTATTGATCAGTCTATTACTATAGAAAGAATTGGTATTAAGGACATAATAGGCGCTACTTGTCAAGGCTATAAAATTACCATGAATGCCGGTATAGGAACCTTGTACATGACCCAAGATGCAGGTTTTGCTTTCAATAAAGACTTTGAGCAATACTCAAAAAAGAGGTTGGAGGGAAAAGGAATTGATGACAGCATACTAAAAGAACTTGAAACTGGATTAATGATGGAAATGAGCTTTATAGGTAATGGAAATGATGCTTCAGCAAGCGCATCAAAAATGACGATTAAAGAAATGACTGAATTGAGCTTCTCTGTAGATTTAAGTGAACATAAAATTATTGGTGATTAACCAAAAATAATACAACTGAAAAAATTAATCACCATTACGCTGTAATTACTAGAAATTATAGTCCGGAACCTTCAGATTAAAATGATTTAGATACTGGTTGCGAAGGTTTCGCATTGGGAAAATTGATTAGAGATTAAAATTTTTACTAACAAGATATTTTAACTATAAACAATAATAATGAAAACCAAAATTTACATATTAGTTCTATTCTTATTTATACTATTTCAATCGTGCAAGACACAACAATTGCAAACTGAAACTGCATTACCTAAAATTGAAAACCAGATTACTGGTGAGTTAGATTATACCAAAGGAGGGTTTGAACTTGTCCAATGGCAAAAAGGTGGAGATGAAATTACACTAGGTACTATTGATAAAGAGGGTGAGATTCATTTCACCTTGCCAGAATATGATATTAGAGCACTTCCGAGAAATAACATGGACTATACTTTAGAAAGTCAATTTCAGATGGTAAACTGTAAGGGCAAAGGTGAAGTTGACATTACAGGACAGCCCCTCGTCAAAACAAAATACGATGATGTATACTCGCAGTTATATGCGCCAATGTTCCTTAAAAAATATGGTGTTTACGTGGGTTATATATCTCTCGTTTCCGATAAAAAAATGTTAACCAAAAATAACTTTGACAAAATTACAGGTAATAAGTACTATTGGTTTTATATAGACAGAGCCCTTGATTATAAAGACAAATGTATAAAAGAACGGCATGAAGGTGCTGACCTTGAAGTTGACGTGAGTGCGGATATGCAATTTATAAAAGGTTGGAATTTTATAAAAAGAAATCTTGTTGCCGTTCAAAATTATGGTGAAAATAATGAGCATACCATCCCAAAAACAATACTGTTCACCGTAAGTTCTCCAATATCTAAAGATGTAATATGGCAATTAGCACGAAAAATGGACGAAGAAAAGATACTAGCTGCGAAAAAAATATACAATTCCCAAACCCAATAAAAGATTGAAAAATAGCTTCCAAAAAAGGTTGGTGATTTTGTAATAACTAGTTATAAAATTGGTGAAAGAGTAGGTCCATTTGATTCAAATAACAATGTTTTTCTAGTTTTCGAAATCCGAAATCACAAAATGGAGATTACTGTTGTTGACGGAGCGCAAAGTCCAAATGATTTAAAGACGGCAAGTCTTTCATTCGCAAGGGATGAGGAAAAAGTAGACAAAGGAGCACCTTATGCTAGTATTTATAATGAACGAGAAAAATCATTTCAAATCATGTCTCTTTTTAATGAAAGAATTATTCTTGATACAATAGGCTATAATATGACCGACGAACAGTTGTAGAAGGCTATTAAAACATTAAATGTTTCATCAATCATTGACTAAATAAATTAAAATGAAAATATTAATCTCACTATTACTACTCATAACACTAACAGCTAGCTGTTCTGACGTTAAAAAAATAAAATAGCAGTCGGCACTAAAACAGGTCAGGCTCAAAATGACACCTATTTAAAAGCAACGATAGATGACGAAGATTTTTATGCCGATGCTCCTGGCAATCTATCTAACCAAAACTTAATTGCAATTTTCGCTTCAAGTAAAGATAAAAACCAAAAAATTGAAATATATATAGATTCTAAAAGGGGACTTGGAACTTACACACTCGGTAAGGATAAGGGTAGTATGATATATACCAATTCTAAAGGTCATTGGATCGCTTCAAAATTTAGAGGAGAAGGCACCATTACCTTAACGGAAGTAGGGGATTACTTAATAGGTAAATTTTCATTTACAGCTGTAGTAAATAAAATTAAGAAACAAATTACTGATGGTGAATTTAGAGTTAAAAAAAAAGTAAATAAATGACATATTAATATAAAAATAATTTTAATAATTATGGAAAGTGTAAAATTAGAAACAAACGAAACAAGTAGTACGTCTTTACAAGAAGAAGGTAAAACAACTGCCATTATTGCTTACATAACTATTATCGGTTTAATAATAGCATTTGTAATTAACAATGAAAAAAAGAATGCATTCGCAAGTTATCATATTAGGCAATCTTTAGGTTTGGCACTAACGGCTTTGGTATTGTCACTAATTAATATCATTCCAATTTTAGGATGGATTATTAGTTTTTTAGGATTCTTTTTAATTGTTTATCTATGGGTTATGGGCTTGATAAACGCTATTAATTTAAAAGAAAAACCACTGCCAATACTTGGCAAAAAATATGAAGAATGGTTTAAAAGTATTAAGTAATAGGGCACTACTTTTTCAACATCTCAAGCAATTAAAGTATTAAAAATTAAGTAATATCTCTTTTTTATATGAAACGAGCCTGCTAAAAAGTATATCACCCAAGTAGAAAAAAAATAGCGAACAGTCCCAAAACTTCGGGAACCTTTAAAAAAAATTAGATACATGAAAATGATATTCAAATTAATACAAATCCTAAACCTGTTTTTGCTAGGAACAATGACGTTTATAAGTTGTAAGGACTCAAAGTTAGTTCATAAACAAGATACTGCTAAAGTTATGTACAGTAAGGATTCAACAACAGTACGTTTTGAAGGCATTATTACAGATGCTAAAAACGATTGTTGGGCAGATGGTGAGTGCAGCATTGAGGTCAATCACAAATGGTGGGTTGAAATTGAATATGGATTAAGAGACCCAAATTCAATTCCTAAAGAAAGCGGACAAGCTAAAGGTATTCGCTTTACAGAAAACAATGAAAGCATTGGAAAAAAAGTTAAAGTATACGCAGGAATTATTGATACTAACAAACTAACATTAGTAGGGAAAAAAGCCTACTATGTTGAAGTCGTAGAAACTAAAATCGTGAAAAAATGAAAAAATTAATCACATTTATCATGTTATTACTGATAGTGGTAGCATGTAAGAAAGACAACAAAAACAGGGGTAAGACTGTAGAAAATGTGTCAACAAATGAAACATATTTAACGGCTATAGTCGATGGCGTAGATTTTTCAGTAAATTCAAAAAAAGTGCTGTTCATTGCTTTTAGTGGACAACTTTCCCGTAAGTCTGGTATTGTAGGTACCAATGCTGATGGTTATGAAATATCATTTATGCTTCCTAATCCAGTCACAGAAGGTTCAATTGATACGAGTACAAAAGAGCCTAAAATTATTTTGTCGTATTCAGAGAGTGCAAATAAGGCGTCTTGGACAGTAGGCAATGACAACAACCCTACAAGTATGCCATTTACATTCACTATTCTGAAAAATGGTAAAAACTTTGTAGAAGGAACATTTTCTTTTACAGCATTAAATATAAAAGATAACACAAGAAAACAGATTACAAACGGAAAATTTAAAGCTGAAAAACTATAATCATGAAAAAAGGAATCGCAATTATTATGTTACTACTTCTGGTACTAGCTTGTAAAGAAGAAAACAATCCTTTAAATAAAATTAAAGAAGTTACAGGTAAAGTAAAGGAAGTAAAACAAGGCTTGGACAATTTTGATAACATTATAGATGGTGCAGAGGATATGCAAAAAAATATTAAAAAACTTTCAGAACTCACACCTGTTTCTAAAGAGCAAATAAAAGATTGGATGCCCGAAGAAGTAGGCGATTTAAAACTTACAGAATATGATATTAGCAGTCAAATGGGTCTTAGTGTTTTTAAATTATCATATAAAGGAGATGATGAGAAAAAGAAAAAGATAAACATTATCATATCTGATGGTGCAGGAAAAGGGTCAGCGCTAGTCGCAATGTTTTCTATGTTTCAAAATATAGAAATAGATACAGAGAATGAGTCTGGTTACGAACGAACGCAAACTTTTGAAGGTCAACGTACATTGACAAAATATCAAACTTCAGAAAAATATGAAAAGGCTACACTCCAATGTTTAATAAACCAGAGATTTGGTATCGAAGCAAACGCTTGGAACATGAACCCTGATGAATTATGGAATTTTATTAAAAAATTAGAAATTGAAAAATTAGTAAAGTGAATGTTAGTATAGCTTCATCTCATGAAGTGTGTAAGTAAAGATAGTGAAGGCAAACATGTTTAATTTGACACTTGTTATTTCAAAAACTAGCCATCCAAAAATGCCGCCGCCATTAGCTCTTGTTCTCCCCTTGAAATACCAAGTTTATTAGCAAACTTTTTCCATTGGCTTACAGCACCAAGTACTTCTTTAATAATGGCATCCATCTGCTCTTTTTCCAAACGAAAGTACTCTCCGACACTTTTCGCTAATTCCAGATCTAAGGCATTGCTGTCCATATCAATATTCAACGCCAGACCATCTTTATCTATGGACGGGTTAACATCATATGCGGGAGAAAGTACCCAACCTTTACGTGTTAGTATGAAACCATGATTACGCAAATGGTCATCGGTATTGGAAACGGCAATATGAAACACAATCCTTCGCCATAGTTGCTCCAAGTTTTCATCGATGTTAGCACCATAGTTTTGAATGAACTCTGCCAAATCTAAATAGCTTGCTGGGTTATCTCTTATGGTATCCTCATTATTGCCTGTCATGGTCATTGCGGATGAAAAGTGTATCCGCTCCCCTTCTGTCCTATCAAAACGTTGGGTAAAGAACGTATGGTAGTTTCCAAGAATCTTTTCAATTCTTGAAGGCGCCATATCAATACCACAATTTATAGCCAATTGGTAAACTAAGAATTCCCATGCTCCTTTATCTATAGTATCATTCTTAGAAGGAAATTTGGCTATCCATAAATTCCCTTGTTCATCCAAAATATTCGCTTTGGGTCTTGCTCCTCCTAAAGAGGATCCAGGTGCCATAAGAACAGCTAACCATTTTTTTACACCTTCATTATCGGAATCATTTTCAAAATTCTTAGCTGCCTCTTGTAACTCTCTTACCGATGACCATGGAGGTGTGGGTGAATATTCATTGTCATCTAAAAATGTGCCGTCTGGGTCTAATTTAAAACGTAATGCCCCCATCCGACTTTCATCATACACTCCTAGTAAAAAGTCAATTTCGTATAAGGTTGGTGCTTTTTCATTCTTTTCCTTTGCTTCTTGTGCGGCACGTCTTTTCATTAGTGTTCTTCCCCAAGTGTCTGGCATACTATCTAAGAAGACCCCAAAGTTTTCTTTATTATTTGGGTACTGCGGACCCGAATAAAACTGAATATCAGGATCCAACAATTGTTGCTGTTCTGATTGTATCCAATCTTTATTGTATTCGAAACTAAAGGCTTTTTTTCCTTTGGCATAGTATGCCGCAAGAATACCTATCATCTTCGCTTCTGGCATTCCTTGCCAATGCGCATAAACGCATATGTCTAATTTTCCAGTTGCCATTTCTATTCTATAATAATTCTAAATCTTGTAGTTTTCTCCCGAATTCATCATCAGCAGCTAGTTTTAGGAAATCATCTTGTAGCCCTAAAACCCGTAATACATTAAAGTATGAACCAATACCCACGCTAGCATCGCCTTTTTCTATAAGATATAGCGTACTTCTAACGATATCAGCCCTTTCAGCGACTTGAATCGTTGTAAGTTTTCTTCTTTTCCTTGCTAATTTTATATTTTCGCCCATCCGCTCCAAAATTTTTTTATGTTTGGGAAACAGCGTTTGTTTTCTTTTAGCCATAACTATAATGATTGTTATTTCATACAAATATAATTAATTTGATTGAAATAACAATCATTTTTAAAATATTAGTAAGTAGGGGTTCTAAAGTATTTGGAGTTTTCCTTCCCCAAATCTTACCATAACTTACCTGCGCATGGATCCTGTCCGGTTTTTGTAGTGTTCCGGCAGATAAGCGTAAAGCAAAAACCGGATAGGGCACACCCCTACTTTTGATTTGAAATGCTATCCCGCTTTTTGGCCCACCTTTTAAAATCTCTGTAGATAACTTCGTGGTCTTTGAAATAGCCTCTTGCGCTGCCCAAGCCATCGTGTTTGGCCTGAGTAACAGCATCCTGCATTTTCAAATCATAGTTGATAAAATAATAGCCCAAATAACTATATACAATGGTATTGATACTTAGAAAGATATACAGTAACGCAACTTCCCATTTTGGTGTCCATCTAGATTTCTCTATATTTTTCAGAACCTCCTCCATCCTGTTTTCATAGGACTTGACCGTTCTCTTTTGCGAGATCATAAAATCTTGATGCATCATATTTTGGTTCGTATGGGGTATACGAAACGTGATATGATTTTTCCGGTCTCAGCTGCTATATTAAACCGCATCGGAGCATATCAAGATGTTTTGGAGGCCCACTCTTCGGCTAGAATCGATTTGATCGAATGGAAACCTACGCAAGACCATAGTGTTGACATAACAAATGAGACCATTGATTTGTACCGTTATTTTGATGCCACGCTTCAGGCAGAATTTATCTACGAATGTGTTGAAGAAACTATTCAGAAAATAATTCCCGAAGAGCTTAATTTTTTGGGAAAACACGACCAAATAACCCAACAAATTAATGTATTAGTTACGTTGCCAGATACTAAAGTCGATTTGTTGATCAAGTTTCTGAACCAAAATAATGGCAAACTATCTAAGAACAGAAGAACAAAGGAATTTGAGGAACTGACGGATGCTGAAATCGGCACTATTGAAGAATTCTACAAGGCTATTTTAGGATGTGTTTGGGCAAAATTAAAACGGCACGACTTGCCGGGTTGATTGGAGCAACGTTTCCGCATAAGGAAGATTGGAGTGGAAGGGTTGTGCGACTTCCGCAGGGGCTTGGGAGGGTAACGATATTTTCTAATTTGACATAAGAAAAATTATAGTACATAAGTAATACTTTTTAGTTTTTTAAGGAACATTATCAATCCTGTCCTAAACGTTTTCAAGAATGAATAACTTTACTGTTTTCATTGACCTAAAGCTACCGTTTTGGTTTTTTTCAGAATAGAACCCCCTGTACGATATTTTGTTTAGGCGGCGGATGGTCTTGAAAAGGGTGGTCGAGCCATTTTTGGAGGTCTACCTTAACAAAAAGGTTGAGTCTTATAAAAGCGACCAGATTTGATAAGTACCATTTGTATTTTGCCATAGCTTTCAGT
>NZ_VAUW01000031.1 GCF_005771495.1 Maribacter sp. ACAM166
GCCAGCGGCTCAATACTGATGTAGGTATATCCAGCTCCCTGCATATCTCAATAACGCTACCACGTGCGTAACTGAGTTCCATAGCTTTTTCCTTAAAATCAAAGGTGTAATTTCTTTTTTCTCTTGAAATTTTTCAAAGTTAATTTAAACAGCTAACACGCTCTTAACTCTAAGTCCAGTTAAATATAGTAAGTCCACTTTGGCAATACTTCACTTTTGGTAGGGGGCTTTAGAGTTTTTTTTATTTTCTCATTGGCCATTTGGTGGTCGAATACAAGGGTGGTTTTCAGGGGTCTAGTTTTTCTCATGGCTTACATAAAGAATGGCAATTTAATTCTGTATTTTTATATAAAGTATATACATCAAAATAGAATTTATGAATAATATTTTCCGAACCCTTTTAGTTATTATGGTGATGGTTGCTACTGCCACAGAAGTCCACGGTCAAAAAAAATTAGACCAACAAGCCATTACAGATTTGCAAAAAACACCTAAATATGCTTTTGTACTCACCACGGAGAGGCATTTTAAGGGAGTATTAAGTATGTATGATCTGCTCATTAAAAACGGTGTTCTAATAGAGGATTACGAAATTGTGGTCAAAGGTAAGGTGGTGAACCAATTGGTCAAAAATTCCGAACTGGAAAAGTTTTTTCAAAAATATAAGGGAAAAGTCAAGGTAAGTGTATGCAGTGTTGCGATGGAAAAATTAGGCGTAGCGGAAGAGACGCTTTTTGAAGGTCTCAACGTTACCCCGACCGCCTCGGTAAGGATGCTTCAATTACAAGCAAATGGCTATAACACTTTGGCGTACTAGATAAGAAGATTTGGTAAGAGAAAGAAAACTACAATAACTCTTCTTGTTAAAGGAGCTTTTTATGGATATTCTGCAGCATTAGCATAAGTTTTACTTTTAGCTAAATAGTCCAAATAAAAAACCGCAGAACTGCGCCTTAGCGATTTTTTTTTATATTTTACTAATTCAAGCTATTTCTATACCCGTTCAAATAAAAAAGTCTACCTATTGTGAGTTTTCAATTCATAAATAATCACGACCGCTTGAATCGCTATACTTCATGTAATTTGGCTAAAGTTTATTTCAAATTTTTTAATTTTCAATACATAAAATGAAAGTCTGTATTGCCGAAAAACCATCTGTAGCACGAGAAATCGCTTCCGTTCTTGGGGCTACCACCAAACATGATGGATATTATGAAGGTAATGGTTATGCTGTAACATATACTTTTGGGCATCTCTGCACACTTCAGGAGCCAAACGATTACAAACCACATTGGAAAAGTTGGGATCTAAACAATTTACCAATGCTACCAGAACGCTTTGAAACCAAAGTAACTAAAGATTCGGGTATTATAAAACAGTTTAAAATTATAAAACAATTATTCGATAAAGCAGAAGTTGTTATAAATTGTGGTGATGCTGGGCAAGAAGGAGAATTAATACAACGTTGGGTTTTAAATCAAGCGAATTATAAAGGTAAGGTTGAAAGACTTTGGATTTCGTCGCTTACGACCGAAGCCATAAAAGAAGGTTTCAAAAACTTAAAACCATCTGCGGATTACGATAATTTATATTATGCAGGTTTTTCTCGTGCTATTGGAGATTGGCTTTTAGGTATGAATGCAACACGTTTGTACACTTTAAAACATGGTGGTTACAAACAAGTATTATCTGTTGGTCGTGTGCAAACACCAACATTAGCTATGTTAGTTAATCGGTTTAAGGAAATAGAAAGTTTTAAACCACAACCGTATTGGGAATTGCAAACACTTTATCGTGGTACTTTATTTAGCTACGAAGAAGGGCGTTTTCTTAAAGTTGAAGATGGAGAGAAACTGGCGAAAATTGTAAAAGAACACGATTTCGAAATTGTTTCTACAGCAAAAAAAGCAGGCAATGAATATGCGCCAAGGCTATTTGATTTAACGGGTTTACAAGTCTATTGTAATACTAAATTTGGTTTTAGTGCAGATGAAACATTGAAAATTATCCAGAAATTATACGAACAAAAAGTAGTAACCTACCCTAGAGTAGATACTACATTTTTACCAAATGATGTGTACCCAAAAGTACCTGAGACACTTAAAAATTTAACCAATTACGCAGCCTTAACGGCTCCTTTACATGGTAAAAAGCTAAAGAAAACTAAAAAAGTTTTCGATGATAGTAAAGTAACAGATCACCACGCAATAATACCAACTGGGCAGCAAATGAATTTGCAATACAACCAGCAACAGGTTTATAATATTATTGTACGCCGTTTTATTGCTGTATTTTATCCAGATTGTAAAGTCTCTAATACTACAGTTATTGGTAAAGCTGAAAAAGTAAAGTTCAAAACTACAGGAAAAGAGATTTTAGAAAAAGGTTGGCGTGTTGTTTTTGAAACCCCAAATTCTTCGACTAAGGAATCTGGAATGTTACCAACTTTCATAAAAGGAGAAAAAGGAACACACGAACCTTCATTTTTAGAAAAGCAAACTAAACCACCAAACCAATTTACCGAGGCCTCACTTCTGCGCGCAATGGAAACTGCAGGAAAACAGGTTGACGACGATGAACTTCGTGAAATTATGAAAGAAAACGGTATTGGTCGGCCTTCTACACGTGCTAATATTATTGAAACTTTATTCCGAAGAAAATATATAAAACGAAATAAAAAGCAAGTAATTCCAACAGATACTGGCATTCAGTTAATAGGTGTCATTCAAAATGAATTATTGAAATCAGCCGAGCTCACAGGTAAATGGGAAAAGCAGTTAAAAGATATTGAAAAAGGAACATTTAGTGCTGGAAGTTTTATTAAGCAAATGAAACAAATGGTAGATCATTTAGTGTACGAAGTTAGAAGCGAAACTAAGAAAGCTAATATTTCGGCAGTACATAATAAGCCTGCAGGTACAAAGAAAGTAGTAGCCAAGAAAACAAGTGGAATAGCATCCGAAAAATGTCCTAAATGTAAGGATGGTGCTGTCCTTAAAGGAAAATCTGCTTATGGTTGTTCACAATTCAAAAAGAATTGCGATTTTGTTATGCCATTTATGTTTGAAGGTAAAGCCATTTCAGAAAAACAGTACATTAGACTGTTGCAAAAAGGGTCGACCGTAAATTTAAAAGGCTTTAAAGTTAATAATTCCCTTATTGAAGGACTTATTAGACTAGATGAAAATTTTAAACTAAAATTGGAACCTAAAAAACAATTAAACACTAAAAGTGTTCAGGTTTCAGCAAGGTCTTCCGAAGAAAATAGCTGTCCAAAATGCAACAAAGGAACTATTATTAAGGGAAAAACAGCTTATGGTTGTAGCCAATATAAAGCGGGCTGCGATTTTAGGTTTAGTTACGATTCTATTCGTGAAAGAGCAAAAGGACAACAACTAACCAAGGATTTGGTTTTTAAAATATTTAGAGGAAACTAAATGTTTTGGTGTTCCTGTGAAAGGATAAATTGAAATGAGTTAATGTGTAATGATTTAATAATTGAGAAAAGTTGGTTTAAGAGAAATTGGAAATGGTTAATTCTAGTTTTCTTATTATTTTGTTTATTTATATTTTTTATATCATCATCTGGTTTAGGTAGTTTATTTAGCGATTACGGAAAAGCTTATACTGATTCAAGTCTTTACAGTATTGCAATTCAGAAAGTTCAGAGCAATAGTAGGGTAAGAGAAATATTGGGAGAAATTGAACCTATGGGAAAGATGGCTATTATAAATGGAGCAATTCACTATTCGGAGAATAATAAAGCTGTTGAGTCTACGATTAAAATATTTGGAGAAAATGGAAAAGCAATACTTGATATTTCAGCAGAATGGATTAATGGTTCATGGGACTACAAAAAAATCAACATTAGGATTAAGAATCCGCCAGAAAATAGAGAATTGATACCAATAATCAAATCAATTGATTAATACCTGAAAGTTCAAATAAAGGATAAACAATTACAAACTTATTTTGCTTTCATAACCCCTTTTAGTCGTTTTGTTCACTACCTTTTATTTGAGTTTAATTCCAAAATCGAAAGCTTCTTGAATAGTCATATTTAGCTTATCATCTGCAATACTCAAATCTTTAATTTCCTTCTTTACTAAGATTGGATTGTTAACCGCATTATTCTTACTAGTTAATTTACGATGTAATTCCGTATTATCAGTATACGGATTATAGCCTTGTTTCAATAATCGTAGTAAAACCTTTCTACAGGTAACTAAAATGGACAACCAATCTTCTTTGGTTTTGTATGTATTGGCATCTCCATAAAAGGGTGTCTGACGTTTTAGCTTTCCGCTTTTAGGTTCACGATAGGAGAAATAGACATACCAGCGCTTTGTTAAATCACCATTGTCCGAATATATTTTAGGTCTGTAAAAATTTCGTTTTACAGGTAAATCGTATTCATTTTCGTGTTAAATAGCAATTAGTTCCTTAAAATTAGGCATAAAAAAACGGCTTGTGCGTATACGAACCGTTGTTTTCATTGACCTAAGCCTTCGTAGCGGGGACTGGACTCGAACCAGCGACCTTCGGGTTATGAGTTTTACAAAACCTCATATTTTAGGTCTTTTTCAAGCTTTTTCCTCCAAAATCGTATCCGTTAGCGTATACGCTGATTAGACAACTTATTTAGTCAAAAATAGCAAAAAGTAAGGGGTATAAACACAATTAAATAAAAATGTTTTGGCAATTGAATATCTATTCGCTATTCGGTTACCTTGGGTAGGCCCAGTTAGATAATATGATTTCCCTTTGTAATTTTAAGAGCGTATGTTTTGGTAGATAATATGCTTTTCTCAGGTAGGCACTGAAAGGTAAGATGATAACTATGGGGAGATAAAATGATTGTTTCTGCTTGGTAATGGATACGTTTAGTTGGTTTTAATGTAAAATCTGATAGGAATTATGGTAATTCTGGGTTGGATAAATTTAGTATTAGGGGTATAGGATAGGGTAGTGTTGGTTAAGTAATACATTTAACGTTATGTAATAATGGTTATAATGGGTTGGTGATAGGGGTAGCCTTGGTTAGGCAATGGTTGATAATGGTTGGCAATTGAAGTACCTCGGGTAGGCAAATGTGTAGCCCTGGGTATGCAATACAGTGATCTCGGGTAAGCCATAGGGTAGCCGTAGGTAATCTCGGGTTGGCAATACATTAATTCCGGTAAGCAAATGGGTAGCTCTGGGTAGGTGATATGATTACCTTGGGTATGAAATAGGGGTAGTCAATGGTTGGCAATATGGTTGCCTATGGTAGGCGATATAGTTTATGGGTAGTAGTTAGGGTTGTCGATGGTTCCTAATGGTTACCTTGAGTTGACTTTAAATTATTAAGTAGAAGATACTAAAATAATAATAGGGTAGATAATAGAATCTAAGAATGGATTAAATTTAAAAATATCGAAAAGAATTCTGTCAGCCTATAGTATCCTAATAATTAAACCTTTAATCATGCTTCGGTTCACCGACAAAACCTCCTACCGATTATGTACTATTATTTCCGTTCAGATTCGATGATAATACCAGTATAAACTTAACAAAAGACTAGACGGCTATATCATCCTCAAGTATTTTTTCTTGGTCGTAATCTACCCCTTTAGACCAAATGGCCAGTCCGAATGTTAGCAGCACGACTCCTAACTAATTATCCGCTTTTTTGTAGAGAGTCCACTAATTTTATTCGCTGATTGTTGGTCTGTTTTCTTGTTTATTTTTCTCGAATAATCTATAGATTAATCCAATCAAAAATTGAGTATCCAATTAGATATACAGATGCTTTAAATTAATTTTTCTTCCAGATACCTTCCATTTCTTCCAAGGTTTTTCCTTTGGTTTCGGGAACATACTTCCACACGAAAAAAGCAGAAAGAATACTTATTACTCCATAGAATAGATACGTTCCGCCATTACTAAATTCCATCATTGGCGGATAGGTTGAAGAAATAAAGAAATTAGCCGACCATTGGGCCGCAACAGCAATAGCTACTGCTTGACTCCTAATTTTATTCGGGAATATTTCTGAAATAAGTACCCAGCAAATTGGCCCCCAACTCATCATAAAAGAAGCTGTATATATAATTATAAATACCAAGGTGCTAATACCTATAATATCTAAAAAAGCCAAGGTTGAAATAGCAATCATTCCAATTGCCATTCCAATTGAACCTATAATTAATAAAGGCTTTCTTCCCCACTTATCAACAGTTAAAATGGCAATGACCGTAAACAATACATTTACCAATCCCATAATAATTGTTTGTAACATCGAAGCATCCTTAGCTGCTCCCATACTTTCAAATATACGGGGTGCATAATACAAGGCTACGTTAATACCTACAAATTGCTGGAAGAGCGATAATAATACCCCAATGACTATGACTGGTTTACCATATGAGAACAACTTTGCCTTCGAAGTCTCTACACTATTTTTGATGTCATTAAGTATCTGAGAAGCCCTTTCTGCTCCGTTGAAACGGGTAAGAATAGACAATGCTTTTGTGTCATTATGTTGCAACGCCAGATGTCTTGGAGATTCCGGCACAAAAAACATTAGTATGATAAATATAGATGCAGGAATTGTCTCAGAAATAAACATTCTCCTCCACCCTATTTCATTAACCCATTCAATGGTTTGGCCATCAGCAATACCCCAATTTACAAAGTACACCACTAACATACCGAAAATAATAGCAAATTGATTTAAGGAAACTAATCTACCTCTAATGTCAGCTGGAGCAATTTCACTTATATACATAGGGCATACCGCTGATGCCAAACCAACACCAATACCACCTATAACCCGATAGAAATTAAACATCCAAAGTAAGCCCATTGATGGCTCGCCTTTTTCAAAAAACAAGAATTCCGGGTTTCCGGAACCTAAAGCAGACAGCAGAAATAAAATACCTGCAATGATCAAAGCGTATTTTCTGCCATAGGCAGAAGCTACAATTCCTGATAGAGCACCTCCAATTATACAACCTACTAACGCTGATGAAATCGTAATACCATGTAAAAAAGAACCTAAGCCTTGGCTATCAATTAAAAATGCTTGAATTGATTTTTCTGCTCCTGAGATTACAGCTGTATCATAGCCAAAAAGCAACCCCCCTAATGTTGCAACAAGTGTTACCAAATAAATTAATACTGTATTCTGCTTCATATTTTAGATAAATTGATTGACCCTAGATTCAAATAACTTTTGCTTCCCCCTTTTTAAAGCTAATTCGCCATTTTCATTTGCGATCGTATACATATCTGAAAGTTCCAATTTTCCGGCCTCAAAATCTTTCCCTTTAAAATATTCCATTATTGCCACGGCTTTTAATTTTTACTTCTTAAAAATTACCATTTAATATATACTTTATATGCAATAGTAGAGGTCAGAAGTTAATTGCTTATTAATTTTGTTTTATATAATAATGACCATTTTCTCAATAAGATTATTGAATATTGTTTCCTTACTCTGTAATCAGTTTATTCTAAAACAAAATTCGTTGAGATACCTGGACGAAAGATTACACATTCCAGAAAAACTGTCCTTAATCTGCTATTTTTTGGGACTGAAATTTAAGTCTTATCAAAAATGAATTACTAATTAGTAATCATCGATTAACACAAAAGGGATATTAAAAAACCAGCATCCCTTTTTCAAAAAAAACTAGGCTAACTCAACATGATTAAACCCATTTAATACTTATCCCAGTAATAAATGGTTTTCATCTAACCCAAAAAATTACCTAAGACATTTTTATAGTTCTTTGGATAGACCGAAAAAAAACAATTTACCTGAATTATTCAATTTTCACTTTATAAGAATTCATTTTAATTTATCCTTCCAGGATTACGTCTATTATTACCTTCTCTTTCTGTGAGGTCGTCTCCCAAATCCTCTCTTGCCACCTTAACAAGGTCCATGATACTTTTCACCACTTCTGGATTCTGTTCTTTTACATTAAAACGCTCTCCAGGATCTCGTCGAAGGTCATATAATTCTAATCCGGTGGAGTCTAAATGCCGACTACCTGGAAAACCATCATTACCGGGTAATTCATCTTCATATGATTGATAAGAATGCGGTAAAATAAGTTTCCAAGAGTCCATACGAACTCCTTCCAAGCTATTCTTATTGTAATAATAGTAAAGGTGATTCCGTGGATTTGCATCTTCATCCCCTCTGAACAAAGAAAGGATATTTACACCGTCAATCTTTTTAACAGGCAGGTTGGCGTTTGCAATTACCGAAAAAGTAGGCAAAAGATCTATGGTAGAGGCCAATTTATTATTTATGGTTCCAGCTGGCACTAAATTAGGCCAACGTACTATGGCAGGTACTCGCTGGCCACCTTCAAACGAAGTTTGTTTCCCTTCCCTTAAACCTCCGGATGAGCCGGCATGATTACCGAAGTTAAGCCATGGACCGTTGTCACTTGTAAAGATGACCAAGGTGTTTTTATCAATATTATTCTCTTTGAGGGTATTCATTACTTGACCAACGGACCAATCTATTTCCATCATTACATCACCGTAAGAACCTTGCAGGCTTTTACCCCTAAACTGTTCCGATACGGCCAAAGGAACATGGGGCATAGAATGAGCAAAATATAAGAAAAAAGGTTTCTTTTTATGTCTTTCAATAAAATTGATTACCTTTTCAGTGTAACGCTTGGTAAGCCTATTTTGGTCGCTAATATTGCGAATATATTCTATAGTTTTGTTTCCTTCTATCAATGGTAAAGGTGGCATCCTGGATCTCCAAGATGAAGAATCAGTAACTAGTTTGTTATCATAATCCACTGGCCACATATCATTCGAATAGGGCAAACCAAAGTATTCATCAAATCCATGCTGAAGTGGAAGAAATTGTTCCGATTCGCCCAAATGCCATTTGCCTACCATTGAGGTAGCGTAGCCCTTTTTTCTTAAGATTTCCGGAATGGTCTCTTCATCATTATTTAAACCAATCTTGGAATTTGGAAATAAGGCTCCCGTTACTCCAATACGATTAGGATAGCATCCAGTAAGGATAGCCGCACGAGAAGCACTGCATATGGCCTGGGCCGCGTAAAAGTTAGTGAAGCGCATACCTTCCGCTGCCAATTTATTTATATTGGGAGTTTCATAACCAATCCCTCCATAAGAAGTCAAGTCTCCATATCCCATATCGTCCATAAATATCAGAACGATGTTTGGTTCTTTCGTTATTTCCCCTTGAGCTAAAGCATCAAAATTCACATAAAAAAAGAAGATAAAAACTGATAATAGTAGTTTAATTGATATTCTTAAGGATATATTTCGCTTCATTGTACTGTTCTTTTATAGTTCTAGGTTTCTTATCTAAGGAGGATATAACTTTTATTTTATAGACATAGGAATGAGGAAAATTTAATAATATATTTAAGTCATTTTAATTTAGGAGAAATAGATACAACCAATTCCTAACATAGGATACTGTAGTTAATTAGATAATTCACAAATAGTTTTAATTTATATTATGTACCTTAAAATTATTAAATTCTCAAAAATATAATATATTTGAATGTTCTTCTATAGTTATCAATCACTAATAATATGTTATTAACAAAATTGAAATTTCTTTAATTATGATTGTTTCCACAAAAATTTATGAAACCAACCAAGATGGATAATGCCAATCAAAAATTATGTATTGAAAGCGATTCAGAGAAAGAAATCTGGCTAGAATTGAGACGTGGAGATCCTGAGGCCTTGGGTAATCTATACGATTTATATGTTGACCAACTATTTGCTATTGGAATGAAAACGATTGGGAGTAGAGATCTTGTTCAAGATCATATTCATGATTTATTTTTAGACCTATATAAATATCATGAACATCTAGCAGAGGTTAGAAGCATTGCTGGTTATTTAATAACATCTTTCAAAAGAAAATTATACAAGCAGAATAAATTTCAAATCACACATTTAAGACCAAACTGGGATGATAATAACAACAATATTCCAATTGATTTAAAAGTTGTCAATTCTCATGAAGAACAACTAATTCAACAAGAACATAAAGATGAACGTTCTAGTTTTTTAAAAAGGGCACTTACCAATCTTACCGAACATCAGCAGAACATTTTAATACTTCGTTTTACAGAAGAGAAGTCCTATGACGAGATTGCCGATATTATGAGTGTAAGCGTTTCTTCTGCCAGAACCTTAATATATCGTGCTGTTAAAACCATTCGAAACTCTACACTTTCCATATTTCTATAAAAAAATAATTATTCATTTTCGTGTCTATGTACTTGTATTCACTACTCTTATAAGTAGATGGGTAGTTTGTATACTAAATTTTGCGATACGCCCTTAAATCATTTTATGAATTCAAAGACCAATAAACCATTATCTGAAATGGAAAAGCGAGCACTTCGTGAGCGTTTGATAACATCGGCTACAGAAATGAAAAAAAAGCGCTGGCCTAACAAAACATATCTTTTAATGGCAGCAGCCAGTATTATTCTGATTTTTGGAATATTTAAATATGTTTATCAGCCAGAAGAACCATCTTTAAAAAATATCATTAGCGAAATCTCAACAGTAGATATAATTAATTCCGATAAGGTGACTGTAGTTTTGGGAAATGGAGAAAATATTTCTATGGAAGAAAATAGTACAATTAAATATTCAACCAATGGAAAAAATGTTAATCTGGGAAAAGGAAAGGATTATGAGCAGCAGGCAATGGTTGATAAAAAGCCCATTTTTAATACTATTCTAGTACCATACGGAAAACGAACCGATGTTACACTTTCAGATGGCACTAGAGTATGGATCAATTCTGGGTCAAGAATTGTTTATCCTGCACTCTTCAAAAAAGACATACGGGAAGTATATCTTGAAGGAGAGGCTATTTTTGAAGTAGCTCATAATAAGGATATACCCTTTAAGGTTTTATCAAAGAACCAAGAAATCGAAGTTTTGGGCACCGTTTTTAATATTTCAAATTACGTCGAAGATACTCAAATGAATACGGTATTAAAAAGCGGTAGTATTAAAATAACGTATGAAGGGAATGAATCAAAGTCGTATAAAATCACTCCTGGCACTTTGTCTAGTTATAATCGTTATACTGCAAAAGTAGAAAGACGAAAAGTTAATGTGGATGATTATTTTGCATGGAGAGAGGGTTATGTAAATCTGGCAAAAGATAGACTTGATTATTTAACAGCTAAGTTATCCAGATACTATAACGTAGATATCACTATTTCTGATGCGGAACTGGCTGGAGAAACTTTTTCCGGGAAGCTTGACCTCAAAGAAGATTTAGATCGGGTAATCGAAATTATCAGTAAAACCACTAAAATTGAGGTAACAAAAGAGAACGGAAATATTATTTTAACTAAAAAAACTAATCCTAAAATCAAGAGTCAATGATATAACTTAAATTAAAAAAACCAGCAAGTGCGCCAACACTTACTGGCTAAATAGTAGAATTATCGCTAGTAAAACAATAATTAACTAATTGAACCACAAAATTATGAATAATTCCTTAAGGAACGTTCCTTATTCTGGTAATAATACCGTAGGGCACATCATCAATACCATCATGAGAACGCTCGCAATTCTTATAACAATTGGATTAACAACGGTTATGGCAAACGAGACTTATTCTCAGACAACCATGGACATTAACGTTGAACAAGTATCCTTTGAGATGCTTTTTGATGAGATTCAAAACAACAGTGAGTACATCTTTTTTTATAAGGATGGTATTCTTCCCGTTAATGAAAAGGTTTCATTGGCCAAAAAGAAGATAACATTACAAAATATCCTAGAACCTTTGCTGGGCAGCTATAATTTAAAATATACTGTTATTGATAGGCAAGTGACTGTTTATAAAATTTCTAAACCACCCGTTAAAAATAAACTTAATACTATTATTCAGGGGTTGTCGCTTACAGGAAAAGTTTTAGATAATCTAGGTACTCCTTTACCAGGTGCGAATATTGTTGAAAAGGGAACTACGAATGGGACACAATCAGACTTTGATGGTAATTTCACTATAACAACTGCAGATGGCGATGCTATTTTAGTCTTCTCTTATATAGGCTTTTTAACAAAGGAAATTGCTCTCAAAGGACAAACGAGTTTGAATGTCACGCTTCAAGAAAGTGCTTCCGCCTTGGATGAAATTGTAGTAGTTGGCTATGGAACTCAAAAGAAAAGTGACCTAACCGGAGCGGTAACATCTTTAGGTCAAGATGATTTAAACCCTGGAGCAAATGCATCAGTTGACCAGTTAATGTTAGGTAGGGCGGCTGGGGTCAATATTACCCAATCTAGCTCGGCTCCTGGCGGAGGTCTTTCCATTCGTATTAGAGGGTCAAGTTCATTAAATGCAGGCAACGAGCCTTTGTATGTAATTGACGGTTTCCCAATTGATAATAGTCCTAATCTTGGGTCAGGTGGTGCAGCCCAAGTAGGCAACAATCAAAGCCCTAGAAATCCCTTAAACGCTTTAAATCCTGCTGACATTCAATCCATAGAAATACTAAAAGATGCCTCCGCTACTGCAATTTACGGATCAAGGGGAGCGAATGGTGTCATTTTGGTTACTACTAAAAAAGGTAGGGAAGGCCGCATAAACGTTACTTATGATGCCTATGCGGGTCTGCAATCCAAAGTAGCCAATTTAGATGTCCTGAATACTGACCAATATATTGACGCAATAAACACCTTGTCAAGTGAAAGGGGTAATGGAGAGGTTTTCAGTGCTGCGGATATTAGTTCGATAGGCAGAGGGGTAAACTGGCAAAATGAAGTGTTACGCTCTGCACCAATAACAAGCCATAACCTTTCAGCAAGTGGTGGATCTGAAAATACATCCTACTACTCCTCCTTCAACTATTTTAATCAAAACGGAATCGTTAAGAATACAGGAATTAAAAGATATACGGGGAGAATTAACCTCGAATCTAAACTTAGCGATAGAGCAACAATTGGATTAAATTTTAATACAAGTCTGATAAAAGACAATAATAATGTGGATGGTATACAAACCAATGAAAATGGTGGACCCATATACTCTTCTTTGCTTTACGATCCGACAGAACCAATACGCAACCCCGATGGAAGTTTCGCTCAATCATCTAATTTGACAATTAACAATCCAGTACTCGTCATAGATGCAATAACCAGTCTAAACGAGACTAATAGAACTTTTGGAAGTGCATTTCTAAACTACAATTTTACGGATGCTTTATCCGGAAAATTCAATTTTGGAACTGATAGGCAAACGTCTAGGAGGGATATTTATAATGATTCCCAAACCATATTCGGTGCTGCTTCTGGAGGAATCGCAAATATCAATTCTTTAGAACGATCAAATTACCTTTTTGAATATACTATGACTTACAACAAAGAATTCAATGAGAATCATAGTTTGACAATACTTGGAGGTAGTACCTTTCAAAAGTTTAGCAGTCGCTTTGTCTCCGCTCAAATAAGTGGCTTTCCAACAGATGATATCGAAACCAATAATCTTGGTTTGGGAGATACCAATAACGATGAAGTCAATAGTAACAAGGAAGAAAATACGTTATTATCCTATCTAGGAAGGGTCAATTATAATATTTTCAATAAATTTTTATTGACCGCTTCTATAAGAGCGGATGGATCCTCCCGTTTTGGTGAAAATAGTAAATGGGGATATTTTCCATCTTTTGCCGTTGGTTGGAAATTGGAAGAGGAAGAATTTATACCAGATGCATTTAATCAATTGAAAATTAGAGCAAGTTGGGGACAGACAGGAAATCAAGAAATTGGAAATTTTGCTTCCCAATTGACTTTTGGCTCAGGTCCAAATGCAGTTCTAGGAGGGGTTTTACAGGGGTCTGTAGTTCCAGGCCGAATTGCTAATCCTGATTTGAAATGGGAAACGACAGAGCAGTTTAATGTGGGAATAGACTGGGGAATTCTCGGTGGGCGTTTTAGCGGTACGTTAGATTACTTTAAAAAGAACTCAAAAGATTTATTGTTCAATCTTCCTTTACCAGCATCATCTGGTTTCTCATCAATATTGTCCAATGTTGGAGAGGTAGAAAACAGTGGTATCGAAGTTCTCATTTCTTCCACAAATATTTCTACAGATAATTTCTCGTGGAAGTCTTCGTTTAATTTCTCGGCAATTAATAATAAAGTGGTCGATTTAGGAAGAATTGAAAGTATTGTAACCGGAAATATACAAGCCGTAGGAAATACGGCTATCATAAGAGAAGGAGATCCACTAGCTTCCTATTATGGATACGTTGTTACCGGAATTTTTCAAGAGAGCGATAACATTGCAAACTCAGCGCAACCAGATTCCCAACCTGGTTTTCCGATTTTTGAAGATCGGAATGGAGACGGGGCAATCACGCCTTTAGACCAAGCTATAATAGGTAGTCCTTTGCCGGACTTTACATATGGATTTCAGAATTCCATAACATGGAAAGATTTACAATTGGATTTCTTTTTTCAAGGGCAATCTGGAGTAGATTTAATTAATGTAAACCTTATAGAGTCTTTATATCCTGCTAATTTTAGAAGAAACCGATTAGCAGAAACAATTACGGATAGATGGACACCTGTAAATACGGATGCTAAATGGCCTTCTTCTGTTGATCCAAACTCTTATGGGGCTAGCAAGGTAAATTCCTTGACCGTACAGGATGCGTCCTATCTCCGTTTAAAGAACGTTCAATTGAGCTATAATATACCGATTGACAACATAGATTTCCTTAATGCACTGCGTGTTTATATTTCAGGTCAGAACATTTTTACTATAACGGATTATATTGGTTTTGACCCTGAGGCTAATTCATTAGGCCGAAGCAATGTCAGAATAGATTATAGTAGCTATCCCCTAGCCCGAACCTTTCTTTTAGGGGTAACAGCTAATTTTTAAAATCATAATCATAAAATTTAGATAAAATGAAATATTATAAAATATTATTTATCGTTCTCATCACGGCATGTTTTTTTGCCTGTGATGATAAATTGGAAGAAGAAGTATATTCAGAACTTTCTCCTTCAACATTGTTTACTTCCGAAGATGGACTATCGGCAGTTTTAAATGCATCCTATGCCTTTGCCCAAAGACGGGGCGCACAAGATTTTTGGGCTCCTTTCCATATGGAGAGTATGACTGCTGGTGAGACCACAGGTGCTGGTGGGTCAATTGAGAATTTATGGGTGGCCCAAATGGATTTTACATGGGATTCTAACCATGGCCATTTTTTTTCAACTTGGAGCGTACATTTTAATAGTATTAGAGATGCAAACATCGTATTGGATAATTTGGATAATGACAATTTTTCAGAAAGCTTTAAGAAATTGACAGAAGCAGAGGTCCATTTTCTTAGAGGATGGAATTATGCTGCTTTGTTCAATTGGTATGGTCCACTTCCTTTGTATCGTTCTTCTAGTGAAGACCCTTTAATTCCAAGGGCGAACGAGGAGGAAACTCGCACCTTTATTGAACAGGAACTCACAATGGCAGCAAGTGCATTACCCAAACAGTCACCAGCTTTTGGAAGGGCCTCAAGAGGTGCTGCATTGGCAGTTTTGTGTAAATTTTATCTGAATAGTAAACAATGGCAAAAGGCTGCTGATGCAGCCCAAGATATTATTGACCTGAATCAATACTTATTACTTGATACGTATTCAGATGTCTTTGCCTTTGATAATGAAGAAAATCAAGAAGTCATATGGGTACTCCCAAAAAATGGTGCTGGTGGCGGGGAAACAGGTAATGGTCTTAATGCATTAACTTACCCACCTGATTTTCCTAGACCATTTAGCAATAATGCTGTTTTCGCAGCTAGGACATACTTATCCGATGATTTTGTAAATTCCTTTGAAGCTTCTGATACTAGGACAAGTCAGATTATTACCGAATGGGTCAGCACCCAAAGTGGTGAGTTGGTCATGGGACTTGGAAATGATCAGTCGTTTCCAAATAAATTTCCATTCGAACCAACTGCAGTCGGACCTTGGGCAAGTAATGATTTTGCTGCCATTAGATATGCTGATATCTTGTTAAGTCGCGCAGAAGCATTGAATGAAATCAATGGTCCTAGCCAAGAATCCATAAATCTAATCAATCAAGTAAGGATTAGAGCAGGAGCATCCGAATTGATTTTAACAGGTTACACCAAGGATTCTCTCCGAGCTGCAATTTTACAAGAACGGGGTTGGGAATTTTTCTTTGAAGGAAAAGCTCGGGAGGATCAAAATTAGGCAAGAAGTGTTTATCTCTAAGGCACAAGCAAGAGGTAAAAACGCACAGGACTATCATGTGTTGTTCCCAATTCCACAGTTAGAATTAGATGCCAATTCTAATTTTGTTCAAAATCCGGGTTATTAACTAAACTATTAGAGAATGAAGAATTTCAGATGTGATAATATATTACCCGTAATAGGAAAATTGACAAAGTTATTGTTAGTATCAATATGCGGACTACTTCTTTGTGTTAATCGTGGCAACGCTCAAGAGAAAACTAACTTTATTATAATTTTTGCCGATGACCTGGGTTATGGTGATTTGAGTTCTTACGGGCACCCGACAATTAAAACCCCAAATCTGGACCAAATGGCTAATGAAGGTCAGAAATGGACCAATTTTTATGTTGGTGCAAGTGTTTGTACTCCAAGTAGGGCAGCATTATTAACAGGTCGCCTACCTGTTAGAAGCGGTATGACCAGCAATAAGGTCAGGGTTTTGTTTCCGAACTCAGTAAATGGATTGCCAACGGAAGAAATTACACTTGCTGAACAATTGAAAACGGTAGGCTACAGCACGGCTTGTATCGGTAAATGGCATTTAGGTCATAAAGAGCAATATCTACCAACCAATAATGGATTCGACTATTATTTCGGAATTCCATATAGTAATGATATGGACAACGTTACCGAAATCAATACGATGGAGGACTATAAGAATTTTTGGTTGAAACCCGATAACATTAAAATTGAAAGTTTCAATGTGCCATTGATGCGCAATACCGAGATTATCGAACGACCTGCCAATCAGAATACTATTACAAAAAGATATGCGGAGGAAGCTATTTCCTTTATAAAAAAAAATAAGGAAAAGCCATTCTTTTTATATTTAGCGCATAATCTACCACATGTACCCTTGTTTGCATCTAAAGAGTTTTTGGGTAAAAGTGACCGTGGACTTTATGGTGATGTAGTTGAGGAAATTGATTATGGCATTGGTCAAATTATTACTACTTTAAAAGATGAAGGCTTGGCCGAAAATACAATAGTAGTATTTACTTCTGACAATGGTCCTTGGTTGTCTTTTGGCGTTAATGGAGGTAGTGCTGGGCTACTGAAAGCAGGAAAAGGAATGACTTGGGAGGGCGGTATGCGCGAACCTTGTATTTTTTGGTCTCCTAACAAGATTAAACCAGCATTAATAACCGAATTAGGAACAACAATGGATTTGTTTACCACTTTCAGTAAAATGGCAGGTGTACCAATACCAAAAGATAGAATGATAGACGGATTGGATTTGAGCCAGACCTTATTCAATGAGCAGCCTAGCCCCCGGGAAAATATTTTTTACTATCGGGGACCAGATCTATTTGCCGTTAGGGTAGGAGATTATAAAGCACATTTTATAACCCAAGGAGAATATGGGCAGTTTGGTCCTAAGGAAGAGCATAGTACACCCCTACTATACAATTTGGCTGTAGACCCATCAGAACAATTTAATATAGCTGAAGGCCATCCTGAAATACTTAGTGAAATAAGTGACGTGGTAGGGGTTCATAAGTCAAAAATGGTTAAAGGTAAAGACCAATTAGTAGATAGAGAGTAAGGTCATCGTATAATTAGATAATATGTTTTTTAAAATTAAAACATCCTTTTATTGCGTAGTTACTACCGTAATATTTTCGTTAACGTCTGTCGCACAGACCTCTAGTTTGACTATTGTTGACAAACCTAATATACTGTTGATTTTTACTGATGATCAAGGGTATCATGATGTATCGTATTATGGCACTAAGGACATTCGCACCCCGAATATCGACCAGATTTCATCATCGGGGATGCGTTTTGACAATTTCTATGCAAATTGTCCAGTTTGCTCTCCAACAAGAGCGGCGTTACTTACCGGCCGATATCAAGATTATGTAGGTGTTCCAGGCGTTATTCGTACCAATCCAGATAATAATTGGGGCTATTTAAATCCAAAAGCGACACTTTTGCCTCAAGAGCTTTCAATGGCAGGATATTCTACTGCCTTAATAGGAAAATGGCATTTGGGCCTTGAATCTCCGAATACTCCCATAGAACGTGGCTTCGGCTATTTTAAAGGTTGGCTAGGCGATATGATGGACGACTATTGGACACATCGTCGCCATGATATCAACTATATGCGTCTTAACGGGCAGGTAATCGACCCGGTAGGACATGCAACAGACCTTTTTACCGATTGGTCAGTTGACTATATCAAGAGCCAAGCAGACGATAATCGCCCCTTTTTTCTGTATCTAGCTTATAATGCGCCTCATTTTCCAGTACAACCTCCTAAAGAATGGCTTGATAAAGTGAGAAAAAGAGAGAAAGGAATCGATGAAACAAGAGCTAAGTTAATCGCCTTTATAGAGCATATGGATGACGGAATCGGAAAAGTGATACAAGCCTTAAAAGATAGTGGTCAATATGAAAATACTATCATTGTTTTTTCTAGTGATAACGGCGGTCATTTACCAAGCAAAGCAAATAACGGTCCCTTGCGGGATGGTAAACAAAGTATGTATGAAGGTGGTTTGAAAGTGCCAACAGCGATTAGCTGGCCTAGCAAAATAATGGGCGGTAGCGTTTCCGACAAAATGCAAATCTCAATGGATCTTTACCCAACGTTACTTGAAATTGCAGGGTCGAAACCTAAGAATACGATAGAGGGGCAAAGTTTTTATTCCGAGTTGATAAACGAAAATCAATCAGATTACCTCGACCGATCTTTTTACTTTACAAGAAGGGAAGGAGGTACTAAATATGGCGGTCAAGCAATTTATGCACTTCGCAAGGGTGATTGGAAACTATTGCAAAACAGTCCTTATGAAAGTTATGAACTCTATAATTTAAAAAATGACCCTCAAGAACAACATAATCTTATTGATGAGCAACAAGATAAGTATGAAGAACTGAATGCTATTTTAATGCAGCACATCCAAAATAGCGGAAAAGTCCCTTGGCAAAAGGATAATGAGTAGAAACTACAATAATCTATAAAAAATACCATAATTATTCAGCCACGAGTGTGAAACCAGTTTAAAACTAGTTGAGTTATAATTACAGTTTTTATAGTAAAGATAGCGTAAGAATTAAAGTAAGGCCTATCGTCAATTTGAATGATATAACTAGGTCAAATGCGGTAATCAATATAAGGATACAAGTGATTTCTGGTAAGTTTTTTAAAACGCAGAAATTACTACATAGTGGATTGTTTGGATAAGCACAAATTGATAAAGCTTTGATAAAAGATTTAGTAAATAGAAATTGAGTTATACTGTTATTGCTGATACTTGAAATTTATAGGTGTGAAGGCAATTGTTTAGTTAGTTGTTAAAGGTGTAGTGTAATATTTCACTGCACCTTTTTAGTGGCATTATGTTAATCTCAATTATTAAAAAAGTAATACAATGAAAAACAAAAAATTAAGTTTCATAAAACAGGCTCTATTTGTTGGGATGGTAATCTTAACATTTTCATGTAATGACCAAGATAAGGGAATCGCTGTTAATGAAACTTCAGCCGAAGATAAACCAATGAATTTTGTAATCATATTTGCGGATGACATGGGTTACGGCGATTTAGGTGTTTATGGACATCCCACAATTAACACCCCTAATCTAGATCGTATGGCCTTTGAAGGTCAAAAATGGACAAATTTTTATGTGGGAGCAAGTGTATGTACCCCAAGTAGGGCTGCGCTGCTTACCGGCAGACTTCCTTTGAGAAGTGGTATGGCCAGTAATGTAGTCAGGGTATTACATCCTAATTCCAAAAATGGCTTACCAAAATCAGAAATCACAATTGCGGAGCAACTTAAAAAGGCAGGATATTCTACAGGAATGGTTGGGAAATGGCATTTAGGACACAAGCCCGAGTCCCTCCCAGTAAATCATGGCTTTGATTATTACTATGGTATACCCTATTCAAATGATATGGATTTGACTAGAAAGCTAACTTCTTACGGTGATTATTGGAAACTTTGGACCGAAGAATATAAAGATTTAACTCCTGCCGATTTTAATGTTCCTATGTATCGTGGCACAGAGATAATTGAACGCCCAGTTGATCAAAGCACAATGACGAAACGTTACACCGAAGAGACTACAAAATGGATTAGGGATAATAGAGAAAAGCCATTTTTCATGTATCTGGCCTATAATCTACCCCATGTTCCATTGTTTGCTTCAGACGAGTCAATGGGCAGAAGTGTACGAGGACTTTATGGTGACGTTGTAGAAGAAATCGATGATAGTGTAGGTCAGATAATGGCAATGTTAGAGGAAGAAGGATTAGCAGAAAACACAATGGTTATATTTACCTCAGACAATGGCCCTTGGCTTCCTACTGAAATTTCAGGTGGAAGTGCAGGTCTCTTGAGAAATGGAAAAGGATCTACTTGGGAAGGAGGATTTAGAGAACCAGGTATTTTTTGGTCTCCAGGAAATATTAATCCGAAAGTAGTTATGGAAATGGGTACAACAATGGATTTATTTACAACCTTTAGCTCTATTGCAGGAGTACCTGTACCTGATGACCGAATAATAGATGGAGTAGATTTAAGTCCTGTTTTGTTTGGTGAAGGCAAAAGTCCAAGGAAAGAATTATTTTACTATTTGGGAAGAGATTTATTTGCTGCTAGGGTTGGAGCTTACAAAGCGCATATGATTACTCAAGAAGTATATGTTCAAGGAGCAAAACAAGTTTCACACAATCCTCCATTGTTATTTAACGTGGAAGAAGATCCTTCGGAACGATTTAATATTGCGAATCAATATCCAGAACAAATACAAAAAATAATGAGAGTAGTTGAGTTGCATAAAGCCAATATGAAAGCTGGCCCAGATTTATTGGGAGAACGAGGGCCCGAAAATTTAGTAGAATAATCTATTTTTTTAATAATTGCTGGTTCAATAATAAAGTTAGTAAGTCCCTAACAAAAACTAAATTTCATTTCTATAACTATATCTTTAAACCAAATACTTGTAGGAAGGTTTTTGTAGTAATAACACTTTAATTACCTATGAAAGAATAAATAAAAAGTAAATTATGAACGGTAATAATATTGAGGAATTAGATGACCCTGTAATTGATGTAGAAGAAAGTGAAGAAGCTTCTTCACCTCAGATTTATGGGATTTCCAGTTATGGCGCGGACTATGATGTGGATGGACTTGTCAAAAGATTGAAAAGAGGAGATATTTTTATTCCACCCTTTCAGAGAGACTATGTTTGGAATCAAGCTGAAGCCTCACGACTCGTTGAATCTTTATTGCTTGGCTTGCCAGTACCAGGTGTCTTTTTGGCTAAAGAAAGTGACTCTAACAAACTTTCAGTTATAGATGGTCAACAAAGGTTGAAATCTTTACTTTTTTTCTACGAAGGATTTTTCAACCCAAAGGAAGGTGACACAAAAAAAAGAGTTTTTAGGCTAAAAAATGTTCAAGAAAAATTTGAAGGCAAGACGTATGAAGAATTAGAAGAGGATGATAGAATTAATCTTGATGATTCCATTTTACACGCCACAATTATAAAACAAGAAACCCCAACAGATGATAACACGAGTATATATCATGTTTTTGAGAGGCTAAACACAGGAGGCAGAAAACTTACACCACAAGAAATTAGATCAGCAATTTATATTGGTAAATTAAATGATTTGATTTCTGACTTGAATGATTATCCCTCTTGGAGAGAGTTATTTGGAAAGAAGAATAATAGACTAAAAGACCAAGAAATGATTCTACGCTTTTTCGCAATATATACTTCCCTTGACATCTATAGTAAGCCTTTGAAGGAGTTTCTGAATAAATTCAACGGGAGATACAGAAACCCAACTGATGCGGAATTGGAAAGATTAGGGGCAATTTTTAAGCGAACCGCTGATATCATTTTTGAAAGAATTGGCAAAAATGCATTTAGACCTGATAGGGTTTTCAATGCAGCGGCTTTCGAAGTATTAATGGTAGGGATAGCTAAAAGGATTGATGATGATATCGACTTTGAGTCATTTGCTAATAACATAAATAGCCTATACAAAAATCAAGATTTTGTAGACTCAATAACACGTGCTACATCGGATGATAAGGTAGTTGCCGATAGACATCGATTGTTTAATGAATATATAAATCAATATGTTCAATAATTCCGAGCTTAACATCCAATACAATCGAATTCAGCAATTAATAGTAAAAGCAAAAGAATTCGAGCCTGATGATGAATTAAGGTCACATCTCACAAAATATATCTGCGTGCTTTGCTCAGGATTTATTGAGAATTCGGTTTTTCATGCATTTAGCGATATTGCAGAAAATAGTTGCGACTCTTCAGTTGTTTTGACATATGCAAAGTCCCAACTATTTAAAATCCAAAATGCTAATAGCGAAAAAATTCGAGCTTTAGCCAAATCCTTCAATCCCGAATGGCATGACGTAATAAGAGATTACATGCAAGAAGAAAATAGAGGTGCTGCAATTAATTACATTCTCAAGGACAGACACAATATTGCACATGGACGAGATTCAGATATTACTATTATCAAACTTGAGGATTATCTAAATAAAACAGTCGAGGTTATCCAATATATTGAAAACGAATTAAATGCAAATGAAGCCAGTGCCTGACAACACCTCCTATGAAAAGCCTTAGTCCAGTTCTTTAAAGTTAATTTAAACAGCTAACACGCTCGTCCAGTTAAATATAGTAAGTCCAGTGCACATAAGGTCATGCTCATGGTCGCGATTGCCTTCAATCTAAAAAAGTATTTTAAGAAAGGGGGAAGGAAACCCTCCCTTGATAATTTCAGGACGGTTATGGATGCCTTCCAAGGCTACCTGACCATTATTCGCCAACAGATTCGATCAAGACCGGTTCTCCTAAAGCCTCTGTAAAAACAGCCTAGTTGAGTCAATCTCTTGTGCGTAGACCACGTCCGTTTCTTTAACTAAATTATAATTTACTGACAAAGAAACCCTTACAAAAAGCTTAACATATAAAAGAATTGAATCTCCGTTCTTATCAAATACGCTGTAATTATCACCCATGCAAAACCTCTTTTTTTATTAGCAAATAAAACAACTGTATTTTTACACCTGATTAAATGTGTTTCCATGAATTTGTTGGATGTTTCTCCTATACTTAGTTCAATACTCGGATTACTCTTGGGTATTTTTATACTATCAAGAAAATCAGGCCTAGGCAATGATAAAAAAATAAGGCTGGTATTGAGTGTACTGGTGTTTTTATATGCCTATACATCCTTCGATTATTATTTATCTCTCAAACTTGATATAAACAGTCTATATTCGGGTGGTTCGTACCTATTATACCATATTATTGGTCCCCTATTCTACTATTTTATTTTACTATTTACAAAAACAGCGGTAAATCTTAAAAAATGGATTTTTCTATTAATAGGATATACCCTTATCCGTTGGGCTCTTTTTCTACCTATCTTAGAGTATGACACTGTCAACGAGATAATTGCATCTGCCGATAACTATGGTATTTGGTTTTGGATAGAACTAGAATATCTTGTAGTCACTATCATAAATATTTTTTTATTGGTATTGGGATATATAAAATTGGAAAGAGCCCCGCTTTTTCTAGTTTTGGATAGATTGCAGCAACTAAATTATCAGTGGATCAAAATATTGATACTATTATTTATTGTGTTACAATTTGCAAGTGGGTTCAATACGGTTCTAAACACTGATAGCCTTGCGTCCCTTGAATTTTATATGAAGACCGAAACGCTTTTGTTATCCATTTTCTTTTTTATTTTCGCGTATTCGATTATGCATTTACCCGTTTTTGCGTTTACAGGTTCTTTTGATGATTTACCTCAAGCTACAAAGAAAAAGTATGCGAAGTCATCTCTGTCTGATTCTTTTGATCTGTTCAAAAAAATTGAAGAAAGCGTCAGGGAAGAACAGCTGTATCTTGATTTTGACATTAAGCTGAACACCCTCGCAGACAAACTCAATAATTCTGTACATCATATATCACAGGCTATTAATGAAAATACCCAAATGAGCTTTCCCGATTATATCAATCAATATAGAATTGAAGTTGCGAAAACGAAGCTTCTCGAACCTACGCCAGATACAATTTATTCAATTTCTTTAGATGTAGGTTTTAATAGTAAAGCTGCTTTCTATACGGCATTCAAAAAAAGTGCACAAATGACTCCTACCGAATTTAAAAAACTTCACAACGCTGAGGATTAGCGTAAATACTGGATTATCAGATTACAATAACAAAAAAAAAGTGTCTTCCCGATAAATGAAGACACTTTTTTTTGTTTGGTATTATAGGGAAGAACGCTTAATTACACATCCCAAAATACATTTGTCTCATAAATATAAATCATTTATAATAATTTAAAAAAGAAAAATTATGATTGCATTAAAAACTACTACTCTGATAATATCCTTGATATTGGTCGGAATCTTTACAAGTATTGCACAGTCCAATGACAGCTCCAATTTAGAATTCGGGGTTAAAGCTGGGGTAAATCTCTCGAATTTAAAAAATGCCGACGGAAAGCGTAAAATAGGTCCTTTAGGTGGAATTTTTACAGAATACAGATTTGCTGAAAAAGTATCGATTCGTTCGGAAGCTATGTTTTCCATACAGGGAGCTAAGAAAGAAGAAAGTTTTGAAACTATAAAGTTAAACTATGTAAACCTTCTTCCTGCACTTGTGAAATTTTATCCAGTTGAAAAAATAAGTATTGAGGCAGGACCTTATGTTGGACTGCTTTTAAGCAAAAAGGACAATAACCCGTCTAAATTGGATTATCGAAAAATGGATTTTGGTGCAGTCTTAGGTCTAGGGTATCGCGTTGTCGATAATGTAGAAATAGGGTTGCGCTATTCTTACGGTGTGTTAGATATTACTAAAACTACCGGGAAAATTAAAAACAGAACCTTCCAATTGGCACTTTCTTACAACTTTTAAAAGTTAGGCTAACAAAGTCAACAATCAATACTTGAGCGGCCTCTAAGCCGATAGTAACATTCATCAAATCTATCACCAATGTACCTGTATTATATGTTCGAAAGTAAACAACGAATCGAAGGGTATGATGTTGCCAGAGCTTTGGCCTTATTTATTATGATCACCGTCAACTTTAATTTGAGTCTGGCGAGGCTAAATGATGATGGGTTATTGTCCAGGGTTTTAGACCAGTTGCAAGGCAAAGGAGCCGCTCTTTTTATTGTATTGGCTGGTGTTGGAATTTCCTTGTTGGTCAAGACTAATTTATTTTATTACGATAAAATAAGGCTATGGCAAAAACAAAGAATAATACTGAAACAGGGTGCGTTCTTATTTGTGTTCGGATTGATCTACCTGCCTTTATGGCCTACTGATATTCTACATAATTATGGTTTTTTTATTTCCATCGGTGCCTTATTGATTTCAATACGCTCGAAAAGTCTATGGATAATCATAGTTCTTTTAATCGCCGTTTATCCACTTATTCTGGGTTATGTGGATTTGGAAACTGGCTGGAATTGGAACATTAAACAGTATACTAGTTTTTGGACCTTCAAAGGTTTTCTCCAGAATTTAATAGTGAATAGTTTTTATCCTGTGGTGCCTTGGGTCGCTTTCGTACTAGCAGGTATATGGCTCGGTAGGCAAAATATAGCAAACAAAAATAACAGAAATCTAATCCTATTATTATCCATAACCATATTTTTATTGGTTCAGATGAGTTCTTTTAGGCTTGCTTACATCGCTCTGCACTATACTACTATGCCGGTTGAAGATGTAATAGCTATCTGGGGAACAGAATCATTCCCACCGATGCCATTATTTATGATTTCAGGTATAAGCTGGTCTTTTACAATAATTCTACTATGCGTCTGGATTACTGAAAAAATGAATACTAGACACGGATTATCAATTATCGCAAAAACGGGTCAAATGGTATTTATTCACTACATACTCCACGTAGTTTTGGGCATACTAAGTGTATACCTGCTTTTTGGTAAAAACAACTTAAATACAGAGGTTGCTTTTCTGTATGCCATAGATTTCTGTATCGTTTCGATAATCTTTTCCATGTTATGGAGCCAGAGATTTACAAAAGGCCCTATATCAATATTAATAAGGTTAATAAGCAAATTAAAAATTACCAAAACAGTTTATAATGAAAATGATAAAAAATTATAAGGGTTTAAAGAATAGTATAAAGACAGTATGCATAACAAGCCTATTGATAATCGCTGTCAGTAGCAATGTATTTGGACAGGAAGATAAGACAAATATGCTATTCAATACGTGGTATTTAGATACCTATAAAATCGAAGGTACGGAGTATCCGCCCAACAAAAAGGAAAAAGACGATTACATCCTTTTTAAAGAAGACATGACTTTTATTTCAAAATCAGAAGGTAAAGAAGAAGAAGGAACTTACATCCTAAATATAAACGGTGCTTATGTAGTAATGAGCGATAAATATGATGAAAATATAAAAGCATACATCATTTCAATTTCAAAGAACTCTTTAATACTTAAGTATGATATTAATGAAATCATGGATGTCGAAGTGCATTATTATAAGCCTATTTAATAAATGAATGATGAAAGAAATAATAAATATTTCAGCCATATTTTTTAGTTGTGCCATCTGTTTTTCACAGACAACTATAGATTTAAAAAAGGTGCCATTCGAGTTTAAGAATCAGAATTTTTATGTAGACAACGTCATAGATGATTGCCAGGAGCTATACCTTGGTGTTATAGAAGATAATTCTAATAAGAAAATAAAATTGCGTTTTGAGAATGGCACTGCAACAACAATCAAATACTTTACGGATGCTGCTCTACCTAAAACGGTTGGCAGAGTTCCGATTACTTTAAGGATTAAAAGTTTAAAAATTGAAGATGCACAAACAAGTCTCGATAAGAGAACAGCAAGGGTTTATATTGAACTTAATTTCTATACAGCAAACGGAGAAGAACTTTATAAAGTAGTTCATTTTGAAGATCAGGTTTTTCCAGCTTCTAATTTAACGGAAATCTACAAAACCCACGAACAAAGAATCCGGGCAGCATTGGAATATTGTATATGGAGCTTCATTAATGCACAAAAAGTAAATACAACCAATAATTTGACAAAAGGTGGAATGCTAGATGATGCAAGTTCCAATAAGAAAGAATCCACTTTTGAAACCTATGTTCCTTTAGGTAAGTGGTTCAATATGCTAACATTTAAAAGAATGACGGATAAATATAATGAGGGTTGGAATGTTTCATATACTGGATTTTCAGATAATGAAAAAGACCTTATTATTCCTTTTGTAATAGGCTATGGTCAATCTAGAGCTAAATCAGATATAGTACAGGAGCGTGGGTATAGTACTGTTGATTCATATGCCTTAGGTTTAGGATTCAATGGCTATATCAAAATAACACCTGGTGTTTATGTCGATATTGGTCTAAATGTACCTATCGGAATGGAAGTATTAATAGATTTAGAAGACAAAAAATCAACTAATTTTTTAATAGGTTTTCGTGCTAACCAAGGAGTGAAAATAATTCCTTGGAAAGATTTTGGGATCGTAATTGGAGCTAGTCTCTTTCAACAATGGCAGACGTCTAAAGTAATCAATAGAAATTTTGGGTTTGCGTTGGAATTAGGAATTAATTTTTAAGTGCATTTTATCTCGGAACGCATAAGCCATAATTGCACAACGCAAATTAAAACATTCATAAAATGAGTTTCACAAGATTAATATCCTTATTTGAAGCATCTCAAATAATGACCTTCATTGCCTATTTTTTTATTTTTAATATTAGCCTAATTTTTATTGAAACATTGACAGATTTGATTACCTCAAAAAAAAGAAGATGGAGAGATACAGGTGCTAATTTTTTAATTTTTATAATAAATTAGCTTATGGAAAAAACAGTAGTCGGTTCCATTGGCGTTATATGTTTAATGCCCTTTCATTGGCTTACTCCACTCTCTATAACTATAAATCCACTGACTTCGGTACTCGCATTTTTACTGCAGACCTGACCTATTATTGGATGCATAGAATAGAGCACGAACAAAGAATTTTATGGGCTTTGTATAGTGTCCATCATTCTTCTAAAGATTATAATTTAAGTATTTCATTTCGACTGAGCATTTTTGGAAGGCTTGATTGAATGGGTGTTTTAATAGCAATGATACTCATAGGTTTTAGTCCTTTTCAAGCTATAGTAGGACTTATCATAGTTGGGAAATTTCAAACATGGATACATACGGAACGTATTGGAAAGTTAGGTTGGCCAGACAAAATTTTCAATACGCCATCGGTACATCGTGTACATCACGGTTCAAATAAAAAATACTTAGATAAAAATTATGGTGGTTTTTTGATTATTTGGGATCGGGTATTTGGAACCTATCAAAAGGAAGAGGAAAAAGTTATTTATGGGTTAACCAAAGATATAGATACCAACAACCCCCTGTTAATTAATTTCATAGAATTTAAAAGCGTACTAAAAGATTTAAAAAAGTGCAAGTCATGGAAAGATCGATTTAAGATAATCTTTGGGAATTTATCATGGAGACCAGATTATTTCAATGAAAAATCAAATAATGTAGGATAATAGATTAACATTTTACAAAACAAAAAAAACGTTATGAAACAAAGAATAATAGGAATAGATGTAGCAAGAGCATTGGCCGTTATTGGAATGATAATCGTCAATTTCAAAGTTGTATTTGGCGAAAATGGCCAATCTTGGGTAAAATCGTTTGCAAGTGTTTTTGATGGCAAAGCCGCAGCTACATTCGTTGTTTTAGCTGGTGTTGGTCTTGCTTTAATGACAAATTCTGCCATTAAAAATGACGACCAAACCAAATTAAAAATTGCTCGGTTTAGAATTCTAAAAAGAGCCGTATTTCTATTCTTTGTTGGTATTTCATACATCACAATTTGGCCAGCAGATATTCTACATTTTTATGGTATTTATATGGTAATCATAATGGTACTATTAACTTGTAAAGAAAGAACAATCTTAATTTCAGGTATCTCCATAATTATAGCGTATCCAATTATAATAACATTTTTGAATTACGAGACCGGTTGGGATTTTGACACCTTAGACTATCAATATTTTTGGACATTTAAAGGTTTTATGAGAAACCTTTTCTTTAATGGTTTTCATCCAGTAATGCCTTGGACTGCATTTATGCTCTTTGGTTATTGGTTCGGAAAACAGGATTTACACAACGACAAATTCGTAAAAAAAACATTCTGGATGAGTACCATCATTTTTATTTCTATTCAAGTTATGTCCTATGTGTCCATCTTAATGTTATCAGAAGGAAACCAAGAGGCTGCTTTGGAAATAACTGAGATTTTGGGAACGGACCCAATGCCGCCTCTACCTATTTATATGTTCAATGGTATTGCGATTGCTTTTGCACTAATTTCAGCGTCTATACTAATTGCCAAGAAATTTGCAAACAATTTTATCATTGATGCTTTAAATAAAACAGGTCAATTAGCATTGACCTTTTACGTAGCACACGTGATTATTGGAATGGGAATTATTGAAGTGATAAACTCCTCTAAAATAGGAAATTATTCAATTGAATTTTCAGTGATTTATGCAATCGTATTTAGTTTACTGTGTATTCTATTTGCTGTTATTTGGAGAAAATATTACAACTCTGGACCCTTAGAATGGGTGATGAGAAAACTAACGGATTAAAAAACTAGTTGTATAAATATGAAAAATATATCCCTAAAAACAGCCCTAACAGTAATTTCTACAGTCTTATATTATAAACAACATCCTATTAGATGTATAATGACCATATGTTCATTACACCTTTGTTGGATACCACTTCGATTGTAACAAATTAAACTTTTGTTAGTAGTACCAATCATTAATCAAACAATCAAAATCACGTTACTATTCGTTTTTGTTTAACCTTTAATTTACTTCGATTACCAAAACAACTAAAAAGTAAAATAGCCAAAAATAGTGATTAATATATTATGGCAAAATAAGTGTGAGAGTTCTCTTCTATAGTTGTCTTAATAATAAGCGAACAATAATTAAATATGAAAAATACAGCCATTCTAAGTTTTATCCTACTTGTTCTTTTTAATATCTCTTACACTTTTTCTCAAACGAAAAATAGTAATATAGAAAACACAACAGAATATTTTCATCAGAGAAACGAAGCGGTAGGTTTAGTCAAAAATAAAAAATGGCAAGAGTCCATCACTATTTTAGAGAACCTAATTAAAGACTATGAAAATGATCCTGATCTATTTTATTTATTAGGACTTTCTTATTCAAATCGAGCAGTATCCAAAAGCAATTACTGCACTAAAGAAAACTCTTTACTTAGGAGGAACTATTTTAAGAGGAATTCCTACAGGTTCTGCTCCGTCAAATGATATTATGATAAAAATCGCTAAAGCATACGCTAAAGACGACGATAAAAATAATGCGATAGAATTGTTACAAAAAGGTTTTGCTTCACGTTATGACGAAAAACCCTCATCGGAGGACCTACCTCCATCTTTGATTATAGCTTACACAGCACACATCGAGTAGACGGCTCTGACTAAATTAGCCAGAGTGCGCCTGTAACACCAAAGTACGTACGGGTCTCGTATACGGCGGTTCACCAAATTGAAGTTTGCGTATTATTAATGTAATCTAGCAAAGGTCTATATCCTTTTCGCTTAAGCCTAGATGTGGTAATAGTAATCTTTAAAATGGGGCTTTGAGCGACTGCCCAGCCTCCCATTCTTGTTCTACTCCATGCGTATGCTTGTCCGTCCTCTATTCCTAAACGAATCAGGTTTTTACGTTTCCTCTCTAGCTTTTTCATATCGTGCCAAATACAATATCGCAACCGATTTCTTAACCACTCATCTAGCTTTTTAACTTTTGCGTAAATGTTGGTTAGGTGGTAATTATTCATCCAACCTCGACAGACTTGATTTAGTCGTTCTAGCCGTTCTGTCAACGACATTGGTTTAGTTTTCTTGGTTATGCTTTTTAGGTTACGTTTAATCTTTGCCCAACTTTTCTTTGTTACTACAAGTTGGTAATGTCCTTTTACGCCCTTTTTATAGACAGGCACAAAACCATGTCCTAATAACTCAAAGTTTACGGGTCGGCGTATGTCACTTTTGACTTTGTTTATACGTGGTTTCAGTCTATCTCTAAGAAAGATGAACAGTCTGTAATGTACGGAAGCGGTGAAAATCTTTTGTTACATATTAGTGCTTTTACAATAATGATAATTGGGACATCTGTAATTTTGGATTATTACACTTTTAAATCGAACAGTTTGTGGCCAGCAGCGGTCTATCATTCTGTTCACAATATTTACATTCAATAAATATGCGCTCCGCTAACTATTTCAAATGATAATACGACATTCTGGATTGATGAATATGGCTTTATGATTCCGATTGTAACGACTGTTTTTGCTGTTTATTTTTGGATAAAAGCTGAAAAAGAAAATTTATAAAATAAAACACGGTGCCTAACAAAGACGTGTTTAATTAATTTATTGCTTGGCTCTGTGTATGCTAAGAAAATCCTACGGATTTCAATAACTTTTGGTTTCCTTTTGCTATTTTAGTTACTCAACAATCGTAACTAAGCATACACCAAATGTCAGCAAAGTTCAATTATACCTAATTCTGACTTAATTGAACTATTATAATTAAACTCATCTATAACTAGATTTTTTAAATATCACTCTTTTTTACCTAAGCTCTTATAATATTAGCATCAGTAAGCACCCTATTGCTCTAGGGTTATATTTTTTTTGTAGTATCTACATTATACCTCATAAAAATATTAATCCAAATATTTCTTGAAATTCGGAGTACTATTGGCAGTACCATAATCATCACAGCAACTATAATACAGTAGGTAATAATTAAACTCAAATCAAGAATTAAATAACTCAATACGAAAGTTGTTACACCAAACGCAAGCCCAACAGGATAACTAACATACATAGCGCCGTAAAAAAAGGAAGGTTCTATCTTGTATTTCGTATCACAATGACCACATCGTTTATTCATTTTTAGGGTGCTACCTAGTTTATAAGAGTTACTCTCTTGGTACATACTCTCGTTATGACAAACAGGACATGCTCCAGTTAAGATACTATAAACTTTAGTTCCTTTCAGAAATTCCATAACTACTCATTTTTAGGTTTACTTTTTCCCAAAATCAATGTATTGATAATCGTTTAACACTAACAAAGATATTCATTCAGTGTATCTTTTAATTATAGAATAATCTCCATTATTTGTACTTTTAGGACATATTAAAGCAGTTTGAGCATGATTCCTATTTTAAGCATCGAGCAATTTGAGAAAGAAGAATCCTTGATCGATTTTTATAGTAATGATTTAGCGGCGCATTTATGGAAAAATAAAGAGAGTGTTTTCATACCGCATAGGCACGACTTTTTTTTATGTGTTCTTTTTTCAAAAGGAACTGGGAGTCATGAAATCGACTTCACCAACTACCCTGTTGAACCTGGTAGTGTGTTTTTCTTAAAACCTGGTCAGACACACTTTTGGAAATTCAATAGTGAGCCTGAAGGCTATATATTTTTCCATACTCAGGATTTTTTTGAGTTTGGTTTTTTAAATGCCAAACTAACACAATTCCCATTTTATTTTTCATATGAAAACCCACCAAATCTTCGACTGAAGATTGATGATCTTGAATCCGTGATTTCACGTTTTAAAGAAATAAACAACGAATACTATAATGGTGCAACTTTCAAAAAGCAAAAATTATTGAGCCTGATAAACCTTGTTTATATTGATTTAACAAGGTTATATTCAGCTTTTGAATTTCACATAATTGTGAAATCCACGACCTACCTTAGTACCTTGAAAAATCTAGAAGTACTTATCCAACAGTTTTATAGGACACAAAAATCTTCAATATTTTACGCTGAAAAACTTAATATCACCACAAAGCACTTGAATAGAATTACCAAGAATACGATAAATAAAAAATCTTCAGAACTTATTAGCGAACGTATTATACTTGAGGCTAAACGACTCTTAGTACATTCTGAAGATTCTTTAGCTGATATCGCTGAATTTTTAGGTTATGAGGATTATGCATACTTCTCACGTGTGTTCAAATTAAAAACAAAATCATCACCGTCCGATTTTAGAAATCATTACAAAACAAAGACTCCTTTTGAAATAAAAAATTCTTGAAATGACCACTAAATCAAAGAATTGTAGTTGCTAGTTAGAGTAAAATTTGAGAGATAAAGGTTCATGTTGAAATTACAACATAGCTAATGCGAAGTTCCGATAAACCTATTTCCCACTTAATTGAACTAGTGTACTTAACCCCACCCTTAAATGAACTTCAGGTTGGCGTTCAAAGTCTAAATAAAAGCGTCTATAACTATAATCAATAGGAGTTTTTCAAAATAGTTCATTTACCATACCCATTGCTAAACTTATAGAAAGTTCAACGAAAGTCCATTTTTTAAATAGGTAAAAGGATCGTTTAGATATACTTAGAGTGTCCTTTAAAATAGGAATTAACATCACTGCTAAAAAATGACCAAACTTGGAAATCTTTGAACTTTATTCGACTTGGTGGAAAAATGTTCCTAAAAACTGCCGTTTTATGGTGATAAAAGTTCGACGGATAGGAATTAAAAATAGTAATGATATAGTGGATACAATTCAAAATATGTTGGTTTAAAACTACCTAAGTATCCCTGGACTGTTATTCGTTTTTATCATTAAAACTTTTGGTACAACGGATAGCTTAAAGAGTTAAGATATAAATATTGAGCCTGCTATACCGGTTTTAGTACGATCGACTCAGAACACAAAAAAGCGATGCCCTCTACAAATATGATTGTAAAGGGCATCTTTTAGAGAAATAAGTTTGTAAAGGTAATTCTACCCCACTGTTACAGTAAAGGTTGCTGCAAGATCAGTTTCCCCACCTGCATCGGCCAACGTACCATCATTTGGTTTTTTTGGTTCGTGGCGTAGGGTGAATGTAAGCGCACCAGTGCTAACTGCTCCTGCGGTCAGGGTAAATTCCGTTCCCAAGGGATTGCCGTCACCGTCAAAATTACCGTATACCGTGTTTACATCAAGGCCACCCCCGATTGTGTAGAAAAATTGGTGCTCGTCATCTTCATCCTCCACTTCCTCGGTAATGTTCTCGGCAGGGGTCTCGGTCTCATTCAACACTAATATAATACCGTTATAGACAGCACCTGCCTCCAGATTTCCTGAAACCGATACAACAGGCACGTTTGGCCCGTCCCCGTCAAGGTCTTGCGTCTGTAATGTAATTGTCGTTCCGCCACCTTCTGGGGCAAGGGTTACCGTGAGCGTGGTAATTACTTCCTCTTCGTTTACAGGTTCGGGGGTACTGTTGTCCTCGTTCGAGCAGGCGGTAAATAAAAGTCCTGCGAATACTACTGTACTTAAAATTTTGACTTTCTTCATTGTTTTGATTTTGAAAATTAATATTTGTATTTAAAGTTTAACAAAAGGTTTCTGCCCAAGTCGTCCGCGTAATAACGCAGTCGGTTCAGGTAATTTCGATAAGAAGTATTCATAAGGTTATCTATGGTAAGCCCCAGTGTAAGTTTTGATTTTTTGCCGATATTAAAATCGATGTTCGAACTGAAATTGAGTAGATGGTAAGCATCTGGAGGGGTACTAACATCAACGACCTCGAATGTTTGGGTTTCGGGGACGAAGACTTCAAAATTATTATCAGGAAATTCGTTCTGGCTGAAAACATATTGGCTTTCCAATGCCAATCTTAGATTATGATATTCAGTGTTCTGGTATACCAGTCCGTTTTTGGTATTTACAGACGGCATATTTATTAGTGCTTCTTTACGGTTACGGTCATAGCCTTTGACCAGGGAGAACTGATGGTCAAAACGGAAATTTGTTACAAAAGTATAGGAGGCATCCACATCCACACCCAACAATCTGGCATTGATCTGACGGTATTCCCAGACCTGAAAACTTCCCCTGACCGTTTGTTGGATTTCCGTAGGCTCTATGACGATAAAATCACTGATACTATTGATATACGGGTTGATGGAAAAGCCAAAGGTGGAATTCTCCCGTTGCAGTGTCAAGGCCAATTTGTTGGACACTTCGTGTCTAAAACGCAAATCGCCCAACTCGATGCGGGAAGCTGAATGGTGCAGCCCTTCACTAAAAAGTTCAGAAGGGTTCGGTGCTCGAGAAGCCAGCGAATAATTAAAAAAGAGTTTGTATTCATCATCGAAGGCATAGGTTCCTCCGGCGGTGGCCGACGCATTGTAGTAATTTAATTGCGGATTGGTGAGTATCTGATTGTCCAGTTCCTTTACTACAATGTTTGTAAACTGTTCGTCATAACCGCGTGATTCCCAAAAAGAGGTTCGGTAAAACTTGAACACATCCATAAAAGTGTAGTCAAAACGCGCCCCTACCTCAAGAATCAGGTTTTTATCCAGCCTGTAATCTACAATACCATAAACACCTAAATCATATTTGTCAAAATCGGGAATCAGACGTCTTACCCCTGTATTCGGGTTAGCAAAATTATTTTGATATCGAGCCATCATTCCGGACTTCAAATTACTTTTATGGTTAAGGACACCATCGAGGTCCAGCATCAATGTATGTGTATCAAGCCTTAGATCAAGAGAGGCCTTGTCTGCATCGTCCCCACGGCGGATATCGAATTCAAGTCTATTATTGCGCTGATAATCATATTGCAAGCTAATTTTTCCCAGGCCCACGAACCTTTTGAATACCCTTAACCTTGCCAAATGATGAATCACGTCCTGATTTGGTTCGGTAATGTTGTAGGTGAAATCCCTGATTATAAGCGGCCGGTCGCTATTGATTGCCCTTACTTGGTCTTGGGCACCTCCCAGATGGGAAGCGCGCAATATCCCTATATCATTTTTAAAAAGGGAATAATACGCTTCCATGCCGTAATCAAAGCGATTAAGTCCAATTCGAAGTGAAGCATTGCGTTCGAAAATACCGGTGTTGCTCAAAACATAGTCTGGGGCCTCAAAATCACCAAAACGTTTTACTGTACCCTGTGCCGTACCATACCAACCGTTTTGATAACTTTTGGTCAATTGGGACGTCACGGAAGAACCCCTCCCATTGGATGCTGCACTCAATATTGATTTGCCATACAAGCTATCCTTAACAGTTACCTTTGATGCCTCGGCAACAATTACACCGCCCACAGCATCACCGCCATACTGTAAAGCCCCAGCTCCTTTAATCAAGGTAAGGTTGCCCGCAGCATTGACATCCACATTTGGTGCATGTTCTGCCCCCCATTCCTGGTCTTCCATCCTGACCCCGTTATTAACGATAATTACACGGCTACTGTGCAATCCGTTGATCATCGGTTTCACTACCGTATTTCCCGTATTCAGTGAAGAAACACCGCTAAGACTATTTAGGGCATCACCTAGCGAGCCGCTACTGAAACGTTCCAATTCTTCCTTTGAAACCTTGTTTTCAAAAAGGGTGTTGGTCTTGTTTCTATTGGCTTTCCCTTTTAGAATCACTTCGTTGAGTTCCTCTAAATGGTGTTCTAGACGAAAGATTTTTGTCGTGTTGCCAATTACCTTTATTGTGTATCCCTCCGTTAGGCAATAGGGGTGCGAAACTTGTATGGAATAGGTATTCTCACAAAGTCCTACTAGGGTAAACTTTCCTTCCAAATCGGTCTGAACTGCCTGTTCAGTTCCGGCCACGATAAGCGTGGCGCCAAGTAAAACAGAACTGTCGTGCAAGTCGACGACGGTACCGGAAAGGGTATAATTACAATTTTGTGAAATGGATGTAATACTGCTAAATAACAGTATTATTAGTGCATAAAGGCGCATATAATATTCTTAGATAAAAATAAAACCGGGTTCGGATCTTTTAACTAAGAAAATGCGGAGGTGCTCTTAATCGGGTATTAGTGTTTTTGAAGGAATGATATAATAGTGAAGAAAATTGGATTTCGATTTTTTCTAGAACTGGAGGAGTCAAAAGTTCTACATATTCCGCCAACTCATAATTGAACGAGGCCAAATGAAAATGACATATTTTACAGTCTGGAACATCGGTATGAATATGGGTGGTCTGCTCGTTGCATACAACGTGTTCGTGCTCCTGAAAGATATGTGAAAATTGAATAACGTCAGGAAGCATTAAAGCCGCTATAAGCAACAATGCCGCAATAACATTCAAAATTTGTTTTTCAATTCTCATTTAAGCGACACTGTACTGTTCTTGGATTACACCGAATATTGTTATGTTCTCTCAGTGCTAAAATATAAAACTATTTCTACATTTAGTACTAATCGCTAAAGGGATTAATAGATAGAAACTTATTCTTACAAATCGAACGTTTTCCGAACCTACAATCTAACTCTTAAAGTTCAAACAAACCAGTTTCGACTTAATTGAACTTTCAAATAGTTCTTCTATGTTTAAATTTTAGGATAAGACCTTTTAGTGATTAACCTATAGGGTTGCGAAGGGTTGGCAATGGTTGGCAATGGTAGGGGTTTATAGAATAGAATTAGAGTTGTTGTTTTAGTGTTTATTTAAATAACAGAATATTAGGTAGTTATGACATGTTATTTAATTTTAAAAGCGGGTAGTTGTTCGGGTGGTATAACACCCGAATAACCCTAATGGTAACCCAAATGGTATTTCTTCAGTCTTTTTTGCTAAAAACATAGTCTAATACGTATTGATTCATTTCTTCTTGCGTAGGCATTGGCAAACTTGTTTCTGGTATTTGCGATAGGGGTAAGGTATTAGTTTTAATGGAACCGTTGCTTTTTATTTTTGGTGCATAATTAAAATCAAATTCTTCAAATTTAAATTCTTCGTTCAAGGCCAATAGTATTTTTAAATCACCTTCGAATTGTATGATTTCCTTCAAGATTGGAATTTCGCTTAATAATCCGTCATTAAACTTTTTTGAATTCCCCATTAAAAATTGATCTAACCCCTTTGAATATTCCTGAACGGCCCTGGTCTTAAAAGTATCCTGTTTAATTGAATACAATTCTAATTTGGTAGCATTGTTCACTTTAGGAAAGCCGTTATTATTTTCAGACATTCTCACAATGTCAAAATTTGGAGAATGTATGTTATCTATAATAGTAAGATAGTGGAGTCTAGCAATTTTTTTTACCTCCGGATTTTCCAGCGCAAAAATTTGGTTATTGAATGAATGGAAGAAATCAATGAATATGTTTTCGATATATTCTTGGAAAGTATTTGTAATGTGACTATAATAGGCATTCAGTAGTGCCTTGACCGGTTTTTTTACGGTCTTATATTGCTCTGGGTCCAATAGGTTTATAGCTGTCTTAGATGTCAGGCTTAAGATTTTTGTAGTAGTGAACAATTTTTCCGAAATGAACAGTGCCATTTTTTCTTCATTGGATAAAGAACTAAGCGCCTCTTTTTTTAAATATCCAAAATAAGCTTTATTCTTTTTAGTCATTTTGGGTTTTATCGGTTACTGATGTTTGTAGGAATTCTGAGTAATCGGCTGGAAGTTCCGCATCGATATCCCGAAGATATTTTTCTAATGCAATTAAAGTATTATGTCCGGTTATTCCCAATAATTTACTTTTGGTCTCATTTTCAGATAATTCTTTTCTCATCTCTCTATACAGCTTGGTTATATAAGTGTGCCTATAGCTGTAGAGTCCGTATTCTCTACCAAGTTGGAAATGGTCCTTCACTTTTTTAAACCTTTTAGAAAAGTAATTTCTTTTGTCCATTTCCGGGATATCCCAAATTCCACCAATTTGGTGTGGTGTGAAAAGATAATGTTCAGATTCAAGACCTGAAAAATCAGGTAGTAGATCGATTAATATTTCAGGGATAATTTTAATCTTGACTTTTTTGTTTTTTGCTTTGACATATATCTTCTTGTCGGATACGTCAACATCCTTGATCTTTAAACGGCAAACTTCTATGGGCCTTAAAAAATTAAGTGAAAGGAACCGAACGAAAGATAGGAGTAAAGGATCATTATCTGTCATATAGGTCTCCAGTTTTGATTCCTGTACCGGAGTGAAAGTTTTATTTCGTTCTGGCTTAGTGGGGAGAACATTAATTTTAAGAATAAAATTATCATCTATAATTTCATTGTCCTCCAACGTTGTGAAAATTGAACTTAGCGTGGTTCGGGCGTTGTTCCTGGTTCTAGCCGATGTTCGTTCTAAAACGGAATTAAGATATTCGACTACCGTTTTCTTGTTTATCTTGCTAATATCCTTTATTTCTTTTTCATTCAACCATTTTTGGAATTGCCGAACGGGGCTTACATATCCTACGTACGAATTAGGGCTGAGCGTTTGCTTTTTGATTTTGAGCCCAAAATCGAAAGCTTCTTCGGCGGACATGGATTTCTCATCGACGGTAACGGGCAGGGCAGGGGTAGGTGATGGTTTTGGTTGGGTTTCCGTTTTTGGGGTTTCCTCCTGTAGTTTCTCCAAAATGGTTTCAGGAGCAGTGGTTTCCTGGGCAGGCTCTTTTGATGGGACGTAGAGTTGAGAATTGTCCTTATTTGGAACATATCCGTTTTCTAAAAATTTCACAAGTGACCTTTTGATGAGTTTCATGAACATCAATCGTTCATTTTTGGTCTTGAAACGGTTTACGCCACCCTTGATTGGAGATTGGCGTTTGAGTTTATTTGAATCCTTGTCCCTGTATGAAAAATAGACATACCAATCCTTGGAAAGGGCTTCCTTTTGCTGCTTGCGGGTTAGTTTGGACCAACCTTTAATATTGACCCCTCCCGTATAGAATTTAGGCTCGGAATAGTTAAGTTTCATGCGCAAAGCGTATACGTTATCGTATACGGTAGGCAAAAGTATGGAAATAAAAGACATAAAAAAACGGCTTGTGCGTACACGAACCGTTGATTTTGTTGGCCTAGGCCTTCGTAGCGGGGACTGGACTCGAACCAGCGACCTTCGGGTTATGAGCCTTAAGGGTATTGGTGTGATATGGTCTAATATGTAGTATATACTAATGTTTATAGGAGATGTTGTTTTCAATAAAACCATAAAAAGGCATCTAAAAGCAGTAAATGTTTTACCTATGTTTTACCCTTTTTCGGCAAGTTTCTTCTATCTTTGAGGAAAGAGAATAATCCATGGCATCAGTGAAGATAGTACTTGTCAAGCATAAAAAGAAAAAGGACGGCACAGTTCCTATAGCCGTTCGTGTAACGAAAAATCGCAAAACAAGCTATATTTTCACAGGTAATTATATTTTTGAAAAAGAATGGAACGCAACAGAACGATGCTTAAAAAAGTCGCATCCGAATTCAACGCGGTTAAATAATTTACTTCAAAAAAAGTTGAGTGAAGCCCATGCAAGTCTACTTGATGCGGAAACGAGCAACGAAAATCTCTCAACAAAACAAATAGCTAATAAGGTAAAACGTAAAGGAAGTGGTGTTTCTTTTTTTGAAGCTGCAGCGGAGCGTATTGAACGAAAATATAAGGCGGGAACGTTTTCCGTTGCTAAATCGGAAATGTCTATCCTGTATAACATAGCAGAGTATTTAAATTTAAATTCTAGTGCACCAATGGAAACTGTAATCAAACAAATACAGGAACGTCGTAAAAAACGAATGGTTCAAGGTCGGAAACCTGAACATTCCATGGTGGACGATATTAAGCTTTTTACAAAGAAGAAAACACTTCCCTTTGAGGAGATTGATACGGCTTTTTTGAATAAGTACAAATCTTTTTGTGCTGCATATCTAGGTCAAAAAACACGTACAATCACAAACCAATTGATTTTTATTCGCACCCTCTTTAATCAAGTTATTACGGATGGGGAAGTAGATAGAAAACATTATCCGTTTGCCGGAGATAAGGAAAAAATAAAAATAACATCCGGTCATAAAATCGGATTGACCAGAGAAGAAATATTGAGGATAGAAGATTTGAACTTGGAAATGCAAACAAGTATTTGGCATACACGTAACGTTTGGCTATTTTCCTTTTACTTTGCTGGAATCAGAATATCTGATGTTTTGGAAATGAAATGGTCGGACTTTAAAGATGGTCGTTTGTTCTATACGATGAACAAAAATGAAAAGCCTGTTAGTCTTAAGATACCTAAAAAGGCTAAAGACATAATTAGGCTATATGAAAATAGGCGAATATCAACAGATAATATCTTTCCTTTTTTAGACAATGTTAACCCAAAAAGTGAATATGACAAGTTTGTGAAAATTAGAAACGCAAGCAGTCTTTTTGATAAATATTTAAAGCGTATTGGAAAGCAATGTGGTATAGAAAAGAACTTGTCGAACCATATTGCTCGTCATAGTTTCGGGAATATCGCGGGGGATTCTATCAGCCCTTATATGCTACAAAAGTTGTATCGTCATAGTGATCTAAAAACTACAATTGGGTATCAAGCGAACTTCATTCACAAAGAAGCTGATGAAGCATTAGATGCTGTTATTAATTTTTAAAATAAAGTAGTGATGTTTTAAATATACTTAGGATCTAGTGCCGCAAGGTGTATGAGTTCAAGTCTCTCCGCCTGTACATAAGGAAAGTCGACTTTTAGGAGTCGGCTTTTTTAGTTCTGGGTGACACAAATCTATTATTTTTGACCTCCAATTTTTAATGAATTGAATTGATGTTATTTGATGTCAATATCAATTATTATGGGCTTTCCCTGAGTTTACACATAGGTTACCCCCCCCTAAAAAATCTTACCATAACTTGTCTGCGCAGGGATTCTATGCGGTTTTTGTAGTGTTCCTACAGATAAACGTAAAGCAAAAACCGCATAGGGCGCACTCTACTTTTGATTTGGAACACTATCTTTTTCTTTAATCCATTTTTGATACGATTGATAATGCCCTAGGCTTTGGTCAAAATATCCTCGAAGGTCTGAGATTATCCTTTGTTCTCTCTTGGCAAATGCCCTTTCTTGAATATCGCCTGTTCGAGATATCCTAAAAGCTAGATACCCGATAATGACCAATGACAGCATCTAAATCGAATAATGAATCCACAGCTGCACTTTTGGGACCAATTTTGCTTTGGAAATCTGCTGCCCCATATGCTGAAAAAACTCTTGAAGTCTTGAATTATTAGTCTCCAAGGAGACTAATAATTCTTGGAGCATCCGTTCAATTTCTGAAGTATCCAATTTTATCTTGATGTCATCCACGTTCTGGATGAGTCTCTCCAACTTGTCCAGAGATTAGTTGAACTCTTCCAGCTCATCGTTGAGTAGTTCCATGACCTCGTCCAGTTTCTTGTATCCCATAATTCTGGACTTGCAACAAAAAAGTGGACAATTAGATAAGAGTCATGCTGCTATTTGTTGATTATACATTTCGTTTTCAAATTCTTCTATGGTTTTATACCCCAATGTAGAGTGCATTCTTCTTCTGTTGTACCAAGTTTCTATCCATTGAAAGACGGATAGCTCGGCTTCCGATCTAAGTCCATAACTATGTTTGTAGACCCATTCTACCTTTAAGCTCTTAAAAAATGATTCTGCCACCGCATTGTCCCAACAATTTCCTTTTCTGCTCATACTTTGCTTTACCGTTCCATCATAACTTTTTAGGATATTGGTAAATCTGTGACCGGCATATTGAGATCCCCTATCGGAATGAAATATGAGTTCTTTTGTTATATTATTGGACTTAACGGCCATATTCCAAGCAGGGATTATAGTGTCACTTGTATTTAAGGTTTCGCCCATCGACCACCCTACGACCTTTCTATGGAACAGATCGATGATAACGGTCAGATACATCCATCCCTGTTTAGTCTCTATATAGGTAATATCGGACACCCAAACCTGGTTCTTTCTAGAGACCGTAAAGTTTCGGTCCAGAATATTGCGGGCCAACGGATAGTTGTGCCTGCTGTCCGTTGTAATGCTGAACCTGCGCTTTCTTCTGGCGAACAGATTATTGGCCCTCATTATCCTGGCAACCCGTGGCCTGGAAACACGATATCCCTTTTTTGAGAGCTCCTCTTTGATCCTTGGTGCCCCATAACTCTCGAAGCTATCTATGAAAATAACTCGAATGACCGAGGATATCGTTTGGTTTTCCAACCATCTTTTGGATGGTTCCCTACCTAACCAATTATAATAGCTGCTTTTACTTAACTTGAACATTTTGCACATCTTCCCGACTGGAAATTTAAATTTATGGTGTTTTATGAACCTATATTTTTCCTGTCGTCCTAGGAGAAGATGGCTATCGCCTTTTTTAGGATATCACGTTCCAGTTCGGCATCCATCAATCTTTTCTTCAACTCGGCGATCTCACGTTGCTCGTCCGTAAGTTTCGGGTTCCCCTTGCCCGGAAAACTGTTCTTGCCATAGGCACCCGATTCCCTGCGCCAGCGGCTCAATACTGATGTAGGTATATCCAGTTCCCTGCATATTTCTACAACGCTACCACGTGCGTAACTAAGTTCCACAGCTTTTTCCTTGAACTCTACGGTGTAATTTCTTTTTTCTCTTGACATTTTTCAAAGTTAATTTAAACAGCTAACACGCTCTTAACTCTAAGTCCAGTTAAATATAGTAAGTCCAAAGAATATCTTTTCTCTTTTTATATAAAAAAAGAATAATAATCTCGACTGGATTCAAACATCTTATTCGGAATGCTTGAATATAATGGGTTCTGCGAAATTTTATTTTTCCTATTGTCAATTTGTTATCGGCAATTACTTTAAAGAGATTAGCATGACTAATCCCTTAAATAAAATATAGAGAATTAAAGAGAAGTATTTGACAAAGTTCAATATGTATTAGAACAAGTATTAATATTGGAAAGCACAAGAGATGAATTGAACCTTAATTTTTTAAAACATTCCTTTCCAGATGCTGTTTTGTAAAATAGTGGTTACTTATTATTAATAAATTTACTGAGTAATTGATAAAATTACATAACAGTAATTGGTAATTAGATTTAATTGATACTAGATTAGCTCAGTTCAAACCATAGTTCTGTTTTTACAAAAAATGTTACTTCAAATAAAGTTTTGAAAGCAAATGAAAATTAGGAACTTTTATCGTTCATATAATCCGAAGGTGTCATCTCAAATTGTTTTTGAAAATTACGTCCGAAACTAGTTGCTGAATTGTAACCCACTATTTCAGCCACTTCAAAGATTCTATATTTTCCAGATTTAAGTAGTTCTGCTGATTTTTTGAGTCTAGCGATGTTAATGAGTTCATTCGGACTAAGATTGGAAATATCTTTTATTTTACGATATAATGTAGATCTACTCATATTCATAATTTCAGCTAAGGTCTCCACATTAAGATCGTTCTCTGACAAATTTTGATAAATGACCTCATCTAGTTTTTTAATGAAGGTTTCATCTGTTTTAGTATTCGCTATACTCCTAATATGTGCCAGTGGAGAACTTGCATAATGTTCCATAATATTCTTACGGTTTTCAATTAGGTTAGCAATATGTACTTTAAGATGTTTAATTGAAAAAGGTTTTTCAATATAAGCATCCGCACCCGACTCTAAGCCCTCCATTTTGGCGGACATAGCACTTTTAGATGTTAAAAGAATTACTGGAATATGACTAGTTTCTAAATTGGTCTTTATTTTTTTACATAAAGTAAATCCATCAATACCGGGCATCATTACATCACTGATTACCAGCTGCACATTATCTTCATTAAGCAATTTTAAAGCAGCCTCACCATTTGAAGCTTTCAGCACAAAGTACTCTTCATTAAGCTCTTTGGCTACAAAGTCTAAAAGTTCTTCGCTATCTTCCACTAATAGAATACAATTACCTTGATTAGGTGAAATGGTTACATCTATTATAGTTTCGTCAGTTGCCCAATTTTGCACTGTCTTGGGGCGCAACCTAAATTCTTTTGCTTGATGAATGGGAAGTTTAAGCACAAAACTGTTCATTATGCCATCACTTGTATTTAAGTTTAAACTTCCGTTATGCATCTCGGTTAGAGAACGAGCAAGGGCAAGTCCTATACCTGTTCCTGTTTGGTTTTCTGTGCCTGATACCCTAAAGAAAGGTTCAAATATTCGTTCCTTTAAATGAGTAGGAATGAGTTTTCCATCATTTCTTAAATTTAGAGTGAATTGTGTTCCTTCGGATATTAAAGATACTATTACGACTTTATCGGCATACTTAATAGCATTACCAAAAAGATTGCTTAATATTTTCTTAAGTGCCTCTGGATCTACGAAAGCTAATACGTCTTTTCCCTCTAGTTTTAAACTAAAATCTACCTTTTTATCCCTAATGGCCTCACTAAATCTTTCATAGGTGTTATGAATTAATTCAGATACATTTGTTTCAACATAAGTAAGGTCTACTCTTTCAATCTCAATTTTTCTAAAATCAAGTAGTTGATTTACAAGGTCTAAAAGACGGTTAGTATTTTTTTTGATAATGGCTAGATTATCCCTTATACCTGGGACTTCATGTGCTTTTTTTAAAACTTTTTCCAAAGGACTTTTTATTAAGGTCAATGGGGTGCGTATTTCATGGGAAACATTGGTAAAGAACTCAATTTTGGCTTCATAGATTTCTTTTTCCTTTCTATTGTTAAGTTGTTTGATTTTTTGAATGTTTTTCGCTTTTATTCTTTGATCGTAAGTTCTAAACCCAATAAAAATAAAAAAACCAGAGAGCAATGTATACAAGCCATAAGCAAGATTACTTTTCCAAAATATAGGAAGTACCTTAATGGCCAATCCGGATGTTTCCTTGCCCCACACACCGCTACTGTTCATAGATTTCACAATAAAATTGTAATTACCCGCAGCCAATTCCATAAAGTATACTTTATGATCTTTTTGTAAATAGACCCATTCATTATTAAGCCCTTCCATTTGATACCAATACTCCGTATTATCAGGTGCGATGTAACTAAGAGCAGTAAATTCTAAACTAAATGAAGACTGTTCTGGGGAAAGGATCAGATTCTTTAGGGAAGAGATGGATTCTTTAATGGGAGAATCTTTTTGGTCAACAAAAACATCTTTGTTATTAATCTGTAGACTTGTAATATATATTGGTGGGCTATATGAATTCTTTTTAAAATCTTTTGGATTGAAACTAATCATGCCGTTTACCGTACCAAAATACATACGGCCATTCGGGTCCTTATAGGCGGAGTTATAATTGAATTGATTACTTTTTAAACCATTCGCCTTGGTGTAAATTTTCTTTACATCATTTTTTAGGTCAAATTCTACCAAACCATTAGAAGTAGTGATCCAAATGTTTTTAGTAGAATCTTCTAACATCCCATAAAATACATTTGATGGAAAACCATCTTTCGTCGTATATTTTGTAAAACCCTTTTTATCTTTATTTAAAAAATTTAATCCATTCTCTGTGGTAATCCAAATGTTATTTCTCGTATCCTGAAAAATTCCATTTATGTGATTGTTGGAAATACTTGTTGCAATACCTCGGTCATGCTTAAAATAACCTTTTTTCTTTGTTGTAGGATTGTAAAAATATAGTCCATCAGAATAAGTTCCTGCCCACAGAATACCTTGTTCATCTTCAAAAAAACATGTGTAGTGATGATTCTCTGGAAAGGCCTTGAACAGGATAAATTTATCTGTCAAAGGATTATAGGTCTGTATGCCGTATGTGGTTACGACAAAAAGGACATCTTGTTTGGATTTATATAGCTCAAAAACAAAGTTGCTTCTTAATGCGCCTTCTTTTCCTATATTGTAATGCTTTACTATTTTATCCTTTTTAATATCCAAAATATCTAGACCATTGTCGAACATACCTACCCATAACTTGTCGTCTACGGGTAAGAGACCATGAATATTGTGATAAGTCAAGATACCGTTTTCATCTTTGTCTTTTGATGTGTAGTTGGTAAATAGACCTGTTTTTGGATTAAATTTATTAAGACCAGCGTCTTCTGTACCTATCCAAAGATTACCATAGTTATCTGGTTGTATTTCTCTCACCGCATTTCCATTGATAGAATTTTGTGAGGACATAGGAAAGAACTTCGTAAATGGTGAATATTGGTTTGGATTGTAATTTATGCCACCAAAGTAAGAACCGGCCCAAACGCCATTTTCTTTATCTATTGTTAGAGTATATAGAGCATTGTCAGATAGTGCATAAGGATTATCATAATTTTTGGTCAAGTTTGTATAATCCTTTGTTTTTAGATTATAAATATGTAAACCAGATTCTGATGCCACCCATAGCTCATCTTCTCCACGCATGGCAAAGTCTCTAACATAATAGCATTCTTTAGTTATTTGAGCCAATGTTTTTAATTTTTCATCAACCAGGTCAAAGGCAAGCACGCCATGGTTTTGTGTACCTAAAAGGAGAGTGCGCTCATCAAGGTCAAATAACTCATTGATTCTAAAAGGCCGTTTCAGGTCGGCTTCAACGTCAAGGCTGTATTCTTTGAAAGAATCAGATGCTTCCTCATAATGATAGATGTGATTTGTAGAGGCAATCCAAATGTCATTATTTTTTAATCTATGAATATCTGTAGCATTAAAAAACTGGTCGGAGGGATATTCCGTAATTTCTTTTGTGGTTAGACTGTATTTGTTCAAAGTACTTCCGCTGACAAACCATAAATTACCTTTTTTGTCGTTCTCAATATCTATAATTTGTGAATCTGAAGTGCCTTCAATAAAATCAAAATTCTCAAACCTTTCATTGTACTTAAATAAACCATTATCGGTACCTACCCATATGGTGCTATCATTTTCATGAAGACTTTCTATATAATTACCTTTAAGGCTTTTGGGGTCATCAGGATTGTTTTGGAAAGACCTAAAGTTATATCCATCAAAACGGTTTAAACCATTTTTTGTGCCGAACCAAAGAAAACCTTTGTAATCCTGCATGGAACTTAGAATGGTATTATGTGATAATCCATTTCCCACCATGTAATGTTGAAAATATATTTCTTGCCCACATAGTAGGCTAAAATGGAAAACCAAAAGAAGTAAGCTTAATTTAAATTTTTTCAAGACGTTCGAATATCGTTAAAATTTAGTGAATAGTTCACGATAATATGTCTCATAGATAACACTATTTAGTTCAATATTGCGAACAGTGTAAATAAAAATTACGATTGACCAATATATATGAAACAATGAAACTAAAGAGTAGGTTGATGTTGGGTTGATAATTTTACTTTGTAAAAGTAATAAAACAACAAAAAATGAATTATTTATTTTCGATAACAACAAAAATCAAGATTTTTGCAATTTTATTCCTTTTGCTTATTTCTATTTCTCAACCGGTATTGGGTCAATGGAGGCCTGCAGGTGATAAAATCAAAACAGTATGGGCAGAAAAAATCACTCCCGATAATGTTCTTGCGGAATACCCTAGACCTATTATGGAACGTGATGAATGGAAAAACTTAAATGGTCTTTGGGATTATGCTATTCAGAAAAAAGGTAGTACTACACCGACCAATTACCAAGGTAAAATACTAGTTCCGTTCGCAGTAGAGTCAAGTTTATCTGGAGTTATGAAAGAGGTTGGAACGGATAATGAACTTTGGTACAACACGTCTTTCGAAGTATCTTCTAGTTGGAAAGATCAAGCTATTATACTACATTTTGGTGCTGTGGATTGGGAAACAATTGTTTGGGTTAATGGTGTAAAAGTAGGTTCTCATTTAGGGGGATATACTCCTTTTTCTTTTGATATAACCCCTTTTCTAATTGATGGGGAGCAACAACTTACCATAAAGGTTTGGGATCCCACTAATGACGGTCCGCAACCTAGAGGCAAACAGGTAAACAAACCAGAAGCAATATGGTATACTCCTGTAACAGGAATATGGCAAACCGTGTGGATAGAGCCTGTTGCAAAAAAACATATTGAACATCTAAAGGCCGTACCAGATATAGATAATGAACTAATAAAAGTTTTGCCTGTTGTCAAAGGAGCAGAGTATGGTGATATAGTAGAAGTTACTGTCTTCGATGGTGATATCAATGTGGCTATTGCAAAAGCAGTGGTTGGTGAAGAAATTGTGTTATCTGTAGAGAACGCGAAACTCTGGTCGCCAGAAACACCATTTTTATATGATTTAAAAATAGAGGTTTTAAGTAATGGTCTGGTTGTCGATGAGGTGAAAAGTTATATTGGTATGAGAAAGATCAGTATGAAAAAGGATGTTTTTGGTATCGTAAGGATGCAACTTAACAACGAGGATTATTTTCAATTTGGGCCACTTGATCAAGGTTGGTGGCCAGATGGTCTTTATACTGCGCCAAGTGATGAAGCCTTGAAATATGATATTGAAAAAACTAAGGAGCTAGGTTTTAATATGATTAGAAAGCATGTAAAAGTTGAATCGGCGAGATGGTATACCCACTGCGATAGAATGGGAATTTTGGTGTGGCAAGATATGCCAAGTGGTGACAGGAGTCCCCAATGGCAGAACCGTAATTATTTTGATGGTTCCGAATTAAAGAGAAGTGTAGAATCGGAAAAAATATATAGAACAGAGTGGAAGGATATAATGGATTATTTATACTCATATCCAAGTATTGTTGTTTGGGTGCCATTCAATGAGGCATGGGGACAATTTAAAACGGAAGAAATTACAGAATGGACAAAGGCATATGATAAAAGTAGGTTAGTTAATTCTGCGAGTGGAGGTAATTTTTATCGCACGGGTGATATTGTCGATTTACACAATTATCCAGGGCCAGAAATGTACCTTTATGATGCTCAAAGAGTGAATGTCTTAGGTGAATATGGTGGAATTGGACTTGCTTTAAAGAATCATTTATGGAAGCCAGATAATAACTGGGGATACGTAAAATTTAAAAATTCAAAAGAAACTACAGCTGAATATATAAAGTATGCTAGAGAGTTGAAAAAACTAGTAAAAGCAGGATTTTCTGGGGCAGTCTACACGCAGACGACAGATGTTGAAGGAGAGGTGAATGGTTTTATGACCTATGACCGAAAGGTCGATAAGATGAATGTAAAAGAAGTAAAAAAGATTAATCAAGAAGTTATCGGTGTTTTAAATGGCCAGTAGTTTAAATATAATTATTGAGTTAGTCATTTAAGTTCTGTATCTTGTTGTCAATAGAAACAACGTTTATGGAAGTATTTGAAGGACAGAATATATTGAGTTTTGTAAAAGAATTGCCAAATGATGATGCCTGTAAGGCATATTTAGCGAAAATAAAATGGCACGATGGTTTTAAATGTATGAAATGTGGTCACACAAAAGGATGTGAGAAATCTGGGCACAAGTATC